>NZ_JATAAG010000083.1:0-143829 GCF_030341915.1 Pseudomonas sp. BCRC 81390 | reverse complement strand
GACGGCGTTGGCGATATCGCCGATCACTTCCACCTGCGGGAAGTACACGGCATCCACTTCTGCGGAGCGGAAGTTGATGTGGATGACCTCGGTGCCGCCACGGACCATGAAGAACGGCGGCTTCTCGATCACGTCGTGGCCGATGTTGACGATCAGGTCGGCGGCTTCGATCGCACGGTGGACGAAGTCGCCCGAGGACAGCGCAGCGTTGCCGAGGAAGCGCGGGTGGCGCTCGTCGACTACACCTTTACCCATCTGCGTGGTGATGAACGGAATACCGGTCTTGTCGATCAGCTGCTTGAGGACCTTGGCGGTCATCTTGCGGTTGGCGCCGGCACCGATCACCAGGATCGGGTTGCGCGCGTTCTGCAGCTTCTGCACGGCAGCCTCGATGGCCACGTGCTCGGCCAGCGGGCGGCGGTGCAGGCTTGGCGGGATCGGCAGGGCGTCGGTCTGCTCGGCGGCGATGTCTTCCGGCAGTTCCAGGTGCACGGCACCGGGCTTTTCTTCTTCAGCCAGGCGGAAGGCTTCGCGCATGCGCGCCGGGATGTTGTCGGCCGAGGCGAACTGGTGGGTGTACTTGGTGATGGGGTCCATCATGCCGCACACGTCGATGATCTGGAAACGGCCTTGCTTGGACTTCTTGATCGGCTTCTGGCCGGTGATCATCATCATCGGCATGCCACCCAGGTAGGCGTAGGCGCTGGCGGTAACCAGGTTGGTCGCGCCGGGGCCAAGGGTGGACAGGCTGACGCCGGTCTTGCCGGTCAGACGACCGTAGGTGGCAGCCATGAAACCTGCGGACTGCTCGTGACGGGTCAGTACCAGTTTGATCTTCGACTTGCGCAGGGATTCCAGCAGGTCGAGGTTTTCCTCACCGGGGATGCCGAACACATACTCGACACCTTCGTTTTCCAGGCATTGCACAACGACATCGGCGGCCTTGGCCATTTAGGGTACTACCTCAAAATCTTCGTGGGATTGCAGCGTTATCAAGCTGCGTGACTGAGATGTTGCAGGATGTCTCAGTGGCGCGCATCGTAGGCCCTCCGGTTAATAATAATAAATATATTGTTATGATGCCTGACATCACAGTTCGTTATGAATGCACCTCTCTGATGAGTAGTCCCCGACCATGAATCTCAAGGCATTGCGTTGCTGCGTCGAAATCGTTCGCCAAGGCAGCTTCACCAAAGCCGCGCAACACCTGCACATCGCCCAGCCGGCGCTGAGCATGGCCGTTACCCGCCTGGAGGAAGAACTGGGCGTGACCCTGTTCAACCGCACCACACGCAAAGTCATTCTCACCGCCGAGGGCGAGCGGTTCCTGCCGCGGATTGCCTCGGCCCTGCGCGAAATGGACGTGGCCCGGCAGGAACTGCGCGACATGGCCGACCTCAAGCGCGGCGAAGTCCGCCTGGGTATTCCACCCATGTTCGGCCTGCACTATGTGCCCGGGTTGATGAACGCCTTCCGCCGGCTTTACCCGGGCATCGCCATGACCGTATTCGAAGGCAGCGCCGAGGACATTGGCCAGCGCCTGGAGCAGCGGGAAATCGACCTGGCGCTACTGGAGTCCAGGCGTGTCCCGCCAGACAAGGAATCGATCCTGCTGGGCAGCGACGAGATGCTGGCGTGCATGCACCCCGACCATCCGTATGCCGACAAGGCCTTCCTCACCGCCGAGGACCTGCGCAATACCGACATGGTGGTGTTCGACCGCACCTTCGTACAGCGCCACCTGCTGGACGCGTTCTTCGCCGAACACGGCATCACTTACCAGGTAGCGCTGCAGAGCAACTTCGTCTCGCTGGTGGTGCAGGCCGCACTGGACAACATGGGCGTGGCCACCCTGCTGCGCTCGGTGCAACAGCGCACACCAGGCATTGTCGGCGTGCCGTTCCGGCCGGCGCAGCTGATGAGCTTCCGCCTGTGCTGGCGGTCGGGGGAATACCTGTCGCTGGCCAGCAAGCGGTTCATCGACTTTGCCGCGCAAACCCATTATCTGGAGCGCTGAGGCGAACCCTTTTGGGGGTCAAGCCGGTGGGGTTGCCGGCGGGTCAAGGCCGGGCCTTGATTCAGCAGGCTGGCCAGCCTCGGCGAAACCATTACAATGCCGGCCTCTCCCCGAAATATGTTTTTTCTCATGAAATCACTGCTTTACGCCGCAACCTTACTGTTTTCCTTCACCCTTCCAGCCCTGGCAAGCCCCCCGGCTACCTTCACCGAAGCCAAAGTGGTGGCCAAGCAGAAGGTGTATCTGGACCAGGCCAGTAGTGCCATGGGCGACCTGTACTGCGGTTGCAAATGGACTTGGGTAGGCAAGTCCGGCGGGCGTATCGATGCCGCCTCGTGCGGCTACCAGACGCGCAAGCAGCAAAACCGCGCCGAGCGCACCGAGTGGGAGCACATCGTGCCCGCCTACACCTTCGGCAGCCAGCGCCAGTGCTGGAAGAACGGCGGCCGCGAACACTGCGTCGACGATGACCCGGTGTTCCGCGCCATGGAAGCCGACCTGTTCAACCTCTACCCGGCGGTGGGCGAGGTCAACGGCGACCGCAGCAACTTCAACTACGCCATGGTGAATGGCAATGCCGGGCAGTACGGGCAGTGCAGCACCAAAGTCGACTTCGTGCAGCGTGCCGCCGAACCGCGGGATACAGTGAAGGGCCTGGTGGCGCGCACCACGTTCTACATGTACGACCGCTACAAGCTGAACATGTCGCGCCAGCAGCAGCAGGTGCTGATGGCCTGGGACCGGCAGTACCCGGTATCGGCCTGGGAGAAAGAACGTGATCGCCGCATTGCGGCGATCATGGGCCACGCCAACCCGTTCGTGACCGGCGAGCGCAAATGGACCGCCGACTACAAACCGCAAGGTAGCGGCGTGGTGCAAGCGGTAACGGCGAAGCCCGCCAAGGCCGAAGCCAGGCCGAGCCTGGCCGGCGGCGGGTCGGTGGGGGCGGTGCTTGGCAACCGCAACAGCCACGTTTATCACCTGGCCAGCGGCTGCCCGGGGTATGCTCAGGTCAGCCCGAAAAACCAGGTCACCTTCGCCACCGAGGGTGAGGCGCAAGCGGCGGGCTATCGCAAGGCGGGCAACTGCCGGTAAGCCGGCTTGTCGGGTGATGCCTGCAGCACCGGCTTTGCCGGTGATCGCGGCTGAAGCCGCTCCTACAGGTACCGCGTCAACCTTGGCCGGCGCGGTTCACCTTGTGGAGCGGATTTATCCGCGAAGCAGGCGCAACCTCAAGCCCTGGGTGCCTCATTGACCAGATTCGCCGGCCGTTCACCTGCCAGTGCGCTGAGCAGGTTATCCACCGCGCAACGTGCCATGGCATCGCGGGTTTCCTCGGTCGCCGAGCCGATGTGCGGGGTCGCCACCACGTTGTCGAGCTGCAGCAAGGGCGAGTCCAGCGGTAACGGTTCCTGCACGAACACATCCAGCCCGGCGCCGCGTATGCGCCGCTCACGCAGCGCTTCGACCAGCGCGGCCTCATCCACCACACGTCCGCGGGAAATGTTCACCAGGATCGCCTCAGGCTTCATCAACGCCAGCTCGCGCACACCGATCAAACCTTCGGTGGCAGCACTCAGTGGCACGGTCAGGCAAACGAAATCCGCCTGCTGCAACAGCTCATCCAGGCTGCACTGCCGTGCACCATGACGCGCCTCCACTTCAGGCCTGGCACGTCGGCTGTGATACAGCACACGCATGCCGAAGCCGGCTGCGGCGCGTCTGGCCAAGGCTTCGCCGATACGGCCCATCCCAACGATTCCCAGCGTCTTGCCATGCACATCGCTACCGAAATGTGCCGGGCCGAGGCTGGCCTGCCAACGGCCGTCGCGGACCCAGTTGGCCAGTTCCACAACGCGCCTCGCAGTTGCCAGGATCAAGGCAAAGCCAGTGTCGGCGGTAGTTTCGGTCAGTACGTCGGGAGTGTTGGTCAGCATCACCCGGCGCCGGCTGAGCTCGGCGATGTCGTAGTTGTCCACGCCAACCGAAACGCTGGCTATCACCTCCAGTTGTGGCGCCAGGTCGAGCAAGCTGGCGTCCACCCGCAGGCTGGCCCCCAGCAGCCCGTGTGCCCCCGGCAAGGCGTCGCGCAGGCGTGCCAGGCCGTCGGGCTGGTTGATATCCACCCAGGTCACCTCGACGTGCGCTTGCAGGCGCGCCATCAACGGGTCGGACAGGCGTTTGTACAGGACGATTCGCTTCTTCATCACAGGTTTCCTATTGGCTCATGGCCAGACGTGAACCGCCGCGCTTGGCTCGGCCTGAGGTCCGCGACGTATTGAGTGCGGCGGTAAGCGCCACTGCGGCGAGCAGCGCGCCACACATGAACAGGTAAGAGGCACCGGGCCCACCGGTGGCGCCATTGAGGTAGCCGACCAGCCACGAACCGCCGAACGACCCCAGCGCCCCCATGCTGTTGATCAGCGCCATGGCGCCGCCGGCGACATTGGCTGGCAGGATCTCGGGCACGATCGCGAAGAACGGCCCATAGGGTGCATACATGCAGGCACCGGCGACCACCAGCAACGTGTACGACAACCAGAAATGCTGGCTGCCCAGGGCGTACGAGCCATAGAAGGCGACAGCGGCGATCAGCAGCGGCGGCCAGACGAAGCGCTTGCGCTTCTGCAGGCGGTCGGATGCCCACGAAACGCCAACCATGGCCAGTACCGCCGCCAGGTAAGGTACCGACGCCAGCCAGCCGGCCTCGACGATATCGACCTTCGCTGCCTGCTTGAGGATCGACGGCAGCCACAGCACGAAGCCATACACGCCGATGCTCCAGCAGAAGTACTGCAGCGCAAGGATGATCACCTGTGGCGAGCGGAACGCCTCGCGGTAGTTCTTCACCGGCTTGATGCCTTGCTGCTCGGCGGCCAGCGCCTGCTGCAGGGCGTCTTTCTCCTGCGCGCTCAGCCACGTCACCTGCGCCGGGCGGTCGTCCACCAGGCGCCACCAGAACAACGCCCAGACCACCGCCGGCAAACCTTCGATGATGAACATCCAGCGCCAGTCGTAATGCTTGATCAGATATCCCGATACCACCGACATCCACAGGATGGTCACCGGGTTGCCAAGCATCAGGAAGGTATTGGCACGCGAACGCTCGGCACGGGTGAACCAGTGGCACAGGTACACCAGCATCGCCGGCATTACCGCCGCCTCCACCACCCCGAGCAGGAAGCGGATACCCACCAGCATGTAGACGTTGCTGACCATGCCGGTGAGCGTGGCCAGGCCGCCCCAGAGGATCAGGCAGACGAAGATCAGCTTCTTCACGCTGCGCTTTTCGGCGTAGATGGCGCCAGGTACCTGGAAGAAGAAGTAGCCGAGGAAGAACAGTGCCCCCAGCAACGAGGACAGCACGGGCGTGATCTGCAGGTCTTCGGCCATGCCGGAAGCGGCAGCGAAGCCGTAGTTGGCGCGGTCCAGGTAGGCCAGGCTATAGGTGACGAAGACGATCGGGATGAGGTACCACCAGCGGCGAGGTGCCAGGCTTTGCTTGTGCATGTGTGCTTCTCCTGAGCTTGTTGTTTTTGTTGCAACAGGTGATTCGGGTATGAAGTGTTCACGCGCTTTTGCGCAGTTCGTGAACCTCCAGTTCATGGCGCAACGGCAACCCCTCCATGTCGCCCCGCGACTGCACGGCGCGGCTGCCGCACCAGTTGCCGCGTGCCACTGCGTCGGCCAAGGGCCGGCCTTCCAGCAGCGCGCTGAGCACGCCGACGGCGAAGGCATCGCCGGCGCCGACGGTGTCCACGACCCGGCTGACCGGCACTGGCGCGACCAGGCCTTCGCCATCGGCGCTACGGAAGTAGGCGCCCGCCTCGCCCAGCTTTATCACCACCCGGGCCACCCCCAGGTCGAGGTAGAACGCCGCGATGTCCGCCGGGGTGTGCTGACCGGTGAGCAAGCGGCCCTCCTCCAGGCCTGGCAACACCCAGTCCGCCTTGGCCGCCAGCGCATTGATCTCGCGCACCATGCTGCCCTGGTCAGGCCACAGCGAGGGACGCAGGTTGGGGTCGAAGGAAATGCTGCGCCCGGCGGCGCGCATGCCATCAACCAGTGCATGGGACAGCGCCCGACAACCGTCAGACAAGGCCAGCGGGATGCCGGTGGCGTGCAAGTGGCGGGCTTGCAGGCAGCCCGGGCGGAGCAGCGCTGGCGACAGTCGGCTGGCCGCCGAGCCACGACGGAAGTACTCTACCGCCGGATCACTGCCATCGTCGCAGCGGCCCTTGAGCTGGAAGCCGGTGGGATAACTGGGATCGACTTCCACGCCCGAGCAATCCAGGCCTTCACGGCGCAGGCTGTCCAGCACGAAACGGCCAAGCGAATCGTCGCCCACCCTGCTCAGCCAGCGGACCTTGAAGCCGAGCCGCGCCAGGCCGATGGCCACATTGCTGTCCGCACCTGCGATGCGCTTGCCAAACTGGCTGACATTGGCCAGGTCGCCGGCCTGTTCGGCGACGAACATGGCCATGGTCTCGCCGAAACACAGCACGTCATGTTCACGCATGGCTCGGCACCTCGCGCGCTGCCGCACGGCGACCCAGCGCCGCCAGCGCGCGCACCTGGGCGCGAGTCAGTGCCAGCAGGTCGTCGCTGACCAAGGGGTATTCGACGGCGCGCACCACGCCAGGCGTGAACGCGGCCATGAGTGCAGCCCATTCCTGCAGGTCCGCGGCGTTGGGCGGTACGGCAGCCAGGCGGCCATCGCCCAGGCGCTGTACGGCCTTGCAATGGACGTAACGCACCCAGCGGCCCAGCTGGCGTGCGGCCTGGCGGGCAGTCTCGCCCTGCCACTGCCAGTTACCGATGTCGAACGTCATGCCCAGGCTCAGCCCCAAGTCTTCGGCACGCTGTAGAAACCCCAGCAGTGGCTGGATTCTGCCACCCTGCACCGTCTGGTCATTCTCTACCAGCAGCAGCGGCCCGGGCCCGGGCAACAACCGCGCCAGAGCCGCCATATCGCAGCCGTCCCGGTAGTGCCCCAGGGAAACCTTCAGCGCCACAGCGCCGAGAGCATGGGCGGTTGCCAGCTTCGGTGCAAGCTGCGGGTCAGGCAGGCCCTGCTCGGTCCACAGCTCAAGGGGTGTGGAATACAGGCACTCCAGGCGCAACGCAGCCATGGCTGCCGACAGTGCTGCAGTGTCTGGCGCACAGCTGAACAACTCTTCGCGCAGCTCTACGCGGGTAACGCCAGCGGCAGCCAGCAGGTTGAGGAAATGCGCTTGGCCGTGCTGCTTGACCAGCTCGGCGCCATAGCTGGAAAGGCTGATGGAAACGGGGTTTGCATGCATTGTTGTTATCCCTCTGAAACCGGTTTCATTTTTATCCAGTAACCGCCCGCAGTCGCTTGCTGGCAGTTACTGTGGCTGGGTTGAACCTCGGATGATCAGGTTGGCCTTGAAGTCGATGCGCCTGGCGGCGCCGCTGTCGCCGCGCAATCGACCGAGCAGGCGCTCGAATGCCGCCACGCCGATACGTTCGGTGGGCTGAGCCAGCGCGGTAATGCCGCTACCGACCAAGGGGTACCAGTCGAGGTCGTCGAGGGCGATCAGCCCGACTTCGGCGAACAGGTTGCGCCCGGCCTCGTGCAGCGCCCGGGTCACGGCCAGGGTGGCAATGCCGTTGAAGGTGAAGATGGCCTGCGGACCATGGCCGTTGCCCGCGAGGAACGAGGCCAGCTGGCCGTCCAGGCCGGGGGTGATTTCCGCCACTTGCTGGCGCATGCCTGGCCGGCGGCCGATCGAAGCGCCAAATGCCTCGACCCGCTCCAGCCGCGAGCTGGTGCCATCCAGGGGCTCGGTGACCGCGAGGATATCGCGATAGCCTTGCGCCTGCAGGTGGTCGAGGGCCTGTTCGACCGCGTCGGCGTTGTCCAGGCCTACCAGGTCGACATGCAGCTCGGGCAATTGTCGATCGACCAGTACCAAAGGCATATCGCGCTGCAGGTTGAGCAGTTCCCCGGGATGGTGGCCGAGGGTGTTCACGATCAGACCTTCGACGTTGTACGACTGCAGGGCCATCAGGTGATGACGCTCCTGCTCGTCGTCGCGGTTGGTGTTGCACACCACCAGGCTGTAGCCGTGCTGACGGCAGGCGGTTTCCACGCCATGCATCACCGCTACCGAATAGGGGTTCAGAATATCGGCTACCAGCATGCCGATCAGCCGCGTCTGGCCGCGCTTCAGGCCTCGGGCCATCTGGTTGGGACGGTAGCCGAGGCGCTCGATGACCTGCTCCAGGCGTTTGGCAGTGGCTTCGGCGAGCAATTGGCGATCGCCACCGATATACCGCGAGACGGTGGCCTTTGAAACGCCAGCGACACGCGCTACTTCGCTGATGGTGACCCGTTCGCGGGCATGGGCAGGCGCGTCGGTCATGGGCGGTCCTTATGATTGTTGGAGTAGCGATGAAACCGGTTTCAATACAGCAAAACTGTGTACGTTCGTCAAGCCGCCGCTGGTCGGCACGACGCGCATGATCTGAATGTGAATCTTAACTCCCCGTGCTATTACCTTGAAAAACAAAGCATTCAATCAGGGGTATTTTCTGTCGAGTTAACCTGTAGCCACGCTCATCCCAGCGGATCGGGAGCAGCCCCTGACATTGGCTCAACCAGCGCTTTCAGCGCCCTTGCGGCCATGTAGAATTCGGCTACCCGTTCAGACGGCAGGTCATATTCCCGGCTCCAGGCCTGAAGCTGGTAGGCGAAGAACGTGCAAGCCTGCGGCTTGCCGGCCAACACGTCCTCGATACGTTGCAACAGGGTATCTACCATCTCTTGTCGCCCGGCGAGGTCGGCTGAAACCGCGAGGGCCGCGCCTATTTCCTCGATCAACCACGCCACCATCGGCGAGATCCGATACAGGCTGTTGGCACGCAACGCTTGTGCAGGCGTGAAACTCAACGACATGGCAATGCCCTCCCACCCGAAAGGATTAGCTCGTCTGGGTGAGAGGTGGCCGATGGCAAAAAAGTGGCATTTATTTTTCTAATTATTTCCGCACGCCGACGGGCGTGATCGGGGATCGGCCCGCTGTTGCCCCCAATCCTGGGGTAACGCCCCCCACTCGGCACGCCTGTAGATTGCCTGCGATATAGGCAAGGCCCTTGCAACGCAAGGCGTGCAGCAGCAGTCTCGGATACCTGGCATGGCTATTGCCGATCTCCTGCCAGCCCCAAGTCCATGGGCCCGTTTGCAGGAGGAAATGACTCATGCACCGACCGCTTCCCCGCCCGCTGGCTATGGCGATCTTCATCGGCATGTTACAGGTTCCGGCACAGGCTGCCCTGAACGCTGTCGATCCAGGCGCCTACGTGGCCGCCAACGGTGGTTTCCCCGCCTGGTATCAGGACAACCATGGTCGCGCCCTTGACCTGTGCCTGACCAAGGCGGTCAGCTCGCGTGTTGCGGGGGCCCCTGGCGCCCCTGCGTACATGTGCACGTTATTGCCTACCCCTGGCGTGTTCGACGATACCCAACCGATCGTCTTCCCCGGCAACTTCCCGGACGAGGCGTTCTGGTTCACCGCCGACGCCGCCATCGTCGATGCCAGCCGCGGCATAAACCTAGGCTACGGCACGGCGGTCGAAGCGGCGTTTGCCTCGGGAGAGCCGCTCGCCGGTGACCAGGTCAGCTTCGCCCGGGTGCGTATCCGGGTCGACGTCCCCACCGCCGGCACCTACGTGATTACCCATCCCTATGGTGTCGAAGTGTTCGATGTAGCTGCCGGCGGGCGCCGGGCGATCAACATGACCCGCGACATCGGCATTGCTGGCGCGGGCGATTTCAGCGGTGCGCTGAAAGGCGATGTCGGGCCTTTCCTGCGCAGCGTCAATGGGCCCTACAACGAAGGCAGCGAGCGCTTCATTGGCGACCCGAACCTGGAAGAGCGGGTGACCGGCAGCCCGTTCAAGACCAATTTCGTGCGCATCGAGGGCCCGGGCGGCATCGACCTGCGCACCGAGCTGTTCGCGGTCTCGGGCAAGCTCTCCGATGTGGCCCTGCCAACCCCTTTGATGCCGCAGCGCAGCACCTACTCGCGGCATACCGAGAACGGCGACCTGCGTGCCCAGCAGGACATTTTCGTGATGGCCCCGCCGCCACCGGCCAGCGTCAGCCTGACCAGCCAGGCCCCTCAGCTCAACCTCACCGAGGCCAACGGCACCGGCGCCTGGTACGCGCAGTCGGTACTCAACCCAAGCGTGGGGGCGGTGCTGACCCTGAATGCCGACAACCGCGTGGCGATCCCCAGCAGCAGCCCGGCCATCGCCAACGTGCCGCTGGCCGACCTGGTCACCATCATCCAGGCCCAGTACCGGTTGTCCACCGGCCAGCTGACCCTGGTGGCCAGCAGCAGCGACGAAACGACTCCGCCGGTGCTCACCGCGCGCACCGGCAACGGCACGCTGATCGGCGACCTCAGCGGCGACGGCGCCTTGAAAAGCCTGAATACAAGCCTGTCACCCATCCCGCCAGCCAAGGTGACAGTCACCAGTGCCAGCGGGGGCAGCGACACCGAAGACGTGGTGCTGGTGCCATGAACAGACAAAGGCCGAGCCCTGAAGGAGGTAGCATGAACACCTGGTCGCGCCGTGCACTGTTAGCCGCCGGTCTCTCTCTTGGTGTTACCGGCACTGCCTCAGCCGTGCTGTCCGACGTCGACCCGGGGCCTTACACCTTCGCCACCGGTGGCTACCCGATGTGGTACAAGGACAGCCTTGACCAGTCCCTGGAGCTGTGCCAGTCACGTGCGACCAGCACGCGCGCGCCAGGCGCGGCAGGTGCACCGGCGTATATGTGCACCCTGTTGCCCGAACCCGGCATCTATGACGATACCCTGCCGCTGGTATTCCCGGATAACTGGCCGCCGGAGATGTTCTGGTTCCTCGCGGAAACCTCGATCCCCGCAGTGGGCAACAGTGGCTATGAGCTGGAAGTCTATGTCGCCGGGCTGGAGGCGGCTTTCGCAGCGGGAAACCCGGTGGACGGCGATCAGCAAAGCTTCGCCCGCATCCGTATCCGGGCTTCCGTGCCACGCACTGGCACCTACACCATCACCCACCCTTACGGCGTCGAAACGGTCAACGTCACCACCGCCGGCCGGCGGGCGATCAATATCACCCGTGACATAGGCATTGGTGCGCCGGGCAACTTCCGGGGCGCACTGGCCGGGGCGATCGGCCCTTGGTTGAAGGGTGTCGGCGGGCCCTACATCGAGGTCAATCCCGATACGGGCGCCAGCGAAACCTATGTTGGCGACCCCAACATCACCGAAGCGGTGACCGGCAGCCCGTTCAATACCAACTTCGTGCGCATCGAAGGCCCCGCTGGCACCCTTCAGACCAACCTTTTCGCTGTCTCTGGCAAGGTACTGGATCCACGCGCGCAGACCCCGGTATCCCTGCAGCGTGCCACCTATTCGCGCAGTGCGAGCGGCACTCGCACCGAAGTGTTCGCCAAGGCCCCCAAGGAAGCCAGCCTGTGCATGCGCAACGGCCTGGCCCTGGTCGGCAACCCGCCTTCGCCGTGCCAGTTCACCCTCACCGCCGACAACAACGGGTTGTTCTTCCACCAGCAGCCTGGCCCTGACGCGCCGCCGCCGGTGGTGGTGGTGACCGCCAGCAACAGCACCGCCGGTACCCGGCCGACGGCGCTGTCGAGCAAGCTCAGCGACGTGGTCAAGGTCAGCACCGCACGCTACGAATGGGCCAGCAAACGCCTGCTGGTCGAGGCCAGTTCCAGCGATGAAGTGGCCATTCCCGACCTGATCGCCCAAGGCTATGGCCGGCTGTCCAGGTCGGGCACGCTACAGAGCCTGACCATCAACGACGTACCGCAGCCACCGGCCAGCATCACCGTCAAGTCGGCTCACGGCGGCAGCGATATCGAGCCGGTGGTGGTGATAGGCAACGCCCCGGTCGAAGCGGCCAACCAGCCGCCGTTGGCACAGGCCGATAGCGGCAGCACCAGTGTCGGCATTCCGATTACCCTCAACCTGCTGCAGAACGACAGCGACCCGGACGGCAACGTACCGCTGGCCATCAGCGACCTGACCCAACCCGGTGCGGGGCTGGGCAGCGTAGTGATGAACGGCACCACTGCGGTCACCTATACCCCACCCGCCGGGGCCACCCAGCCGCTGGTAGCCAGCTTCGGCTACCGCGCGGTAGATGCCAAAGGCCTGAAGTCGCTACCGGCCACGGTCACCATCAACGTGGCCCCCAACCGGGCGCCGACGGCCAACCCGGAAACAGTCGCCACCCTCGGCGTGCCATTGACCATCAACGTGCTGGCCAATGACACCGACCCGGAAGGCAACCTGCCGTTGGCCGTTGCCGCTGTGACCCAGCCAGCCGCCGGCCGCGGCAGCGTCAGCAGCAACGGAACCACGGTGACCTATACCCCGCCAGCCACGGTGACCACGGCCTTCACCACGACTTTCAGCTACCAGGCACGGGACTCGCTGGGGGCGCTGTCCAATTCCGCCATCGTCACCGTCAACGTCTCGCCACGGCCCGTCGCCGAAACCTTCACGGTCACTGAAGCCACCGTCACGGTACGCTCGAACAACCGCTACAACTGGGACCTCAGCGGCACTTCGTCGGTAACCACCGGCAATACCGTCACCGTGCGGGCGACCACCACCAGCGGGGTGCAGACCCTGGGCAGCGCCACAGTGGCGTTGGGCGGGCGCTGGCGCCTGGCGGTGCGCAACAGCACCACGCTCATCCCGACTGTGACACCGACGGCGACGATCACCACCAGCCAAGGCACCACGCGCACGGTCAACGTCGTTGTGCGGTAACTGTCGGAGGTTGCGAAGAAACATCTGTTGGCATCGTCGTCAGCCAGTTAGGCGGTGACAGCCTGGCCACTGTGCGCCAGCAATACAGCGTTCCCCCTTGAACCGCGGTACTCCTCTCCCTGGTGCCGCGGTTCCTTTTTTGCAGCGTCCGGTTTTCTTGCGCCCGGTCGCGAGCAGGCCTCACGGCACTGGCACAGTGTTGAAGACTTGCAAAACCCGCAGATAGGCCAAGCCTGCCAGGCGCTTTACAATGGTCGCCATCCAACCCGATACCCGAGCATATGATCCAGTCCGACCTCGACCTGTTCGGCACTCAGGCACAACGCCTGGCCAGTCATACCGTGCTGCTGCCCGGCTTCGCCCTGGCCGAAATCGAGCCCGTGCTCGACGCCCTGCGCCCGGTACTGCGCGCGGCGCCGTTCCGGCACATGCATACCCCGGGCGGCCTGCGCATGGCGGTAGGGCTGACCAACTGCGGCACGCTGGGTTGGGTCAGCGATGAGCAGGGCTACCGTTACAGCCCCTGCGACCCGCTCAGCGGCAAACCCTGGCCCGCCCTGCCCCCTGTATTGCTGGCCCTGGCCACCCGGGCGGCGGCCGTGGCCGGTTTCGACCACTTCATGCCGGATGCCTGCCTGGTCAACCATTACCTGCCCGGCACCCGCCTGAGCCTGCACCAGGACCGCGACGAACTGGACTTCGGCCAACCGATCGTGTCTGTGTCCCTGGGTTTGCCGGCAATATTCCTGTTCGGCGGGCTGCAGCGCGCCGACAAGACCCGGCGCATTGCCCTGAGCCATGGCGATGTGCTGGTCTGGGGCGGCGAAGACCGCTTGCGCTTCCACGGTGTGCTACCGGTCAAACCCGGCGTACATCCGCGCCTGGGGGAACGGCGGATCAACCTGACCCTGCGCAAGGCCGGGCGCTGAAGCGGGCCTGTGCAAACAGGATGAACGCGCATGAAACAGGTTGAACATCTTGGCCTGGCAAGCTTCAAAGAAAAGGCCATGCCATTTCAGCCTGGAGCCCGCCATGCCCTACCTGTACTCAGCCAACCGTCTTCGCAACGGAGCAGCGCGACCATGAAAATGCCCTGCCGCGCGCCCAGTGCTTCCCTGCAGCTCGATTACGTACGCGACACCCTGTTCGGCCCGGTCGCACAAAGCATGGAATGCCAGTGCCAGATTGCCGCCCTCAACCTGCAAGGTCGCCCGGGCCTGCGCCTGCACATCTGCCCGCCGTTGCCCGACAAGGTGGAGCGCGCCCACAGCGTGGCGTTTGTCTGGGATGGACGCAGCTACCACGGTGTGGTCCGCGACCAGGGCAAGTGCGGGGATGGCGGCCTGAACCTGCTGCTGGAACTGCAGTAAAGCCGATCGACGGTGACCAACCCGGCTGAACCTGCCGGGCGCAGCATGCCTCCATACCAAAGAGCCCACGCCTGCCGGAGAATGCCATGAACAGTCCGTTGCTCAAGCTCTTCACCCACCCCGCCGACGCCTGGCTGGACATCCGCCGGGCCGAGGAAGACCACCCGCAGCAATACCTGCCGCGCCTGCTGGCCCTGGCGTTGATCCCCGCCGTGTGCCTGTTCGTCGGCACCAGCACCTTCGGCTGGAGCCTTGCCGCCGAGGAGCGGGTGCGCCTGAGCATGGGCAGTGCCGCGCAACTGGCAGGCTTGCTCTATGCCACCACGGTGGGCGGGGTCATGCTGATGGGCGTGATGATTCGCTGGATGTCGCGTGGCTTCGATACCCAGCCCAGCCTCAACCAGTGCATCGGCTTCGCTGCCTACTGCGCCACGCCCTGGTTCTTCGCCGGCGTGGTCGGCCTGCTGCCGATCCGCTGGCTGGCCGTTGCGGCGCTGCTGGCGGCCTCGGCGTATGCCAGCGTGCTGCTGTATGGTGGCTTGCAGACGTTCCTGCGGCTGAAGAAAGAACAGGCCATGCTGTTCGCGACCTGCGTCTGGGGGGTAGGCCTGTTGCTGCTGGTGACCATCCTGGTGGCGATGATCCTGTTCTGGTTCAATGGCCTGATGCCGGAATATGTGCGCCCGGCCAGCCTGGGCTGACCGGAACGCGATGGGCTACTCAGGCAATCGCCTTGAGTGGCGCCGGCTGAGTGCTACGCAGCGCGTGCAGCTGGCCTACCAGGTTGACCAGGTCGCGGCAACTGTTCAGGCTTTGCAGCGGGACCCCGCTCAGGGTCACGCCTTCGTCGAGACTCTGACCCTGACCCAGGCGGATGGTCAGGTTGGCGCCGTCCGTGCAGCTGACTTCACAGCGGTCGGGCAGGCAGGCCTGCTCGATCATCTGCCGCATCTCCAGCATCGAAACTCCTATCAACGACATGGTACGACCCTCTCTGTGGGATGGCCTGTTGTGTGAGTACACCTTTGTCAGGCGAGGTGCCAATTGATATTGCGCATGCCGCGGCAGGTGTCCATGCGCCGGGGCAATGATGGTGCCGGAATCCTCTAGCACCTTAGTGGAAGATTGCCGGTGCGGGCCGGGTGTGCGGACGCGATGGCAAAGTTAGCGACGAGCGGTCTCGTCAGGCCCCAGCGACGCCCACAGGTGCTGGGCCGCATACGCCCGCCACGGCCGCCAGGCCAGGGCGCGTTCGGCCAGTTGTGCCTGGTCCCCTTCCAGCCTGCGCAACGCCTTGACCAAGGCAACGTCGCCCAGCGGTAAAGCATCCGCCGCACCTGCCTGGCGCAGCGCCAGGTAGTGCGCGGTCCATGGGCCGATGCCCTTGAGCCGGCACAGCTTGCACAACAGCGTATCGAGGGGCTGCCCGCGCCGCAGCAAGCCGGGCTCGGCCAGCAAGGCATTGGCCAGCGTGCCCAGGGTTGCGGCACGAGCCCGCGGCATTCCGAGGTTGTCGAATTGCGCCGCCGCCAAAACCGTCAGCGTCGGGAACACGTGGCTCAAGCCCGGCACAGCCAGGCGCAGGGCTTGACCATGGCGCTGCACCAGCCGGCCAGCCAGGGTCATGGCCCCAGCTACGCTGATCTGCTGGCCCAGCACAGTGCGCATCGCCTGCTCACAGGCGTCCCAGCCTTGCGGCAGACGCAAGCCTGGGCGTTGCTTGATCAGGCGGGCCATGAGCGGATCGGCGCAAAGCCCGGCGTTGATACACGCAGGGTTGGCATCAAGGTCGAAGACTCGCCTCAGCCTGGCGATCAGACCAGGCAGCGCCCGCGCCGGAACGCCTTCGAGGCGGATGAGCAGGTGCTGGTTGCCGGAAGGCGTAACGTGCACCACGGCATGCCGGCCGGCAACCACCAGCGAACGCCTGTAGCTGCCGTCCACACAGGTTTCTACGCCGGGAATACAGCGCGCAGCAAGGAACGCCAGCATCGAAGGCCAGTGGTAAGGGGCATGGTAGCGTAGCCACAGGGTTTCGTGGCGGGCGCCGGGCAGCGACCGGCGCAACATGTGCAACGAACTGAGCTTGGCCATGGCTGCATCATGCCAGCAAATGCGTGACCTGTACCGGCCCCTGCCGCCGCTGCAGTGTCGATCACGTGGCCGCGGGGTCCTGCGCGGCCTGCATCTGCCCGAACCGTCCGGCATGGAAATCATCGAACGACTCGGCAATCTCCGCCTGGCTGTTCATCACGAACGGGCCATAACCGACGATCGGCTCGTCGATCGGCTCACCGCTGAGCAGCAGCACGCTGGCGCCTTCCAGCGCTTGCACGACAACATCTTCACCGGCACGGTCAAGCAACACCAGGCTGGCCGGGCCAGCTTCGCGCTCGTGGTTGATCCGCACGTTGCCGCGCAATACCACCAGCGCCGCGTTGCGCCCGGCAGCCACTGGCAGGCGCAGCGTGGCACCGGCATTCAGACGCAGGTCCCAGACATCCATGGCGGTAAAGGTGCGCGCCGGCCCCGGATGCCCGCGATAGTCCCCCGCGATCACCCGCAGGCTACCGCCCTCGCCGTCCAACTCGACCACCGGAATATCCTTGGCCAGCAGGGTCTGGTAGCCAGCGGCTGCTCGTTTATCCCGCGCCGGCAGGTTGACCCACAGCTGCACCATTTCCAGCATGCCGCCGCTGCGGGCAAAGCCTGGGGAATGGAACTCCTCATGGATGATGCCGTTGGCAGCGGTCATCCATTGCACATCACCGGGGCCGATCAAGCCACCAGCACCCGTGGAGTCACGATGCTCCAGCTCGCCCTGGTAGACGATGGTCACGGTTTCGAAGCCGCGGTGTGGATGCTGGCCGACGCCGCGCCGCGCACTGGTCGGGGTGAACAGATGAGGACCGGCATAGTCCAGCAACAGAAACGGGCTGATCTTGCCGGCCAGATCGTCGTAGGTGAACAGGCTACGCACCGGGAAGCCATCACCCACCCAATGGGCGTGAGGACTGCGGTGGATGCCCAGTATGCTTTTCATGAGAAGGCTCCTCTCTTGGCTGCGATCACCTTACCAGCGATGCCAATCAGGCAATAGCTGGTGGAAATGGCATACATCGTCCCACCTGAGGGACAATCAGAAGCACATGGCGTGGAGTATCGGGTGCCCCGGGTATTGTGCCCTCAACCAACGTTCCAGTTGCAACGAAAAGGCTTGCCCGCGCTTGCGCAGCTGCCGATAAAGCGGATCCGCCATTGCCTGGTCAGGCGCCAGTCGGTCCAGATTGCGGCGGTTTTCCGCCGAGGAAATCAACTCGAGAAAGACCGCGTAGTCTTCGAACAGCGCGTCGCTGTGAGGATTGTCAGCGCCGAGCGTGGCCAGGCGCTGCAACGGGGTCAGGGCCAGCAACTGTCGAAGGCGGTCGACCTTGGCTGGCGCAGGCAGGCCGTGTACTTCGGCGACGGCTACGATGCCGCCTGCAAGAAGCAGTTTCCGGGAAAACAGCAATTTGATGTTGCGTACCCCCCAGGCCTTGCCCTCGGCTCTTTTCTCCTCGAAGTTTGCCATCAGGGTCCGGTAGTAGCGAATCAGGTCGTTAAGCAGGAACCTGGCAAGGCCGTGGCCATGGTCATCAGGCACATAACGGCGCAGCAGGTCATGTTGCCACCTGGCAAAGGCGGCCTGCCCATACAGGGGGCGGCCTTCGAGCAGCATCAACATGCGCCTAGTCAACGCGCTGCTGCCTTCACGCTTCCAGCCTATGTGCTCGCTCAGGTCCGCATAGTGGGCCAGCGCATCCCGGCCGAACTTGGCCACGTCGCTCTCGCCTGGGTGGCTGACAGGCCGCAGGGCGTCGCCGACCTGGCGCAATATCTGGTCCAGACGCTGCACTGGCAAGCTGCTGTCATGCACGATGAAGAAGTCGATGTCCGAAACCTGGGAAACTTCGCATCGACCGTAGGAGCCCACGCTGACCACGGCCAGGGGTGAGCCTGCTGTCAGCGGTGCCAGCGTACTGTGCATGGTTCGCCTGAGCGACTCGATTGCGGCACAGGAGTAGTCGTAGCGCTTTTGCAGATAGGCGGGGGTCAGCAAGGTCTGGCTGGTCATGGCATAGGCTCGGGAAAAGCCCAAGGTTACCCACGCCGTCCTGCGCAACGCTGTCTGGAAAACTATCCCGCCGGTTACTGCTGCAGGAACGCCCGCACGGCATCGGCGCAAGCCTCGGGATGTTCCTGCATGAAGCAATGCCCACCGGCAACCTGCCTGCTGGTTACCCAAGCATTGAGCGCTGCCAGGCGGTTGACCGAATGGGGCACGAAGGGGTACGTATGCTCACCATACAAGACCTGTGTGGGTGTGCGGATCGCTGCCAGGCTGGCCCAAAGACGCCGGGGGAACGAGCTGAATATCTCCACTTCGCGGCTGGGCCGGCACTTGAGCACCACCGACTCGCCGCAATCACCAATGGCATGCTCGACATACGCTTGCAGCGCTGCATCAGTCCACCCCTTGAAGATGCCGCGGCCCTGCAGCGAAGCCAGCGCTGTCGCTCGATCGGGCCAGTGGCTGCGGCGGCTGGCAGCCTTGCGTGCGAGGCCGTGGCGCCGGTGCAGGCCAAGCAATGCAGCCGCGCCCATTACCCCGAGCATGCGCCGGCTGAACAACACCGGATCAAGCAGCACGGCACGGCTGAACAGTTGCGGTTCACTGGCCAGGATCAAGCCGGTGAGCACGCCCCCAAAGCTGTGCCCCACGGCAAACCGCGGTACCTCGCCATACTCGCCGCGCCCGGCGGCGAAGGCTTCCAGCGCCAGCGCGGCGGTACGATTCCAGCCGCGAAATGCCCCACCATGGTCGCTGTCGCCATGGCCCTGGACATCGCTGAGCCACAGGTCGAAATGTTCACCCAGACGCATCAGCAAGGGCTGGTAGGTCAGACAGCAAAAGCCATTGCCGTGCAGGAAATGCAGCAGCGGCCGGCCACTGGCCGGGGTTCGCCAGCCACGCAGGGTGAAGCCTTCAGCGCATTCATGTGACCAGGGAATCAACTGCATCGGTTTGGCGTACTCGCGGGCTCAGGAAAACGCTGATTCTACAAACAGCAGCGGGTACAGCGAAATCACCAGCAGCAAGGCCATCAGGACATTGAACAGCATCAGCCAGCGCGGGTTCTGCAACAGGTTGCGCAGGGCGCTGCCGAACATCACCCAAACGCCGACGCTGGGCAGGTTGACCAGGGCGAACAAGGCGGCAATCACGATCACGTTGGCCACATAGCCTTGCGCCGGAGTGTAAGTGGTAATGGCCCCCACCGCCATCACCCAGGCCTTGGGGTTGACCCACTGGAACGCCGCAGCCCCCCAGAAGCCCAGCGGTTTGCGGGCGGCGGACGAGGCCGTGCCGACCGGCCCGGAGGTGGCGATCTTCCAGGCCAGGTACAGCAGGTAGGCCGCGCCGCTGTAGCGCAGTACCGTGTACAGCGCCGGCCAGGCCTTGAACACCTCGCCCAGGCCCAGGCCTACGGCCAGCACCATCACCATGAAACCGACGCTGATGCCCATGGCATGGGGAATCGAGCGGCGCACACCGAAGTTCACCCCCGAGGCCAGCAGCATGGTGTTGTTGGGCCCCGGGGTGATCGAGGACACGAAGGCGAACAGCACGAAAGCAGTCAGCAGGTCGGCAGAGGCAAGCATGGCGGGCATTCCATTTTCTTCATGGGTGCTGCCACACTAACGGAGTCGCCTTGCCGGCGACTGGTACAGTTTCGGAAAATTAAGTAGATACACATTACTGTACCGACAATAAGCGCCCAAGGAAGCCCTCGCCATGACCGTCACCATTCGCCCTGCCGTCCCCACTGATGCCGCGCAGATCCTGGCCTTCATCACCGAGCTGGCCGAGTATGAACGCGCCCGCCACGAGGTGGTCGCCAGTATTGCCGATATCGAGCACAGCCTGTTCGGCGCGGGCAGCACAGTGCGCAGCCTGATCTGCGAGCGTGACGGCCGGGCCATCGGTTTCGCCGTGTATTTCTATAGCTACTCGACCTGGCTCGGGCGCAACGGCATCTACCTCGAAGACCTGTACGTGACCCCGGAACAGCGCGGCGACGGCGCCGGCCGGCAATTGCTGCGGCACATTGCCCGCGAAGCGGTGGCCAACCAGTGCGGACGGCTCGAATGGAGCGTGCTGGACTGGAACGAGCCGGCGATAGGCTTCTACCAGTCGCTGGGGGCCGAAGCACAGGACGAGTGGGTGCGCTACCGACTGGATGGCGACAAGCTGGCCGCCTTCGCGCGCGGCTGATCCAGCGCTTCGCACATTGACGCCACGCCCAACCCATGCTCTTCTTACACCTCGCGTTCAGGTGCCCCCTTGGGGTGAAACGGGAAACCGGTGCGTCGCAGGCTCTCGAGCAGGGCCGGACAAAGCCGGTGCTGCCCCCGCAACGGTAAGCGAGCGAAGCGTCAATACCACTGTGCCCGTAGGCGGCATGGGAAGGTGATGCTGTCCAGGAGCCCGGCTCCTCCTCGCAAGCCCGGAGACCGGCCTGACGTCCATGAACACCCCGCGGTGGGCGGGCGCTGTTGCATCCCCCTGGGCAGTCACGCCTGGGGCTGCCGCGCTTGCCCGTCGCCCCAAAAAGCAGAGGAACGCGTCATGCCCGTCACCAGTGCCAAGCCACACAGCATTACCACCCCGGTCACCCTCAGCCAGCGTGTCGTCATCGCCGTCGGCGCCAGCCTGTTGGGCCTGTGCCTGGTGTACTTCGCAGGTTTCTCCCACATCGAGGCCGTGCACAACGCGGCCCACGACACCCGCCACAGCGCCGCCTTCCCCTGCCACTGAGTACGCCTGATGATCATGCGCATTGCCCGCACGGCGGGTTTCAGCGGGCTGCTTGCGGCCTTGTTGCTGACCCTGTTGCAAAGCTTCTGGGTCGCCCCGCTGATTCTCGAGGCGGAAACCTACGAGTCGGCGGTACCAGCGGCACACCACGAGCATGGCAGCGAGGTGCCAGCCCATGAGCACGACGCCGAAGCCTGGTCGCCGGAAGACGGCTGGCAAAGGGTACTGTCGACCACCGGCGGCAACCTGGTGGTCGCGGTCGGCTTCGCCCTGATCCTCGCCGCCCTGTACAGCCTGCGCGAACCGCGGCGTATCGGCAGCGGTGCACTGTGGGGCCTGGCCGGCTTCGCCGTGTTCTGCCTGGCCCCTACCCTGGGCCTGCCACCGGAACTGCCAGGTACCGCTGCCGCCGACCTGGGGCAACGTCAGGCCTGGTGGGTCGGCACGGCGAGCGCTACCGCCGCGGGCCTGGCCTTGCTGGTGTTCGCCCGCCACTGGCTGCTGAAAGTGCTGGGCACCGCGCTGCTGGTGATCCCGCATGTGCTTGGCGCGCCACAACCCGAGGTACATGCAAGCCTCGCCCCCGAAGCGCTGGCAACCCAGTTCAAGCTGGCCTCCTGGCTGACCAATGCCGTCTTCTGGCTGGCCCTGGGCATGCTCAGCACCTGGTTGTTCCGCCGCGCCCGCCAGGCCTGATGCAGGGTTTTTTCGCCGGCTTCGGCTGCCGCCGGGGGTGCCCGGCGGATGCCCTGGAAGCACTGCTGCGCCAGGCTTTGAACAACCAGGGCCTGGCGCTTGCCGATCTGCATGGCATCGCCAGCGTCAGCCTCAAGGCCAACGAGCCCGGCCTGCAACAGCTGGCCGAACGCCTTGCGGTGCCGCTGGTGCTGTACCCTACCCGGCAACTGCAAGCCTACGAGGCGCTGCTCAGCCACCACTCTGCCGCCGCCCATGCTCACAGCGGTTGCTGGGGGGTCGCAGAAAGCGCAGCGCTGGCGCTGGCCAGCGAGCGCCTGGGTACCGCCAGGTTGCTGCTGAGCCGCCAGGTACTGGGGCCGGCCACCCTCGCCCTGGCCTGTTGAACGTTCCACCGCAACTTCCTGCAAGGACTATCATGACGGTCTATTTCATCGGCGCCGGGCCCGGCGACCCGGAACTGATCACGATCAAGGGGCAACGGCTGATCCGCCAATGCCAGGTGATCATCTATGCCGGCTCGCTGGTGCCTGCTGCGGTACTCGAGGGCCACCAGGCCGCTACCGTGATCAACAGCGCCGAACTGCACCTGGAACAGATCATCGCGGCCATGCGCAATGCGCACGAGCAAGGCCATGACGTCGCCCGGGTACACAGTGGCGACCCCAGCCTGTACGGTGCCATCGGCGAGCAGATCCGCCACCTGCAAGCACTGGGCATCGACTACCAGATCGTTCCCGGCGTCACTGCCACAGCGGCCAGCGCCGCCCTGCTCGGCTGCGAACTGACCCTGCCGCAGGTCGCGCAAACGGTGATCCTGACCCGCTATGGCGACAGCTCGCCAATGCCGCCTGGCGAGCAGCTGGGCGACCTCGCGCGGCATGGCAGCACCCTGGCGATTCACCTGGGGGTTAAACACCTTTCGCGCATTGTCGATGAGTTGCTGCCGCACTACGGCGCGCAGTGCCCGGTGGCGGTGGTCCATCGCGCCACCTGGCCAGACCAGGACTGGGCGCGCGGCACCCTGGGCAATATCGTCGAACGCGTGGCAGCAAAAGGCTTTCGGCGCACCGCGCTGATCCTGGTCGGCCATGTGCTGGGCGACACACCCTTTGCCGAGTCGGCCTTGTACCGTGCCGGGCACGCCCACCTTTACCGCCCTGGCGACTGAGCATTGCCAGGTGCGTCGCAGGCGTAGCAGACTCCGTATTCCCACCTGCGAACTGGAGTCATGCAATGCTGGAGCTACGCCCCAATTGTGAATGTTGCGATACCGACCTGCCGGGTGACAGCAGCGACGCGCTGATCTGCTCGTTCGAATGCACGTTCTGTCGCACCTGCGCTGATACCCGTTTCCAGGGCCGTTGCCCGAACTGCTCCGGCCAGCTGGTGGCCCGCCCGGCACGGGTCGGCCAGGCCCTGGCCAATAATCCCGCCGCTACCCAGCGCGTGAACAAGGCGCATTCCGCCTGTGCCAGCACGGCCTGAAAACCGGCATCGCCGCTTTTTCCCAGGGCGACGCCCCTCCTTTGTAGGACTTTTCAACAACAAACGCGGGGACTTTCAACACTTCTATACTCGGCATTACCAAACGTTCGGAATGGTCGTATCGTGCAGCGCGTCCGATAACCCCATTTGTTGACGTATTCCTGAGTGATCCAGGAAGCGGACCACATCTTCACAGGAGTTTTCCTCATGACAACCGTGCTGATCGTTGACGACCATCCCATCGTCCGGCTGTCGTTGCGCCTTCTACTCGAGCGCGAGCGCTTCCATGTCGTCGGCGAGGTCGGCAATGGCAGCGAGGTGGCGCAGGTGGCCCGCGAACTGCGCCCTGATGTAGTCATTCTCGATATCGGCCTGCCTGGCCTGGACGGCATGGAAGTGATCAAGCGCCTGCAGTGCCTGGAACCGGTGCCCAAGATCATGGTGCTGACCGGGCAGGCCACCGACCTGTACGTGCGCCGCTGCCTGGACGCCGGGATCGGTGCGTTCGTCACCAAGGAAGAAGACCATGAAGCCCTGCTGTTTGCCCTCAAGGCCTTGGTCAAGGGCTACTCGACCTTTCCGCAGATGTCGGTCAACAGCAACTCCCTGGAAAGCGAGCCCGTGCGCCTGGCCAGCCTCTCCAACCGGGAAATGGAAGTGCTGCGGCGCCTGGCACGCGGCGAAAACAACAAGAACATCGGCACCTGCATGAACCTCAGCGCCAAGACCATCAGCACCTACCGGGGCCGCATCATGGAGAAGCTCAAGACCGAATCGCTGGTGGAAATGGTCGACCTGGCCAAGCGCAACAGCGTCTACTGAGCGCGCGACTGTCATGAAGCGCCTGCTGGCAAGCGCCCTTCTGGCCATCGGCCTGGTCAGCTCCGGCACGCTGCTGGCCAACAGCGAACCTCGCCAGTTGCTGGCCCGCTCGGTCAGCGCCGCCGCGCCTCTGGCACTCTCCAGCGAGGACCGGCAATGGCTGCAGCAACGCCAGCGCCTGGTGCTGGGCAGTTCACGGCCCGACTATCCTCCGCTGGAAATCAATGTCAGCCAGGGTGACTATGAGGGCCTCAGCGCCGATTACGCAGGAATCATTGCCGAGCAACTAGGTATCGACATCGAAGTGCGCCGCTTCGACAGCCGCCATGAAGCCATCGCTGCGCTTCGGGACGGCCGGATCGACCTGCTGGGCAGTTCCAACGCGTTCGAGGCGGCCGACGCCCAGCTCAGCCTGAGCGCGCGCTATGCCGATGACCTCCCGGTCATCGTTACCCGCGAGGGGACGAACCTGAAGAACACCTCCGATCTTGCCGGCCTGCGCCTGGCCATGGTCGACCATTACCTGCCCGCCAGCAGCGTCCGGGCCCTGTACCCGAAAGCGCAACTGAGCCTGTATCGCTCGACCCTCGCCGGGCTGGCCGCCGTCGAGCTGGGTGAGGTCGACGCCTACCTGGGTGATGCCATCAGTACCGATTTCACGATTGGCAAGATTTACCAGGGCACCTTGAAGATCGACCACTTCTGCCCGGTCGCCCCCGGGGCGTTCGCCTTTGCCCTGGCCAATGACAACCCACGCCTGCGCCGGCTGGTCGACGCGGCGCTGGCGCGCATCAGCGATAGCGAACGCCTGAACATCCTGCGCCGCTGGAGCAGCGGTAACACCAGCCTTCTGTTGCAGCGTCATCTCGCCGCACTGAGCGATGAAGAAGAGGCCTGGATCGCGGCCAACCCCGACATCAGCGTACTGGTCAACACGTCGCTGGCACCGTTGACGTTCAACGACACCCAGCATCGCCCCAGCGGCATCACCCTCGATCTGCTCAAGCAGATATCGCTGCGCACGGGGTTGCGTTTCAAGCCGGTCGAAAGCCCTTCGGCCCACACCATGATCGAGCAACTGGTCCGCGGTGACGCGCAGATGATCGGTGCCCTGGGCTATGGCGCAGACCGTTCGAAACAGCTGCGCTATACCCGTCCCTACCTGGTCAGCCCACGGGTACTGGTGTCCCGCAGCGACACCCCGTCACCGGTGGTGGCCAGCGCGCTGCAAGACCAGCGTATTGCCTTGGTACGCGGCTCTCCGCAAACGGCCCTGTTGCAGCGACGCTACCCGCAGGCCAAGGTGGTCGAAGTGGACAACCCGCTCGGCCTGATGGAGGCCGTGGCCAACGGTAACGCCGACGCCGCCCTGAGCAGCCACATCAATGCTACCTATTACATCAACCATGTATTCAAGGACCGGTTGCGCATCGCCAGCGTGCTCGATGACGACCCCGCCGTCGCCGCCTTTGCCGTGGCCGCAGACCAGCCTCAACTGCAGGCGATCCTCGACAAGGCGCTGCTGAGTATTCCCCCGGAAGAGCTGGACCAGCTGATCAACCGCTGGCGCACCAGCACCCTGGTCAGCGACAGCCCCTGGCGCGACTACCGCACCCTGGCCCTGCAGGTCCTGGTGCTATCGGCGTTGCTACTGGCCGGGGTGGTGTTCTGGAACAGTTACCTGCGCAAACTCATCAACCAGCGCACCGAGGCCCAGCATGCGCTGCAAGCACAGCTGGCACTGAGCCGGGGCCTGCTGGAGCAACTGCGCCAGGCCAAGGACGACGCCGAGCAGGCCAGCCAGACCAAAAGCACCTTCCTGGCCACCATGAGCCATGAAATCCGCACACCGATGAATGCCGTGATCGGCCTGCTGGAGATGGCCCTGGAAGACAGCCGCAGTGGCCGATGCGACGCCCAGACCCTGCAGACTGCCCATGATTCAGCCATCGGCCTGCTTGAACTGATTGGCGATATCCTGGACATTTCGCGTATCGAATCCGGGCACATCACCCTGCAGCCGGTGCCCACCAACCTGGTCGAGCTGGTACGCGCCAGCGTGCGGGTGTTCGAAGGCAATGCACGGGCCAAAGGCCTGCACCTGCACAGCGAACTGCCTGCCACGCCGGTCTGGGTCCTGGCTGATCCGCTGCGGCTCAAGCAGGTCCTGTCCAACCTGATCAGCAACGCCATCAAATTCACCGACCGTGGCGAAGTGCAGGCCAGTCTGCAGTTTTCCGCGCAGGACACTGAGCACCTGGCGGTGGTACTGAGCGTGCGCGACACCGGCATCGGTATCAGCCCTGCCGACCAGGCCCGGCTGTTCAATGCTTTCGTCCAGGCCGACGGCCCACGGGCCCGCCAGGGTGCGGGTCTGGGCCTGGTCATCAGCCGCACCCTGGCCGAGTTGATGGGCGGCACCTTGAGCCTGCAAAGCGTAGAGGGCGTGGGCACCAAGGTGCAGATCAACCTGCAGCTTCCCGCCTGCACGGCACCGGCGCAGGCCGAACAGCACGCCCCGGCCATGGAAAGCGACAGCGGCCCGCTTGACATCCTGGTCGTCGACGACTACCCCGCCAACCTGCTGTTGCTGGAGCGCCAGCTGCATACCTTGGGCCATCGCGTGACCCTGGCCGAGAACGGCGAAACCGCTTTGACACGCTGGCAGGCAGAACACTTCGACCTGGTGATAACCGATTGCAGCATGCCGGTCATGGATGGCCATGAGTTGACCCGTCGTATTCGCAGCCTCGAAGGCGAGCGCGGCCTGCCGCCATGCCGCATTCTCGGGGTGACCGCCAACGCCCAGGCCGAGGAGCGTGCCCGCTGCCTGGCCAGCGGCATGGACGAATGCCTGTTCAAACCGATCGGCCTGCGTACGCTCAAGACCCATCTGCCCCAGGCCCAGCAGCAGCCGCAGCAACCACCAGCGCATCCCGGCAGCGGGCTCAACCTCGGCGAACTGCACCACCTGACCCAGGGCGATGAACAACTGACGCGGCATCTGCTGGAGCAACTGCTGCAAAGCGTCAGCGACGACCTGGCGGCATTGCGCGCACTGGCCGCAGACGCCCCCGGCGAGGCGTTGCGCGCCCTGGCTCACCGGATCAAGGGCGGCGCGAAGATGCTCAAGGTGCGGACGCTGGTCAAGGCCTGCGAAGCGATCGAACAGGCCTACGACCAGGGCCGCCCGACAGCGCAACTGCGCGTGCAACTGCAGGACAGCTTGCAGGGCCTGCTGGTCGAGCTGGGCGATGCACTCAGTGCAATTGCAACGTCGAACTGATCTGGCTGATGGCATCCACCACATGCCGTGAGCCCTGCTGGATTTCCATGATCACCGTGCCCGCCTCGTTGGCCAGCGCCACACCATGACCGGTGCGATTCAGGCTGGACTGCATGCTGGCCACCGCCAGCAGCGACAGGTCATGGTTCTGGCGTACCACATCGACAATTTCCAGGGTCGCCTTGCTGGTCCGCGCCGCCAGGCTGCGTACCTCGTCGGCGACCACGGCAAAACCGCGCCCATGCTCGCCGGCACGGGCCGCCTCGATGGCTGCATTCAAGGCCAGCAGGTTGGTCTGGTCGGCGATCCCGCGTATGGTCAGCACGATCTGGCCGATCACATCCGACTGTTTGCTCACCGCATCGATACTGCGTGCGGCGTCGTTCAACTCATGGGAAATCTGCTCGATCACCTGCACGGCCTGCTGTACCACCTGCGTGCCCTTGCGCGCGCAGGCATCGGTTTGCACCGAGCTGGCGTGGGCGGCATCGGCAGCGCTTTGCTGGGTGCTGACCTGGCGAGTAATGTCGCTGGCGAACTTGACGACCTTGTACAAGCGCCCCTTGCTGTCGAAGATCGGGTTGTAGGAAGCTTCCAGATAGACCGTCCGCCCGTGCTTGTCGACGCGCTCGAAACGGTGCGAATGGTACTCGCCGCGGTTGAGCGACGCCCAGAACTCGCGGTAACCGGCCGACTCGCGCTCATGCGCCAGGCAGAATAGCCCGTGGTGACGACCGACCACTTCCTCCAGGCGATAGCCCATGGTGTCGAGGAAGTTCTGGTTGGCCTTGATCACCCGCCCTTGCGGGGTGAACTCGATCACCGCCATCGAGCGGCTGATGGCCTTTAGCAGGCTCTCGCTCTCGTGCTCCTGGACCACCCGCTGGCTGATGTCGGACGCCACCTTGATCACGCTGCTGACTTGCTGCTGCTCATCCAGTACCGGCATGTAGCTGGCCTCCAGCCAGACTTCACGGCCGGCCTTGTCGACGCGCTCGAACGTACCGCTGAGGGCCTTGCCCTGCGCCAGTTCACGCCACAATTGCTGGTATTCGGAGCTTTTCGCATAGGCAGGATCGCAGAATAGCCGGTGGTGCTTGCCGCGCAATTCGTCAGCGCTGTAGCCCATGGCCTGGCAGAAGCGCTCGTTGGCATCGAGGATGGTGCCGTCGGGGGCGAACTCGATCATCGCCATCGAACGGCTGATCGCCGCCAGCTTGGCCTGCAAACCGGCCAGCGCCTGATGGCTGCGCTGAATCTCGACCAGATCGGCTTTGCGATGGAAATCGAACATGACCCCGGACTCCTGTGTGCGCGGTGTCCTGAGCATAGATCGCCGCCAGCGCCGTGCAAGCACAGTGCTACCACTGCAGAAATCGCTACGGGTTCATTAGCCAATGCTGTTGTTCTGCAGCGTTGCAGGTCAGGAGCTTTCCCGCACCATCAATTCGAAGCCAAGGTCCTGCTGGGCGGTCGCTACCCGCTTGCCGTCGAGCAACGCCAGCAGCGCCTGCGCTGCCCCACGCCCGACGGCGGCCCTGGGCGTGCGGATCGACGTCAGTCGCGGCACCATGTGCGCCGACGCCGGCAAGTCGTTGAAACCGACCATGGCTACTTGCCGCGGTACCTCGACCCCTTGGCGCAAGGCCTGGAGGACCGCGCCCTGGGCCAGGTCGTCGTTACAGAAGAAAATGCCGTCGACGTCCGGCGCCTGCTGCAGCAGCTGGCTGAATAGCGCGCTGCCCAGGGCGATGGACGAAGGCTCCGGCGCCAGCACCTCCAACTCGGCTGCCTGCAGGCCGGCCTCGGCCAGCGCCTGGCGGAAGCCTTCGGCACGCTGCATCACCCGCGGGTCGAGCTGCGCAGCAATGAATGCCAGGCGCTTGCGCCCGCGCTCGATCAAGTGGCGTGCCGCAGCGCGCCCAGCTTGCTGCTGTGAAAAACCGACCGACAATGCCCCGGCGTCGCCGTTGAGTTCCATCATGTGCACACACGGCACGCCACTGGCCGCCAGCATCTGCCGCGATGCCTCGCTGCGTTCGAAGCCGGTCAACAGCATGCCGCAGGGCTGGTAGGCCAGGTAGTTGCGGATCAGGTTCTCTTCCTCGGCGAGGTCGTAGTGGTAGTTGCCGATCAGCACCTCCAGCCCACGCGGGCGCATGACATCGTGGATCGCTTCCAGGGTGTCGATGAACAGCTGGTTCGACAGCGACGGAATCAACACTACCACCGACTGGCTGCGCGCCGAGGCCAGAGCCCGGGCCGCCGGATTTGCCACATAGCCCAGGCTTGCCGCTGCGGCAACGACCTTTTCGACCAGTGCCGGGGCAACGGTGCTGACACCACGCAAGGCGCGCGATGCGGTGATCGGGGAAACCCCGGAATGCCTGGCAACTTCAGCCAGGGTAGGACGACCTGTGGTGCGCGAGCCGGTGCGGGACATGGATGTTGTAATTTTACTACTTGCAAGGAAGGGGAACGGCCACTAAGGTAGCGCTGTCTCAGGACGCAGGCAATGTAATCTTTGGTCGCAGCCACCGCCGGCTCGCCGCCGAGCGTCCATACTGCGTATGACAAGATCAATAACACCGGGGAGGTGACTGTTCGTCGACGACGAGACAGCGCTATCTCACCCGCAGGAGGTACAGATGAATTCTCCCCTGTCTGCCATCGTGGTGATGGGCGTGGCCGGTTGCGGCAAAAGCTGCATCGGCGCTGCCATCGCCGCCCGAAGCGGTGGCCGCCTGATCGAAGGTGACGCGTTCCACCCTGCCGAGAACATCCGCAAGATGAGCGCTGGCATCCCCCTGGACGACAGCGACCGCGCCGGCTGGCTGGTGCGCCTCGGCCAGGAATTGCAGGCAACCACCCAGGCCGGGGAGCGCCCGATCCTCACCTGCTCGGCACTCAAGCGGCGCTACCGCGAAACCCTGCGCGAGGCCATGCCCGGGCTGGTATTCGTGTTCCTCGAACTGTCGCCCGCCGAGGCGGTAAAACGCGTGCTGGCCCGTCCCGGGCATTTCATGCCGGCGAGCCTCATCGACAGCCAGTTCGCTGCGCTGGAATCGCCGCGTGGCGAACCCCTGACCCTGCCACTGGATGCTACCCAACCCATCGACGCGCTTGCCGAAGCGGTAGACAGCTGGCTAAAGCAGCGTGGTGAGCGGAGCCTGGCCCAAACCGCCTGACCCGGCGGCTTCATCGGCCTGGCAAAGACAGCGCTACCCGACCCGTACCTGCGGGCAAAGTTTCAAACATCTACGCCAAAACAACGATAAGACCGAGGCCTTCAAACCATGTTCGGACTGGCTACTGATACCTTCCTGCTGCTCGACGCGCTGGTTACCATCGTCGGGCTGATCCTGCTGATCACCCACTTCAAAGTCCACCCCTTCGTCGCCCTGACTCTCGCGGCCGGCTTCCTTGGCCTGACCTCCGGCATGCCGGTGGCCAAGGTAATGAAATCGTTCCAGGACGGCTTCGGTGGCGTACTGGGCTTTGTCGGCATCGTGCTCGCCCTAGGCACCATGCTCGGCAAGCTGATGGCCGACTCCGGTGGCGCCGACCAGATCGCACAAACGCTGATTCGCGCCTTCGGCAAGAAGAACGTGCACTGGGCAATGATGTTCGCCGCCTTCCTGGTGGGTATCCCGCTGTTCTTCGAGATCGGCTTCGTGCTGCTGATACCGCTGGTGTTCATCGTCGCCCGGCGCTCCGGCGTGTCGTTGATCAAGATCGGCATTCCGCTGCTGGCCGGGCTGTCGGTGGTGCACGGCCTGGTCCCGCCGCACCCGGGCCCGCTGCTGGCCATCGGCATCTTCCATGCCGACATCGGCAAGACCATCTTCTATGGCCTGATCGTGGCCCTGCCGACCGCCATCATCGCCGGCCCGCTGTTCGGTAACTTCATCTCCCGCTACATCCCCGGCAGCCCCTCGCAGGAGCTGATGGACCAGATCGCCAAGGAGTCCGACCAGGGCAACCTGCCGAGCTTCACCATCACCCTGGTCACCGTGCTGCTGCCAGTGGTACTGATGCTGCTGAAGACCTTCGCCGACGTGGTACTGCCCGCCGAGCACATCGTGCGCCAGTGGATGGACCTGATCGGCCACCCCATCACCGCGCTGCTCGCGGCCCTGCTGCTGGCTTTCTACACCTTCGGCGCGGCCCGTGGCTTCAACCGCCAGCAGATCATGAAAATGCTCGACCAGAGCCTGGCACCGACCGCCGCGATCGTGCTGATCGTCGGCGCCGGCGGTGGCTTCAAGCAGATGCTGGTGGACACCGGCGTGGGTAACGTGATCGGGCAGATGGCGGTGCAGGCCGAGATCTCGCCGATTCTGCTGGCCTGGCTGGTGGCCGCGGTGATCCGCATCGCCACCGGTTCCGCCACGGTCGCCACCATTACTGGCGCGGGCATCGTCGCGCCGGTGATTGACCTGGTTCCGGGGGTGAACCGTGAGCTGCTGGTACTGGCCACCGGTGCCGGCTCGCTGATCCTGTCGCATGTCAACGATGCCGGTTTCTGGCTGGTGAAGCAGTACTTCAACATGACCGTGGCGGAAACCTTCAAGACCTGGAGCATGATGGAGACCATCCTGTCGATCGTCGGCATCATCTTCATCCTGTTGCTGTCACTGGTGGTGTGACCGTTGATCGGGGTGATGGCACCCAGCAGCGCCGGGTGGGGCCGAAAGGAAGTATCAGCCCTACCCGAAGCCAAGGAGCCTGCCATGCCCCGTTCAAGCATCCTGCTGATCACCCTGTTCGCTGCGCCGCTGGCCCTGGCCGCCGGTACTGGCCCCACCTACCCCGACGACCCGCACAACCCGGCGCCCAAGCCGGGCGTGGACAGCACCCTCAACCCTATCGAGCAGCCCATGCCACGCGATACCGACCCGCGGATCAAGGGCAACGACCCCGACAGCCCGCCGGCCAAGCAAGATGACAACCGGGACTTGCCGGGAATGGATGGCAGCGGCTCGGAAGGAACCGGGCGCCAGGGTGGCGCCGACAACCAGCGTTGAGCCACAACCGGAAGCTGCCATCTACCTGTGGCAGCGCATCACCACTGGCGCTTGTCCGGCCTGGTCAGCCCCAGCTTCTCGATGCGGTAGCGCAGCATGTCCCGCGACAGGCCGAGCATGCGCGCAGACTTGGTCACGTTCCAGTCCGTGCGGTCCAGGGTCCTGCACACCAGGTCGCGCTCCATGTCCGGCAGGCTGGTCCCCGGCTCGGGCTCATGCCGGGGGATGTCGAACATCGCAGGTGCCGGTTGCTGCACCATTGGCTCGTCAATCAAGGTCAGGCACAGGTTCAGCTGGTGTGCCTGCACCACGTCGTTCGGAGCCAGCAGCACGGTCTGCTCCAGCATGTTGCGCAGTTCACGTACATTGCCCGGCCAGCTGTAGCCGAGCATCAGGTTTTCCGCTTCGGCGGAAAAGCGCAGGTTCGGTTTGCCATAACGCCTGCCATGGTGGGCCAGGAAGTGCCTCGCCAGCAGCAGCACATCCTGGCCACGGGCATACAGGCGCGGTACTTTCAGGGCGATGATGCGCAGGCGGAAGAACAGGTCGCGACGGAACTTGCCCTGCTGCACCATCTGTTCCAGGTTGCAGTTGGTGGCGCTGATCACCCGCAGGTCGACCTTGCGCTCCTTCACCGCACCAATGCGGCGGATGCTGCGGTCCTCCAGCAACTTGAGCAGCTTGGCCTGCAAGGTCAGGTCCATTTCGCCAATCTCGTCGAGGAACAGGGTGCCGCCATCGGCCGCCTCCACCAAGCCCACCCGGCGCTCCTTGGCATCGGTAAAAGCGCCCTTCTCGTGGCCGAACAGCTCCGCTTCCAGCAGGTTGGCCGGGATCGAGGCGCAGTTGAACTCGATGAACGGCCCTTTGCTGCGTGAACCGTCGAAATGCAGGGCCCGCGCCACCAGTTCCTTGCCGGTGCCGGTCTCGCCTTCGATCAGCACCGGCGGCAAGTCGTTGCTGGTCATGCGCCGCTCGGCGTCCAGCAGCTGGCGCAAAGTATGCTTGAGGGTCAGCATGCACGGCGATTCGCCGATCAACGCCTGCAAGCCGGACTTCTGCGCCTCGCGCTCCTGGTAGAACGACAACGTGCGCTCCATGCGTTCGGTGGCCAGGGCCTTGTCCAGGGTCAGCTTGAGTTCGGCCAGTACCACCGGCTTGGTCAGGTAATGGAACGCCCCCTCCTTCATGGCCTGTACCGCATCTTCGACATTGCCGTAACCGGTCATCATGATCACTTTCAGGTCCGGCACCTGTGCCACCAGGGTGCGCAGCAGGTCGTGCCCGCTCATGCCCGGCAGCGAGTTGTCGGTCAGCACTGCATCGGGTAGGGCCCGCTTGATGTGCTCCAGCGCCTGTTCCGCGCTGTCGCACAGGGTGACCTCGAAGCCCTTGAGGCTGAGGTAGGTACGGATGTTGTCGGCGAGGACTTCATCATCCTCGACGACCAGAATGCTGTGCTCCATGGGCCCCTCCCGCTGCAATGTTGAATGTGAGGCTGACGCGGGTTCCTTCCTGTTCACGGCTGCTCAGGCTGACCGAACCGCCAAAACGCTCCATGATGCGCTTGACCAGGGCCAGGCCTACGCCAAGGCCGCCCTGCTTGGTGGTGTAGAACGGCTTGAACACCATGCGTTCCTGTTGCTGGCTCATGCCCTTGCCGGTGTCGACCAGGACCAACTCGGCGCGCTGGCCATCCTGCACGCTGACCTGGGCGCACAGCAGGCCGCCCTCAGGCATGGCTTCCAGGGCATTGGAAAACAGGCTGTTGAGAATCTGCGTGAGCTGCAGCGGCTGGCTGTTCACCCACTGCAGAGCGGGGCCTTCGTAGCGGAAGCGTATGCCGTTGCGCTCGATCTGCTGGGCGAAAGCCAGCCGGGTATCCTCGATGGCCGCCACCAGGTCCACGGCTTCGGCCTCGTCGCTGGTGGGGCGCAGCGACACCAGAAAATCGCGTACCCAGCGCGACATGCGGTCGACCTGGCTGATGATGTCAGCGATGTTCTTTTGCGCCGCAGGGGCGGCGATTTCCTGAGCCAGCTCGGCGCTGGAGCGGATGTTCGCCAGCGGGTTGCGCAGGCTGTGCGCCACCGCAGATGACATCTCGCCCAAGGCGACATAGGTTTCATTGGCCACCAGCCGGTCCTGCTGCAGGTGCAGCAGCTGCGCGGCACGCCGCACGATCCAGAACAGGCCGAAGTAGATCAGCGCCCCACCCACCAAAGTCGAGGCCCAGATCAACACGTAGCCGCGCTGGATGCGCCGGGCCAGGTCCTGGGGCTCCTTGTAGATTTCAACCATGGCCAGCACCTGTTCGCCTTGGCTGTCGAACAGCGGAATGTAGTTTTCAATGAACAGCGAACGCGGTTCACGCTGGAACTTCTGCTCTTCGCGGTCATCGTTGGCCTGGTGGTAGCTGGCCGAGACAGCCTTGCGCGAGTGGAAAGCGCGGTCGAGGTCGCCATCGGCCTCGATGCGCTCGCCGATCAGCGCCGGGTTGGTTGACCAGATGATGGTGCGATCGCGGGCATAGACGTTGGCCAGCAATATGTCCGGCAGGTGCGCGACATGGTCGAGGAATTCCACCCGGGTCGATTCGGCAAGCGCCGGACTGAACTGCAAGTGCTGCTGGTCCAGGCGGGGATCGAGCAGCTCGCCCATGGTGCTGCCCGGCGGTAATTGCGAATGGCGCACCTCGGCTAGAGCGATGGCCTGGATGAACTGTGCGGTCAGCATGGCGTCGCGCTCGACACTGTCGCGCACCACGAAACGTGTCGACACATAACCCAGCCCACCCGCCACGGCGGTAATGATCAGCAGGCTGATCAGTGAGAACCAGCGCAGCAGGTTGAACTCGAGCATTGGCATGGCCAGACCGCGAGCGGTCGTAGTGGCCTTGCCTTGAACGTCGTTCTGCAACATCTGCATGTGCATCCACCCCGGCAGCCGCAGCTGCATACATTGTCGCGCTTCACCTAGCGGGCAGCAAAAATCCGGCCAGCCATTAAAAACACCTAACAATCTTTACGAATCAAGGAGTTAGCAAATTTTGTTAAGCCCCAGTAGAGGAAAAATCCCCACATTTGGGGCATTTCACCCAAATCACGCATTTCCTTTAGAAACAGCAGGTTATGAACGTTTTCTAATTTTTTCAGAAGCATTGAACAGACGAAAAGCTAACGAAACCCGGGTGCCAAGACCTTCGCGGCTGCTAAGCCGGACCGTGCCACCGAAGCGTTCCATGATGCGTTTCACCAGCACCAGCCCCACACCCAGCCCACCCTGCTTGGTGGTGAAGAAGGGCCGGAAGGCCATGCGCTGCTGCGCTTCGCTCATGCCCTTGCCGTTGTCGCAGAGGCGCAGGATCAGGCTCCGCCGGTCATGCCGTACCACCTCGACACGCAGCCGCCCACCCTGCTCCATCGCCTCCAGGGCGTTGGCGATCAGGCTGCTGAAAACCTGCCGCAGTAGCGCCGGGTGCCCCAGTATCTGCACTGCCGGCAATGCCTGCAGATCCAGGCTCACCCCGCCGCGCGCCAGCGGTACCGCATAGGCCTGCAGGCTATCCTGCAGCGCCTGCGGCAGGTCCACCGCCACCGCCTCATCGTCGATCGGGCGCAGCGATTGCAACATCTGGCGAATCCACTGCGACATGCGGTCGACCTGGCTGATGATTTCGTTGACGTTGCGCTGCGCCGGGCCATCGTCGAAGGCCTGCGCCAGTTCGGCGCTGGAGCGGATGTTGGCCAGTGGGTTACGCAGGCTGTGGGCCACCGCCGAAGACACCTCGCCCAGCGCCACATAGGTTTCGTTGTTGACCAGGCGTTTCTGCTGCACCGCCAGCAGCCGCGCGGCGCGGTGCATGATGCCGTACAGGCCGAAATAGACCAGGCCGGCGCCGACAGCGATCGCCAGCCAGATCAGGACTAGCCCACGCTCGATGCGCCCGATCAGGTCATGGGGCTCCTTGTAGATCTCGACCATCGCCGTGACCTGCTCACCATCAGCAGTGAACAGCGGAATGTAGTTCTCGATGAACAGCTGCTCGGGCGGGGCGACAAACTTCCGTTCGGCACGCACCTGGTCGACGCCCTGATAGCTGGCCGCGACCCGCATCCTGTAGTCGAAGGCCCGCTCCAGGTCAGCATCGCCTTCGATCAGCTTGCCGACCAGCGCCGGGTTGGTGGACCAGATCACCGTTCGGTCGGGCGCATAGATATTGACCAGCAGCATGTCGGGCAGGTGGGCGATATGGTCGAGGAACTCGCCCCGTGCCCTGCGCCGGGCGTCCGGGTCGAGGTCGAGCAGGTTGTTGCCATCATTGCGCGGGTCGAGAAGCTCACCCATGGTGCGCACATTGGGGATCGACACATGACGCACTTCGGCGTCGGCGATGGAGGTAATGAACTGAGCGGTGAGCAAGGCATCGCGCTCGACGCTTTCGTCGATGATGAAACGGCTGGATATCAGCCCCAGCCCGGCCGCCACCGAAACAATGATCGCCAGGCTGACCCAGGCGTACCAGCGCAGCAGGTCGAACGGTCTGCGCGAGGTGGCCAGCTCGCTACAGGCAGGCACTTCGATAGTGTCGGAACGAGGGGGGATGTCCATGGCGGACTCCACGGCTGGGCACCTTCAGAAGGTTAGCCCAGAGTCGGGGAAGCCATCGCTTCGGCCCGATGCTATCCGCCGAAGGGTATTGCCTGGTCCCGGCTGCCAGCGCGCGCCCGGTGGGCCTCGGCGCCTGCTGGTCGGTCACGGCCTGCTGTCTGTCAGGCCTTGCAACCTGCGGTATTCCCGCAACACATCGGGCACATAGCGCCGGGTCTCGGCGAACGGCGGTACCGCGCCGCGGCGTAGCACCGCCTCGGGGCCGGCGTTGTAGGCGGCTACCGCGAGGGTGATGTCGTTGTCGAACAGGTCGAGCATGCGCTTGAGGTAGCGCGCCCCACCCTGCACGTTGTCTTCCGGGTCCAGGCGGTCTTGCACGCCCATTTCACGGGCGGTGTCCGGCATCAGCTGCATCAACCCTACCGCGCCCGCCGGTGACCGCGCCTTGGGGTTGTAACCGGACTCGGTCTTGATCACCGCATGCAGCAGCGCCGGTGGAACATTGTGGGTGCGCGCTGCGGCGGCCACCAGCCTGGCGTAGGGGCGCCCGGTGATCAGCTGCGCGTTGGCCGGCCCGGCCTGGCCCTGCGGCTCGCTGATCACGGTTTCGTAAAGGCGCCCGGGCCGATGGACGTTGGTCAGTATGTAGCTGCCTTTGGCATCAATGGACACGTACACATCGGCCTGGGCAGCGCCTGCGGCGAGCCAGACCAAACCGAGAATGAGTCCACGCATGTCGGTCGCCTCTTCGTCGTGCCCCCAAACTGGGGGGAAATGCCCCGGAAAACCCAAGGTCGATGAGCACGACGCAAGCACTGTGCCGCTTCCGTTGCGGCATGGCGCAAGGCCCTGAGGCAGACGTGCACGGCTGTTGCATGGTGCCTGCACAACACGAGTCCCGATGCAGCGGAGGGCTTCACCATGCAGCGCAGAACCAACCCCCAGTGTGGCTTCACCCTGCTCGAACTGTTGGTCGTGCTGGTGGTGCTCGGCCTGTTGGCCGGCATCGTTGCGCCCAAGTACTTCAGCCAGCTCGGCCGTTCCGAAGCCAAGGTCGCGCGGGCGCAGATAGAGGGGCTGAGCAAGGCCCTGGATCTGTACCGGCTCGAAGTCGGCCATTACCCCAACAGTGAGCAAGGCCTGCAGGCACTGGTGGTCGCGCCCAGCGGCGAAACGCGCTGGACCGGCCCGTACCTGCAGAAGGCCGTGCCGCAAGACCCATGGGGCCGGCCGTACATCTACCGGCAACCCGGCGAGAACGGCGCTGAATACGACCTGCTGTCGATGGGCAAGGACGGCCAGCCGGGTGGCGACGGCGAGAACGCCGAAGTCACCAGCTGGCAGTAGGCAGCGCGGCCATGCGCTATGTCCTCAAGGCCCTGGGCAGGCAGGGCGTGGTGCAGCTGCAGATCGACGCCGAGGACCCCGAGCAGGCCCGCCGGCAGGCCAAGGACCAGGGCCTGCGTGTGCTCAGCCTGCATGGCCAGGGTGGCGCCCTGTGGCAGCTGGCCAGGCGCCGCCAGGCCAGCTTCGAGCTGGTGCTGTTCAGCCAGGAGCTGGCGACCCTGCTCGGCGCCGGCCTGCCGCTGATCGACGCGCTGGAAAGCCTGGCGGAAAAGTCCCCGGCAGGCGCGACGCGCAAGGTATTGAACGAGTTGGTCCGCCAGTTGTACGAGGGCCGTTCGCTGTCCCAGGCCCTGGCCGCGCAACCACGGGCGTTCCCGCCGCTTTACGTGGCGCTGGTGCAGTCCAGCGAGCGCACCGGTGCGCTGGCTGACGCCCTCACCCGCTACATCGGCTACCGCCAGCGCCTGGACCTGGTACGGCAGAAGCTGCTGGGCGCTTCGGTCTACCCCTTGCTGCTGTTGCTGGTTGGCGGTGGCGTAGTGTTGTTCCTGCTGGGCTACGTGGTGCCGCGTTTCAGCCAAGTGTTCGAGGGCATGGGCAGTGAGTTGCCCTGGCTTTCCCGCGGCCTCATGCAGGTCGGCCTGTTCCTGCACGCCTGGCAACTGCCGCTGGCACTGGGCGGCATCGGCTTGCTCACGCTGCTGTGGCTGCTACGCCGCCGGCCACGGGTGCGGCGCTGGGCCGCCCGCCAGTTGCGGCGTGTGCCGGCGCTGCACCAGCGCTTGCTGATGTACGAACTGGCACGCTTCTACCGCTCGCTGGGCATCCTCCTGCAGGGCGGCATTCCGGTCCTCAGCGCCATGGGCATGGCTCACGGACTCCTCGGCAGCGTCGCGGCCCAAGGCCTGGAGCAGGCCTGTCAGCGGGTCGGCGAGGGCCTGCCGCTGTCCGAAGCGCTGCAGGCCGGGCAACTGGTGACGCCGGTCTCGCTGCGCCTGCTGCGGGCCGGTGAGCAGTCCGGTAACCTCGGCGAGATGCTGGAGCGCTGCGCCGATTTTCACGACCAGGAGATCGGCCGCTGGGTGGAATGGTTCGTCAAACTGTTCGAACCGCTGCTGATGACGTTCATCGGCCTGCTGATCGGCCTGATCGTGGTCCTGATGTACATGCCGATCTTCGAGCTGGCGTCGAGCATTCACTAAGGCGTGGGCACCTGCGCCTGTACGCCGCGCGGCGCTCTGCAATGCGCCCCGACCGGCAAACCGAGGTTGGCGTCGATGATCGCTCCGCAGATATCATTCGGCGTGATAATGACCTTCGTCCCGTTCGATTCGTGCCTTGCGCGCAAGACACTCACACTCCGCCCACTACTCATATTCTGGCGGAGTTCTCCATGGAACAATCACTCAAACCCTTGCGCTTTCCCCTCGCTGCCCTGGCAGTGGTGGTGATCAGCGCTTGCGGCCGAACCCCCGACGCAGTGCAGGCTCCCACCGCGCCGAAGGTCAGTGTGGCCAAGGTAATCGAGCAACCGATCAATGAATGGGACGAGTTCACCGGCCGCCTCGAGGCCCCGGAAACCGTCGAAGTACGCCCGCGGGTGTCCGGCCAGATCGACCTGGTGGCATTCACCGAAGGCGCCCAGGTCAAGAAAGGCGACCTGCTGTTCCAGATCGACCCACGCCCGTTCCAGGCCGAGGTCCGCCGCCTCGAAGCGCAACTGCAGCAGGCCAAGGCCACTGCCATCCGCAGCGCCAACGAAGCGCGCCGCGGCGAACGCCTGCGTGACAGCAACGCAATCTCCGCAGAACTGGCCGAATCGCGCAGCAGCGCCGCCGCCGAAGCCCGCGCCGGGGTTGACGCGATCCAGGCCCAGCTTGACCTGGCCCGCCTCAACCTCAGCTTCACCCGTGTCACCGCGCCGATCAGCGGCCGGGTCAGCCGTGCCCAGTTCACTGCCGGCAACATCGTGACTGCCGATGTCACCCCGCTGACCAGCGTGGTGTCTACCGACAAGGTGTACGCCTACTTCGACGCCGACGAGCGCGTGTACCTCAAGTACACCCAGCTGGCCCGCGAAGGCCAGCGTGGCCAGAGCACCCCCGTGTACCTGGGCCTGACCAACGAAACCGGCAACCCGCACCTGGGGCAGATGAACTTCGTCGACAACCAGGTCAACCCGCGCACCGGCACCATCCGTGGCCGGGCGGTATTCGACAACAGCGACGGCCAGTTCACCCCCGGCCTGTACGCCCGCCTGAAGCTGGTCGGCAGCGCCCAGTACCACGCCGTGCTGATCAACGACGAAGCGGTGGGCACCGACCTGGGCAAGAAGTTCGTGCTGGTGATGGACAAGGACAACAAGGCCACTTACCGCGCCGTCGAACTGGGGCCGAAGCTGGAAGGCCTGCGCATCGTGCGCAGCGGCCTGGGCAAGGACGACCGCATCGTGGTCAAGGGCCTGCAGCGTGTACGCCCGGGTTCGCCGGTCACGCCGGAAGAGACCCCGATGGCCAGTGAACAGACCCTCGCCGCCCTCGCCCAGCAGCGCCAGGCCCTGGAGGCCAGCAACCCGGCGCCGAAGGTGGCGGGCAATAACGTGAAAGTCGCCAGCGCCCCGGCGCCACGCGGTTAAGGGACCCCACCGATGAACTTCTCGAAATTCTTCATTACCCGGCCGATCTTCGCCGCAGTGCTGTCGCTGGTGCTGCTGATCGCAGGCTCGATCTCGCTGTTCCAGCTGCCGATCAGCGAATACCCCGAAGTCGTGCCGCCGACCGTGGTGGTGCGCGCCAACTTCCCCGGCGCCAACCCCAAGGTCATCGGCGAGACCGTCGCGGCGCCGCTGGAGCAGGCCATCACCGGTGTGGAGAACATGCTGTACATGTCTTCGCAGTCCACCGCTGACGGCAAGCTGACGCTGACCATCACCTTCGCCCTGGGCACCGACCTGGACAACGCCCAGGTGCAGGTGCAGAACCGCGTCACCCGCACCCAGCCCAAGCTGCCCGAGGAAGTGACCCGTATCGGTATCACCGTCGACAAGGCCTCGCCCGACCTGACCATGGTCGTGCACCTGACCTCGCCTGACAACCGTTACGACATGCTGTACTTGTCCAACTACGCCATCCTCAACATCAAGGACGAGCTGGCGCGCCTGGGCGGCGTGGGCGACGTGCAACTGTTCGGCATGGGCGACTACTCGCTGCGCGTGTGGCTCGACCCGAACAAGACCGCTTCGCGCAACCTCACTGCCAGCGACGTAGTGGCCGCGATCCGCGAGCAGAACCGCCAGGTGGCTGCCGGCCAGCTGGGCGCCCCGCCCGCCCCGGGCTCGACCAGCTTCCAGCTGTCGATCAACACCCAGGGCCGCCTGGTCAACGAGGAAGAGTTCGAGAACATCATCATTCGTGCCGGTGCCGACGGTGAAATCACCCGCCTGAAGGACATCGCCCGGGTCGAGCTCGGCTCCAGCCAGTACGCCCTGCGCTCGCTGCTGAACAACCAGCCGGCGGTCGCCATCCCGATCTTCCAGCGCCCTGGCTCCAACGCCATCGAGATTTCCGACGAAGTGCGGGCGAAAATGGCCGAGCTGAAGAAGGACTTCCCCGAAGGCATGGACTACAGCATCGTCTATGACCCGACCGTGTTCGTCCGTGGCTCCATCGAAGCGGTGGTGCACACCCTGTTCGAAGCGCTGGTGCTGGTGGTGCTGGTAGTGATCCTGTTCCTGCAGACCTGGCGCGCCTCGATCATCCCGCTGCTGGCGGTGCCGGTCTCGCTGATCGGTACCTTCGCGGTCATGCACCTGTTCGGCTTCTCGCTCAACGCGCTGTCATTGTTCGGCCTGGTCCTGGCCATCGGTATCGTGGTGGACGACGCCATCGTGGTGGTGGAAAACGTCGAACGCAACATCGGCCTGGGCCTGAAACCGCTGGATGCCACGCAAAAAGCCATGAGCGAGGTGACCGGCCCGATCATCGCCACCGCCCTGGTACTGTGCGCCGTGTTCGTGCCTGCCGCATTCATCTCGGGCCTGACCGGGCAGTTCTACAAGCAGTTCGCCCTGACCATCGCGATCTCCACGGTGATCTCGGCCTTCAACTCGCTGACCCTGTCGCCGGCCCTGGCAGCGGTGCTGCTCAAGGACCACCATGCGCCCAAGGACCGTTTCTCGCGGTTCCTGGAAAAGCTGCTGGGTAGCTGGCTGTTCGCGCCGTTCAACCGCTTCTTCGACCGCGCTTCCAACCGCTACGTCGGTGGCGTGCGCCGGGTCATCCGCTCCAGCGGTATCGCCCTGTTCGTGTATGCCGGCCTGATGGGCCTGACCTACCTGGGCTTCTCGTCCACCCCGACCGGTTTCGTGCCGGCGCAGGACAAGCAGTACCTGGTAGCCTTCGCCCAGTTGCCTGACGCGGCCAGCCTCGACCGCACCGAGGCGGTGATCAAGCGCATGAGCGAAATCGCCCTGAAGCAGCCTGGCGTGGCCGATTCGGTAGCCTTCCCTGGCCTGTCGATCAACGGTTTCACCAACAGCCCGAACAGCGGCATCGTGTTCACCCCGCTCAAGCCGTTCGACGAGCGCAAGGACCCGAGCCAGTCGGCCGCTGCGATCGCGGCAGCGCTGAATGCCCAGTTCGCCGATATCCAGGACGCCTATATCGCGATCTTCCCGCCACCACCGGTACAAGGCCTGGGCACCATCGGCGGCTTCCGCCTGCAGATCGAGGACCGCGGCAACCTGGGCTACGAAGCGCTGTACAAGGAAACCCAGAACATCATCGCCAAGAGCCGCAACGTGCCGGAGCTGGCGGGCCTGTTCACCAGCTACCAGGTCAACGTGCCGCAGGTGGATGCGGCCATCGACCGGGAAAAGGCCAAGACCCACGGCGTGGCGATCACCGATATCTTCGATACCCTTCAGGTCTACCTGGGCTCGCTGTACACCAACGACTTCAACCGCTTTGGCCGCACCTACCAGGTCAATGTCCAGGCCGAGCAGCAGTTCCGCCTCGACGCCGAACAGATCGGCCAGCTGAAGGTACGCAACAACCTCGGCGAGATGATCCCGCTGGCGACCTTCCTCAAGGTCAGCGACACCTCCGGGCCGGACCGGGTCATGCACTACAACGGCTTCATCACCGCGGAAATCAACGGTGCTGCGGCCCCGGGCTACAGCTCTGGCCAGGCAGAAGCGGCAATGGAGAAGCTGCTGAAAGCGGAATTGCCCAATGGCATGACCTTCGAATGGACCGACCTGACCTACCAGCAGATCCTGGCGGGCAACACCGCGCTGTTCGTCTTCCCGCTGTGCGTGCTGCTGGCGTTCCTGGTGCTGGCTGCCCAGTACGAAAGCTGGAGCCTGCCGCTGGCGGTGATCCTGATCGTGCCGATGACCCTGCTGTCGGCGATTACCGGGGTGATCATTTCCGGTGGTGACAACAACATCTTCACCCAGATCGGCCTGATCGTGCTGGTGGGCCTGGCGTGCAAGAACGCGATCCTGATCGTCGAGTTTGCCAAGGACAAGCAGGCCGAAGGCCTCGACCCGCTGGCCGCAGTGCTGGAAGCCTGCCGTCTGCGTCTGCGACCGATCCTGATGACCTCGATCGCGTTCATCATGGGTGTTGTCCCGCTGGTGTTCTCCTCCGGTGCCGGCTCGGAAATGCGCCATGCGATGGGCGTGGCAGTGTTCTCGGGGATGATCGGGGTGACCGTGTTCGGCCTCTTCCTCACCCCAGTGTTCTTCTTCCTGATCCGCCGTTTCGTCGAACGCCGCCAGGCCCGCAAGGCCGAACGCGTGCACTCGCTGGAGAGCCATGCATGAACCTGCTCAAACCCTTGACCCCGAGCCTGCTGGCGCTGGCCTTGGCAGCCTGCGCGGTAGGCCCGGACTACCAGGCACCAGCCACAGAACCTGCGCAATTGGCCAGCGACGTACAGGCCAAGGCGTACGACCGTAGCCGCTTCGAAAGCCTGTGGTGGAAGCAGTTCGACGACCCGGTACTGAACCAGTTGGTGCAGGCTTCGCTGGATGGCAACCGTGACCTGCGCGTGGCCTTCGCCCGCCTGAAATCGGCCCGCTCGATCCGTGAAGACGCCGAGAACGATCAGTTCCCGGTAGTCACCAGCCGCGCCAGCAGTGATATCGGCAAGGGCCAGATCCCCGGCCAGACCACCCAGCGCGTGAACAGCGAGCGTTACGACCTGGGCCTGGACATGGCCTGGGAGCTTGACCTGTTTGGCCGCATCCAGCGCCAGATCGAAGCCAGCGAAGCCCAGGAAGCGGTGGCTGCGGCCGACCTGCAGCAGCTGCAGGTCAGCCTGATTGCCGAGCTGGTCGATGCCTATGGCCAGCTGCGTGGTGCACAGTTGCGCGAGAAGATCGCCCTGGCCAACCTCAAGACCCAGCAGGAATCGCGGGCCATCACTGAAACCCTGCGGGACGCTGGCGTCGGCAACGACCTCGATGTGGTGCGTGCTGATGCGCGCCTCGCCGGGGTCGAGGCCACGGTGCCACAGCTGCAGGCGGAACAGGCCCGTGCCCGGCACCGTATCGCAACCTTGCTTGGCCAGCGCCCCGAGGCGCTCAGTGTCGACCTGTCGCCCAAGGCCCTGCCGGCAATCGCCAAGGCGCTGCCGGTGGGAGACCCGGCAGAACTGCTGCGTCGTCGCCCGGACATCCGTAGTGCCGAGCGCCAGTTGGCGGCGGCCACGGCCAATGTCGGCGTGGCCACGGCTGACCTGTTTCCCCGCGTCAGCCTCAGTGGCTTCCTCGGCTTTACTGCCGCCCGCGGTTCGCAGATCGGTTCCTCGGCAGCCAACGCCTGGGCCCTCGGCCCGAGCATCACCTGGGCGGCCTTCGACCTGGGCAGCGTGAGGGCGCGCTTGCGCGGCGCCAAGGCCGATGCCGAAGGGGCGCTGGCCAACTATGAACAGCAGGTTTTGCTGGCCCTGGAAGAATCGGCCAATGCCTTCAGCGATTACGACAAGACCCAGCAGCGGTTGCTATCGCTGATGCGCCAGAGCGATGCCAGCCGCAAGGCAGCAGAGCTGGCTTCGGTTCGTTACCGCGAAGGTACGGTGGATTACCTGGTGCTGCTCGATGCCGAGCGTGAGCGGCTCAGTGCGGAAGATGCGCAAGCCCAGGGAGAGGTCGAGCTGTACCGCGGCATCGTCTCGATCTACAAGGCCCTGGGCGGCGGCTGGCAACCGGAAACCGTCGCCAGCGCCCGCTGATACGACCTGTTCCACGACTCCTTTGGTTGGCTCCTCCCCCAACCGTTTGCCCCGCAGGCGCAGGCCTGCGGGGCTTTTTTATGGACTGGGAGGTCTATTGGTGCGCGGGAGGGTAAGCCATGGGATGTGCATTGCCTGTAAGGCCGAGCGCCGCGCGCAAAACCCGAGCCAGGCACCTGACAGCCCCCACCCGGTTGCATTTACCCCCCACCTGCCCCAAGCTTTGCCTTCCCGCCGCCACGGATCGTCCGATGCCCAGACGCAACCGCTACCTGATCGCCCTGCTGCTGTTGATCGTGGTGTCGGCCCTGTTCGGCTACCTGTGGCGCGACGACCAGCCGCCGCCGCCAACCTTGCCTGCGCACAGCTACGCCAAGGCCTTGCGCCAGGCCCACGAAGGCCAGCCCGGCGCTGCGCGGGTGTTGTACCAGCAACTGCAACGCAACGACCTGCCTCCGGTTCGGCGTGCCGCCCTGTACGCCGAATTGCCCAATTACCCTTCACCGCAGGCGTTGAAACTCGCCCGCCAGGACCTCGAGCATGGCGACCCGCTTGTACGTCGGGCGGCCATCGCCAGCATCCGCCGCCTGCTGCCGGCGGCGCAGCGCAGCCTGGTGCTTGGCCCGCTGCTGGATGACCAGGAGCAAAGCGTGCGCTTTGCCGCCGTGGACGCCCTGCTGGGTCTCGACCCGGACGCCATCGGCCTGTATTTCGGCCCGCTGCAGGCAGCCCTCGAACAGTATCAACAGGCCTTGGAGCAACAACCCGGGGACACTGACGCCCAGGTCCACCTGGCGCGCCTGTACCTCCATGAAAACGACTACGACCAAGCCGCCGCCGCTCTGCAGCGTGCCTTGGCGATAGCCCCCGGCAACCTCGATGCCTTGGCCACCCAGGTACGCCTGCTGGAACGCCAGGGCCATCATGATGCCTCGCGGCAGGTACTGGCCAAGGCCCTGGCATTGAGTCCCGACTCGGCCTTCCTGCAGTACGAACTAGGCCTCTGGCTGAACCGTCATGAACAGCGCGAATACGCGCTGCTGGCCTTGTCCCGCGCTGTCGAGCTGGACCCGGACAACACCGACTACCGCTACACCCTGGCGGTCACCCTGCATGAGCTGGAACAGGTCGACGCCGCGCAAAAGCAGCTGGAAACCGTGCTCAATCGGCAACCGGCCAATCGCCGGGCGCGGGTGTTGCTGATCCAGTACTGGAAAGAGACCGGTCAGTTGCAGAACGTGCAGGTGCTGTTGGCGGAGCTGGAGCAGCAGAACCCGGACGACCCGGTGTTGCAACAAGGCCTGTAGGCAACGCTGTAATTCGGTTGAACCCCGCGGTCGTCTCCAAGGTCCAGTGGGTATCGGACCACCCTTGGGGGGAATCGTTTTGGTCAGTTCGTCGGCGCTGGAAGAACGTGCCTTGATCCTCGCGCCCTCGCCGTTAGCCGCAGATATCGCTCGGCTGCTCGCTTGCGCCGGCATCGACAGCCTGTGCGCGCCCGACCTGACCCGGCTACAGGCTTGTCTGGCGGAGGGCGCAGGCCTCGCGATCATTGCCGAGCAGGTATTCGACGCAGGTCCGAGCCCCTTGTTGCAGGCGTTCCTCGACCAGCAACCCGGCTGGTCGGACCTGCCTATCGTGCTGCTTGCCCAGGGTAATCGCCGCGTTACGGCTTCAGGTCACACGCCACTGGGCAATCTGATGTGGCTGGCGGTACCGTTCGAAAATGCCCAACTGCTGCAGATGGCCCAGTCCGCGCTGCGCAACCGACGCCGACAGTATCTGGTACGCGATCAGCTGCTGGATCTGCAGCTACGCCTGCAAGCGCAGGGCGTACCGCCTGGCGAGGCGCAGGAGCGCAGCGAGTTCGCCCGCTACCAGGCGCGTAAAATGGAGGCCATTGGCCAACTCGCCGGTGGGGTCGCACATGATTTCAACAACCTGCTCACCAGTATCGGCGGCAGTTTCGAGCTGATTGATCGGCGCCTGCAGCAGGGCCGTAGTGACGGCCTGGACACCATGCTGCGCATGGGCCGCGAAGCGGTGTCACGCGCCGCCCGGCTGACCCACCGCCTGCTGGCCTTCTCTTCCCGACAATCGTTGCACAGCCAGTGCATCGACCTGCACCAGTTGCTCCAGGCGAAGCGCCTGGTGGCCTGCGTGAAGCCGGCCGTGCACGTGCAGGTGGACCTTACCGAGGGGCTGTGGCCAGTAGAGGCCGATGGCCAGCAATTACAGGAGGCGCTCGACAACTTGCTGCTGAATGCCTGCGAAGCCATGCCCAGTGGTGGCCATTTGCGCATCGAGGCGACCAACCAGGCTATCGGTGCCGGGCATGTCACCGACGGCGCCCTGTGTTCCGGTGACTATGTTCGCCTGCGTATCATCGATGACGGCCAAGGCATGGCGCAAAGCACGCTGGAGCACGCTTTCGAGCCGTTCTTCAGTACCAAGGCCATCGGCCAGGGCATCGGCCTCGGCCTGTCGATGGTGTACGGTTTCAGCAAGCAGTCCCGCGGCCATGTCACCCTGCATAGCCAGATCGGCCAAGGGACCCAGGTGGAGCTGTACCTGCCGCGCCACCTGGGCCAGGCCCAGCCATCGCAGGAGCCGATATTAGCCGTGCAGGGTGGCCGGGGCCATCACGTGCTGGTGGTCGAGGACGATCCGGATGTACGCCAGTTGCTGTGCCAGGCCCTGCGCGAAGAGGGCTTTGCCTGCCACAGTGGCGCCGATGCCAATGACGGGCTGAAGGTACTGCGCTCGAACCAGCCCGTCGACCTGCTGCTCACGGATGTCGGCCTGCCCGGCATGAACGGCCGGCAACTGGCCGAGATTGCCCGCAGCCTGCGCCCGCGCTTGCCGGTTCTGTTCATTACCGGCTACGCGGAAACGGCCATGGTCCGCGACGGCTTCCTGGCCGCGGGCATGCACCTGCTGGGCAAGCCGTTCGAACTGCAGCAACTGCAGGCCCTGGTGACGCAGATTCTGGGCAGGCCCTGAGCCGTTCACTCGTCGAGCAGGCGAAGTGCCTCGTCCGCAAGGTCAACCAGCGGAAACGGTTTGTTCATCAATGCCGTGCCTGGCTGTTCGAGCAACTGCTCCTCGATCCGCTGGTCGGCGTAACCGGTGATGAACAGAATTCTCTGCTGCGGAAGCTGCATGCGCATGGCCTTGGCCACTTGTCGGCCGCTGAAACCACCCGGCAGGCCGATGTCGGTGATTACCAGGTCGAACGGGCCGTCATGGCGGAAGCGCTCCAGCGCGCTATTGGCGTCGCCCGCCTCAGTGACGTCGAAGCCACGTTCAGCCAGGTACTCGCGCATGACCGCACGCAAACCCAGCTCATCATCGACCAGCAGCAGACGCTCGCCGCATGCCATGCGCTGCGCGCGCTGGATCACCCGCGGCGCCTCGGGCAGCGGCTCATGGCACCTTGGAAAAAGCATGGAAACCCGGGTGCCCTGGTTCGGTGCCGATTCGATCCAGGCGTAGCCCCCCGACTGGCCGACGAAGCCATACACCATTGACAAGCCAAGCCCGGACCCACGCCCGATGGGTTTGCGGGTGAAGAAAGGTTCAAACGCCCTGGCAATGTCTGCTGCTGCCATGCCGTGGCCATCATCCTCGACCTGCAAGGCTACATAGTCGCCTGGCGGTAAGCCCCGCTCATCCGGGAACCAGGTCGTCAGCCGCTTATTGACGCTGCGTAACGTGACATTGCCCCGCTCAAGGCAGGCTTCGCGCGCATTGGTGCAAAGGTTGATCAAGGCATTCTCGAGCTGGACCACGTCCAGACATACCGCCCACGGTGTAACATCCAGCTGCCAGTGCAGACACATCTCTGCGCCCAATGCCCTGAGCAGCAAAGGCTCACTCAAGCGCAGCTGCCGGTTGAAATCCAGCACCTTCGGGGCCAGGGGCTGGTGGCGTGAAAACGCCAGCAGGCGATGGGTCAGCTCCATGGCGCGCTGCACCGAGTCGCGCGCTACTTCCAGATAGGCCTCGACCCGTTCCAGGCGCCCTTCCTGAAAGCGGCGCTGCAACAGTTCGAGGCTACCGCCAATACCGGACAGCAAATTGTTCATTTCGTGGCCCATGCCGCCGGCCAACTGCCCCACCACCTCCAGGCGTTGATGGTTGCGCATCAATGCTTCGGATTGACGAGCGGCTTCCTCACGGTCTTCGGTGATGTCGCGACCAACCGCGGTCAGCAGGCTGCCATCGAAACGCGCGCTCCAGCGAAACCAGTGGTAATGGCCATCGCGGTGACGCAGGCGGGTCTCGATCTGCTCGGTATTGTGGAACTGCAGGAACCCGCTGACGGCCACCTGTACTTCAGCACGGTCGGCCGGATGAACCAGGTCCAGCACCAGGGCATCGCGTACCTGCTCTTCCGTCCAGCCCAGGATGCGGTACCAGGCGGGGTTGGCGGCACACATCCTCAGTTCGGGGGTAACGGTCATCATCGCGTCACGCGACAATTGCCAGAACTGCTCGCGCTCAGCCATATGCCGTTCGATCTGCAATTCGAAACTACGTGCCTGTTCGCGCCAATGATTGTGGGCGTCGAGGTCGGCGCTGGTCTCGATCACGGTGTGCAGCAGCCCGGCAACGCTGCCCAGTTCATCGTGCAACGGGGCATACCCGAACGCGCACCAGAACGGCTGGGCATCTGCGCCGCAGGCGATACACAGCGGTGGGTCCTCGACAAAACTCGAGCGCCCCTCCAGCGCCTTGAACACCCACGGCCCCATGAGTGGCCAGACATCACTCCATAATGTATCGAAGGCCATGCCCAACGCGTCCGGAGCAACCGGTCGCAACGCCCGGTAGGCATCATTGTGCACCACGCTGAGATCGGCCCCCCAGACCACAGCACATGGGAATGGAGACAGGTGCATCATGTCGACCGCGATACGCAGCGATGCCGGCCAGCGCGGCCAAGGCCCGAGCGAAGTCCGCCCCCAGTCGAACTGCGCAATCCGTTCGGCCATCGTTTCGGCCGGCGGTGCAGCAGGTGGTTGCAGAGCCGCCTGCGACGCAGGCTCGTGCGGCGTACCGTTTGCGACCAATTATCCTCACCCCCGCTGTGCTCAAGGCTGATCATCGGCATCACCGCCCGCGGCGGGCTCGCCCATGAGTGCTGTTCAAGTTAGCACAACGCACACCAGGCGCTATGACGCACCAGCAGCGGACAGCTATGCTCATTAGGTTTTTCCCGGGCCAGGGAGCAACGGCCCATTCAGGTTGCCAATGGGAGCGTGGTCATGAGCAAGAAAATGCTGGTGGTGCTGACCAATACGGCCAAGTATCCGACCCTCAAGCGGCCAACCGGATTGTGGCTGGGGGAAGCCGTGCACTTTGTCGAACAGGTCGAAAAGGCTGGCTACACGGTCGATTATGTGAGCCCCCTGGGTGGATACGTGCCCATCGACCCGCACAGCCTGCAAATGGCCCCTGACCTGGACTGGCAGTGGTATGACGACAAACGCTTCATGACCCGCCTGGGTAACACCTTGAGCCCTGGCCAGGTGAAGGCCACCGAGTACAGCGTCATCTACTACACCGGCGGCCATGGAGTAATGTACGACTTTGCCGATAACCAGCCGCTGCAGGGGCTGGCGCGCCAGATATATGAGAACAGCGGGATTGTTGCTGCAGTCTGCCACGGTGTTGTCGGCCTGCTGAACGTCAAGCTCAGCGACCACCGACTGTTACTGAAGGAGCGCAAGGTGACGGGCTTTTCCAACACCGAGGAGAAGCTCGCCGAGCTGGACAACGTGGTCCCGTTTCTGACGGAGAACGAGCTGGTTGCCCGTGGCGGCCACTACAGCAAGCATGAGGACCCATGGATGCCCTACGTGGTCGCCGACGATCGGCTGATAACCGGGCAGAACCCGGCCTCCACCGCCCTGCTGGCCGAGCAGGTATTGGCGAAATTGAAGCAGAGGTGAAGCTGACAACGAGCTTCGACTTTTCTGTAAAGACGCAACACTTGTCGCCTACAGCCGAAGTGTCATCAAGCACATAGGATCACTGCTGACCTGTTTACCCCGAACAACAAAGGTCAACGGAGCGGCACGCCTATGGCAACTATCATGATTCAAACTATCAATTGGCGGAAACTGTTGCTGATTCTGGCCATCGGCGTCATACCCGTGCTATCCGGGTTGCTGATGATGGATTATCAACTGGAAAGGAAACTTGAAGAGAATGCCCAGGTTTCCGTTCAGGAGGCAGTTTTCAGCATCGACCAGGCGCTGGGCCGCATGGAGTCCAGCCTGGAGACAATCCTGCCGCTGGCCGGCAAGCCCTGCGCCGAAGTGCTGGATGCGTTGGACCAGAGCGTCGCCAGCGGCCCACACCTTCGCTCATTGGCGCTGACCCGTGGGAAACAAGCGTATTGTGCGACGGACATGGACCCCTTGGAGTACCTCTCCGCTTTTTCCGAGTCCGGACAGCAGGTGAAGCTGGCATTCGACGTCCCTTCGTCGCCCAACGCGGCAATCATCAAGCTCCAGAAACCGCACAGCGATCCCGGTGTCGTCGCAACAGCCTACGGTCGCTTGCTACGCGACGAACTTCGCGGGTTCCAGGACGGCCTGACCTTGTTGCTGGAATTCGACGACAAATACATCTGGAGCGACGGGGATAGCCGCGACGCACAACGCCCTTCGCAAGCCGAATACAACCAGCGAGCAGTATCGGAAAAATATGGCTACATGGTGATCGGTGGCTACGCCAAAGGCTATGCAGCGCAGGAGTTTCGCCTTTCCCTGCATCAGGTACTCCCCTCGCTGGTACTGGTCGGGGTCGCCAGCATGTTCTTTACATACCTGGGCCTGGCCAGAACGCGCAAGACAAAGGGTAACACCGCCGCCATCGATTCATGACGGCGGTTCCCTCGGGCTATCAGTCGGTAGTCAGTACACCACGGCGTACCTGGTCACGCTCGATGGATTCGAACAGCGCCTTGAAGTTGCCCTCACCAAAGCCATCATCGCCCTTGCGCTGGATGAACTCGAAGAACACAGGGCCGAGCAGTGTTTCCGAGAAGATCTGCAATAGCAGCCGTTTGTCTTCAGGTTGCGAAGCACCATCAAGCAAGATGCCCCGTGCTTGCAGCTCATCGACTGGCTCGCCATGGCCTGGCAGACGCTCTTCGAGCATTTCGTAATAAGTCTGCGGCGGTGCAGTCATGAAGCGCATGCCAAGGCCTTTCAGGGCATCCCAGGTCTTGAGCAGGTCGTCGGTCAGGAACGCCACGTGCTGGATGCCCTCGCCGTTGAACTGCATCAGGAACTCCTCGATCTGCCCGGCGCCCTTCGAAGACTCTTCATTGAGCGGGATGCGGATCATGCCATCCGGTGCGGTCATGGCCTTGGAGGTCAGCCCGGTGTATTCGCCCTTGATATCGAAGTAACGGATTTCACGGAAGTTGAACAGTTTTTCGTAGAAGCCGGCCCAGTACGCCATGCGCCCGCGATAGACGTTGTGCGTGAGGTGATCGATGATCTGCAGGCCGGCACCCACCGGGTTACGGTCCACACCTTCGATGAACTTGAAGTCGATATCGTAGATCGAGCTGCCCTCTTCGAAGCGGTCGATCAGGTACAACGGTGCACCACCGATACCCTTGATGGCCGGGAGGCGCAGCTCCATCGGCCCGGTTTCGATTTCCACCGGCTGGGCGCCCAGCTCCAGCGCACGGGCATAGGCCTCATGGGCGTTGCGCACGCGGAACGCCATGCCACACACCGAAGGGCCATGCTCGGCGGCGAAGTACGAGGCGATGCTCTTGGGTTCGTTGTTCAGGATCAGGTTGATGCCACCCTGGCGATACAGGTGCACATCCTTGGAGCGGTGGGTAGCCACCTTGGTGAAGCCGAGCATCTGGAATACCGGCTCGAGTACGCCAGGCGTCGGCGAAGCCAGTTCAATGAATTCGAAGCCCATCAGGCCCATTGGATTGTCGAAGATATCAGCCATGTTCGTGTCCTCATCTGCAGCGAAAATTTATAGGTTGCGCGGGATGTCGAACAGAAATGGCGGTGAGCAGGGAATTCCACGCACGCTGCGGGCGAGGAAGTCACCTATGATCAGCTTGAACCCATGATATGTCATATGGACCCATTCTCGGCGGGCTTGATCCTTCGGCATTGAAGGACCTTATTGTTGTATTCGTAAATCGATTCTACAGGGCGTAAAAACGTTTGTCGCGTTTTAGTTACTCGCGGGTGCCGACAAACGGCTATCCTCTCGTTATTGTTCCTGCAGATCAGTCAGTATGCCCCTTACCGCCAAACGCCGCGCCGGCCTTACCTGGCGCACCCTGCTGCCCTGGGTCGTCGGCGCGCTGCCGGTGATAGGCGGCCTGGCCGTGATGAACTGGCAGATCGAACGCGAAATGCAGGCCAGCAGCCAAGCCACCACCCATCTGGTGGTGGCGCATGTCGAACGTATTCTCGACAACCTGGCCAGCGCTGCCGATGCCCTGCTGCCGCTTGCCGGCAGCCCATGCCAGCAGGTCAAGCTCAGATTGCGCGCCGAGGTCACGCGCAACGCCTTTGTTCGCTCGACCAACCTGGTCAGGGACAACACCCTGTATTGTTCCTCGCTGTTCGGCGACTTCGACGAGCCGGTCAACGCCGGCGACTACGCCGACGGCAAGTTATGGCTGATGGATGGCAACTCGGTCACCCCGGGCCACCCGCTGCTGGTCTACCGCGTCAGCAAGGGGGACCAAGGCGCGATCAGCACGGTGGACGGTGAGCACCTGCTCACGGCGCTGCGCCTGATTGGCCCTGACGAAGTGCTGCAGCTTCGCGTGGGCAATGCCTGGCTGGGCAAGGATGGCATCGTACGCCAGGGCCAGCCACCTGCCGCGGCCAAGGCCAATGTGCAGTTTGGCTCGACACGCTACCCGTTCAGCGTGCAGGGTGGCTATGGCAGTGACAGGCAAGGCCAGCTCTGGCGCAGCCACTACCCCGCCCTGTTCGGCTTGCTGCTGGTGCTGGGTGCGGTTTCTGCGCTGGTGTGCCGCTGGCAGATACGCCGGATCACCTCGCCCCGTGCCGAACTGCGCCGTGCCTTGGAGGCCGACGAATTCCTGCCGTATTTCCAGCCGGTGGTACGCAAGGATGACTACCGTTGGGCCGGCGCCGAAGTGCTGATGCGCTGGAACCACCCCCAGGAAGGCCTGGTGAGACCCGACCTGTTCATCCCTTATGCCGAACACAGCGGGCAGATCGTCGCCATGACCCGCGCCCTGATGACCCACACTGCGCAGAGCCTGGCGCCCTATGCCGGGCTGCTGGACGACGGCTTTCATATCGGCATCAACATCACCGCCGACCATTGTCGCGACTTCAGCCTGCTGGACGACTGTCGTACCTTCCTCCAGCATTTCCCGCCTGGCCGGGTGGTGCTGACCCTGGAGCTGACCGAGCGCAAGCTGATCGAGGCCACTCCTGTGACGCTGGAACTGTTCGAAAAGCTGGACGCCATGGGGGTGAAAATTGCCCTTGACGACTTCGGTACCGGCCAGTCCAGCCTCAATTACCTGCGCCAGTTCAAGGTCGACTACCTGAAGATCGACCAGAGCTTCGTCGCCATGATCGGTGGTGACGCGCTGTCGGTGCATATCCTCGACACCATCGTCGAGCTGTCGGCCAAGCTGGGCCTGGGCATCGTCGCCGAGGGCGTGGAAACCGAAGCCCAGCGCGACTACCTGGCCCGTCACCAGGTGGACTACCAGCAGGGCTACCTGTACGCCAGGCCCATGCCGGCGGCCGCGTTCCTCGAAGCGCTGGCTGCCCATGCGAGCGCATCGCGGTTGCCGCAAGCTGCGCCCCCTGAGATCATGCGCGGCTGATCCAGTCGCTCAACTCCAATTCGAGGCATTCGTGTCAAAAGGCATTTTCTCGTCGGTCATGGCGTCCTGTCTGTTCGCCGTGATGTACTTCTATACCTCATTGCTGTCGCCACTCGATGGCGAAGAGATCTTCGGCTGGCGCACCCTGTTGACCCTGCCCTGCCTGACCCTGTTCATGCTTGTCTCGAAAGACTGGAAGCGGGTCGGTGAACTGCTTGCCCGGGTAAAGCGCACGCCGCTGCTGGCGCTGGGCATGCTAGGCACCTCGTGGCTCATGGGCGTGCAACTGTGGCTGTTTCTCTGGGCGCCCCTGCATGGGCGCAGCCTGGAAGTGTCGATGGGCTATTTCCTGCTGCCATTGGCCATGGTCCTGACCGGGCGACTGGTGTATGGCGAGCGGCTGTCGCGCCTGCAAAAGGTAGCGGTGGCCTGTGCCGCGCTGGGCGTGGGGCACGAACTGTTCCAGCATGGCAGTTTTGCCTGGGAAACCCTGGTGGTCACGATCGGCTACCCGATCTACTTCGTCTTGCGCCGGCGCTGCCGTACCGACCACCTGGGCGGCCTGTGGTGCGACATGTCCCTGCTGTTGCCCTGGGCGTTGTATTTCGTTATCCAGGGCCCGCTGTCCACAGCCGACTTGCAGGCCCACCCCGGCTTATATGCATTGATCCCGGTCCTTGGTGCAATCAGCGCCTCGGCGCTGATTGCCTACGTGCTGGCCAGCCGCTTGTTGCCCTTCAGCCTGTTCGGCCTGCTCAGCTATGTCGAACCGGTGCTCCTGGTAGGCGTGGCTTTGCTGCTCGGTGAAACCATCGGCCCGGACCAATGGTTGACCTACCTGCCAATCTGGGCCGCGGTGCTGGTGCTGGTCCTTGAAGGTATCAGGCACCTGCTGCGTCAACGTCGCCGTTCGGTGTAAGCCGGACCTGGCGCACGCGCCGTTCTTCCACCGCCTCCACGGTCAGCGTCCAGCCATTCCAGGCCAGGCGATCGCCAACCACCGGCAAGCGGTCAAGCAGGCTCATCACCAGGCCCGCGAGGGTCTGGTAGTCCTCGGTGGCGCGGGCGCTGAAACCGGTGCGCGCCTGCACCTGGCTCAGGTTCACTGCACCGCTGACCACGAAGCCCGCACCGTCCTCGACGATGCCCGGCCCTTCAACCTCGCTGGCATCGGGCAGTTCACCGGCAATCGACTCGAGGATATCGGTCATGGTCAGCAGGCCGGCAAAATCACCGAACTCGTTGACCACGAAGGCAATGTGCGTGGACTGGCCACGCATCTGTTCCAGCGCGTTGAGAATGCTGAAGCTCTCCAGCAGGTTCAACGGTGCCCGTGCCATGCCTTCCAGGTCCGGCTGCTTGCCCGACAGCAGCTCCTTGAGCAGTTCCTTCTTGTGCACGAAGCCCAGCGGCTCGTCCACCCGGCCATCACGGATCAACGGCAGGCGCGAGTACGGCGAGTTGGCCAGGGCCTGGGCAATGGCGTCGGCCGGCTGCGCCAGGTCGATCACAGCGACTTCGGCGCGGGCGGTCATCACCGTGCGGATCGGCCGCTCGGCCAGGTTCAGCACGCCGCTGATCATCACCCGCTCGCGGCGGTCGAACACGACCTGTTCCCCACTGCCGTCGACCAGATCGGCGATCTCCTCACCCACCTCGTCAGCCTCGACCCGGCGGCCACCCAGCAGGCGCAGCACGGCATGCGCAGTACGCTCGCGCAGCGGCCGATGCTGCTGCAGGCTGCGCTTGCGGCGGGCACGGGCCAGCTGGTTGAACAGCTCGATCAGGATGGAGAAGCCGATCGCCGCGTACAGGTAGCCTTTTGGAATGTGGAAGCCCAGACCTTCGGCGGTCAGGCTGAAACCGATCATCATCAGGAAGCCCAGGCACAGCATGATCACCGTGGGGTGGGCGTTGACGAAGCGGGTCAGCGGTTTGCTGGCGACAATCATGATGCCGATCGAGAAGACCACCGCGATCATCATCACCGACAGCTGTTCGACCATGCCCACAGCGGTGATCACCGCGTCCAGCGAAAACACCGCGTCGAGCACCACGATCTGCGCCACGATCGGCCAGAACGCGGCATGCCGTACCGCGCCGCTGGCCTGGGCCACATGGCCTTCCAGCCGTTCATGCAGCTCCATGGTGGCCTTGAACAGCAGGAACACACCGCCGAACAGCATGATCAGGTCACGGCCGGAGAAGCTCCTGTCGAACACCTCGAACAACGGCGCGGTCAAGGTGACCATCCAGGAAATGCTGGCCAACAGGCCCAGGCGCATGATCAGCGCCAGGCTCAGGCCGATCACCCGCGCGCGGTCGCGCTGATGCGGTGGCAGCTTGTCGGCGAGGATGGCAATGAACACCAGGTTGTCGATACCCAGCACCAGCTCGAGGACGATAAGCGTCAACAGGCCCAGCCAGGCCGTGGGGTCGGCTAGCCATTCCATTAGCGGATACTCATGTGGGCAGCGTCACGAGGACGGGGGAAGGGAGGCCGTGCAGGCCGGAAACTGGGGGGCTCCGCAAAGGTGCTCATATAGACCTTGATTGCAAGTAGGGAACAGGATCGTACAGCCTGAACCAGTCACCTCGATAACGGAAAACTATTACAAAACCTGTAACAAGCTCGCCGGCGCGAACGCACTGGGCACTGGGTACTTTTCTTCAATATCAACGCCTGTCGATAGCCGAGGATAACAGCCTCCCCCTAGCAAACGGAGCTCCACATGAGCCTGTCCCTGTCCATGGCCGCCTTCGTACTGGCAGCTTCGATTTCCCCTGGCCCGGTCAACATCGTCGCGCTGGGCAGCGGCGCCCGCCATGGCCTGCGCGCCAGCCTGGCGCATGTAGCCGGCGCCACGCTGGGCTTCTGCCTGCTGCTGGTACTGGTCGGCCTGGGTGTGCACCAATTGCTGTTGCGCTGGCCGCTGCTGGGCCTGCTGTTGCACTGGGGCGGTGTGGCGTTTCTGCTGTACATGGCGTGGAAGCTGGCCAGCGACGACGGGCAACTGGGCAGCACCCACCTGCTGCGGGCGCCTTCGGCGTGGCACGGTGCAGCGATGCAATGGCTCAACCCCAAAGCCTGGCTGGCAGCAGTGGCCGGCGTCGGCGCCTACACCGGCGATGAGCAACAGTTGCTGTGGCTGTTTGCCTGGATCTACGGACCGATCTGTTTCCTCTCGGTAGCCAGCTGGGCATGGGCTGGCAGCGTGATTCGGCAGTACCTGGGAGACCCTCGGCACCTGCGCCTGCTGAATCGGGGCCTGGCGGTGTTGCTGCTGGCCAGCGCGGTCTATCTGCTCATGCAAGGTCAGCAAGCGGCAGCCTTGCGGTAATGCCCGGGGGTCGTCGCCAGGTGCTGCTTGAAGGCCCGCTGCAGGTGCGCCTGGTCGGCAAACCCGGCCTCCTGCGCAACCTCGGCAATCGCCCGCCCTTGGCGCAACTGCGCCCTGGCCAGTTGCACGCGCTGGTCGAGCAAGTAGCCGTGCGGTGTCAGGCCGAAGCGCTGGCGGAACGCCCGGATCAGGTACGAGCGTGACAGGCCGCAGGCTGCACAGATGTCTTCCAGGCTCAGCGGGTCGCAGCGATGGGCCCGTATGAAGGCTGCCGCGGTGTCCAGCCGCGGGTTAGCTGCGTCGTGCACGTCGGCGCTACCAGCCTCGAGCAGCGACGGCAACGCGGCAAACAGCGTCGCCAGACGGTGTTCCCGGTCTGCCAGGCTGGCGTCGAAAAGGTCGGCGAACAGCTGCAACAGCCGTCGGTACAGCGCTGGCGAGCGGCTCCAGGCCTGGGCCGGCAAGGTAAAACCCTGTGCGTGCAGCCAGGGCAAATCGACGAACAGCATCAGGTACGACCACGGTTCCCCTGCAATGGGATTGCAGGCGTGCACCACGCCTGGGTTCATCAGCACCGTGGTACCGGCCTCCACCTCGATGTGCCGGTCGCCGTTCCGGTAGGTACTGCGCCCTCCGGTGATCACCCCGAGGGAAAAGCTCTCGTGGGAATGCGCGGCATAGCACACCTGGCGCCCGTCCCCTACCCGTCGGGCTTCGACGAAGGGCAACGCCGGATCGCGCCAGAACCTTGATACTTCGATCATCCCCCGCCTCGCTCGCCGCTGTCATGCATCCGGATACTACACACTTTGCCGGGGGAACAGGTCGAGCGTCCGTTCCACTTCGCCGATATCGATGGTGAAACCATCGCCTTCCGGGGTCCCGACCACAAAGCCGAAATGCTGGCCGTCACGGTCCGTCAGGTATTTGTAGTAGCTGACGAACCGGTTCGGCGGCTGCAAAGTCAGCAGACAACCGCCGGGTTGCAGTACGTTCACGCCATGCACCAGCTGGCTACCCTCCACCCCCATCACCACCCTCGCCCCGGCGCAAGCCGCCACGATACCGGGTACATCGCACTTCAGCGGATTGACGATGCGGAAGCCGCGACTGGCCCGCAAGTGCTCGGCCAACGCCAGCTCATTGCGCAACAGGCGCAAGTCGCCATCCCCCCCGCGCAACAGGAACACCCCAGGGTGCGGGGCATGCGCCACGTGCGCCAGCAATTTGTCGCCTATGGCCCGGTAGCGGGCACTTCGATTGCGGTTGTTGGCCTGGTCTTCGAATAGGACCAGTTCACGCAAGAATGCGCTGCGCAGGCGCAGCGGTTTCATCTCCAGCCAGTCTTCATAGGCCGGTGCCTGGGTATACAACGGGAACCTCGCCGAAGGCGCGGTGGTCACCGGTACGCCCTCGTTACAGGCCAGTGCATAGGTCGGGCAGTCTTCGGTCAGCCAGTTGCCGAACCAGGTATTGCCGTTCTGCGTGCAGTAGATCGCCGCGCGATCGACTTCGTGGTCCACGCTGATGGTCGGAAAGGTGCTTGGCTTCAGCGACAACCAGTGGCTGGCCCGGCCCTTGTATAATGCCCCTTCGACCAGCCACACATCCTTGATCAGGTAACCGCGGGTAGGCGCTTGCTGCAGGCTGATGCCGCCCTGCATGGTCGGCCCCGGATGCACGTACGGATAAAAGCGCTTGCCCTCCCAGCCGGTCACCCGCTCCAGCTGGCCTGGCAGGTAGAAGGCCGATGGAGAGACCGTAAGCTCACCAGGAGCGATCTCCCAGCTCTTGGCCGCCACGCTCCTGAGGTCGATGTTGCTGCGCCTGCCCAGCCGTTTACGCAGCATGTAGCGGTAGGCAGCCAGGGTCCAGGTGTGTTGCCGGGCGAGCGGCGATGCACTGAACTGCGAGATGTCGCTCTCCATGAAGCGTCCTCCCTTGGTGACGAAGCCATAAGCCTGGCACGGCGCGGCCGCTCACCGCAGCCTCGGCAGCTTTCAGCTGCACATGACCCGCTCCAGGGTAGGCGGTGACTGCAGAACGGCGTAACGATTGCGCAAGATTTCCAGGAATGATTCGCCCGCGCCGTTACTGCCATAGAGATAGATCTTGTGCACGCCGCCAAACACCATTTCCTGATAGCGGCTTGCCACTTCCTCGTCACTCGGGCCGTCGGGCAACCCCAGGTGCAAGGTGAGCTTGTCACCTTCCACCGCAAACATCGGTGTGTCCCAGAGGAACTTCGCCGTGCCGGTCCTGGGCAAGCGGACAAACAGATAGGCATGGTTGCCCAGCGAATCGATATCGCCGCCGCGACGGCGCTTCCATTTCAGCAAACCGTCATCCGGGCGCGCCAGGCAAAGGCCGATGTCGTAGTAATCAAACCCCTGCTGCAGTGCCCACTCCAGTGCCATGAACGTGGTGATGGAGTTCACCTCGCGCAACGTGCGCGCGTCGGAGAACACCGCCTGGCAGTAACCGAAACGCAATGTGCTCCAGTAACGTTTGCCAGCACGCACTACTTCGCAGCCCAGATGGCAACCAATCACCTCGTCACCGCAGGTGATCAGATCGAGCCGGCCGACGCTTTTGGCGATACGAAATACTTCCGCCGTGGGGAACTGTGCCGCATGAATACCCTGCCTGGCGCTGGCATACGGGCGCAGAAGATCACGGTCGGCCATGGCGATCTCCTCGTCCGTCAAGGCCTGGCGCATGCGGTATCGCGGGCGATGCTTGCGAATGCTCCGCCTGAGTTCGCTGTCGTAACGCGCCGTGATGTCCTCCAGTGCACGGCCCAGCGGCACCACTGCGCTCAGGTAGTGCGGTACTGACAATGCCCCTGCGGTGGGCATTTCGCTGACCACCACCACATGACTGGCCGGCGTCGTCGCGCTTGTACTGTCAACGATGCCGGCACTGCCCTGGCCCTTGCCGGCGATCAGCAGCTTGGCCATCTCCCTTTGCTGCTTGCGGCCGACATAGACAATTTCGTACGGGCTTTCCTGCTGCAGGCGGAACCTGGCGACTTCCCAGCGCCAGAAACAGGCACGCGCCAGCACTTCACGCACTTGGCTGGCCAAGTGTCTCATTTTGTAGCGTATCGAGGGCGACAGGTGTTTTCGCGCCAATGCCGTCAAGGTCGCTTTCATTTTTTGTTCGACGTCCTTTGAAGTGCACTTGGTCCATCGGAAAAGAACAATTGTTGTTACCGGATACGCGCGCTTTATTCACAAAGCCGGCTATCGATTCAATTTAAGGTGCGCATAAACCGTTTCGCAAGCAGCACCCGATTGCATTTCCTGACACCTGTCCACGCGCCTGCAACAGTTCATGGCGCCAAATTTCCTGCCGCGGTGATCGCTCCTGGATACCTGCCGCTCACGCGTTATTCCGCTACCACCTAGCAATCGAGAAATAACGTTTGATGCCTTCTTTGCCTAGAAGGAGCATCGTCATGCGCGCCAGCAACCCCCATCAATCCATGCTCGAAGCGCAACTGCCGCGCTGGGCCCACCAGGCGACAGCCGAGCAGTGGGCCGCGTTACAACTGACCCAGGTCTCCCCGTGGCAGGCACAGGACTGGTTCGCCAATTCTCCCCCAGACCTGCGCCAGGCCGTGCACGCCAGCAGCACGCGCCTGCTGCGAGCGCAAGCGGCCCTGGCCCACTCACTGAAAGGCTTGAAACAGATCACTGAATTCGCTGAACCCTTGCTCCAGGACCGCCTGGCCGAACAAGGCATTCACGCCCCCCCGCGCACCGCCGAGCTACTGCGGGTCGAGCGCAGCTGGCATTGGGTTGGCCTGCGCTATCTCTATCATCATCAGCGCCATAACCTGCTCCAGGCCGCCCTGCAGAACTTCGCCGACGACGAGGCGTTCACCCCCGAGAGTGCCATTGCCCTGAGCGGCAACATCCAGGTAACGACGGTTGAAGTGCAAGGTTCGGTAACATTGGGCATGCAGGTACCCGCGGCCCGCTTTCCGCTACAGTCCGAGCGCTACCGGGTGGAGCGCCTGCCGCTGGTACCCGCCGCCTTCGCCACACTGTGCCGTGAACTGGACCTGGGCGGTGCGTACCAGGCCCACCTGGAACACTGCTTCGCCCGGCCCGCTACGCGCGCGCTGGCCATCCAGGTGCAAAAGAACCGCTTGCGCCTGGCCGCCGACCTTGCCTACCTGCGGCATCTGGTCGATGGCAGCACGCGTGATCAGGTCGAGCGGCTGTTGCAGGGCGGCGAGGTGAAGTGCTGGCAGCTGGCGCTGTTCGGCACCACCCTGCACGACGTCATGTTGATCGACGCAGGCCGCGCGGGGCTGGCGCTGTACCTGCCCGGCCATGACCCGGCACTGCGGCAATGCCACAACCTGGACGCGGTGCACGAGGCACTGGCGACCTTGCTGCTGGAAGCCGATGCCCGCCAGGCTTTCACGGCCTACATCAGCCAGGACCAGCGCGCGCACTTTCTCGACCTGCTGCAGCAGAACCTCGACGCTGCCGGCAACACAGCCTTCGACCGCACCTGGCAGCGGGCCGCGCACGCAGACCTGCGCCCCACACGCCTGGCCTTGGCGGCCGAGCCTTTCGGCCACTGCCAGGACCTGCACCTGGCCCGCCTCAAGCACGAAGCCAGCCTGCTGGCGGTGCCGACCGCCGCAGCCGATGCCAACGCGCGGGCCAGACGCCTGGAGGAATGGGCAAGCCTTGGCCTGGATGTACTGAACATTGCCGGGTTCTTCATTCCGTCAGTCGGTACCCTGATGCTGGCCGTTACGGCCTGCCAACTGCTTGGCGAAGCCTTCGAGGGCTACGAGGCCTGGCAGGAAGGCGACCGCCACCTGGCACTGCGCCACCTGGAGGCGGTCGGGCTGAACCTGGCCCTGCTCGGCGGCTTCGCGGCAGTGGCCAAGGGCGTACCCAAGCTGTTCAACAGCCCATTGATGGAAAGCCTCCAGCAGGTACGCGGCAGCGATGGACGCTACCGGCTCTGGAATGAAGACCTCACCCCCTACCGCAGTGCCGTGCTGCTGCCGGAAAACCTGCGGCCCAATCCACTTGGCCAATATCGCTACGAGGGTCGCCATTTCATCCGTATGGATGGCCATCTCTTCGAACAACGGTTCGACAACGACTTGCAGCAATGGCGGGTCGTTCACCCGCAGACGCCGGACGCCTGGCAGCCACCACTGACGCACAACACCGAAGGTGCCTGGCGCGGCCAGCATGAACAACCCGGCCAGTGGCCATTCGCGAAGCTGGCGCGCCGTCTTGGCGAGGCCTACGCCGCCTTCACCCCGGGCCAGTTGACGCAGGCTGGGCGGCTTTGCGGCATCGACGCCGCGCTCTTGCGCCGTGTGCACCTGGAAGGCTTGCCCACGCCCCCGCTGTTGCTCGATACCCTGCAACGCATGGCGGCACAGGCCGAAGTCGCCGCTTTGGCGGACAACGCCCCGCCGGGCCTGTTCGAGCTGCTTTACAACGGCAGCACCCCGCCCATCCCGTCAACGCAGAAACTGCTCGACGCCTACCCGCGGCTTTCCCCTGCCCTGGCCAGGCGCCTGCTGGCACCGCTGGACGAAGCCGAAATGCTCGCCTGGCAACAGAGCAGCCAGCTACCTGCGCGGGTTCGCCAGACTCTGGAGCAGGTGCACAGCGAGCTGCCGCTGGTACGCGCGCTGGAAGGCGTGCTGCAGCCGGCCCACGCCAGCAGCGACAGCGAGCGCCTGCTGTTCAGCGCACTGGATGCGATGCCCGGCTGGCCTGAGCAGCTGCGCCTGGAGTTGCGTGGCGCCAGCCCAACAGGCCCTCTCCTGGATCAGGTCGGCAGCGACCAAGCCCCCACCCTGTGCCGGGTGATCAAGACAGCCGACGGTTATGAGGCCAACCTGGGCGAGCACCCAGCGGCTGCTGCGCGCGACCCAGACCTGTGCCGCGCGGTAGAACAGGCCCTGCCGCGCTCGCAACGCCGGACGCTGGGTTTCCCCACCGACGATGGCAGCACGCTACGCCAGCGGGTGCTGGCTTGGGCCGAACAGCACAGGGCGACACTGGCGCAGCGCTTGTGGGGGCACCGGGCGTTGCTGCGCAGGCCCAAGGGTGGCTTGTACGGCGGCCGGCCACTTGCCCCCGAACCGCATCAGCCACGCCTGGCAGGCTCGCTGATCGGGGCCTATCGCCGCCTGTACCCCGACGCCACCGACCAGGAATTCGAAGCCTGGCTCGGCAACGACGAAGACAACCCGTACCTCGATGACCTTCGCTCCCCCACACAGCGGCTGCGCGACCTGCAGCAGCGTCTGGACACCCTGCGTCGCGACCTGCAGGAATGGGCCCGGCCCGACCCGCAGCGCGCCCACCAGCGACACCGGGCCATCCGCCCGGTTCTCAACGCCTGGCAGCGGCTGTCGAGCGTAGCGCTGGAAGGCGGTGGCCGCCTGTACAGCCTGGACCTGTCCGGCCTGGAGCTGGACAACCAGGCCCTGGCCAGCCTGCCCTTGCCCGATGACTTCGCCCATGTGGAGCACCTGTCATTGAGCGACAACCGTTCCCTCAGCCAGTTGCCGGCCAGATTCTACCAACGCTTTCCCAACCTCAAGCGCCTGCTGCTGACCGATTGCCGGTTCGACACATTGCCCCGCCTGGGCGACCCTGCCCAACTCAGCTGGTTGGATATGGAAGGCAACCGCATCACCTGGGACGCCCAGGCCCAGCAAGCGCTGGACAGCTGCTTGGGCCTTGCGGTCCTCGACCTGTCGGGCAACCCCTTGCTACACGCCCCGGACCTGCGTGGGCTGGCCTTGCTGAAAACGCTGTTCCTGAACAACTGTGCGCTCAGCGAATTGCCCCAAGGCCTGGAGCTGGTAACCGAGCCGATCATTCTCGACATTAGCGACAATCAGCTGCTGCGGCTGCCAGAAGGTTTCAACGTGCCCCGGCCAGTCGCAGACGCCTTGCGCCTGGAAAGCGACTGGCTGGGTGCTCCGGTACTTGCCCAGATCGAAACCTACAACGCCATGCACCAGGTGGACCTACTGGTGTGCGAAGGTGACTACCTGGAGTTCTTCGAGCAGACCGGCCCGGCCGAATCGGCGCTGTGGCAGCGATTACCGCTGCAGTACCGCCGCGATCTCAGGCCCTTGCTTGAACGTGAACCGTTCCTGTCGCACCCGCGCCAGGCCCGTGCAGAGTTCTGGCGACGCCTGGCCCTGCTCGACGCAGCCCCCGCCCTGCGCCAGCAATGGTTGACGCACCCGACGTACGACCTGTTCAACCTGCCGCTTTGACATGGCCCGGGTGCCTGCCTGAGCAACAGGCAGGCACTTGCGGCCAGGTTGGGCCAGACTGGTGTTTTTCCGGCAGCCGGTGCATGCTCGCAGCTGAAGCGTTTCACCCGGCTCTAAACCCGCCCAGCAATGTGAGGTGCAGTACCCATGGACCGTCTGCTCGATTCACTTTTCCCCAATGCCGAAAACATCCCGGAAACCTGGCGCCTGGGGGCTCCCCTGGAACAACGCGAATACCTGGTGAACGGCGAGCTCAGGCGCTGGGACGGCCCCCTGGCCACGGTGCGCAGCCCTGTGTGGCTCAAGCAAGGCAGTGAAGAGCAGCAAGTGGTGCTGGGTAGCGCTCCGCTGCTCGATGCCGACACCGCGCTCACCGCCCTCGATGCCGCCGTGCAGGCCTATGACAAAGGCCGTGGCGCCTGGCCGACCCTGCGCGTGGCCGAGCGCATCCAGCATGTGGAAAGCTTCCTGGCGCGCATGCGTGAGCAGCGCCAGGCAGTGGTCAAGCTGCTGATGTGGGAGATCGGCAAGAACCTCAAGGACTCGGAAAAGGAGTTCGACCGTACCTGCGACTACATCGTCGACACCATCAATGCGCTCAAGGACCTCGACCGCCGCTCCAGTCGCTTCGAGCTGGAACAGGGCACACTCGGGCAGATCCGCCGCGCGCCGCTGGGCGTGGCCCTGTGCATGGGGCCTTACAACTACCCGCTCAACGAAACCTTCACCACCTTGATCCCGGCGCTGATCATGGGCAACACCGTGGTGTTCAAACCGGCCAAGTTCGGTGTGCTGCTGATCCGCCCGCTGCTCGAAGCGTTCCGCGACAGCTTCCCGCCAGGCGTGATCAACGTCATCTATGGCCGGGGCCGGGAGACGGTCAGCGCGCTGATGGCCAGCGGCAAGGTCGATGTGTTCGCCTTCATTGGCACGCACAAAGCTGCCAGCGACCTGAAGAAACTCCACCCACGCCCACACCGTCTGCGCGCTGCGCTGGGGCTGGATGCCAAGAACCCGGGCATCGTCCTGCCGCAGGTCGACCTGGACAACGCCGTCGAGGAAGCCGTCACTGGTGCGCTGTCGTTCAATGGCCAGCGCTGCACGGCGCTGAAGATCCTGTTCGTCCACGAGGACGTGGTCGAGGCGTTCCTCGACAAATTCCAGCGCAAGCTGGCCGCACTGAAGCCCGGCATGCCCTGGGAGCCTGGCGTAGCGTTGACGCCACTGCCAGAGCCCGGCAAGGTCGATTACCTCGACGGCCTGGTGGCCGATGCCAAGGCCAAGGGCGCACGGGTACTCAACGAAGGTGGCGGGCACAGCCGCGGCTCGTTCTTCTACCCGGCCGTGCTGTACCCGGTAAAGCCCGACATGCGCGTATACCACGAGGAGCAATTCGGCCCGCTGGTGCCGGTGGTGCCCTACCGCGACCTGCAGACGGTGGTCGACTATGTCCTCGACTCCGACTACGGCCAGCAACTGAGCCTGTTCGGCAACGACCCGGCAACCATCGGCAGCCTGGTCGACACCTTCGCCAACCAGGTCGGCCGTATCAACATCAACGCGCAATGCCAGCGCGGCCCTGACACCTACCCGTTCAACGGCCGCAAGAACAGCGCCGAAGGTACCCTGTCGGTGCATGACGCCCTGCGTGTGTTCTCGATCCGCACGCTGGTGGCAACGCGCTTCCAGGCAGCCAACAAGGAGCTTATCAGCGAGATCATCCGCAACCGGCAGTCGAGTTTCCTGACGACCGACTACATCTTCTGAGCAGCGCGCTTATAGACAAACGATCTACCAGGATGGTCGATTTTCCATCTGCACAAACGACTCTAAGCAACAGGGCGCCCGCCGGCGCCCAATTGCAAAGGAGAGTCGAACATGGCAGCCAGACCCATTCCTGAAGGCCAGCACAGCATCACCCCGTACCTGGCCATCAATGATGCCGCCAAGGCCATCGAGTTCTACAAGAAGGCCTTCGGTGCCGTCGAGATGTTCCGCCTCGACGCCCCGGGTGGCCGCGTTGGCCATGCCGAACTGAAGATCGGTGACTCGTCACTGATGCTTGGCGACCCCTGCGACATGGAAGGCGGCCTTACCGCCAGCCAGAAGCTCGGCGGCGCAGGCGTCGGCTTGCACCTGTATGTCGAGGACAGCGACAAGGTCTACGCCCAGGCCCTGGCAGCCGGCGCCACCCAGCTGAACGCAGTGACGGACCAGTTCTACGGCGACCGCAGCGGCACCCTCAAAGACCCGTTCGGTAATATCTGGTTCGTCTCCACCCACAAGGAGGACCTGACCCCTGACGAAATTCGCACCCGCGCCGCGAAGCTGTTCGGCGGCAACTGAGCGGCAGGTTGAAAGCGTCGCGACTTTGCCTGAAGCTTGGCGCTCGTAGCCTGGAGCCGCTTCATGCGAATCATCGACAAAACCGCCGCACAGGTGCGCAGCCTGACCCCCGCGGAAGAGGAGCTGCTGGTCGGCTTTGCCAGCGGCACCCTCGTCGGCCCGCGCCTGCTGCAAGCCAACCAGATGCTGATGAAAGTGCGCAGCGCCAACCAGTGGCTGGCCTGCGACTGCCGCAGCGATGCCTTGCCGGTGCTCAATGTCACCCTCAATGGCAACACTGGCACACTGTTTCTCAAAAACAACCCGGGTACAGCCGAGCACGCGCCCGGCTGCCCGTTCACCAAGGAGGAGCGGGAAGCTGCCGAGCGCGAAAGCCAGCCCACGCCGCCTGCGGCCTGGCTACCTCCGGATACGCCCTTGCGCCTGATCGGCGATTTCCGCAGTGGCAGCGCTCCAGGTGCCATCGGCGACAACCATGAGCGGCGCGAACAGCAGCGCCTGCTGGCGCTGTTACTGACCTGGATCGAAACCAGCGGCCTCAACCTGTATGCCACTCACCTGAAAAAGGACCTGACCGGGCAGTTTGCCGAATTGCGCAGCGTGGCCAGCCGCTACCCGCTGCTGGAGCGCGTGCCGGCCAGCAACTACCTGGAAACCCGCCTGGACATGAAGCACATGATGATGCTCAAGGCCCGCCTGCGCGAAGCCACGGTGTTCGGCAACCATCGCCGCCACGGCCTGCTACTGGACTGCGTGGACCAGGTCAAAGGGCGCAAGCTGTTCAATCACGGCAATGCAGACGGTTTTGATTTCCAGGGGCATCACCTGTACTGGGGCGGCAACCGCACCGCAGGGCCGTTGCTGGCCCTGGCGCTGTATTCGCCAACCAGCGCTGGCAGCCATTTCTACGAACTGATCCATGTGGCCAGCGTACCGGTACTTTCGCGCGCACACCTGTTCCCGGTCTATCGCGCTGAAGAGCGCGAACCGCTCAAGGCCCTGGTGTCACTGATCGACTGGATGGCCAGCAAGGGCGTGAAAGTGCAGATGCGCCGCCCGGTGGTCGGCGGCGAAGTGATGGATGAACTGGTACTGACCTCCGACCAGGACCGGGTGCTGTCGGTATCGCTGCTGGAGCAGCCGATCGGACCCGAGCCGGATACCGACAACTTCAAGCGCTACGCTGACTTCAAGAGCCCGGAAACCTTCCGCAAATACGTTGCGGGGTTCTTCATGCGAGAGCGTTGAACGACATTTTCCGTCCACCATGGAACCTTGTGCGGGCCTTGACGCGGTGGATGGCACCGGCTTTGCCGGAGATCGCGGCTGAAGCCGCTCCTACAGGTGCAGCGTCGAGTCAAAACCGTGGGTAGGAGCGGATTTATCCGCGAAACAGGCAACGCGGTGCAGGCCCCGGCCTTTACCTGGTCAGCCAAGAAACAGCTGGTACGCCGGGTTGTCGGTCTCGTCCCAATAGCGGTACCCCATCTCATCCAGTGCCAGCGGCAGGCCTGCCAGTTCCTCACTCGGCACTTCCAGCGCCGCGAATACCCGTGCCTCCGCCGCCCCATGGTTGCGGTAGTGGAACAGGCTGATGTTCCACTGCTTGCCCAATCGCTCCAGGAAGCCCAGCAAGGCCCCCGGGCGCTCCGGGAACTCGAAGCGCAGCACCCGCTCGTCAGCACCCGGTGCGGCGTGGCCACCCACGGTATGGCGCACATGCAGCTTGGCCAGTTCGTTGTCGGTCAGGTCCAGTACGCTGTAGCCCTGCTCGCGCAAGCTGGCCAGCAATCGTTCGCGCGGGTCGTGCAGCGGGTGGGTCTGTACCCCCACGAACAGGCGCGCCTCCTTGCCAGGATAGTAGCGGTAGTTGAACTCAGTGATCTGCCGCTTGCCCAGCGCCTGGCAGAAGGCCCGGAAGCTACCGGGCTGCTCGGGAATGGTCACCGCGATGATCGCCTCGCGCTGTTCACCCAGCTCGGCGCGCTCGGCCACATGGCGCAGGCGGTCAAAATTGACGTTGGCCCCGGAGTCTACCGCCACCAGGGTCTGCCCCTGCACGCCATGGCGCGCCACGTACTTCTTGATTCCGGCCACCGCCAGGGCTCCGGATGGTTCGGTGATGGAACGGGTGTCGTCGTAGATGTCCTTGATCGCCGCGCACAGCTCATCGCTGCTCACGGTCAGGACCTCATCGACGAAATGCCGGCACAGCTCGAAGCAATGGGCTCCCACCTGCGCCACCGCCACCCCGTCGGCGAAGCTGCCGACCTGCGGCAGGACCACCCGTTCGCCAGCGGCCATGGCGGCCTGCAGGCAGTTGGAATCTTCCGGCTCGACGCCAATCACCTGCACTTCCGGGCGCAGGTACTTCACATAGGCGGCAATGCCAGCGATCAGCCCGCCACCGCCAACCGGGACGAAGATCGCGTCCAGCGCACCCGGGTGCTGGCGGAGGATTTCCATGGCCACGGTGCCTTGCCCGGCAATCACATCCGGGTCATCGAACGGCGGCACGAAGGTGGCGCCCTCGTTGTCTGCCAGTTTCAGCGCATGGGCCAGGGCATGTGGGAAGCTCTCACCGTGCAGCACCACATGCCCGCCGCGCGAACGCACCCCTTCCACCTTCAGTGACGGTGTGGTGGTAGGCATGACGATGGTAGCCTTCAGGCCCAGGTGCGCGGCCGCCAGGGCTACACCCTGCGCATGGTTGCCCGCCGACGCGGTGATCACCCCGCGTTCGCGCTGTACTGGGCTCAGACGCGAAAGACGCGTGTAGGCACCGCGGATCTTGAACGAGAAGGTCGGTTGCAGGTCTTCACGCTTGAGCAGCACCTGGTTGCCAAGGCTCGCCGACAACGCAGGGGCGGCCTGCAAAGGCGTCTCGATGGCCAGGTCGTACACGGGCGCGGACAAGATACGGCGCACCTGCTCCGACAGCAGTTGCTGCACACTGGACGAGGTACGAGGGCTGACGTTGAGGCTGGTCATCGATGGCAACTCCTTGGCTTTTATTCACATTGCCCAGGAGTCAGAGAGAAGAAACCCGCCTCCAGGGCGGGTTCGGTGCACGTACGCGCTAGCCCGCCAAGCTGATAATGGCGGTAATAATAATGGCGTGGGCGTGCGGGAAAGTTCTCATGGGGTAGAAACTTAGCCGCTAGTGCGGCTTGAAGTCAACACTTGGCCTGCTGCGCCGAAAGCGGCACATCGAATACCTTGTCGAAGCCCCACTGGAAGACAAACGCATAGACGAAGAAAAACACGAACAACGCCAGGTTGGTCAGCAGCGCCGCCCACAGGCTGACATCCAGCCAGTAGGCCACCAGCGGCAGCAGAATCAGCACCAACCCGCCTTCGAAGCCCAGGGCGTGCAGCAGGCGCCGCAGGAAGGTGCGCTCACGCCGGCGCTGGCGCGCCTCCCAGCGCTCGAACACCCAGTTGTAGGCCATGTTCCAGCTCATCGCGATGGCCGACATCAGCACCGAGAGCACGGTCGACTGTGCCATGCCGGCGCCGAACGCCAGTTCCAGCGCGGGCGCCACGCAGGCGACGGCGATGGCTTCGTAGAGGATGGCCTGGACGATCTTGCGTGCCTTGCCTTGCATGTTCCTGCTCCCTGGGTAAACGACCTGTAAACTACAAGAAGTGGCTTGTAAGAAAAAGCCTGAAATTTGGACAACCCTGGATTCGGCTGCTTGTATCTATCCAGTACAAAGGCCGAATGTCGTACAACTTCGTCCAAGGACCCGAACGAGGATTAAAGACAATGGCTAACGCCTTTCTGCCGGTGGCCGGCACATGAGCCTGGCATTCATCGACTTTCTGACCTACGTGCTGTTCGGCCTGAAGATTCTCGCGATCGTTCTGGCCTCGCTGATGTTCCTGCTCGGCCTGGATGACCTGTTCATCGACCTGTGCTTCTGGGGCCGCAAGCTGATCCGGCGCTTTCGTATCTATGACAAATACGAAAAGGCTGATGAGAAGCGCCTGTTCGAAGTACCGGAAAAACCCTTGGCCATCATGGTCCCGGCCTGGAATGAAGTGGGCGTTGTAGGAGAAATGGCGCGCCTTGCCGCCTCGACCATCGACTACGAGAATTACCAGATCTTCGTCGGCACCTACCCCAATGACCCGCAAACCCAGGCCGATGTCGACGCGGTGTGCCTGCACTACCCCAACGTCCACAAGGTGGTCTGCGCGCGCCCCGGCCCCACCAGCAAGGCTGACTGCCTGAACAACATCATCGACGCCCTGCTGCGCTTCCAGCAGGATGCCGGCATCGAGTTCGCCGGTTTCATCCTGCACGACGCCGAAGACGTGATCTCGCCCATGGAACTGCGCCTGTTCAACTACCTGCTGCCGAACAAGGACATGATCCAGATCCCGGTGTACCCCTATGCACCGGAATGGAAAGGCTTCACCGCTGGCCACTATGTCGACGAGTTTGCCGAGAATCATGGCAAGGACGTGATCGTGCGCGAAGCCCTGACCGGCCAGGTACCGAGTGCCGGCGTGGGTACCTGTTTCAGCCGCCGCGCCATCGCCGCGCTGCTCGAGGATGGCGACGGCATCGCCTTCGACGTGCAGAGCCTCACCGAAGACTACGATATCGGCTTTCGCCTGAAGCAAAAGGGCATGAAGTGCATTTTCGCCCGCTACTCCATCACTGACCCGAGCCTGACCTTGAAGCAGGAGTGGCGCCCGGGCATGAGCCGCGAATTCTCGCAGGTGATCTGCGTCCGCGAGCACTTCCCGCGCGACTGGCAACATGCCATTCGGCAGAAGTCGCGGTGGATCGTCGGCATCGTGTTCCAGGGCACCAGCAACCTTGGCTGGAGCCGCAAGGGCGCCCTCAACTACTTCCTCTGGCGTGACCGCCGCGGGCTGTTCGCCTACCTGCTGAGCTTCCTGGTCAACCTGTTGCTGCTGGTGCTGCTGGCCATGTGGCTGGTCACGGTGATCGCGCCAGAGTCATGGCGCTTCATGTCCATCCTCGATGACAGCCCGCTGTTGGCCGCCTTGCTGTGGCTGAACGGACTGCTGCTGGTCAACCGCCTGTTCCAGCGCGCCTGGTTCGTCACCCGTTTCTATGGTATCGGCGAGGGTCTGCTGTCGGCGCCGCGGATGATGTGGAGCAACTTCGTCAACTTCTTCGCCAACTTGCGCGCCTTGCGCCAGGTGATGGAAATGGGCGACTCGCGGCGCGTGGCCTGGGACAAGACCACCCACGAATTTCCTGCCATTGCCGCGCCGGCCCGCACCCCGCTGGGCCAACGCCTGGTAGCCAAGGGCCTGATCAGCGATGAACAGCTGCAACAGGCGATCACCAGCCCGGTACGCCGGCGACTGGGCCGCGAGCTGCTGCTGCGCGGCTGGCTGGACAGCGAACAGCTGGTAGCGACATTGGCCGAACAACTCGACCTGCCCTGGGCACCGCTCAACCCGTTCAAGCTTGACCCGCAACTGATCGCCAAACTGCCACGCAAGCTGGCGACCCACTATGGCGTGCTACCGGTGGACGAAGACGGCAACACGCTGATCCTGGCCAGCGAAAGCCCGGTCAGCCAGGTGTCGCTGGGGGTCATAAGCCGCCAACTGAAACGCCCGGTCAGCGCCCGCCTGGCGCCACAGGGCCGGGTCACCCTGGGCCTGCGCTATCACTACCCGAGCCCCTGGCAGAAGCCGGAAACCCGCGAGATGCTGGCCGTACTGGAGCGCAACCAGGACGACGAAGCGCTGCTGGAGCGGGTCAGCCAGCACCAGGTGATGCTGGGTGCCCTGCTGCAGGTGCGCGGCATGGTACCGGTCACCCTGTTCAACCAGGCGCTGATCGATTTCAACCCCGAACAGCAAAGCCTCGGCGAATACCTGATCACCCGCGGCATCATCACCGAGCAGGTGCTGCAACAGGCCCTGAGCGAACAGGCCAGCGAACAGCAGGCCGCCTTTGACCTGACCCGGGAGGTGGCATGAAGCCGCGCTTTACCCTCACTTTCACTGGCCTGTTGCTGTGCTCCGCCGCCCTGCCCACCGCTGCCTCAACGCCGATGACCGACTTCCAGCGGTTCACCAGCTACCCATTCATGGAACGCAGCTACCGCGAGGCGAAGAAGGACAACTGGGCCGAGGTCGAGCGCCTGACCCGTCATGTGCTCGCTCGGGTACCGAACAATGACGAAGCCCGCTCGCTGTTGGTGGAGGCCCTGGCCCATCAACGCCGCTACCGGGAGGCCGAAGCGCTGGCCGAACAGCTGGGCGACAGCCCGGCGCATGCCGACGCCTTGCTCGAACTGCGCCTGACCTGGATCGAGCAGGACCCACCCCCGGCCAGCGAGGTGGAGCGCTGGCTGGCCAGCAGCGCGGGTGCCCAGCGTGTCCGTCTGTGGCAGGCCTATGGCTTGAGCCTGGCCAAGTCCGGCGGGGCCGCCCGGGCGCTGGATTGGCTCAATCATCTGCCGCCGCAGGACGATGGCCAGGTCCTGCGCCTGGCCAGGGCCAACTTCGCCGAACAGCTGCGTGACTGGAAGGAAACCATCGAACAGCTGCAGCCACTGGCCGCCCAGCGCCAGCTGCCTGCCCAGGACTGGCAGCGCCTGGCCAATGCCTATGTCCAGCAGCTGGACGAAAACGGCTTGAACGCCTTGCTGCCCAGCGCCCCATCCGCCGAAGCCGCCAACCAGGCCCGCCTGGCCATGGCCAACCGAGCCATCGCCGTCGGCCAGAACCAGCAGGCCCAGCGTTGGCTGCAAGCGCTGCCGGCCGAGCAGCTGGACCAGCCGCTGCAGCGCCAGCAGCTGTGGGAACTGGCTCGCCAAGGCCAGGACGCCGCGTTGGTGCAACGCCTGAGCAACGAACTGCAACGCCCCTGCCTGGAAACCGTCGACTGGCTGTCGCGCCGTGACCCGGCGCTGGCGCGCGAGCAGTTCAAGGGCTGCAATGCCAGCACCGATCCAAGGGCCTACGCCGTGCTCAGGCAACGTCTGTACGGCGACCCACCCCAGCCACCGCAACCACGCACAGCCGCCGAATGGGAGATGCGCTACCGGCAAAGCGGCGACCTGGCCGCACTGGAACAAGCCACCTTCCTGCTCACGCAGCAAGGCCAAACCGATCATGCCCGCCAATTGCTGGAGCAGGCCTACGACCGCCGCCAGGGCCGTCTCGCCCCGTCGCTGCTGCAGCGCCTGGGCAACCTGTATGCACGCAACGATGGCCCGTTGCAGCCCCAGCGCATGCTTGGCCTGGTTCCCCAGGTCGATGCCAGTACCCGCGCCCAGTTGCTCGGCCGCCTGGCCGAGGCCGGCCACTGCGACACCGTGCGCCAGGCCATACCGGCCACCCCCAGCGAGCCCGGCCAGTACCGCGCACTGGGCCGCTGCGCCATGCCCGACCAGCCCGGAGAAGCGGTCGTCTACTACCAGGCCGCCGAGCGCCTGGGTGACCGCGGCAGTCGCCTGCCACTGGCCTATGCCCTCGAGGCCGCAGGCGATTCCGGGGCTGCCCTGACCATCTGGCGCAGCTTGCCAGACAGTGCCTGGACCGAAAACGCCCGCCTCACCGCTGCCCGTGGCGCGCTGAACGCCGGCGACCCGCAGGCGGCACGGCGCTATTGGGACGCCGCCAGGCACCACAGCGCCGACGATTGGGCGCTGGGTGCCGCCATCGCCCAACAGCAAGGCGATTATCAAGCCGCGCTGGGCTTGCAGCGCCAGGCCCTGACGCATGACCCGCGCGCCGAGCATTACTACGCTGCCGCCAGCACCGCCCAACTGGCCGGCGACAGCGCGCAAACCACTGCCTGGCTGGCCGAAGCCGTGCGCCTGGCCCCGGAGCAGCCGCGCTATCGCGCCGACTACGGCATGCGCCTGGCCGGCTCGGCCGACAAAGCCCAGCGCCGCCAGTCAATCCCGTTGCTGGAACGCGCCACCCGCGATTTCCCCGAGGACTACCGCCTGGGCGAGACGCTGGCCCTGCGCTACGACGAAGTCGAAGACAGCGCCGCCGCACGTCGCCAGCTGCGCCGGGTGCTGGATGTGGAGCAGGACCTGGTCGACGGCGGCGATGAATATGGCAGCCTGGAAGCGCGCAAGTATCGCCAGCGCCGGGCCCATGAAAGCCTGTCGCGGCGCGACACCATCACCCTCGCCAGCACCTGGTCGCCGGCGGGGACCTCGACCAACGACAAGTTCCTCGACGACGGTCAGCGCAGTGGCACTTCACGCCGGGCGCAATCACAGAACGTGCAGCTGGCCATGTGGGACCATGCCCTGGGCGCAGAACCCAGCCGCAACGGCAGCACCCTGTCGGTGTATGGCCGGGTGCTGTTCGGCGGGCAAAGCCGGACCGATTACGCACAAAGCATGGGCACCGGCGTCGGCCTGCGCTACAAGCCGCTCGGCCAGGCCAACCTCAACCTGTATGCCGAGCTGTACCACCAGCGGCAGATCGACGAAGCGCACGACAGCGGCCTGAGCCTGGGCCAGTTGCTGAGCCCGGCCAAGGTCGGCGGCAACTGGGGCGACCTGCGTCACCACGCCGAATCGAGCAATGACCTGTTATTGCGCGCTACCGCCTCGTTCCTCGACCAGGGCGCCTGGCGCAATGACTGGCGGGTCGATGAAGACCACTGGAACGAGCGTTTCCTCTACCTCGACGCCGCCTGGTGGACACGTGCCGGTGACCATGCCTGGCTGTCGCGCTACCAGCAGGGCCACGCCTGGAAGCTGCCGGGCAGTTCACCGCAAACCCTCATGCCGTACGGCTTCGTCGAGTTCTCCAGCCAGGACCCGAGCAATGACTGGCGCCAGGACGCGCGGGCCGGGGTCGGCCTGCGCTGGCAATGGTGGTTCGACGACGACCGCTACAACGCCTATCGCGGTTCGCTGAAAGTGCGTGCCGAATACCAGCAGTCGCTGGGTGGCAATCTATACCAGCGCGCCAACGGCGTGCTGGTCGGTGCGGAGATGACGTTCTGATGCGTACGTTCCTGGCCCTCTGCCTGCTCGCCCTGTGCCTGCCGGCCAGCGCCGACCAGCGCCTGTTCTACCAGCCCCTCAACCGCGACGCCGGCGTCCCCCCCAGCCAATGGCAGCAGCTATGGCGGGCCACCGTGGCCCAGGGCGGCAAGACCCTGATCGTGCAATGGAGCGCCTATGGCGACAGCGATTTCGGCGGTGCCCACGGCTGGCTGGCCAACAGCCTGCGCAGCGCCCAGGCCGAAGGCTTGCAGCTGGTGCTCGGGCTGTACCTGGACCCGGCCTATTACCAGCGCCTCGACGAGCTGGATGGCGACGGCCTGAACAGCTACTGGAAGGCGCAGCTGGGGCGCTCGCTCAACCAGTACCGGCAACTGCGCCAGAGCTGGCAATTGCCGGTGGCGGGCTGGTACCTGCCGATGGAGCTGGACGACCTGCATTTCCGTGACGCTGAGCGGCGCGATGCGCTATATGGCCAGTTGCAGGCGTTCAACCGCCAGCTCGACAAGCCGCTGCACATCAGTGCGTTCAGTGCGGGCAAACTGTCGCCCCGGGTCAATGGCGCATGGCTGGATCAACTGGCCGGCCTGGGCTTGACCGTGTGGTGGCAGGACGGCACCGGCACCGGGCGTTTGCCCGCACTGGTGCGCCAGGGCTATGAGCAGGCCTTGCCGTGCCGGGTAGGCGTGGTGCGCGAGGCGTTCCGCCAGGTGAGCGCACCAGGGCAGGCGTTCCGCGCCGAGCCCGCCGAACCGCAGTTAGGCGGCGGCTGCCATGCCGAGGCGGTGTTCGACCTGCGTTACCGACCCTGGGCCCGGGGTGTTCTGCCCGAAAACTGAGTCGCCAGGGCCGGCCTGGGGAGCCACGAATGTTCAAGACCATCGAAGCGCATGTACGCAAACAGGTCGCTCCGGCCGCCCTGCGCGCCGAGTTCCGCCAGCACGAATTCGAGACCATGCGCCCGTTCTGCATGCTGGTGTTCTGCGTCAGCATCCTGATCTGGCTGGTCTTCGACCTGATCGTCAGCTTCCTCGGCGGCCAGGGCTTCACCTGGCTTTCCGGGCTGTTCATCGCCCTGCTCGGCTGCCTCACCCTGGTGCTGCGGTTCACCCGCCGCAGCCAACACTTCGATGTGCTCAACCTGTTGTTCATCAGCGTGATCACCCTGGGCATGCGCCTGGTGATCGAAGGCATCCCGGTGGCCCAGCGCCCGGTGTGGCTGGTACTCGGCGTGTCCACCGTGCTGTATGCCGTGTCGGTGCTACCGGTCCGGCGCTGGTCGTTCTTCTGCGCCATGCTCATCACCTGGGTGGTGCTCAACCCGTTCTATCACACCCGTATCGACGCGGATGAGCTCGAAGGCGCCATGCTGCTCAGCTATGCGGTGTTCCTCAGCGGCCTGGTGATCTACAGCTACCTGCAGATGCGCAAGGCCAAGCTGCACAACTTCTATCTGTCCAAGGTGCTGCTGGAACAGGCCTATGTCGACGCCCTGACCGAAATCCCCAACCGCCGCTCGTTCATGACCCAGGCCGACCGCCAACTGCGCATGGCCACGTCCGAGCGCTACCTGGCGATGATCGACATCGACAACTTCAAGCGGGTGAATGACCGCTTCGGCCACGATGTCGGCGATGAGGTGCTCAAGCGCGTGGCCACGCATATCAAGGCGAGCATGAGCGGTTTCGAGTATGCGCGGCTGGGCGGTGAGGAGTTCGCGATCGTGTTCCACGGGCTGGACCAGCAAGCGGCCGAGCAACGGGTGGCAGCGTTGTGCCAACGGGTACGCGAGGACGTTGGCGAGCATCCGGTGACCGTCAGCATCGGCCTGGCCCGAGTGGACCGGGGCGACAGCCTGACCACGGCGCTGATGCGCGCCGACCAGGCACTGTACGCGGCCAAGCACAGTGGCAAGGACCGCTTTGTGCTGTGGTCGGCCCGGCTGGCAGGCAGCGAATAGCAGGCCAGGCGACGCCTCAACCGGCAGGCAGGCGAATCCGGAACTGCGCGCCGCCCAGCGCCGACTGGGCCACGGTCAAGGTCCCGCCCTGCCCCTCGATCGCCCGCCGGCTGATCGCCAGCCCCAGGCCAAACCCGCCAGTATTGCGGTCGCGGCTACGGTCCAGCCGATAGAACGGCTGGAAGATCCGCTCACGCTCTTCTACCGGAATGCCTATGCCGTCATCCTCCACCGTCACCAGACAGCTGCCATCTTCTTCGCGGCGTAGACGCAGCAACAGGCTTTCATCGCAATAACGCATGGCGTTGCGCACCAGGTTCTGCACCGCCCGTGCCGTCAGCCTGGGGTCGAGGACAAATCGTGGCAGATCACCTTCGGCCCGCACTTCCCACTTGATGCCGCGGCCATCGAGCTCCTCGGCAAAGCCGCCGAGCACGCTGTCGACCAGCTCCAGCAACGACACCTCGACCCGCTCGCGCGCCTGGTCGGCGTTGTACAGGCGGCTATAGGACAGCAATTCCAGCACCAGCTCATCCAGCTCGCGCACATGCCCCACCAACTCCAGCAGGCGTTTGCGGCTGGCCGGTGGGACTTCGTCGAACAGCAGCACCAGGCCGAAATCCAGCCGGGTCAGCGGCGTGCGCAACTCGTGCGACACCGCATTGAGCAGCTCGCGCTGCTGGTTGACGTGGCGTTCCAGGTCGCCAGCCATGGTGTCGAACACCCCGGCCAGCTCACCGATGTTGGAATGCGGCGAGATGTGCGTGCGCTCGGCCATCTGCCCTTGGCCCAGGCGCCGGGCGGTTTCTTTCAAACGCTCCAGGTCGCGCCAGTGCGGCCATACCCAGAGCAGCAGGCAGCCGAGCATGACCGCACCGATCAGTACGGTCACCCCCCACGACAGCACGTTGATGTCCAGCGGGTCGGGGGGCGAGTGCAGGCGCACCAGCCACTCCTTGTCCAGCGGTGCCAGCACCGTCTCGTAGTAGCCCCACTCGGCGATGCGCACCACATGCAGGCCATGCTCCAGGCGCGCCTGCTCGGCCTCGCTCAAGCCGGCCTGGTCCATGCGCAGCAGCTGCAACTGCAGCGGCGCGAAATCCCTGGCCAGCTCCTGTTCCACCGCCGGCCACTGCTCGTGCGGGGCCTGGCGGAACTGGCGCACGATCAGCGCCTGCACACCCTTGGCCTGGTCCAGGTTGTAGGCCATGAAGCGCTCCTGGAACAGCCCGACGATGGTGTCCGGGATGAACAGCAGCGCGCCGGCATAGGCGACGATGATGACCAGGTACAGGCGCACCAGGATCTTGAGCATGGCCGATCAGCACTCCCACTCGACGCGGCTGAACAGGTAGCCCTTGCCCCATACAGTCTTGATCTTGCGTGCTTCGCCAGCGTTGTCGTCGAACTTGCGCCGCAGCTTGGAAATGGCCACGTCCACAGAACGGTCGGTGCCATTGAATTCGATGCCGCGCAACTGCTGCAGGATTCGGTCGCGGTTCATTACCTCGCCGGCGTTGCGCGCCAGTACCACCAGCAGGTTGTACTCCCCGCTGGACAGCTCGACCTCCTCGCCGCGCCAGCTCACCGTGCGTTCGGCCAGGTCGATGCGCAGGCCGCCGATCAGGATCAGCTCGTTGTCCAGGCGCGGTTCGTGGATGCTGCTGCGGCGCAGCAGGGTGCGTACGCGGGCCAGTAGCACGCGCGGCTCGCAGGGTTTGGTCACATAGTCGTCGGCCCCCATTTCCAGGCCCAGTACCTGGTCATGGCTGTCATCGCGGGCGGTCAGCATCAGGATCGGCAGGCTCTGCGATTCCTGGCGCAACAGGCGGCACAGCTGCAGCCCATCGATGCCCGGCAGCATCAGGTCGAGGATGACCAGGTCCGGCTTTTGCCGACGGTACTCGTCCAGCACGTGGTCGCCACGGGCGATCACCTGGACATGGAAGTCGTTGCGTTGCAGGTAGCTGGCGATCAACTCGGACAGGGCGCTGTCGTCTTCGACCAGGAAAATGTTCGGCATAGGCGGTTGGGCATCTAGGGGTGGTAGACCTTACCGGGCTGTTTGCGGATAAACTCGCGAACAGCCCGGTACAGATGTACGCAGAATATAGAACCCGACAGCACCACAGGATTGTTCTTCACACTTTTTCACACTCGTCCTACAGGTATTAACAGCCACCCAGGCAGCGCCTGCCTTAGCATATGGGCGGTCATCATCGGAAGATCCGTATGTCTACTACCCTCCCCCAATGCCTGCGCCCCGTGGCGCTTCTGGCGTTTCTGAGCCTGTCCCTGGCTGGCTGCGGCGACAGCGCCGAGCAAGATGAACAGGCCACCACCCCGCAAGTACGGGTGGAAACCCTGCAGCTGCAGCCACTGGCCATCAGCAGCGAACTCAGCGGTCGCATCCTGGCGCCGCGCACCGCCGAGGTCCGCGCCCGGGTTGCCGGTGTGGTGCTCAAGCGGGTGTACCGCGAAGGCAGCGACGTCAAGCAGGGCGATGTGCTGTTCCTGATCGACCCGGCACCGTTCAAGGCCGACCATGACAGCGCCCGGGCCGCCCTGGCCAAGGCCGAGGCCACGCTGTACCAGGCCCGTCTGCAAGAGCAGCGCTACCGCGAGCTGGTCGATGACAAGGCCGTCAGCCGCCAGGAATACGACAACGCCAAGGCCGCTTTCCTGCAGGCCGACGCCGCCGTCGCCGAAGCCCGGGCCGCCCTGGAGCGCGCGCGTCTGAACCTAGGCTACGCCACCGTGACCGCGCCGATTTCCGGCCGTATCGGTCGCGCCCTGGTCACGGAAGGTGCGCTGGTCGGGCAGAACGAGAGCACGCCGCTGGCGACCATCCAGCAGCTCGACCCGATCCACGCCGACGTCACCCAGTCGACCCGTGAGCTCAACGCCCTGCGCCGCGCCCTGCGGGCAGGCGAGTTGCAACAGGTTGGCGAGGGCCAGGCCCGCGCCACGCTGATCCAGGATGATGGCAGCGCCTATCCGTTGCCCGGCAAGCTGCTGTTCTCCGACATCAGCGTCGACCCCAGCACCAACCAGATCACCCTGCGCAGCGAGTTCCCCAACCCGGACCTCGACCTGCTGCCCGGCAGCTACGTGCGCGTGCGCCTGGAACAGGCCGTGCAGCCCCAAGGCCTGAGCGTGCCGCAGCGCGCCATCCTGCGCGACAGCGCCGGCGTGCCCAAGGTGCTGGTGGTCGACCCACAGGCGCGGATCAGCGAGCGCCAGGTGGTCCTGGGCAGCGTCCAAGGCGACCGCTGGATGGTCAGCGAAGGCCTGACGCCCGGCGAGCGGGTGGTGGTCGAGGGCCTGCAACACGTCAAGGCCGGTGACCAGGTGCAGGTCGACAACGCATCCGGGGCACCGCCCATCGCACAGCACACTGGCCAGTGAGGGCCTGATTCATGCCGCAATTCTTCATCGACCGCCCGGTATTTGCCTGGGTGGTCGCACTGTTCATCCTGCTCGCCGGTGCGCTGGCCATCCCGCAGCTGCCGGTGGCCCAGTACCCCAACGTGGCTCCGCCGCAGGTGGAGATCTACGCCGTGTACCCGGGCGCCTCGGCGGCGACCATGGACGAAAGCGTGGTCAGCCTGATCGAGCAGGAGCTCAACGGCGCCGACAACCTGCTGTACTTCGAGTCGCAAAGCAGCCTGGGCAGCGCCACCATCACCGCCACGTTCGCCCCGGGCACCAACCCGGACCTGGCCCAGGTCGACGTGCAGAACCGCTTGAAGGTGGTCGAGTCGCGTCTGCCACGCCCGGTCACCCAGCAGGGGCTGCAGGTGGAGAAGGTGTCCACCGGCTTCCTGCTGCTGGCCACGCTCACCTCCGAGGACAGCAAGCTCGACGAAACCGCCCTGTCGGATATTCTCGCGCGCAACGTGATGGATGAGATCCGCCGCCTCAAGGGCGTCGGCAAGGCCCAGCTGTACGGCTCGGAGCGCGCCATGCGCATCTGGATCGACCCGCGCAAGCTGATCGGCTTCAACCTCACGCCCAACGACGTGGCTGCGGCTGTCGCGGCGCAGAACATCCAGGTTGCGCCTGGCAGCATCGGCGACCTGCCCGGCCGCAGCACCCAGGAAATCACCGCCAACGTGGTGGTCAAGGGCCAGTTGAGCACCCCCGAGGAATTCGCTGCCATTGTCCTGCGCGCCAACCCGGACGGTTCCAGCGTTACCATCGGTGATGTCGCCCGGGTCGAGATCGGCGCCCAGGAGTACCAGTACGGCACCCGCCTGAACGGCAAGCCGGCCACCGCCTTCAGCGTGCAGCTGGCACCGGGTGCCAACGCCATGGAAACCGCCACGCTGGTGCGGACGAAGATGCAGGACCTGGCGCGCTACTTCCCTGAAGGCGTCAAGTGGGACATCCCCTACGACACCTCGCCGTTCGTCAAGGTGTCGATCCAGCAGGTGATCAGCACCCTGTTCGAGGCCATGCTGCTGGTGTTCGCAGTGATGTTCCTGTTCCTGCAGAACCTGCGCTACACGCTGATCCCGACCCTGGTGGTGCCGGTGGCGCTGATGGGCACCTTTGCCGTGATGCTGGCCATGGGCTTCTCGGTCAACGTGCTGACCCTGTTCGGCATGGTGCTGGCCATCGGCATCCTGGTCGACGATGCCATCGTGGTGGTGGAAAACGTCGAGCGGATCATGGCCGAGGAAGGCCTGCCGCCCAAGGCCGCCACGCGCAAGGCCATGGGCCAGATCAGTGGCGCGATCATCGGCATCACCCTGGTGCTGGTCGCGGTATTCCTGCCCATGGCCTTCATGCCCGGTTCGGTGGGCGTGATCTACCAGCAGTTCTCGCTGTCGATGGCGGTGTCGATCCTGTTCTCGGCGTTTCTTGCCCTCAGCCTCACACCAGCGCTGTGCGCCACCCTGCTCAAGCCAGTGGCCAAGGGTGAGCAGCATGAGCGCAACGGCTTCTTCGGCTGGTTCAACCGCCGCTTCGAGCGCGTGAGCAACGGCTACCAACGCTGGGTGATGCAGGCGCTCAAGCGCAGCGGCCGTTATCTGCTGGTGTACGCGGTGCTGCTGGCGGTGCTGGGCTATGGTTTCAGCCAGCTGCCGACGGCGTTCCTGCCCACCGAGGACCAGGGCTACACCATCACCGACATCCAGCTGCCACCCGGCGCCAGCCGCATGCGCACCGAACAGGTGGCGGCCCAGATCGAGGCGCACAACGCCGAGGAGCCGGGCGTAGGCAACACCACGCTGATTCTGGGCTTCAGCTTCTCGGGCAGCGGGCAGAACGCGGCACTGGCCTTCACCACGCTCAAGGACTGGTCCGAACGCGGTGCCGACGACAGCGCCCAGTCGATTGCCGACCGTGCCACCCTGGCCTTTACCCAGCTCAAGGATGCCGTGGCGTTCTCCGTGTTGCCGCCACCGATCGATGGCCTCGGCGAGTCGACCGGCTTCGAGTTCCGCCTGCAGGACCGCGGCGGCATGGGCCACGCCGCGCTGATGGCGGCCCGTGACGAGCTGCTGGCCAACGCCGGCAAGAGCAAGGTGCTGGCCAACGTACGCGAAGCCTCGCTGGCGGAAAGCCCACAGATCCAGCTGGAAATCGACCGCCGCCAGGCCAACGCCCTTGGCGTGTCGTTCGCCGACATCGGCACGGTGCTGGATGTGGCCGTTGGCTCCAGCTACGTCAACGACTTCCCCAACCAGGGCCGCATGCAGCGGGTGGTGGTGCAGGCCGAAGGCGACCAGCGCAGCCAGGTCGAAGACCTGCTGAAGATCCACGTGCGCAACGACAGCGGCAAGATGGTGCCGTTGGGTGCATTCGTCGAGGCCAGGTGGGTCAGTGGCCCGGTGCAACTGACCCGCTACAACGGCTATCCGGCAGTGTCGGTTTCCGGCGAACCGGCAGCCGGCTACAGCTCGGGCGAAGCCATGGCCGAGATCGAGCGCCTGGTAGCTCAGCTACCAGCCGGTTCCGGCCTGGAGTGGACCGGCCTGTCGCTGCAGGAGCGGCTGTCCGGCAGCCAGGCACCACTGTTGATGGCGCTGTCATTGCTGGTGGTGTTCCTGTGCCTGGCGGCGCTGTACGAAAGCTGGTCGATCCCGACCGCAGTGCTGCTGGTGGTACCGCTTGGCGTACTCGGCGCGGTGCTGGCCGTAACCCTGCGCGGCATGCCCAACGACGTGTTCTTCAAGGTTGGCCTGATCACCCTGATCGGCCTGTCGGCAAAGAACGCCATTCTCATCATCGAGTTCGCCAAGAGCCTGGTCGACCAGGGTGTCGATGCCGTCGACGCGGCCGTGCAGGCCGCCCGCCTGCGCCTGCGGCCGATCGTCATGACTTCGCTGGCGTTCATCCTCGGTGTGGTGCCGTTGGCCATTGCCAGCGGCGCCAGCTCGGCCAGCCAGCAGGCGATCGGCACCGGGGTGATCGGCGGCATGCTCAGCGCCACCCTGGCGGTGGTGTTCGTGCCGGTGTTCTTCGTGGTGGTGATGCGCCTGGCGGGCAGGGGCAAAGCCGAAACCGCGAGTGCGGCGCTGCCCAACGGCAATTGATGACCGCGAGCAAGGGGCTGCTGCGCAGCCCCGGACGGCTTGACTGATTGGCGTCAGGCACCGCCTCGCTTTGCGGTCATCGACGTGGTTTGGCCTTGTGGCCAACTTGCTCGTCGAGTTTCACGGCCTCTTTCAGCTTTTTGCCGGCAATGAACTTGGCATTGATCGCTGCGGCAATCTCCAGCGCGTTGCCCGTTCGCGGGTTTCTGCCGATCCGCGCTTTCCTTTCTGCAGTAGAAAAGGTGCCAAAACCCACCAGCGCCACATTCTCACGCGCGCCTAGCGATTTCTTGACTGCATCGATAAAGGCATCGACCACCTTTTGTGCCATTGCCTTGCTCAGGTCGGCGCGTTGCGCCACGTCAGCTACCAGTTCCGATTTGTTCAAGTGCCTTCTCCTTGTTATTGCCCCCAGCACCGTCGCAATGCCAAGGTTGCAGCCGTATTGAAGGAAGTACGCGCTATCGGCACAACTGGCAAAAATGCCAGGTCGGTTCAACTCGGGCTCAGGCTTGCTGGACAACGGTTGCGGGCCGTGGGAGGGTTGTCCTTTTCACCAACCTGGAACTGCAATCATGACCAGCCCCTTGCCCGCCAGCTCAGCCCTGATTCTCGCCGGGGGCCGCGGTCGGCGCATGGGCGGGCGGGACAAGGGCCTGATCAACTGGCAGGGCGAACCGCTGGTTGCCCATGTGCATCGAGTGCTGCGCCCGTTGACCGACAACCTGGTGATTTCCTGCAATCGCAACCAGGATGCCTACCGGGCATATGCCGACCAGTTGGTGGGCGATGTCGAGGCTGGTTTCCCCGGGCCATTGGCGGGGGTGATTGCCGGGCTCAAGGTGGCGCGACACGAATGGGTGATCCTGCTGGCCTGCGATGCACCGCTAGTTGACCAGGGGTTGGTCGAGGATCTGCTGCGACTGGCAGTGACCTGTGACAGTGCCGCCATGGTGCGCCAGGGTGGCTACTGGCAACCGATGTTCAGCGTGCTGCCACGTCGGCTGTTGCCGGTGCTGGAGCAGGCCTGGGCAGCGGGTGAGCGGAGTTTGCAGAAGGCCTTGCTGCGGGAGTCGGTGCAGGGGCTGGAATGTGCCGACGATGATCGCAGGTTGAGCAACTTCAACAGCCCGCAGTTTTGGCAAGACTGAGATCATCTACTGCCTGTGCTGACCTCTTCGCGGGTAAACCCGCTCCCACAGGTTCTCCACTGCCCTTGAGGCCTGTGCAGTATCTTTGGGAGCAACTGTCTTGCTCAAATGTTCAAAGCGGGCGTTATCCCTGTAGGAGCGGGCTTGCCCCGCGAACACGGGCGAAGCCTGTGCCATCCACCGCGTCGCCTGCTTCGCGGCACAAGGCCGCTCCCACAGGTACCGTGCTGGCTTCGAGTTGACACGACACCTGGACTGCCCCCAAGAAGTTGGACACCAATCCAACCCTTGGGGGGATCTATGGGTAAGTACACCGAGCAATTCAAGCTCACAGCGATCACAGCCTACCTGGATGGCAGCAACGGTTTCCGAAAGGTGGCTCAACACTTAGGTATCGATTTCAGCCTGCTTCGACGCTGGGTGGCCAGATATCAGGCCAATAATGGCATTGGTCCAGGCTCGCATGGGCGGCGCTATACCAGTGATTTCAAACAGCAGGTGCTCAGTTATATGCGCGAGCATCGGCTTTCGCTGCGCCAGACCGCTGCCCACTTTGGTCTTGGGCAGTCCTCTCAGATAGGCATTTGGCAGCGGCAGTACTACAGTGGCAGTCCTGCACCCTCAACTGCCATCAAGCCAAGAAAGCCAATCGACGTGTCGAAGAAGATCAAGCCTGTCAAACCCACCGATACCAATGATGATCAGAAGTCTCGAGATCAGCTGATGGCTGAGCTTGAGTACCTGCGCATGGAGAATGCTGTCCTAAAGGAGCTCAAGGCTCTGCGCGAGGAAAAGGAACGAATACGCGGGAAAAAGTCCTGATCGTTTCCAAACTCAAGCGCAGGTTTCCTTTGCCTGACCTCCTTCAGTTGGTCGAGCTGGCGCGCAGCACCTTCTGGATAAAGCAGAGCATGTCTCGAAAAGGCAATTGCCTGGACAACGCGGCCATGGAAAGCTTCTTCGGCACGCTCAAATCTGAGTTTTTCTACCTGAAGCGTTTCGAGAGCATTGATGAGCTGAGAGCGGGTCTGGATGAGTACATTCACTACTACAACCATGATCGCATCAAGCTGAGGCTCAATGGCCTGAGCCCTGTGGAATACCGGGCTCAGGCTGCAGCTTAAAACTGTCCAACTTTTGGGGGGCAGTCCACACCTGTGGGAGCAATTGTCTTGCTCAAATGTTCAAAGCTGGCGTTATTCCTGTAGGAGCGGGCTTGCCCCGCGAACACGGGCGAAGCCTGTGCCATCCACCGCGTCGCCTGCTTCGCGGGTAAACCCGCTCCCACACTGATCACGCAGAACTCTGCATCTGCGTTGGCTCCTCGGGTCCTGGCAGGCCATCCCGCCACGGCGTGCGCGTTCTGAGCATCGCGTTGAGCCGTACGATGAAGATTCTCATGCAGGTCACCAGCGCGACCTTGGCTAACTTCCTCGTCCACGCAGAACCTTATACCGGCCTTCGAGTGTTGGACACTGTGAGAGCGCTTTGGCTTGGCCCACGCTTGTGGCGAGATTCGCCCCTCATCCAACTGTTCGGGCGCTCGCCAAAGTGGAACGGTGAATGGCAGCTTGTGCTCCCACTCGTGCTCAAGGCACCTGCGGCATTCAGCTTGCCATTCACCGCTCTCATTCCAGATTCCCCCCTCAAGACACAAGCGGCATTACCCGCGAAGAGGCCGACACAGGCAAACACATCACCCGGCAGACAATTCCTCGATACTGATCTCACGCATGCGGAACTTCTGCACCTTGCCGGTCACCGTCATCGGGAATGCTTCGACAAAGCGGAAGTACCGGGGCACCTTGAAGTGGGCGATCCGCGCCTTCGCCCAGTCGCGCAGCTCTTCCTCGCTGGCCACCTGCCCTGGGTGCAGCCGCACCCAGGCGACGATCTCTTCGCCGTACTTGCTGCAGGGCACGCCGATCACCTGCACATCGGCCACCGCCGGGTGGGTGAAGAAGAACTCCTCCAGCTCCCGCGGGTAGATGTTCTCCCCTCCGCGAATGATCATGTCCTTGCTGCGCCCGACGATGCGCACGTAGCCCTGCTCGTCCATCACCGCCAGGTCGCCGGTATGCATCCAGCCGTCCTGGTCAATGCTTTCGGCGGTGGCCTCGGGGTTGTTCCAATAACCCAGCATCACACTGTAACCACGCGTACACAGCTCACCGATCTCACCGCGCGGCACGGTGTTGCCGGCGCCATCGACCACTTTGTTCTCCAGCCGCGGCTGGGTGCGCCCGACGCTGGTCACGCGACGTTCCAGGTCGTCGCTGGCGCCGGTCTGCAGCGATACCGGGCTGGTCTCGGTCATGCCGTAGGCGATCTGCACCTCGGCCATGTGCATCTCGCCGATCACCCGGCGCATCACCTCGATCGGACAGGTGGCACCCGCCATGATCCCGGTGCGCAGGCTGGACAGGTCGAATTCGCCGCGCTGCGGGTGGTCCAGTTCGGCGATGAACATGGTCGGCACGCCATACAGCGCGGTGGCCCGTTCTTCCGCCACCGCGCGTAGCGTGGCCAGCGGGTCGAACGCGTCACTGGGGTAGATCAGGGTACTGCCGTGGGTCATGCAGCCGAGGTTGGCCATGACCATGCCGAAGCAGTGGTACAACGGTACCGGTACCACCAGCCGGTCATGCTCGGTCAGGCCCAGGCTTTCGCCAACCATGTAGCCGTTGTTGAGGATATTGCTGTGGCTGAGCGTGGCACCTTTGGGGAAACCGGTGGTGCCCGAGGTGTACTGAATGTTGATCGGGTCATCGCAGTGCAGTTGTGCCTGGCGCCTGGCCAGGGCCTCGCGGCTGACGACCGCGGCACGGGCTTGCAGCTCATGCCAGGCGAGAAAGCCCGACGGTGGCGCAGCGGCCAGGCTGATCACCCCGCGCAGTTGCGGGAAGCGCTCGCAGGCCAGTGCCCCCGGCTGACTGCAGGCCAGGCCCGGCACCAGGCCCTGCAGCATGGCGTGGTAGTCGGAAGTCTTGAACGCGTCGGCGCAAATCACCCAGCGGCAACCGGACTGGCCGAGGGCATAGTCCAGTTCGCTGGAACGGTAGGCCGGGTTGATATTGACCAGTATCGCGCCGACCTTGGCACTGGCGAACTGGGTGATGCACCACTCGGCGCAGTTGGGTGCCCAGATACCCAGACGGTCGCCGGGCTGCACGTCCAGGGCCATCAGTGCCCGGGCATGCTGGTCGACGGCATCGGCCAGTTGCTGCCAGGTGTAGCGCAGGGCCTGGTGGCGGACCACCAGGGCCTCACGTTCGGGAAAGCGGGCAACGGTGCTGTCGAAGGCGTCGCCGATACATTGGCTGAGCAAGGGCTTTTCCGGGTCGCCCTGGGAGTAGCTTGGCTGGGGCATGGGTATTCTCTTGTTGTTCTGGTGTTGGTTGTACCGGCCCTATCGCGGATAAATCCGCGCCTACAGCCACCGCTAGCCTGTAGCCGCGGATTTACCCGCGGTGAAGCCAACACCTGCTTAGCGGATGAACACCTGCGGCGTAGTGGTCGACATGTCGCCACCGGGCAGCCTGATGTTCTTCACCTTCTCCAGCGTATCGGGGTTGAACACCGCCAGGTCATTGAAGGTACCGCCCAGGTACAGCTTGTCGCCCTTCTTGTCGAAGGTCACGCAGTAGTAGGTGTGCTCCAGATTAGCCGCCTTGATCAGCTTGCGCTGCTTGATGTCGTACTTGGCCAGGCGGTTGAGCACACCGTAGATCTGGTTCGGGTCTTTCGGCGAACGCAGCCCGGTGAAGTACAGCTCGGTGAGGTCGGCGAACTCCTGGGTGTGGGTCTTGCCGGTCTTCAGGTCGACGCTCAGGTAGCCATACAGCAGGTCGGCAGTGGCGGGGTCCTGCTTGTCGTCCTTGAACCGGGCAATGGTGTACAGCATCGAGAACTCGTGGAGCGGGCTCTGGTGCGGCCAGAAGTACAGCACGTCCGGGGCGCTGTAGCCCTTGCGCTGCCAGTTGCGCAGCGGTAGCGCCACCGTGTACTTGCCAGTGCGCACGTCCATCTTGTAGATGTCCGGCCCGGCAACGTACAGGCTGCCGTCGTCCGCGGCGCGCATCAGGTACACCTGGCGCGGCATCGGGAAGGTGCGTACGGGCTTCGCCTGCAGGCCATCGGCAGTACTGAACACCTCAAGCCGCGGTGGCTTGACCACGTAGTGGTCGTTCAGGCGCTGGGTCGGGTTGACCGTGGCGTACACTTCCTTGCCATCGGGGCTGATGGCAAACGAGTACATCGACTTGCCCACCTCGCCCGCCACGCTGGACAGGTTGGCATGGAAGGTATTCTTGCAGGTGTCCAGGTCGATGCCGTAGATGTCGCCGTAGTGGTTGTTGAGCACATAGGCGGTGCGGTTGTCCGGCGCCATCATTGCGGTGCCGGGGCCGAACTTGTCGGGCATGACGCAGCTCTTGAACACGCTGTCACTGGCCACATCGACCACATGCAGGTTGTTCGGGTAGTTGGTCACGATCATGTATTCGTGGCCAGCCTTCAGCGCCGGCCCGGTGTCGGCGGCCTGTACCAGCCCGGCGCAGGCCGTGGCGGCGATGGTGAGCGCGAGTGACGCGCAGCGTCCAGCTTTCATGCGGTTTCCCCTTGTCGTTCTTGTTGGGCCGGTCACTTGTCTTTCGGGAACACGGTGCCGAGGTTGCGCCAGTCTTCGGCAGAATTGCTCGCCTGGGCGTTCCAGTCCTGGTAGGTGCTCATCATGTCCGGCACCTGGGCCGGCCACCAGCAAGGGTCGGAACAGCCATACAGGTCGGCCTCCATCGGCTGGCACAGCGAGCTGACGCCGCCGAAGGCGTCCACTTCCCAACCCGGGTCGGTGGTGGCGGTGCAACCCGCCACTGCGCTCATGGCCATGACTTCTTCGACGCGGTCCTCGGCAGCGGCCTGCTCGAGGATGCGCGCCTTGTTGTTCAGGGGCTTCAAGTGCTTCATGTCAGTGCGCCTTCCGCGGGGTGATGTAGCGATCGATGAAGGCCGGGTTGGCGGCCATGATGCGGCTGTAGACTTCGATGCCGAAGTCGACCCAGTCGCGCATCAGTTCGCAATAGTGGTAGGTCGGGTGCTGCGGGTCGCCATAACGGGCGTAGCTTTCGTGATAGCAGCCGCCGGAGCACAGGTTGCGGATGCGGCAGCTGTCGCAGCCGGTGTTGCTGCGGTCCAGGCGCTGCGACAGGAAGTCGTTGAGCTGCGCCTGCTTCACCCCCTGGTGCACATTGCCGAAGGTTGGCAGGCTGGAACCGGTGAAGCGATGGCACAGGTTCAACTCGCCTTGGTGATCCACCGCCAGCATCTTCAGCCCGGCACCGCACGGCAGGGCCTTCTTGTGCCCTTCGTGGATGTCGGTGATCAACTGGTGCAGGTTGGAGAAGCCGATGTTGCGGTGCTCCAGCGCCGCCTGCAGGTACTGGCGACCGAGCGCCTTCATGTTGGCGAACACCTGCACCAGCTCTTCACCGGTGAGGTTGAAATCGGCCATGTCGCCGGAGGTCACCGGGGCAAAACCGACTTCGGCAAAGCCCAGCTCGTTGAACAGGTGGTTCCAGATGGTCTCGACGTCGGTGATGCCCCGGGTCAGGGTCACCCGCGCGCCCACCGGGCGGCTGTGGTAACGCGACAGCAGCAGGTCGACCTTGCGCCGCACCACGTCATAGGTACCCTGCCCGCCCACCGTGATGCGGTTGCGGTCATGCACGGTCTTGGGGCCGTCGATGCTGACCGACAGACCAAAGCGATGGGCATCGAGCCAGTCGATGATTTCTTCGCTCAGCAGGGTGGCGTTGGTGGTCATGATGAATTCCACCTGCTTGCCGGCTTCGGCGAAGCGCCGCTCGCAGTAGGCCACCATATGCTCGATCAACGGCCGGTTGGACAGCGGCTCGCCACCGAAGAACACCACGCTGTAACGCGGCTCGTCGGGCGATTCCTTGAGCAGCATCTCCACCGAAGCCTCGGCGGTGGCCGCGCTCATCTTCTTGCCCGCCGAAGGCTTGTCCAGGTCTTCCTTGTAGCAATAGGTGCAGCTGAGGTTGCAACCGGTGTTGACGTTGAGCACCACGGTGTTCAGCGCGGTGCGTTCGACCTGCCTGAGGGCGATTTCCGGGGTCAGCGGCGAGCCGTCGCTGACCAGCTCCAGCGCAATCAACTCGCGCAAGGTGTCCTGGATATCATCGCCTGCAAACCGCTGGCCAAGGCGCTGCAGCAGCTCCTCGGCCGAGCAGCCTTGCTGGCGCAGGGTGTCGATGATGCCGCCGGTCACCGCATCAGCGGTGAACAGCGAACTGCTGGGAATATGGAACAGCATGCGGTCGGCATCGACCTGCACTTCGTGCAGGTTGCGTTCGACCAGGTTCAGTAGTGCGCCCATGGCGGCCTCCCGATAATCGATTCGTTGGCAAAACCGTTGTGCCCTGCCCTCAAGGCAGCGGCGGGTTGTTCCAACGCTGGACGGTGACGATCATGTGCCCTTCGCCACTCTGGCCGCCGTCGGCCAAGGTGGCGATGACCTTCAGGTTGCCGGCATTGTTGGTCATCATCCTGCGCGCCGGGTTGGGGCCGGCCCCGCCGGGCACGAACACGCCATCGGCCTGCATCTGCCCAGCGAACTTGACGTCTTCGTCCTCGACCGCACGCTCGTTGAATGGCTCGACCTTCCAGTTGGCCGGCAGATAGCCAATGCGCAGCGGCTGGCCGTTGGCGTCCCTGCCCCAGGCTTCGGCTTCGAAACGGCCCTGGACCTTGGGCACCGAGGCACCGTTCTCGCCGATACGGGCGATGGAGAATGCCGGCACCACCTTCACTTCTTCGACCTTGTCGTAGACCGCCAGGCTGGCGCCGTTGAGCTCACCCACCGCCACCTCGCGCTGGCCAGGCTTGGCATCTGCCGCCGCACGGGCCTTCACTCGCACCAGGGTCGGGGTCTGCTCCAGCACCGCGGTCACCTCAACGCCAGCCCCCAGGTCAGGCTTGCCGGCCAGGCCGGTACCGACCAGGGTGATCTCGCTTTCGCCACCGGCCTTGATGAATGCCGGCTGTACCGCCAGCAGGCGCGCCTTGCCCTCCTTCACCGCGGTGAAGTCCAGGCCACGCTCGTCGTGATCGGCCTCGAACATGCGGCCTTTCATCTCGCCGTCCAGCGCAGCGAACACCTGGCGCAGGTTGCTGTCGCCGACCTTGACGTTGCCGCGCCATTCATAGCCGTTATAGAGCAGCGCCGTGCCACTGCCGTTGAACGGCGTGCCGTCGGCGTAGCTGCCTTTGACCTCGACCTTGAAGGTATCGTCCTGGTCGGCAACCACCGTCATCACCCCCCGCACATCGCCCTTGGCCAACATGTGGCCACTGAACGCCCACTGCCCGGGCAGCGCGTCGGCTTTCGGCCTTGCCTGCTGCCATGCGGCCCATGCCGGGCTTTCCAGTGGGTAGCGTTTGGCCAGCTCGGGCACCACTTGCTGCAGGGCAATCGGCAGCCAGTCGCGGTCACGCGCCTGGGCCTGGTACTCAAGCGATGGCCACTGGCCGAGGTGGAAGTTGACCAGATGTTCCCACTCCTTGGCCGGACGACGCTGCAAGGCAACGCGGGCACCGGAGTGGCAACGGCCACAGGTTTCGCTGAGCTGGGTGTCGAACTGCTCGACGGTATTCAGCCGGCGCTCCATGGCGTAACGCACCCCTTCGGTTTCGCTGGGCGCCAGGCCCTGCTTGTCGGCGAGGTACTTGACCAGGGTGCGGCGATCATCGTCACTGATCTGCAGGCCGTGCATCACCTGCATGCGCGCAATGCTCATCAGCCAGCCTTCGGGTGTTTTTCGCTGGTGGCTGATACGGCTGTAGCTGTCGTTGCCTTCAGGGATATGGCATCCCATGCACTTGTTCTGCAACAGGCTCGGGCCCTGCTCGGCCGCCATGGCCTGGGTGCTCAGCAGCGCGGCGGCGACCAGCGCCAGTTTGCCCGCATGCCGCCGGAGTCGAGTCGTCTTCAAGGTCAGACCTCCACGGTTGTTGTTCTTATGTTTTCGCACGCTTGGGTACAGCAGATGTGCATGTGTCGGTGGCGATACAGGAACTGTGCCAGTTGCGGTAAAAGTGTTTCCTTTCAACCCCTTAGCCGGTTTGCAGCGCTTGGCCGCCATCAGCCAAAGCCAATTGCAGCGTGCCATTTCGCGACAGGGTGTTTCATCCTGAGACAGCGCAGGCCCTCGCCGGCATGCGCGCGCAGAAGCCGGCAATACTCACTGTGTCACCACCGTCTCACACCGTCTCAATGTGCAACAGCGCAAGCCTGCAAGTTCAGCCTTGCAGCAGGACAAAAGCCAACCGCTTCAACGGTTTGCGACCATCGCGCCAGCTTGGCACGCCCATTGCGCCTGTGCCCGTCACATCCAATGACAAGAGGCACAGCCCAATGCTTTCCGAACTGCCCATCCTGCCCGCCACCCGCGCCTTCCTCGAGCGCAAGCTGAAGATGCGCATTGGCGCCGACTGGCAGGACGCCGCCAGCGGCCGCACCCTGTCGTTCCGCAACCCGGCCACGGGCGACGTGCTGGGTGAAGTGCCCAGCGCCGACGCCGAAGATGTCGACCGCGCCGTCCGCGCCGCGCGCCAGGCCTTCGACGACTCGCCGTGGAGCCGCCTGCGTCCACGAGAGCGGCAGAACCTGTTGTGGCGCCTGGCCGAGCTGATGGCGCGCGACGCCCGTCAACTGGCCGAACTGGAATGCCTGAACAACGGCAAGAGCGCCGCGGTGGCCCAGGTGATGGACGTACAACTGGCCATCGACTTTCTGCGTTACATGGCCGGCTGGGCCACCAAGCTCGAGGGTAGCACCGTCGAACCTTCGATGCCGTTGATGCCCGACGCGCAGTTCCACGGCTTTGTCCGGCGCGAAGCGGTGGGCGTGGTCGGTGCCATCGTCGCCTGGAACTTCCCGCTGCTGCTGGCCTGCTGGAAGCTCGGCCCGGCCCTGGCCACGGGTTGCACCGTAGTGCTCAAGCCCGCAGACGAAACGCCACTGAGCGTGCTCAAGCTGGCGGAACTGGTGGAAGAAGCCGGCTACCCGGCCGGGGTGTTCAACGTGGTCACCGGCACCGGCCTGAATGCCGGTGCCGCACTCAGTCGCCACCCCGGCGTGGACAAGCTCACCTTTACCGGCTCCACCGAGGTTGGCAAGCTGATCGGCAAGGCCGCCATGGACAACATGACTCGCGTCACCCTCGAGCTGGGTGGCAAGTCGCCGACCATCGTCATGCCCGACGCCAACCTGCAGGAGGCCGCCGCCGGCGCGGCCATGGCGATCTTCTTCAACCAGGGCCAGGTATGCTGCGCAGGCTCGCGGTTGTATGTACACCGCAAGCACTTCGACAATGTGGTGGCCGACATCGCCGGCATCGCCAATGGCATGAAACTCGGCAGCGGCCTGGACCCGGCAGTGCAGATGGGGCCATTGATCTCGGCCAAGCAGCAGGATCGCGTCACCGGCTATATCGAGCTTGGCCGCGAACTGGGCGCGACCATCGCTTGCGGCGGCGAGGGCTTCGGGCCGGGCTACTTCGTCAAGCCGACGGTGATCGTCGATGTCGACCAGCGCCATCGTCTGGTCCAGGAAGAAATCTTCGGGCCGGTGCTGGTCGCCATGCCGTTCGATGACCTCGACGAGGTGATCGGCATGGCCAACGACAACCCTTATGGGCTTGGCGCGAGCATCTGGTCCAACGACCTGGCCGCCGTGCACCGGATGATCCCGCGCATCAAGTCGGGGTCGGTGTGGGTCAACTGCCACAGCGCCCTCGACCCGGCCTTGCCGTTTGGCGGCTACAAGATGTCCGGCGTCGGCCGCGAGATGGGCGCGGCTGCCATCGAGCATTACACCGAGCTCAAATCGGTACTGATCAAGCTCTGATCTTCAGCCTGTTGCCGGCCTCTGCGCGGGGTATGCCCACGAAGAGGCCGGCCAAGGCAACAAAAACAACAATAAGAACCATGGAGCAAACCCATGAGGCACACCCTCGCCTGCACATTGGCCCTGCTGTTGGTCGCCCCCGTCAGCCAGGCCTACGAGTTGTACAACCACGGTGGCAGCATGCTCACCGCCGACCTCGAAGCGCTGTTCGGCAGCTTCCACAGCGATGAAAGCTTCAACCTGGCCGGCAACCGCCAACCCGGCAGCAGCGCCTGGCAGGAAGGCTACGTCAAGTACGGGCTCAGCGGCAGCCAGGCCATGGCCGATAGCGGTACCCTCTACGGCGCCTTCAACCTGCTCAGTTCCGCCACCTGGGGAGATGGCGATGCTGCCGGCCTGACGCTGGGTGATGAGCGCCGCACCGCCATCGAAGACCTGTACCTGGGCTGGCGTTCAGCCAACCTGTTCCCGGCCCTGGGCGAAGACGGCGTGGATATTTCCGGCGGCCGCCAGCTGGTGACCGTGGGTGACGGTTTCCTGATCCAGGGTGACCCGGTGAACCTGGGCAAGGTCGACCTGGGGGCCAACTTCGACCGCGGCGGCGCCTACTACCTGGCCGCACGCAAGGCCTTCGACCGCACGGCAGTCCTGCGCCTGGGCGGCAAACAGGGCTGGCGCGGCGACCTGATGTGGCTGAAGTCCGACAACCACTACCAGGCCGATACCTCGCTGGCGGTGGCCAATATGGAACACGTCGCCGATGCGGGTAGTGTCGGCCTGAGCTGGATCCACGGCCTCGGCGTGGACCAGCGCTACGCGCAGATAATGGGCCTGCAACACCGCGATGGCATGGACACGGCCAGCCTGCGCGGGCGCGGCAGCCTGGGCGTCAAGGATCTGGAGCTGGCCGCCGAATACGTGACCCAGGACCAGACCGGCGGGCGCGAGAACGCCTGGTACCTGGAGGGCAACTGGACCTTTTCCGAACTGCCCTGGACACCCACCGCGACCTACCGCTACAGCCGCTTTTCCGAAAACTTCGACCCGCTGTTCTACGGCCTGAGCCGTGGCTATGGCACCTGGTTCCAGGGAGAAGTGGCGGCCAACTATGCCGGGCCATTCAACAAGAATACCCAGGTACATCACCTGGCGCTGAAGGGCAAGCCACGGGACAACCTGACCCTGGGCGCGCTGTACTTCGACTTCGACACGCTGGACACCGACCGAGGCAACCAGGGCGGACGGGAGCTGGACCTGTATGTGGAATGGATGGTCAACGAGCACCTGCTGGTCAGCCCGCTGGTGGGTTTCTACAAGCCGGAGCGCAGTGCGGCCGATGGCGGCACACAGCTGGGTGGGCGGGATAGCGGGACCTATATGCAGGTGATCGTCGGCACCTTCTTCTGATCCGAAATCCCGGGGCTACTACGCAGCCCATCGCGACACAAGGCCGCTGCTACAGGAACCGCGTCAACTCGAAGCCGACGTGGTTCACACCTGTAGGAGCGGATCTATCCGCGAAGCAGGCGACGCGGTAGATGGCACCGTCGCGAATGGGCCGTAGAGCGGCCGGGCAATCTCAAGCCAGGCCCTGCTCCGACAACCAGCGCCGCACCCTCATCTGCTGCTCCCCCGGCAGACCTGCCAGCACTGCCTCAACTGGCCGACCGGCACAAAGTTCGCGCACTACCGGCGCCAACTCCACACCCTGCAAATGCCACACCCCCAACGGCTGGTCCGCCGTAACCACCACCTCGGCCTCGTCCACCAGCCCGTTACGCAACACCGGCCGTCGCTCCACCCGCAGCGCCTGCCAGTCCACCGCCACGTGCAGCGGTTGGCGGTCCGGCCAGCCCTGACGCCGCGCCCAGAACGGCTGCTCGGCCCGGCCCTGCTCCTGCCCATGGAAATCCCGGCCGATGCGGGCAAAGCGCAAGAACAGCTGTTCGACCCGCTGCTGGTGAAATTGCCGCGCCAATGCAGCCCGCCCGGGCCTGCGCAGCAAGGTATTGATCACCACCGGCGCCTGCAACGCCGAAGACAGCGACTGGAATATGCCGTTGCCCGACAATGGGTCGACAGCCATCGCGGCATCGCCTACCCGTATCCAGTCCTGGCCGGCACATTCACCCGCCAGAATCGCTGTACTACTGCGCGCATGCACCTGCGCCGGCGCCAGCGCCCGGCCATCGAACAGCTCGGCCACCAGCGCGCTGCGGGCTCGCCGCGCTGCGCAGTACGCCGACAACCCGGCCTTGCCCGGCAGGCCGGCGGCGTCCAGGGTGACCTGCCAGTAGCAGCGGCCATCTTCCAGCCGCGCCATCCATGCCCAGCCATCCTCCAGGCTTTCCACCGCCGAGGCAGGGGTCCCAGGGGCACCCTGCCAGGCATTGAGCAGGCTGACCGTCTCCGGCCCACGCAGGCGATCAGCCGCCAACGGGGCCTGACGGCCGCGGGCTTCGACCAGGAAATCAGCGCGCAGTAGCTGGCCATCGACCAGACGCACCTGATGACCTGCGTCGTGCCGGAGCTCGCCCACCCGCCCCTCGACCACGCTTACCCCGGCGCGTTGCAGATCGTCGCGCAGTGCCCGGTCAAACTGTTGCCGGTCGAGCAGGAACTCCTGGTTCAGCTGGAGTTGCTGGCCGCCCCAGTGCACCCGCCGGGTGGCCGCTATCGCCGCCTGGCTCAGGGCCCCGCCAAGGCCAGCATGACGCAAGGCGTCCAGCACCCGCTGCGAAACCCCTTCGACCGCGGCAAAGCGGCGCCATTCGGACACCACCGTGACCGCGTAGCCCAGGCGCCGCAGGCCAATCGCCGTGGCCGCACCGGCCGGGCCCGCGCCCAGCACCACAATGCACGGTTCAGGCATGCTCGGCCCCCCGTCGCTCGGGGCCGGCAAATGCCGCATGCTGGCGCAACCAGTCGTGCACCTGCTGCTGGCGCATGCCGGGCTGCTCACGCAGCAACGCGGCAATCCTGCCGCTCAGGGCCGCGCAGCCCAGGCTCGCGCCTGCCTTGCCGCCCACCCCCACATAGCCTCCGAAGTCGGCCTGCCGCGAGCCCAGCCATGACCATTGGCCTGGCGCGCAGCGCGCATCGCCCGTGACCCGAATCACTCCAGGGTAGCTGGCCGGGTACACCGGCCCGCCTTGTGCCGGGCTGGACGCGCACAGCAGCACTCCCGCAGCCACGGCTTCGGCACAAGCCTGGTGCAACACCGGCCGGTCCTGCTGCAGGCCCAGGCTGAGGTTGACCAGCGTGGCCCCCGCCTCCACCAGCCACAGCAACGCAGCCGCCACCTGCAATGCGCTGGTACTGGCCTGGCCGGCGAACACCTGGGCGACCAACAGCGGCACCGGCCCGGCCTCGCGCTGCAAAGCCTCCACGACCGCGCTGCCGTGCCCGAGCTGGTCGGGCAAAGGTTCCCCTTCGCGCAACTGGCCGTCCTCCAGCCAGAAGCGTCGTGCCACCAGCAGGCCGCGGCCCTGCGCCAGCGAGCAGCCGCTGTCGATGACGCCAACGCGCAGCTCAGTGCCCATGCCTGATTACCTCGCGGGGCAGTACCTGCAGTTGGCCAGCCTGCAGTTGCAGATACAGGTCGGCATCGGCCAAGGTCGAAGCGCGGTGGCTGATCAGGATGCGGGTGCGGCCGGCGAACAACTGGTCGATGGCGGCGATCACCTCGCGCTCGGTAGCTTCGTCCACGGCCGACGTGGCCTCGTCCAGCACCAGGATCGCCGGGGCCTGCAGCACCGCGCGGGCAATGGCGATACGTTGTTTCTGGCCGCCGGACAATTGCTGGCCGCGCTCACCGAGCAAACCGTCCAGGCCCAGTGGCAGGCTTTCGACCAGGCTGTCCAGCCGGGCCAGCTGCACGACCCGCTCAAGCTCGGCGCGGCTGGCCTGCGGCGCGCCGTAGGCGAGGTTCTGCGCCAGGGTGCCGCGGAACAGCACGATGTCCTGGCTGACCACCGCGATGCGCCGGCGCAACGCCACCAGGTCCAGCTCGCGCAGGTCGGTGCCGTCCAGCAGGATGCGCCCGGCGTGCGGGTCGTAGAAACGCTGCAGCAGATCGATCAGGGTCGACTTGCCCACCCCCGAGGCACCGCTGATGGCGACTTTCAGGCCGCCTGGCACACACAGCTGCACATTGTTCAGCACCGCGCCCTGGCGCCCTTCATGGGCGAAACTCAGCGCCTCCAGGCGCAATTCGCCCGGCCCATCGGGCATCGGCAGCGGGTTGGCCGGCGAGCGTACAGCCACCGCTTCCTGCTTCAGTTCCATGACCCGCCCCAAGCTCACGGCCATGCGTTGCACTGCCACGTACAGGCCCAGCAGGCTCTGCACCGGCCCGACCGCCATGCCCATGTAAGTGGAAAAAGCGATCAGCGCGCCCAGCTGCCAGGTGCCCTGGATCACCCACCAACCACCGACCAGGAACGCGCAGGCGCGGCACCAGGAGGTCAGCGTGCCCGGGATGGCCTGGGTGAAGAACTCGGTCACCTGGACCTTGAGCAGCTGGTGCATGTAGCCCTGGCCCAGTTGGTCCAGGCGCCCGGCCTCGCGGCTTTGCTGGCCAGCCGCCTGGATGAACTTCATCGCTGGCAGCGTTTCCACCAGAAATGACGACACATCCGCCGCACGCTCGCGCAGCTGGCGCACTTCACGCTCCACCTTGCGTCGCATCCAGCGCAGCCACAGCACCTCGATCGGCACCAGCAGCACCAACAACAGTGATAGCTGCCAGGACAGCATCAGCATCAGTACCACCGCGCCCACCAGGCCGATCACCGCCGATACCGCCGAGAACAGCGAGTCCACGGCAAAACGCTGGATTTCTGCCACGTCGCCATCCAGCCGCGAAAGGATGTCACCGGTACGCCGCCGGCCATAGAACGTCGGCGACAATTGCTGCAGGTGCCGGTAAAGATCATCGCGCAGGGCAAACAGGATGCGCCCCGACAGGCGCGTATGCAGGTAGCGGTTGATCCCGGCCAGCCCGGTGCCCAGCAGGCCGGCGGCGATCATGATCGCCGCCATGTGCCAGAGGGTCTGGTAATCCTTGGCCAGCAGGCCCTGGTCAATCAGCGTCTTGACCAGCCAGGGTTGCGCCAGGGCCAGCAGCGAGGCGCCCAGCGACAAGCCCAGCAACAGGCCAATGGCGCGCCGATGCGGGCGCACGAAACCATACAGCCAGGCCAGCGCCTGGCGCATGAGCAGCGGGTCGCTGGATTCCACCAGCCGGGCGAACAGGCCGCCCACGTCAGCCGCGCAACTGTTTGAGCTTGCGGTACAGCGTTGCCCGGCTGATGCCGAGCGCCGCGGCGGCAGCCGACACGTTGCCCTGATGGCGCGCCAGGGCGCCGCGGATCAGCTCCAGTTCGTTGTCCTTGAGGCTGCCGGAGGGTGTCGTGCCGCTGGCCAGTTCATCCAGCAGGCAATCGGTGAGGTGCTCCAGGGTCAGCACCTGCTCGCCGTCCTCGCGCATGGCCAGCGCGGTGCGTACGACCATCTCCAGCTGGCGGATGTTGCCCGGCCAGTCGAACCCTTCGAGCAACGCGGTCAACCCCGGGTCAAGCGTGACGCCACGCGCATCTGCCTTGTCCAGCAGCCCCTGGATGATCGCCGCCAGGTCATCCCGCTCACGCAACGCCGGCAGGCGTAGCGACACGCCATTGACCCGGTAGTACAGGTCTTCGCGGAACTGCTGCTCCTGTACCAGGCGCTTGAGGTCGCGGTGGGTGGCGCAGATCAGCGCCACATCGATATCCTGCTCGTCCCCTGCCCCCAGCGGCGCCACCCGGCGTTCCTGCAATACGCGCAGCAAGCGCGCCTGCAGGGCCAGCGGCATGTCGCCGATTTCGTCGAGGAACAGCGTGCCGCCATGCGCCTGCATCAGCCGCCCGACCATGCCGCCCCGGCGCGAACCGGTAAACGCCCCCTCGCGGTAGCCAAACAGTTCGGACTCGATCAGCCCTTCGGGAATGGCCGCGCAGTTGACCGCCACGAACGGCTTGCCGGCGCGCGGGCTGGCCTGGTGCAGGGCCCGGGCGACCACCTCCTTGCCGGTGCCGGTCTCGCCCAGCAGCAGCACCGGCAGGCCATTGCCCAAGCCCTGGCGGGCCATGCGCAGGTTGCGCGCCAGGCGCGCGTCACCCCCGGCCAGGGCATCGAGGGCCGGTGACTGCTGGCCCGGTGCCGGCTTGCTGGCCGGCGTGCCGGCATTGACCCGGCCATGGCGCGGCAGCTGCAGGGCGCGAAAGTGGAACTCGCCCTTGGCCGTTTGCACGCTGCTCACCCCACCCTGCCACAAGCGCGCAATGAAGGCTGGTGAACGCTCGCCCAGCAAATCGCTGCTGCGCCGGCCGATCAGCTCATGGCGCGGCACCTGCAGCAGCTGGCAGGCACTGTCGTTGGTGGCCAGCACTTCGCCATCCAGGCTCAGGGCCAGCAGGCCATGCCAGGCACTGTTGAGGTACTGCGGGCGGCTATGGAAGGCCAGCACCAGTTGCTCGGGGTGGCACAGGCCGAACAACCGGCTTTCGATGTTGCCGGCCGCCAGCATCAGCGTGGTCAGGCTGTCCTGCGGCTGCGCCATTACCCCCTCGCGGGTGATGTCCAGCACGCCGATCACCTCGCCGCGCGGGTCGCGCAGCGGCACGGAGGTGCAGGAGAACGGGCTGAGGCGGTCCAGGTAGTGTTCGCCGCAATTGATCAGCGTGGGCCGGCCTTCGACCACCGCCGTACCGATGGCGTTGGTGCCACGCAGCGACTCGCTCCAGCAACTGCCCGGATGCAGGTCGCGCAGGCCCTCACGGCTGAGCACATGGGTCTGGCCCTCGATCGCCAGCACGTTGGCCTGGGCGTCGCCGAGGATGACGATGCCGGCCTTGCCCTGGCGGGCGACCAGGTAGTCCAGTTCCGGGGTAACGGCATCGACCAGCAGGCGGTTACGCTCCAGCAGCATGCGCAGGTCGTGGCCTTGCTCCAGGCCCAGGCCGACCTGCTCGCCCTGCAGGCAGTCCAGGCCATGGCCGAGGCTGCGGCGCCAGGAGGCGTCGATTTCATCGCGCAGCATGCCCAGCGGCAGCTCGCCTTCGCTGGCCAGCCTGAGGCGGGCCTGGCGGGATTCATGCAGCGGGTCGTGGGCGTTTGTTATGGGAAATTGTCGCGCCATTTGTTGCTCCAGCTGTGCCCTGGATCGGGCAACGGGCTTGGTATTTTTTCCGCAGTGTGCGGGAGATTTTCATGGGCGTCGAGGTGCATGCCTCGTGAGGTGTGGCGCCTGTGAGATCGAGCCGCCCGCGCGGCGCATCGCGGACAAATCCGCTCCCACATGAGTTGCAACGTGGCCATGCCTGTGAAGCCAGGGTTGTCAGCCGGTTTGTATGGCTCAAGACCTGCACCAAGGCAGGCGTTTCAGGGTGTGTCTCCCGGGCCAGCATGGGTACGGGCGCCACCGGCGCTTTCACTGAACGGCTGCTCGGCGACGAACTGCCAGTCGCTGTAGTGTTCCAGGCCCTCGAAACCGGAGAACTGCGTCTCGAAGCCACTGCGCTTGAACGGGGTGGCGTCGGAGCGGCTGTGTATGCCGGTGATACGCCCGTCGAGCCCGCGCAGCAAGCCCCACTCCTGGCTGTTGGTGATCGGGTCGGGGTACAACCGGCGGATGTGCCGCCGGGCCTGCGGGAAGCGGTCGTCCTGCAGCAGGTCGGCCAGCGCCTGTGGGTACTGGGCCAACCCCGGCGAGGCGCGGTAGTAGCTGCGCAGGGCCTGGGCGTACTGGCCGCCGACCCACAGCAACTGGCGTTCACGATCGCGCTGGGCAGCACTGGTCCACAGCGTGCCGGTGGCGGCCAGGGCCACGCTGCTGACGGCAATCAGCAGCAGCACGCCAAGGTAGGTGAAGCCGCGGTTGGCCTTACCATTCCGCGAACAGGCTGCCATCGCGGGCCCTCCCGGTAGCACCGCTCTTGACATCGGCCACCCCGCCGGCCACGCCTTCGGGGGGCGGCACCAGCTGCCAGGCATCGCTGCGCTCGGTGATCGGGTCGACCGGGGTATTGCGCAAATAGCGTTGCTCCACCAGTTGCTCCAGCGAGTCCGGGTAGTGGCCGGTGTCGCCGTAGTAATGGTCCAGCGCTTCGCGGAGCACCGCCAGGCTCTGGCGCAAGGTGGCTTCGCGCGCGCTTTCCAGGCTGTTGAAGTAGCGCGGCATGGCGATGGTCATCAGCGTGGCGATGATCGCCAGCACCACCAGCAGCTCGATCAAGGTGAAGCCTGTGCGGCGTTTCATGGCTGTCACCATTGCCGGTAGGGAATGCCGTCGAGGCCTTTGCCACGGGCCCTGGAGTACACGTCGAACACGTCTTCACCTTCGCGCGGGTTGTCGGGGCTGCTGTCGTAGGCGCGCAGGCCCCAGCCGCCAGCGTCGTCATGCCTGGCGGCCAGCAGCGGGTCGTGCGGAATACGCCGCAGGAAATAGAACTTGGCGCCCTTGGCACTGCGCACATCGCGGACACCTTCGACCAGTATCTGCAGGTTCGGCGGGTAGCCGCTGGCATCCAGACGCTTCTCGATATAACCGGCATCGAACGCCCGCTTGTAGGCATCGATGGCATCGCGGATCTGGTACAGCGCCTCGCGCAGCTGCTGCTCCTTGCCGCGGCGCACCACGGTTTCGGTCAGCGGTGCGGCCATGCTGGCGAGCAGCCCGAGCAATGCCAGGGTCAGCACCACTTCGATCAGGCTGAAGCCGCGCATGCAGCGCTGCCCGGTCATGGCTGCGGGCTCCGTTTCACCGGGGCGACGGCCATCTGGCTGTCTGCCACCGGTGCATCGGTGGCGGGTGCATTGCCCGGCACGTCCGGCGGCGGCAACGGCGTCATCTGGCGCACCTGCATGGCCGACTCGGTGCCGGTGGCGAACTCCATGTCCGACGGGCTCTGGTACGGCAGGTTGCGCACGATGCGCGGGGTGATTGCCAGCACCAGCTCCGACTTGCTCATGTCGTCCTTGTTGCTGCCGAACAGCCGGCCCAGGCCGGGGATGTCACCCAGCCCGGGGATCTTGTTGCCACTGGCGTTGTGGTCGTTGCGCACCAGGCCCGCCAGCACCTGGGTTTCGCCATCGTGCAGGCGCAGGCTGGTCTGCGCGTTGCGGGTGTCGACCTGGACCGGGATGGTGCCCTGGCGCGTCGGTTCCAGCGGCGTGGCGTTGCTCACTTCCAGGGCCACCTTGATCGCCACTTCGTTGTTCAGGTGCACGGTCGGCTGCACTTCAAGCTTCAGGCCGACGTCCAGGTAGGTGACGCTTTCGGTAATCACCGGGCCCTGGGTGGAGGGCACCGACGTGGCGCTGATGATCGGTACCCGCTGGCCGATGTGGATGCGCGCCTGCTCGCGGTTGCTGACCCGGATCACCGGGCTGGCCAGGGTATTGATGTCCTTGTCCTGGGCGTTGATCTTGGCCTGTGGTGCCGGGGAAATGCTGATGCGGCTGGAATCGATGCCCTTGAGCTGGTCAAGCACGCTGACCGGCTGGCCATCGGAGGTGAGCACACCGAAGGTGTTGGGCCATTGCAGGCCGAGGTCGAGGATGCGCGAAGTGGCCACTTCCATCACCTCCACCTCCAGCACCACCTCGGGGTTGGACTGGTCCTGCGATTGCAGCAGCTTTTCGGCCATGCGCACGGCATCGGGGGTGTCGCGCATGGTCAGGGTATTGAGGCGTTCGTCGACGAACACGTCGCGGGTCTTGAGCATGGTCTTGACCATGTTCAGTGCGGTGTTGGCATCGATGCTGGTCAGGTAGAACGTGCGCATGACCAGCTCCTGGTAGTCCTTGGCCTTCTGCGGCGAGTCGGGGTAGATCATCAGGGTGTTTTCGTTGACGATCTTCTGGCGCAGCTGGTTCTGCTCGAGCAACAGTGCCACGGCGTCCTCGATGCGCAGATCGCGAACGAAAATGGTCGCCTTCATGTCCGGGCGCAGGTCCTTGTCGAAGATGAAGTTGATGCCGGCGACCTGGGACAGCACTTCGAAGATGCTCTTCAGGTTGGCATCGCGGAACTCCAGGGTCACCGGCCGCTCCAGCTTGCTGCGCAGTTGCGGGTAAGGCTGCGCGGTACGCGCCTGGACATTTTCGATGTCGCTGCGCAGGGCCAGGCCCTTCTGGTTCTGCGGGTCCAGGCGCAACACTTCGCGCATGTAGCGCTCGGCGCCGAACAGGTCACCCTGGCGAAGCGCCGCCTGGCCCAGCGCCACGCGCTCGTCGAGGGTGCGGATCAGCTCCAGCTGGCGGATGCCTTCCTGCGCGCGGCGGTTGTTCGGCTCCAGGGTCAGCACCCGCCCATACCCCATGCGCGCAGCGGCAAAGTCATGCCGGACGCGACTGGCATCGGCCTGGGTCAGCAGCGCCTCCACCGCAGCCTGGCGGCTATGTGCCAGGGCGATGTTCAGCTCGGTGTCGCGCGGGTCTTCGAGCAGGGCCTGCTCCAGCTGCGCAATGCCCGCCTCGTACTGGCCTTCCCGCATCAGCTGGTCACTGTCCTCGCGTACCGCATCGGAAGCGCAGCCGGCAATGGCCACGCACAGCGCCACGAGCAGGAACGGGGCCGGCTTGCACAGCGTTGACGACTTCATGGAGCGCTCCCTACAGACAAGGTCTGCGGCTGATGCAAAGGCAGGTAGACCAGGCTCAGCTCACTGGCCGAGACGCGGTCGAGGCGGTAGGTGTCATCGATGACGTCGCCCTGGCGCACGACGTAGAGCTTTTCGCCGCTCTGCAGGAAAATCTGCAGGTCGTCACGGTCGCCGATGCGGCCGATGAACTGGAATGGCAAGGCCGGCGCGGCGGGCGCCTGGGGTACGACCGGGGTGGCAGCCTCGGGCTGTTCGGTGATGCTGGCCAGGGTTTCGGGGTTGCTCCACTGCTGGGTCGGGAACAGGTCCTTGGGCGCCGGCTCCGGCCCTTTCGACGCTGAAGCCGCTGCCGCTGGCCCGGCATTGCCTGCCGGCTGGGTGGCCGCGTACTTGCCGGCGAACGCCACGACCCCATCCTCCTGGCCGAACCAGTGGCCCGGCGCCCAGGCCAGCGCCGCGCTCACGCCGAGAAAGCCGGCCCAGATGACTGCACGCTGTGTGTTCATCACGACCTCGACAGGTAAAGGGTCATGCGCAGGCGGGCGTCGAGCTCGCTGTCGCCGATGCGTTTGCGTTGCAGCTCCAGGTCTTCCAGCACCAGGGTCGGCAGTTGCCTGAGCAGGCCACGGACGAAGCCGCGAATCTGCAGGTAGCTGCCATGCACCGGCAGTACGATCTGGTAGCGTGCCAGCTGGGTCTTGGGGTCGATGCCCAGGGCGTATTCACCATGGGCCAGGCTGATCTGCTCGGCGCTGGCCAGGTGGTACAAGCGTTCGATCAGCGCGCTGGCCTGGGGCTGCCCCGGCAGTTGCTGGCGCAGGCTGTCGAGGGCCTGTTGCTCGGGCTGGGTGGCGATCTTCAGCTCGCCGCGTCTGACCCGCTCCAGCTGCAGCCGGGCATCCGCTTCGCTGGCACGCAGTTCGCGAATGGCCTGCCATTGCGGCAATACCCCGGCACACAGCACGCCCAGCGCCAGCAACGCGACGATGGCTGCCGCCACGCCGACCGGGCCGAGACGACGCAGCCGCTCCTGCAGGATCAGCCTGTTCAGCGGTTCACGGGCGCGCATGGCCGGTCTCCCAGGTGGCCGTGAGGGTGAAACGCACGGGCTGCTCGGGCTGGCTGGCCAGCACCTCGTGGTTGAGCAGCGACACGTCGCTGAGCTCGGCACTGGCCTCCAGGCGCTGGTGGTATTGCAGCATCGCTTCGAGGTTGCGCGCCTCGGCGGCGATGCGCAGCTGGCCCTTGCGCGCGTCAGGGGCCAGGCTGAGCAGCGCCACGTCGCCTTGCGGCTGCGCTTCCAGCATGGCGAACAGTTGCTGCCACGGCCGTTGCAATTGCTGCGAGACGCTTTGCATCTGCGCCAGACGCTCGGCCTGCTCACGGCTGGCCGCGCTGCTCAGCGGCGCGGCGCTGGCCGGGCGGCGGCCCAGCTGCAGTTCCAGGTTGTGCACGCTGGCCTGCCGTTCGACGTGCTCGGCCTGCAGGCGCTGTTGCAGCAGCAACAGGCCGACGACCACGGCGCAGCCCAGCGCAAGCAGCGACCAGGCCAGCGGGCCACTGCGCCGGGGCTGGAATTCCAGGTCGAGGCGGCGCATCTCAGGCCACCGCCCGCCACATGGCACACAACGGGTCGGCATCGCTGGCCGGTGGGCACAGCTGCAGCGCCGCCACCCGCGGCACATCAAGCCGGGCCGGGGCATGCAGGTAGACCGGTGGCAGAGGCTCGCCATACAGCTCGCAGGTCCGCTCGATCAGCGCCTGCAGGGCCTGGTCGCTGTCGGCACAACCCTGCGTCAGCACTTGCTGCCAGGCCCCCCCGGCGGCCAGCAGCAGCACGCTGCGCTGTGGCTCGGCCAGGACGAACAGAAAGTCGCCCTGCGCCAGCTGCTCCGTGCATCGGTTGTAGGCGGCCATCAGGTACGGCTGCACCGAGCGCAGGCTCAGGTGGTGGTCGCGGCCGAGCGCCTGCAGCCGCAACAACAAGGCTTCGGGCAGCGCCGTGGCGATACGCGCGGCACCGGCAGGCTCCGGCGACAGGACGATGCGCCAGTCGTCCAGGGTCTGCCCGTAGAGCGCTTCGAAGCAGGCCCGGGCATAGGCGTCCAGTTCGCGCGGGTGGCCGATGACATCGCTCCAGGGCACCAGGCAGAAGCGGCTGTAGCGGGCCGACAGCAATACCCGCAACTGCGCGCCGCCTGCGCCACGCTCGCTCAGCATGGCGGCCAGTGCGTCGACCGCCGCCACCCCGGGCGCTTGGCCGGCGGCGCAGGTGAAGGCACGGCTGCCCAGCCACTGCTGACGGTTGGCCTGCCAGCAACCCAGGCCGACCCCCTCGGCGCCGAGCACCGCCGTGTACCGACACGAACCATGATCAGATGAACGTGACACGGTTGATCTCCTCGAGGGTGGTACGGCCATCGCGGACCAGGTCCAGGGCCGAGGCACGCAGCAGGCGCAGGCCGCGCTGGCAGGCGAGCGCCTTGATCTGCGACAGGGGGCGGCGCTCGACGATCATCTGCCGCAGGTCATCGTCCAGGTGCAGCAGTTCGGCGATCGCGCTACGGCCACGGTAGCCACTGCCACGGCACTGGCCGCAACCCTGGGCGCGGACGAACCTCCAGCCAGCCACGCTCGCGCGGCTCAGGCCTGCCCCATCCAAGGTGTCGTCATCTACCTCGCACGGCGTGGCGCAATGCGGGCAGGCCAGGCGAATCAGGCGCTGCGCCAGTACCGCATTGAGCGCGGAAACGAAGCTGTACGGGTCGACCTGCATCTGGCTGAAACGGCCGATCACGTCGAACACGTTGTTGGCGTGGATGGTGGTGAACACCAGGTGGCCGGTGAGCGCCGACTGCACGGCGATTTGCGCGGTATCCGGGTCACGGATCTCGCCGACCAGGATCTTGTCCGGATCGTGACGCAGGATCGAACGCAGGCCGCGGGCGAACGTCAGCCCTTTCTTTTCGTTGACCGGGATCTGCAGCACGCCGGGCAACTGGTACTCGACCGGGTCCTCGATGGTGATGATCTTGTCCACGCCGTGGTTGATCTCGCTGATCATGGCGTACAGCGTGGTGGTCTTGCCGCTGCCGGTGGGGCCGGTGACCAGGATCATGCCGTAGGGTTCGGCGGCCAGCCGGCGCAAGGCGCGCAGGGTGTCCTCGGCAAAGCCCAGGGCTTGCAGCTGCACGCCGTTGACCCGGTCGGACAAGTCCTGCTTGTCCAGCACCCGCAGCACCGCGTCTTCGCCGAAGATGCTGGGCATGATCGACACGCGGAAGTCGATCTGCCGCTCGCCCACGGCAACCTTGAAACGGCCGTCCTGGGGCACCCGTCGTTCGCCGATGTCCAGCTCGGCCATGACTTTGATGCGCGAAATCACCTGGTCGGCGAAGGCGCTGCCACTGGCCTTGCCGGCAGCGTTGAGCACGCCGTCGATACGGTACTTGATGGTCAGCCCCTGGCCGGTCATGCCCAGGTGGATGTCGCTGGCGTGCAGCTTGAGGGCGTCGTACAGGGTGGAGTTGACCAGCTTGACCACACGGCTCTGGTCTTCACTGATGCTGGCCAGCGACAGGCGTTGCAGCGGGCCGCTGTCATTGCTGGCCTCGGCGTCGTGGCCCAGGGCGTCGACGGCGTGGAAGCTTTCTTCCTGGCGGGCGAGGAAGGTGGCCAGGTCGGCGGCATGGGCCAGGTACAGGGGCGCGCCCTGCAGTACATCGTCGATCCAGGCCAGCCGGGCAGGCTCGAAGGGGTCGGCGAACACGCCCAGCAGTTGGCCGCCCTGCTCGATCAACACGAATTCGCGCTTCAGGCACACCGCCAGGCTGACCTTGTCGAACCGTGGGGTGCTGGCCAGCAAGGTGTGGCTGTCCAGCACCGGGTAATGCAGGGTCAGGCCCAGGCGCCGGACGAACGTGTCAGGCGTGTCGCAGGCCAGTTGTTCCAGGCGGGTGAGCAGGCGTTCGTCGCTGCTTTGCAGACGGGCCTGGGCCAGGAGGTCGCGCGGGTAGGCTGGGCAGGGTGCCCGCGAAGAGGCCGGTGCAGGCAGTAGCGCGTCCCGTGATGCATCGAATGCTTCTGGCATGGCCTGCGACTCCGCTCAGGGGCGCGTCGCAGACTGGCTCGGCCAAGGGTGCGGGCGCCGCTATTCCCCGGTGAGCAGTTGGTCGTCGTCCGGGCCGGGGGGCTTGGCGCCGTTACGGCGGCGGTCGGCCAGTACCCAGCTGCCATCGTACAACTGCAGGGGGAACGACTCGTTGCTGTTATGGCGTCGCTCGACGAAGCCTTCAGCCGGGGTGTCCGTAGCCCTGTGCTGGCGCTCGATGCCCAACAGGTCGAAAATCGCACGGGCCAGTTCCACCAGCGGGAACGGCTTGAACAGGACATGACTCACACCCAGCCCGGCAGCTCGCTCACGTACCTCGACGGTGGGGTGGGCGGTAATCAGCACGAAGTGGCACTGCCTGTTCCTGCGTACGGCTTCCAGAACCTGAAAACCCTCCATGTCGGGCAAGCGATAATCCAGCACGATGACCTGGGGGGGCAGCTTTGCAGCCAGCTCGATACCACCGGCACCATCGTGGGCAACATGGACGTCCAGGCCTTGCGCCTGCAGATACGCCTGCAGGTTCTGCGCAAGAGTCCGTTCGTCATCGACTACCAATACGCTGTTCACCAAGGTCGACTCCCAAGAACTGCCCGGTCAGCCGGTCTGCGAAGTGCGCCCTCGTACAAGCTTGAGCAGGCTTCGTGCCAGGCGTTGAAGGTCATGCTGTATCGCTTCAAACCCTTGATACCGTTCGGCTTTTTTTCTGAAACCGGCACTGCGGCAGGCAGCCGCACCGGCCCGTTTCCCCATATCCGGGGAAACTGCCGGAACAGGGCAAATTGGTTAATCCCCAGTATTGGGGCAAGGCCATGCCTGACCTCAGTCGGCGATTTCCACTGTAGCGGATGCACGCAAACGTTGGCGCACGGCCTGGCGCGCATGCGCCTGGCGTTGGGCGATGAGCGTGGCCCTGGCCAGGGCCAGGCCGTGTTCGCGTATGACCGAAGCATTATCACTTTGGTTCTGCGCTCCTTGCAGTTTTTCCCGGTTGGCCTCGTAGAACGCCTGTACTTCGTCCGGGCCGGGCGCCTCGACCGCACTGAGCAGGTCATACACCTGCTGCGCGGCCAGTTCATACCGGGCGTAGTCATTGTACTGTGCCCTGTCCAGGCCCGCCTGTGCCAGCCGCCGCTCGAAAACCGCCACGCTGCCGACCGCGGCCTCGACCTCGCCGACATGCGCCGACACTTGCTGCGCGCTGACGGTGATGCCAAGGCGCATGGCCTCCTGCCACAGCAGTTCCTTGTCGATCAGCTCGTCCAGGGCCTGGTCGCGCCAGCGCTTGTACAGGGTCGGGTTGCCGATGCTGGTCACCGCGCGGCCCCGCGCCTGTAGGAATATGCCGAAATAGCACTCCAGGCGCAGCAACCCGATCACCACGCCATTGACCCGCGCCGCCGGCACATCGGCCCAGCTGGCCTTGGCCAGCACCTGCAACAGGCACAACAACAGCATATGCATGGCAACCTCCGTTCGAGGGTTGTCCGGCGGCGGCCGGTACGGGGTGACCGCAGTAAACCGGGGCCCAGCCAGGGCCACCGCCTTCGCTGCCCATCGCCGACACCTCCGGCTGCGGCTCCGGCCCCTGAGGCGCATGGCCCTGACGGGCGAACGCCACCGAGGCGAGGATCCACAGGCAAGCGCCCAGCACCAGCCAGTCGACACCGCGCATGGCCACCCGGCGGGAGGCTGCCTGGCTCATGGTTGCACCTCGTGATGGTCGGCAATGGCGGTGCTTTTGACGTGTACCCGGCGGGCGCCGAGGCGGTTGAGCTCATCGATCAGCACCGCCGGGTCGGTAACGCCGTAGTAACGTTTCCAGTGCCCGCTGCGCCCGTCACCCACCAGGATCAGTGGCGGGTGTCGGCTGAGGTCGGCGCTGAAGCCCAGGCCCTTGAGTGTTTCGCCTATGGCATACGGTGTTCCGGTCAGCCAGCTCCAGCCGGGGCCCTTCTGGAAGGCCCTGGCATAACGTTGCAGGCGCCTGGCGTCGTCGTGTTGCGGGTCGACGCTGATCGACACCAGCTGAATGTCCTGCCCTACCCGGCCACCCAGTTGCTGCTGGACCCTGCCCATGATCGCGGACACCACCGGGCACACCGTGGTGCAGCGGGTGTAGATGAAGCCCATGACCACCAGATGCTCGCCCACCAGGTCTTGTTCCAGGCGCACCGGCATGCCGTCCTGGTTCAGCAGCGATACATCGGCAAAGCGTACGCTGGCCTTTTCCTGGCTGGCCGCCGCTGGCTGCCCGGCATGGCCGCCCTGGCCACCAGAACCACGGTCGCCATGGGCCAGCGCCAGGTTGCTGGCCAGCGCCAGGCCCAGCGCCAATGCTCTACAAGCGTGCCTGGTAGTCATCGCAGATTCCTCGCACCTGTCTGGGAAGCGTTGGACGCTGCGGCCGGCATGACCCGCAGGCTGGTGTAGTTTTCTTCGGCGAACCTGCGCCCCAGCGACGGCGACTGCACATGCAGCTGCCAGGCGCCGGCTTCGGGCAGGCTCAGGGCCGTCTGGTAGATACCATCGCCCACCTCTTGCAGTTGCAGGTTGCGTGGCATGGAAGCCGGCGCCTGGAAATAGCGCAGGCTCAGGTCGCTCAGGCCCAGGCGGGGCTGGCCGTCGTCACCGATGATGCGCACCCGCGCGGTAATCGCGCGGTCCTGCGACAAGGGCCGGTCCAGGCCGATGAACTCGGCATGCGCGCCCTTGCGCGTGCCAGCATCCGGCGCTTCGGCCACCTCGGTGCTGAAGCAGTGGATGATCGGCGGCTGCTTGAGCAGGAAAGCCACGTCGAACTTGCCGGCCGCGGGCATCTTCACCGTCGAGCCGTACACCCCCGGCGCCAACTCGCGTAAGCTGCGGTCGACGATGAGCGCGGCGCGAGCCTGGTGGCCACGGTTGTTGTAGCCGGACATCGGCGCATTCATGCCCTCGGTATAGAAGTAGGTGGTGTTGTCCACCGGGTTGACCACGAACACCGAGTTGTCATCGCGCGACACCGCCATGCCCTGGGCCAGCGGCAGCTCACCGGCCTGGCGTGGCGCCGCCGGGCCGGCCTCGAAGCCCTGGATGATCGGCGTGCGCCCTTCGCCCAGGCTGGCCAGGTTGATCATGCTGACTTTCGGCGAAGCCAGGCTGCGCACGTAGGCGTAGTTGTGGGTAAAGGTCAGCTGGTACGGTTGCGCAGCCACCGGGATATGGTGGATCAGCTTGTCGCTACTGGCATCGATGACCAGGACCTGGTTTGCCAGGCTATCGAGCACCATGCCGTAACGCCCATCGTGGCTGAAGCGCATCGGCCCCAGGCCCGGTCCGGCCTGGACGGTGTGGCGCAGTTGCTGGCTGCGGGCATCGAACACCCGCACGCTGCCCTCTTCGCCATCGACCACGTACACCGCCTGGGACAGCGCCGAATAGCTGACCGACAGCGGCTGCGGCCCCACCTGGAGGGTCTTGGCCAGGCGCATTTGCGGGATGTCGATGACGCTCAGCGTGCCACTGGCGCGGTTGCTGACGTAGGCAAAGTGCGAGTCGGCGCTGAAGGCGATTTCGTGGTGCCCGCTGCCGGTGTTGAAGGTTTTCAGGGTGTTGCGCCCCGGCACATCGATCACCGTGACACCCCCCCTGGCCGGGTCGCTGCTGTCGTTGCCCACCCACAGCCGGTGCTGGTCCGGCTGCAGGGCCACGCGCAACGGCTGCTCGCCGGCGTCCAGGTCGGCCACGCGAGAGAAGGTTTCGGTGTCGATCACCGAGACCTTGCCACGCTCGGGGATGGACACGAACACCTGCTTTTCGTCCCCGGTGGCCACCCAGTCCATGGGTCGCCCAGGCAGCTCGATGCGGGCCAGGGTACTGGTCACGCCGCCCACCGACACCGTCGGGTCGATCACTGTCAGGCTGGCGTCCTGGTTCAGCATCAGCAGGAAGTAGCTGTTCAGGTCGAGCAACGGCCTTGCGCCGATGCTGCTTTTGAGAAACAGCGCAACCCGGGCCTTGCAGCTGTGCTCACGGTCGCCCTCCGTGCTCGCCTGGGTCGGGTCGATCCACGCCCCCGGGGCCATGCCCGACAGGGGTTGGCCACTGGCCTGGTCGCTGACCTTGAAGCGGATGCTGGCGATGCTGCCCTCCTGCAGCGCCCCCCCGGCCAGCGGCCTGGCCTCGAACTCCACGGTCACGCCGTCGCGGCTCAACCGGTGCAGGGCCAGCGGATCGGCGGATGCCTGCAACAGCTCGCGCGGGTCGCACCAGAGGCTTTCATAAGCCACACCCAACGCGATCAGTGCGCCTCCAAGTGCCATCCCCAGGTAAGCAGGGCGAGTGTGTGGCGTAGCCATGCCGGACCTCCGGGACACAGGATCTCTGCGTGGAGCCGGAGCAAGGTGTATGCCACAAGCCAATTGCTTTGTTTTTCAATGCGTCAGGTCGGCAAGCGAAACAGATTGGGGAGGATGCCCCAGCCGTATTCCCCGAATCAGGGGGGCGGCAGTGATGGTAGCGGGCCGCGCCTGGCACCGCTTCGCTGCCGCTACCATCACACTGTGCCATTGCCCGCCTTGGTCCGTCAGCCGACCAGGCCGCGTACGCAGAAGTACAGGATCGAAGGCCCCATCAGGCAACCCAGGCCGGTGTGGAAGGTAGCCGTCAGCGCGCCATACGGCACCAACCGCCGGTCCGTCGCCGCCAGCCCGGCGGTCACCCCCGACACGGTGCCCGCCAGGCCGCCGAACACCATCGCCGAGCGCGGGTTGTCCAGCGCCAGCAGCCGCGCCGACACCGGGGTGAACACCATCACCAGAATCGCCTTGATCAGCCCGGTGGCAATCGACAGGGCCATCACCTCCGAGCTGGCGCCCAACGCCGCGCCGGTCACCGGGCCGACGATATAGGTCACGGCACCGGCGCCGATGGTGGTCATGCTGACCGCATCGCGGTAGCCGAAGGCATAGGCCACCGCCGCACCGACGATGAATGGCAGCACCGTGCCCAGCAACAGCGCCAGCGCGCCGATCATGCCGGCCTTGCGCGCCTCGGTGGCCTGTACCTCGAAGGCCGTGGCGACAATGGCGAAGTCGCGCAGCATGGCCCCGCCCATCAGGCCGATACCGGAGAACAAGGCCATGTCGGCCAGGCCTTTCTGCCCGCCGGTAAGGGTGCCACCGACCCAGGCCAGCACCAGGCCGATGACGATGGCGATGGCCGAGCCATGCACGCGGCCGAAGGTCAGGTACTTCGACAGCAGCACCGACAGCCACATGATGGCGCCCACCACCGCGAACGCGGTGATCAGGGCGTTGTGTTGCAGCGCATTGTCAATGATCGGCCACATGATCAACGCCCTCCTGCAGGCGCAGCCTGCACGTTGCTTTCGGGGCCGGTGTCTGTCGGCAGAGGGGTGCCACGATGGCTGCGGCTGATCACGGCGATGGTGGCGCCGCACACCAGTACTGCGCCCACCGCCGCCAACAGCGCCACCGGCCCGCCGTGCAGGGCGGTGACCACGTTCTGCTGGGCCGCCATGGCAACCACCACCGGGATGTACATGGCGCCCCAGAAGCCCACGCCGAATTCGCACTCCTTGCTCATGCCACCGTTGCGGTGCATGTACAGGCGCGCACAAATCAGCAGGATCATGGCGATGCCGACCCCGCCCACGTTGGATTTGACACCCAGCAGCAGGCCCAGGAAGTCGCCGACGATGACGCCGGCAAGCGTGCAGACCGCCAGCAGAGCCACACCATAGATAATCATTGTTGTTGTCCTCAGGTAGTGTCGAAGTTGCTTGTTGTTGTCCTTCGTGAACACACAGCCGCCGGCAGGGACCAGCTGCCCTCATCGATCGTCGGCCACCCCCTGGCGCAAAAGCGCATCCAGGCTGTCCCAACGGGTGCCTTCGACGGTCACCACCCGGCCCGGTACGAACACCGGCCTGGCCAGCCCGCTGAGTACACTGCCGGGCGGCATTTCCAAGTGCAGGCGCACGCCGCGCTCATAGGCGTTGCGCAACGTACCACGCCAGTCGACCCGCCGCGCCATGTTGCCGGCGAGGTCGTCGCGCAGCTGCTGTGGGTCGCACACCAGGCGTGCGCTGCTGCCACTGAGATAGCGGATGCGTGGCCGCCGCAGCTCTACCCTGGCGAAGGCACCGGCCAGTTCCGCCGCGGCGCCCTCCAGCAGCGGGCAATGCGACGGCACACTGACCGCCAACCGCCGGGCCACGCCCTGCCCCAGCCGACGCGCCTGGTCGGCCACGGCAGCCATCGCCGCGTCGCTACCGGCGATGACGATCTGCTTGTCGCTGTTGAGGTTGGCCACATAAGCCTCGCCGCCTACCGCCATCAGCAGCCGCTCGACGCTGGCCAGGTCCAGGCCACTGAGGGCAGTCATGCCATAACCTTGCGGATAGGCGCGCTGCATCAGCTCGCCACGCAGCGCAACCAGGCGCACGGCATCGGCAAAATCCAGGGCGCCTGCCGTGACTGCCGCAGGGTAGGCGCCAATCGACAAGCCCGCCACGTAGTCCGGCGCGGGGCTGCGTTGCATCAGCCAACGTGCCCAGGCCACGCCAGCCAGCAGCAGGCACAGTTGCACGGCCCGGGTCGTCTGCAGCGACTGCTGGCTGTCCAGCGCCAGCGCCTGCTGGCCGAGGATGTCGCTGGCCTCTTCGAGCAAGCGCCCGGCACCGTCAGGCAAGCGCTGCAGCATGCCTACCTGCTGCGCGCCCTGGCCAGGGAAGGCAAACAGGCTACTCATGCGGCACGCCCCAGGCTTGCCCATGGGTCGCTGACCAGGCGTGGCCCCTGGGCTGCCCTGAGCAGCACGCGGCGGGCCAGGCCAGCCCACTCGCGCAAGGCGATGCCGCCCGCCGGCGTTTCCAGCTGCACGTCGATACGGCACGGCGCGCAATCGAGGGCATCCAGCAGCTCCCGCGCCTGCGCGCGGGGTAGCGGTTGGGGCGTATGCAGCAACACGTCGAGGTCGCTGGCGGCGTGGACCACCTGGCTACCGCTAGCGATCTGGTAGCCGACCGCGCCGGTAGGCCCCCAGGCCAGGCCGCTGGCGTCCAGTAACGGGGTGACCGAGCGCAAAGCCTGCAAGGCAGGCCAGCGGCTTTGCGCTTGCCAGCGCAGTGCTTCGGGGCCTTGCCGACGCTGGATATCCGCCAGGCGCATCATTGCCGCCAGGCGCTGTGCCCGGCCCTGGCCGCGCAGCCCCACCGCCACCCAGCCATCGTTAACGATGGCACGACGCACTACCACCGGCTGGCCGCCGAGCAATACCTCCCGTGCCCATTGCGGCGCATCGTCAGGCAAGCCCGAGGCGGGCATGCCCCAGAGCAGGTCGTGCGGCCTTGGCGCGTTCATCTCAAACGGCCTGCCATTGCTGGCGCAGCTGTTCGCGTACCTGGCGCGAGGCGCTGCGCTGCTCGCCCGCCAGCCGCGATGACAAATCGGTCGAGGTGCCGATATCCCGCACGGCTTCGGCCAGGCAGGCGCGCACCCGGGCGATGTCGGCGGCGCTCGGTGCCTCGGCGTCCGCTACCGCCAACCGCCGCCACAGCAAGCCGAGGGACGCGTAGCTGGCCAGGTCATAGGCCATCGGCGGCAGCTCGGCAGCCAGCGCTTCCAGTTGCTCGACGCTGCGCAGGGTAATCCGCGCTGCCGCCGCCTTGCCCATGGCGTGCACCATGACCCCGGCATCGTCCAGGGCGATCAGGCGCTGGGCCTGGTAGCCGTGGGCCAGGAAGGCACCGGACATGGCCTTGCCGACCAGCAGGCCGATCACCGGGTGCCCGGCCAGGCGTGCCTGGGCATAGGCCTGCACCGCAGCCGCCAGCGCCTGGTGAATGCCCAGCGCTTCCTCGCGGCGGCCATAGGCCTGGCTGGGCACGTCGATCACGGCGACGATCGCCCGCTTCTGGCTGTCACGGTCAGCCTCGACCGCCTGGCGCACCGCCTTGGCCAGGCCCCAGCCCTCCAGCAAGCCGACTTCGCCCGAGCGGGCCCGGGGGAACGGGTTGTCGGCATCCGGCACCACGGCGATGAAGCGCGCCAGGCGGTTATCCAGTTCACCGTCGACTACCCGCAACGACGCCGGGTAGCCCGGCAAGGCTTGCCCGCCGGCCAGGCCCGGCAGCCAGTTCAAGGCACGGTTCATTGGCGTTCTCCTTGGTAGAGGGCGCGCACAGCGGTGGCGTCCAGTTGCGGGCAGGCAGCACCCAGCCGGGCCAGGCGCGCAAGAAACCAGTCGTGCTGGCTGGCACGCTGCCTGGAAGGCTCGTCGAGCAGTTGCAGCAAACGTTCGCGCAGGGCCTCGAGGTCATCGGCCACATAGCCATCCGCCAGCCCGCTGGCATGGCGCTGCTCGCCACCGCTCAGGGCCCAGATGAACGGCCGGTCGCTGGCGTCGTATTCGGCGATGCCGGCCTCCTGTTCGATCACCTGTGGGCCGTTGAGGCCCAGGCGCGCCTCACGGGTAACCAGCAAATGGCTGCACAGGCCAGCGGCGATGGCCATGCCGCCGAAGCAGCCGACCGCGCCTGCGACCAGCCCGATCACCGGCTGCCATTCGCGCAGTTCGACGATCGCCGCCTGGATCTCGGCAATCGCGGCCAGCCCCAGGTTGGCCTCCTGCAGGCGCACACCGCCGGTTTCCAGCAACAACACGGCACAGGTGGGGATGCCGTTGCGGTTGTCTTCGCAGGCCAGTTCCAGCGCAGCCGCGATCTTGGCTCCCCCCACCTCGCCCATGCTGCCGCCCTGGAAGCCGCCTTCGATGGCCGCGACCACGGCGTTGCGCCCGTTCAACCGCCCCTTGGCGATGACCACGCCATCGTCGGCCTGCGGCACGATGCCCTGGCGTGGCAGCCAAGGCGACATCAGCCGGTCGAACGGCCCCAGCAGCTCGCGGAAGGTGCCGGGGTCGAGCAAGGCGCGGGCACGCTGGCGGGCGCCCAGTTCGACAAAGCTGCGGCTGCGCAGCAAGCGTGCGGTGTCAGTCATGGGCGATCTCCTCGAAGCCTTGTTCCAGGCGCAGGCGGACCACGCCTGGGGTGGCGCCGAAATCATGGATGTCTATATTCATGGCCGGCCAGGTGTGGCCCTCGAACAGGCGCTGGAATAACTGCGTCCAGCGGGCGCCGCTACCGTTGACCGAGGTCATCACCTGGATCTGCACGGTGCCAGCGCTACCCGGTTCGATCAGCACTTCGAGGTCGCCAGAGCTGACGCAACCCACCAGCGTGCGGCCACGGCCCGGTTCGGCGGCGGGGAATTGAAAGGTCAGGGTTTCCATGTCACAGACTCCCGGCTTTGTCGAGGAACAGGCAGGCGGCCAGCAAGTCGGCGGCACCGCCCGGTGAGGCGTTGAGGCGCAACAGTCGGGCATCCAGCGCACGCAGTTGGCGGCGACCGCCAAGGGTGGCACTACCGCCGGCATCCAGTACCGCGCGGGCACCTTGCTGCACGGCTTGCAGGCCTTGTGGGCCGGCGCGCCAGAGCACGCAGGTATCGCTGAGCACGGCCATGATCGCCAGCAAGGCGTCAAGCCGGGCGTGCGCCTCGCTGGCACCGTTGGCGCGGCTGCGCCGCAGTTGTGGCAAGCCGTGGCCGATGACCGCAGGGAAGCCTTGCTGGGCCTGTTCGCGGGCGCCTCCCGAGCCATAGCGGCGGCGCACCTGCTGGCCGTGGCTGTCGTGCGCAATCGTGGCCGGATCGTCAAGCAGTGCGATGCGCCCGGCGCGGGCGGCCAGGGTAGCGGCGTCGGCGCAGCTATCGAGGGCCCTGGACGCGACCAGCAGGCCCAGTGCCCAGATGGCACCACGGTGGGTGTTGACCCCGCCGGTGGCAGCCAGCATCGCCGCCTCGCCTTCCCGGCCGATATGGCCGAGGCTGGCACGCAGCGCCTGGCTGACGCTGCCGGTCGCCTGGGCGGCTTCGGCCATTTGCCGCAGGCACGGCCACAGGGCCAGCGCCGAAGCATGCATCAGGGCCAGGGTCATGTCGTGGTGGGCGCCGTTGTCGCGGCGGTCGACCAGGCCGGGCTTGGGCGACAGGTCGGCTTCGTCGATCAGGGCTTCCACGGCCAGGTCGGCCAGGTGGTCGGCCAGGGTGATTCCGCTTGGCCTGGCTGTGCTGTTCACCGGCAAGCCCGGCGCTACAGCGACCGCAGCGGTTTCAAGGATGTCGAGTGCGTTCATCACCAGCTCCTGAACCGTGCGGGCGGGTTGTACAGGCCGCCGGACCATTCGACCAGGTCGGCAATGCTGCGCGCGGCCAACAGCTCGCGGCGGGCGTCGGTGCGGCGGATGCCGAGGTCTTCCGGCAAGGCAACCAGGCCCTGCTGGCGCAGGCGCAAGGTATCCTTGGGGTCGTGACGCAGACCGATGACAGTGACCCCGGCCACAGCGGCGATCATCTGCTGGCGCTCTTCGAGGCTGCGCGCCTTGTACAGGTAGGCAATACCCTCTTCGGTCAGCAGGTGGGTGACGTCGTCGCCATAGATCATCACCGGTGCCAGCGGCATTCCGGCTGTCCTGGCCACCTCCACGGCATCCAGGGTTTCGACAAAGGTGGGCTTGCCGCCTTCCTGATAGGTCTCGACCATCTGCACCACCAGCTTGCGGCCACGTTCGAGCAGCGTTTCCGGCACGGTCATGTCCAGCCACGCCGGGGTTGCATGGCGCCGGCCACGCGGGTCGTGGCCCATGTTCGGCGCACCACCGAAGCCGGCCAGGCGGCCACGGGTCACGGTCGAGGAATGGCCATCGCCATCCACCTGCAGGGTGGCGCCGATGAACAGGTCGACGGCGTACTGCCCAGCCAGCTGGCACATCATGCGGTTGGAGCGCAGCGAGCCATCGCGGCCGGTGAAGAACACATCGGGGCGCTGGGCGATGTAGTCCTCCATGCCCAGTTCGGTGCCGAAGCAGTGCACGCTTTCCACCCAGCCGGTCTCGATGGCCGGGATCAGGGTCGGGTGTGGGTTGAGCGTCCAGTTGCGGCAGATCTTGCCCTTCAGCCCCAGGGACTCACCGTAGGTCGGCAGGATCAGTTCGATGGCCGCGGTATTGAAGCCGATGCCGTGGTTCAACGACTGCACCTGGTGTTTTTCGTAGATGCCGCGGATCGCCATCATCGCCATCAGCACATGCACCGGCTTGATATGGCGCGGGTCACGGGTGAACAGCGGTTCTATATAGAAGGGCCGGTCAGCAACCACCACGAAATCCACCCAGGATGCCGGAATATCAACCCGCGGCAGGTCAGCGGCGCGGTCCACCAGCTGGTTGACCTGGGCGATGACGATGCCGTCACTGAAGGCGGCAGGTTCCACCAGCGCCGGGGTGTCTTCGGTGCTGGGGCCGGTGTAGAGGTTGCCGTCGCGGTCGGCCATGAAGCCTGTCACCAGGGTGACGTTGGGAATCAGGTCCACCAGCAGCCGCGAGTACAATTCGATGTAGGTGTGGATGGCTCCCACTTCCAGCAGGCCGTCTTCCAGCAACTGGCCAATGCGCAGGCTCTGCGGGCCGGCAAAGGAAAAATCCAGTTTGCGCGCGATGCCGCGTTCGAACAGGTCCAGGTGCTCGGCGCGGCTGACACTGGGCATGATCATGTGCAGGTCGTGCAGGCGCCCGGGGTCGACCTTGGCCAGCGCACGCGAGAGAAAGTCGGCCTGCTTCTGGTTGTTACCTTCCAGTACTACCCGGTCGCCAGGGGCCAGCAGCAGCTCCAGGGCTTCGACGATACGTTCGCTGGGCAGCACGACGCCATCGGCGAGGTGGCGTACCCGGTCAAGGCGACGCTGTTTCTCGGCGCGCCGTCGCGACCATTGCGGCGGTGGATTCTGTGTTGTTGTCATGGTGACTCCACGGGTTCGCTGTCGTGGGGCCACCTTAGGGCCGGGGTGGCTGGCGCATCAATCAAGCTCACGGACTGATCGTTACGGTAAAGTTAACGAACGCCGGGCTTGGCTGCCTCACGTTCGAGTGCCGGACAAATTGTTGCTAGAGTGGCGATAGGCTTGCCCAAGGCAAAAATGCAGAATCCCCCTGCAGATTTGTCGATTGTGCACGGCAAATTCGCATGACAGGATTCTGCGATCCTTCAGCGAACTCCAGACTTCACTTGGAAAATCAATAACAAAGCAGGGAGAACGCAATGACTGCGCACGCTACTACCTCAGCCACCGACCCTGTGCTGGCCGAAGTCCGCAACCACATCGGCCACCTGACCCTGAACCGCCCTGCCGGCCTCAATGCCCTGACCCTGGACATGGTGCGCAGCCTGCGCCGGCATTTCGACCTGTGGGCCAACGACCCACAGGTGCAAGCCGTGGTACTGCGTGGCGAGGGCCCCAAGGGCTTCTGTGCCGGTGGCGACATCCGTTCGCTGCATGACAGTTTCAAGGCTGGCGAAACGCTGCATGAAACCTTCTTCGTCGAGGAATACGCGCTCGACCTGGTCATCCACCATTACCGCAAGCCGGTACTGGTGCTGATGGACGGCTTCACCCTGGGCGGCGGCATGGGCCTGGCCCAGGGTTGCGAGCTGCGCGTGGTCACCGAGCGCAGCCGCCTGGGCATGCCTGAAGTGGGCATCGGCTACTTCCCGGATGTCGGCGGCAGCTATTTCCTGTCGCGCCTCCCCGGCGAGCTGGGCACCTACCTGGGCGTCAGCGGAACCCAGATCCAGGCCGCCGATGCGCTGTACTGCGGCCTGGCCGACTGGTACCTGGCCAGCGACAAGCTCGCGGCCCTCGACCAGGGCCTGGACCAGCTGCGTTTTGGCGACCACCCGCTCAAGGACCTGCAGAACCTGCTGGCCAGGCTCGGCACCCAGGTGCTCGACGATGCCCCGCTGGAGAAACTGCGCCCGGTCATCGACCACTTCTTCGCCCTGCCCGATGTGCCGGCGATCGTCGAGCAACTGCGCGCGGTCAGCATCGGCGATAGCCACGCCTGGGCCGTGGCCACCGCCGACCAGCTGGAAAGCCGCTCGCCGCTGGCCATGGCGGTTACCCTGGAGATGCTGCGCCGCGGCCGCCACCTGGGCCTTGAGGACTGCTTTGCCATGGAGCTGCACCTGGACCGCCAGTGGTTCCAGCACGGCGACATCATCGAGGGCGTGCGTGCGCTGATCATCGACAAGGACAAGCAGCCACGCTGGAACCCGCCGACCCTGGCCGCCTTGCAGCGCCAGCGCGTCGAACAATTCTTCGAAGGCCTGTGAGCCGGGGAGTACACAGATGCAAGACCTGGAACTGAGCGAAGAACAGATCATGATCCGCGACATGGCCCGGGACTTCTCCCGTGGCGAGATCGCCCCGCATGCCCAGGCCTGGGAAAAGGCCGGCTGGATCGACGATGGCGTGGTACGCAAGATGGGCGAACTGGGCCTGCTCGGCATGGTCGTGCCGGAACAGTTCGGCGGCAGCTACACCGACTATGTCGCCTACGCCCTGGCCGTGGAAGAGATCGCCGCCGGCTGCGGTGCCACCGGGGCGATGATGAGCATCCACAACTCGGTGGGCTGCGGCCCGCTGCTGGCCTATGGCACAGCGGAGCAGCAACAGCAGTGGTTGCCGCGCCTGGCCAGCGGCGAAGTGATCGGCTGCTTCTGCCTGACCGAACCGCAGGCCGGCTCCGAAGCGCACAATCTGCGCACCCGCGCCGAACTGGTGGACGGCCACTGGGTAATCAACGGCGCCAAGCAGTTCGTCAGCAACGCCCGCCGCGCCGGGTTGGCGATCGTCTTCGCGGTGACCGACCCCGAGCTGGGCAAGAAAGGCCTGTCGGCATTCCTGGTACCCACCGACAACCCGGGCTTCAAGGTCGACCGCAGCGAGCACAAGATGGGCATCCGCGCTTCTGATACCTGCGCGGTGACCTTCGACAACTGCCGCATTCCCGCTGCCAATATCCTCGGTGAACGCGGCAAGGGCCTGGCCATCGCCCTGTCCAACCTCGAAGGCGGCCGGATCGGCATTGCCGCGCAAGCCTTGGGCATTGCCCGCGCCGCATTCGAGGCGGCGCTGCAGTACTCACGTGACCGCGTGCAATTCGGCAAGCCGATCAACGAGCACCAGAGCATCGCCAACCTGCTGGCTGACATGCAGGTACAGGTCAACGCCGCGCGCCTGCTGATCCTGCATGCCGCGCGCCTGCGCAGCGCCGGCAAGCCGTGCCTGTCGGAGGCGTCACAGGCCAAGCTGTTCGCCTCGGAAATGGCCGAGCGGGTGTGTTCGATGGCGATCCAGGTGCATGGCGGGTATGGTTACCTGGAGGACTACCCGGTGGAGCGCTACTACCGCGATGCGCGGATCACGCAGATCTATGAAGGCTCGAGCGAGATCCAGCGGATGCTGATTGCCCGGGAGCTGAAGCACTACCCGATTTAAGGCCTTGCGCGCCCCCTCAGCGGCCTTGTATCGCGACGGGGCCGCAACGCCGTTCCGAGGATGTCAGCTTCGAGACACAACTTGCCGGGGCCGCCATGCGGCCCGGTCGCGACATAAGGCCGCCGACAAAGGCCAGCGTTCGCCACCCCGCACTCGGCTATCGCCAATAGCGCGCATCATCCACCACCCTGGCATGCCCCTCGAACAACGCCGGCAACTGCTCCTTGAGGTAGTCGATCCAGGTCCGCACCTTGGCATCCAGGTAATGGCGTGATGGGTACACCGCGTACAACGCGTTCTCCCTCAGCCGGTACGGCGCCAGCAGCCGGCACAAGCGCCCTTGTTCGATCGCCTGGCTGGCGGTATAGAACGGCAGCAGGCCAATACCCATGCCCAGTTCGCTGGCCACCAGCATAGCGTCGGCGACGTTGGTGGAGAAACTGTCGTTAGGGGCGATCACGCACTGGTCCACCCCTTGCGGAAACACCCAGTCCCCTTCGTACATCGGGTAGGCCATGCGCAGGCAACGGTGCTGGTGCAGGTCTTCCGGGCGCTCAGGTACGCCATGGGCTTGCAGATAGCTGGGCGCCGCACAGGGGATGCTGAAGATGTTGCCCAGCGGCACGGCGATCAACTGTGAGTCCGGCAGGGCCCCGTCCACGGTGATCACCACGTCATGCCCTTCGGCCAGTGGATCCGGATTGCGCTGGGACAGGGTCAGCTCGATCACCACTTCCGGGCACAGCGCGTTGTAGCCGGCCACCAGCGGCATCAGCAACAACCCCAGCCCGTGCGGGCAATGCAGACGCAGGTGGCCACGCGGGGTCAGGTGTGCACCACGGGCTTCGCCCACCGCTTCTTCGGTCAACAGCAGGATCTGCCGGGCACGTTCGAGAAACCGCTCGCCGGCCTCGCTCATGCGCAAACGCCGCGTCGTGCGGTGCAGCAGGCGGGTCTGCAGCTGGTTTTCCAGCTCGGCAACAATGCGCGACACCTGCGCTGCGGAAATGTCCAAGGCATTGGCAGCCGCAGCGAAGCTGCCGCATTCCACTACCCGGGCGAAGGTACGCATGGCATGCAGCATGTCCATGAAGGGCTCCTTGTTCGATGTATTCTTGCGCCATAGGCAGGAATCTATCACGGATTGGCCCATTTATTGTGGATGACCAATGAATACATCATGAGTCATCCATTCAAGAAGGAGCCTGCCATGAAACGCTCGATCGCTGCCCTTGTCGTTGCCACTACCCTCGCCTCGTTCGGTGCCTTCGCCGATACCGGCAGTAGCCAGCCGGTGCGCAGCCAGTACCAATACGGCATGCCGCTGGACGTGGCCAAGGTCATTTCCATCACGCCACCCAGCAATGCCGCCGACTGCCAGGTTGGCACCGCGCACATGGTGTATGTCGACCATCAGGGGCAGAAGCGCGAGATCGACTACCGGGAAATGGGCAACTGCTCGCAGCAGTGAGTCAGGCCAGTACCGCGTTGATCCAGCCCACCTGCTGGTTGAAGTCATCGATCTTCGCCTGAGGCACCGCATCGCGGGCACGTTCGAAGTTGGCCAGGGTCTGCTGCTTCTGCCGCAGCATGCGCCGCCACTTGACCAGGAACGCCTCGCTCTTCTCCTGCAACAGCACCGGGCCGAAGTACAGCTGTTCAGCGCTGTATGTCGCCGTGCCGGGCGCGGCGACGATGATCTCGTAGTCGAAGCGGTTCTCCCGCAACAGCTCCTCGCTGACGATGCGCAAACCGTTGTCCATCAGCCATTGGCGCAGCTCGCGCTCACCGCCATTGGGCTGCAGCACCAGGCGGGTGACGCCGGCCAGGCGCTGCTTGCCGGCCTCGAGAATGTCACGCATGGTATCGCCGCCCATGCCGCAGATGCTGATCACCGAGATTCGGTCCTGCGGCTCGATCGCTGCCAGGCCATCAGCCAGGCGCACGCTGACCCGGCCTTCCAGGCCGTTCCTGCGCACGTTGCGCCGGGCCGAGGCGAATGGCGTTGATGCGACCTCGCCGGCAACCGCTGCCTCCAGCACGCCGCGCAACATCAAGGCCACCGGCAGGTAGCCATGGTCCGAGCCGATGTCGGCCAGGCGCGCGCCCTGTGGCACATGGGCTGCCACGCGCTCCAGGCGCCTGGACAATGTCTGTTCGTTCAAGGTAGCCCCCTGGCTTTGCAATGGGCCGCGATTCTGACGGCGAACGCCGCGCATTTCAAACACCGGGCTGCCCTCGACCGGGCCAGCATGCTCGCGTAGGCTTGCCGCTTTCCTTCCGTTGCAAGGCAAGACACACCATGGCAAATGCAGACATCATCTACACCCCGGACCCGGACGCCGAGTCGATCTCCTCTGACGTCGCCGAATTCAATGGCGTGCTGGTCTCCACCCAGATCCCGACCCACGCCGATGGCAGCCTGGAACTGGGCGACATCGTCGCGCAGAGCGAGTGCACCCTGCAGGCGCTGAAGGTTGCCCTGGAAAAGGCCGGCAGCGGCATGGACCGGGTCTTGCACCTGACCATCTACCTCACCGACATGGCCGACCGCGCGGCGTTCAACGAGGTGTACCAGCGTTTCTTCAGCAAGCCCTGGCCGGTACGCGCCGCAGTCGGCGTGGCCGCGCTGGCGGTGGAAGGCATGCGCGTGGAAGTGACCGCGATGGCCGCCAAGCGCTGATCGATCCATAGCGCACAATCCGTGCAGGAACGGCCTTGCGTCGCGAAAGGGGTGCGCAGCGCCCCCAGGCCATCAGCTATCGCCAGGGCCGCGTTGCGGCCCACCGCGACGCAAGGCCGCTCTACACCGAACCGTATCCGCTACCCGAGTTGCACCTCTCGGCAGCGCAATGATGCCGCCGGCCGCTTTCGCCGCTACAATGCCCGCCTAACCGTGCCAGCCCGAACCTAAAACGACATGTCCCTTCCAAAGAACCACCTGGAACTGCTCAGCCCTGCCCGTGACGTCGCCATCGCCCGCGAAGCGATCCTGCACGGCGCTGACGCCATCTATATCGGCGGCCCGAGCTTCGGCGCGCGCCATAACGCCTGCAACGAAGTCAGCGATATCGCCGGCCTGGTCGAGTTCGCCCATCGCTACCACGCACGCGTTTTCACCACCATCAATACCATCCTTCACGACAACGAACTGGAACCCGCGCGCACGCTGATTCACCAGCTGTACGACGCCGGCGTCGACGCCCTGATCGTGCAGGACCTGGGGGTGATGGAGCTGGACATCCCGCCGATCGAGCTGCACGCCAGTACCCAGACCGACATCCGTACCCTGGCGCGGGCCAAGTTCCTCGACCAGGCCGGGTTCTCCCAGCTGGTGCTGGCCCGCGAGCTGAACCTGCAGCAAATCCGCGCCATCGCCGCCGAAACCGATGCCGCCATCGAATTCTTCATCCACGGTGCGCTGTGCGTGGCCTTCTCCGGCCAGTGCAACATCTCCCACGCGCAGACCGGCCGCAGCGCCAACCGTGGCGATTGCTCGCAGGCCTGCCGCCTGCCCTATACGCTGAAGGATGACCAGGGCCGCGTGGTGGCTTTCGAGAAGCACCTGCTGTCGATGAAGGACAACAACCAGACCGCCAACCTGCGCGACCTGGTCGAGGCCGGCGTGCGCTCGTTCAAGATCGAAGGCCGCTACAAGGACGTGGGGTATGTGAAGAACATCACCGCCCACTACCGCAAGGAACTCGACGCCATCCTCGAGGACCGCCCGGACCTGGCCCGCGCCTCCAGTGGCCGCACCGAACATTTCTTCGTGCCCGACCCGGACAAGACCTTCCACCGGGGCAGCACCGACTATTTCGTCACCGACCGCAAGGTCGACATCGGTGCCTTCGACTCGCCAACCTTCACCGGCCTGCCGGTGGGCGTAGTGGAAAAGGTCGGCAAGCGTGACCTGCAAGTGGTCACCGAAGTGCCGCTGACCAACGGTGACGGCCTCAATGTGCTGGTCAAGCGCGAGGTGGTGGGCTTCCGCGCCAACATCGCCGAACTGCGCGGCGAGTTCGAGGAAGACGGCGAAAAACGCTACCGCTACCGCGTCGAGCCCAACGAAATGCCCGAAGGCCTGCACAAGCTGCGGCCCAATCACCCGCTGTCGCGCAACCTCGACCACAACTGGCAGCAGGCCCTGCAACGCACCTCGGCCGAGCGCCGGGTCGGCGTGCAGTGGCATGCGGTACTGCGCGAGCAGCGCCTGGCGTTGACCGTCACCAGTGAGGAGGGTGTCAGCGCACAAGTGGCACTGGACGGGCCGTTCGGCCCGGCCAACAAGCCGCAGCAGGCGCTGGAGCAGTTGCACGACCTACTCGGCCAGCTGGGTACCACGATGTACCACGCCGACAGCATCGAACTGGATGCCCCGCAGGCGTACTTCATCCCCAACTCGCAGCTCAAGGCCCTGCGCCGCGAAGCCATCGAGGCCCTGACCGCAGCACGGGTGCAGGCGCACCCGCGTGGCGGGCGCAAGGCCGAGACCAACCCGCCGCCGGTGTACCCCGAGTCGCACCTGTCGTTCCTGGCCAACGTGTACAACCAGAAGGCCCGCGACTTCTACCACCGCCATGGCGTGCAGCTGATCGATGCGGCCTACGAGGCTCATGAAGAGCATGGCGAGGTGCCGGTGATGATTACCAAGCACTGCCTGCGCTTCTCCTTCAACCTGTGCCCCAAGCAGGCCAAGGGCGTGACCGGCGTGCGCACCAAGGTGGCACCGATGCAGCTGATACAGGGTGATGAGGTGCTGACCCTGAAGTTCGACTGCAAGCCGTGCGAAATGCATGTGATCGGCAAGATGAAAAGCCACATCATCGACCTGCCGACCCCAGGCAGCGCGGTGGCCCAGGTGGTCGGCCACATCAGCCCGGAAGACCTGCTCAAGACCATTCCGCGCGGGCCACATTGACCTTGGCTTGCAAGCGCCGCTGCGGCTAGGCCCGGTTCTCCAGCACCGGGCAGGCCGCCCGTTCAGCGTATCTGGTGCTTGTGCAGCAAGCGATAGAAGGTCGGGCGCGAGATGCCCAGTACCTTGGCTGCCACGCTCAGGTTGTCACTGTGCCGGTCGAGCACATCGCAGAGGGCCTGGCGCTCGGCCCGGTGCTTGTACTCCTCCAGCGTGCCCAGTGGCGAGCGGGCCTGGTCTGGCGTTTCCAGGCCCAGGTCCTGCGCCTCGATTTGCCGGCCTTCGGCAAGTACCAGCCCGCGGCGAACCCGGTTGGCCAGCTCGCGGACATTGCCCGGCCAGTCATGCCGGCCCATCGCCGCCAGGGCGTTGTCGCTGAACGAACGCGGGCGGCGCCCGGTTTCCGCGCTGTAGAGCTGGGCAAAATGGTTGGCCAGCATGGGCAGGTCGCCATGCCGGTCGCGCAACGGTGCGGTTACCACCTGCAGGACGTTGAGCCGGTAGTACAGGTCTTCGCGAAAACGCCCTTGCTCGATAGCCCTTTCCAGGTCCACATGGGTGGCCGCGAGCACGCGCACATCAACCGGGATCGGCTGGCTGCCTCCCACCCGTTCGATGTGCTTTTCCTGCAGAAAACGCAGCAGATTGGCCTGCAATTCCAGCGGCAGGTCACCGATTTCGTCGAGGAAAAGCGTGCCACCGTGGGCGGCTTCGATGCGCCCGCTCTTGCGCTGGTGAGCACCGGTGAAGGCGCCCTTTTCGTGGCCGAACAATTCCGACTGGATCAGGTGCTCGGGGATCGCCCCGCAGTTGATGGCGACGAACGGTTGCTCGCTGCGCTGCGACTGGCGATGCAGGGTGCGGGCCACCAGCTCCTTGCCGGTACCGCTTTCCCCGCGAATCAGTACCGGTGACTCGGTAGGCGCCAGCTTGCCAAGCAACTTGCGCAACTCGCGGATCGGCCGGCTTTCACCGAGTAGCTCATGGCTGGAGCCGTCCAACTTGCGCACACCCCTGCCGCGCAGGCGGGCCATACCGAAGGCACGACCGAGGGTGACCTGGACCCGGGAAACGTCGAACGGCAGGGTATGGAAGTCAAAAAACCACTCGCAGACAAAATCACCGACCGCCGGCATGCGCAGCTGTTCGGCGCTGAGCACGGCAATCCATTCGGTATTGCTGCGTTTGATCAGGTCCTTGACCGCATCCGGGTGCCGCAGGTGCCCGGCCTGCAAGCGCAGCAGGCCCACATCGCACGGATGATGCAGCGCGGCGCCGAGCATGCAGCTGTTTACATCCCAGCCTGCGATACGCAGGCCTGGCAACAAACGGTGGCAGTCATCGCAAGGGTCAACGATGAGCAAACGGCGTTGGGCGGCTGGCTGTTGCATGACCGATCCTTGGCGCCAGTTTTTGGTTTTTTGAAATAAAACAGCAAGTTGTGGCGCCCGATTAACAGTAGCAACGAAGTTGACGGTTCCCAGTACCGTCTGTCTGCCGAATTATTTTTTTACAATCTGTCATGGGAATTTTCGCACTTTATCGACATCACATGGCGGCCAGGGCAGCAACGGAAGCCCGCCTTGCAAAAATTTTTACAATGCCTGTGTGACTTGCCCCCGGACATTGAGCATCAGTACACATAACCCCGCGCTGCAGTTCGCGACCACTGAGGCGACTTCCAGGCAACGCGGACTTTATCTGGATGTTTGGGACCAATAGAGAGACCGAACCATGAATGCCCCGCTCCGTGTCAACGAAGCACTGCTGATTGCCGACCACGCCTTCGAACCCTTCCAGTGCGTAGCCTGGGATGCACCCAACGGTACTGGTGAGCTGAGCCTGGCAGTGATCGACCGGACCAGCACTCGCATCGGCAGCAAGCAAGTGTCGTCGCGCATCTATTCCGACCCGGCCCAGTGGGCCAGCCTGCTCGAGGAAGTACGCGCCGAGCTGAGCGAAAAAGGCTACGACCTGCAACCGTGGTCGATGCCGAAATAATATAAGCCGGTCAATCAAGTGCGTGCGCCAGCACGCACTTGTACAACTAGCCTGTTGCTGTTCTGGCTATGTTTCCTGTTGCGACATAGTGTCGCGCAAACCGTTTTCAATCGACGATTCTGAACTGTTGCAAGTGCTGGTAATCCGCTTGCAGTTGTTCTGCCAGACGCTGCGCGCGGCCCAGACGCACCGGCGCCAGTTCCATATCCACCAGCAACGTGGCACACGGCATCGGCTGTACGCCATTGCAATGCTGCAGGCGGCCATCGGTAAACACCAGGCAGCGCTGCGCTTCATGCGGGTAGGCGCGTTGCCGCGCCTGCAGCCAATGCCGGGCCTGTGCCAGTGCCGCGAGCAACGGCGTCCCGCCACCGGCCCCCAAGGCTTGCAGCCACGGCTGCAAGGCGGCGGAAGCCTTCAGGCCATGGCGCTGCCATTGCGGCGCGTGCCCGCTGGCAGTCAGCAGGGCCAGCCGGGCGCGCTGGCGGTATGCCTGGTCGAACAACGCCGCCAGCAGCCCCTTGGTCTGCGCCAGCGCCTGGTGACGCCGGGTCGAGGCCGAGCTATCGACGATAACCAGCCACAACGCTGCGGGGCTGGCCTGGCGCTGCTGCCAGCACAGGTCCTGGCGCAGCCGTGGCCGGCCCTTGAGCAGGGTCGGCAGCCAGGCCACCCGGCCGCTGGCGGCAATGCGCGCGCGGCCCGTGCGGCTACCGTCCTGCTTGCCTGCGCCTGCTTTGGCATCCGGCCCCTTGGCAGTTGGCTGGGGGATGCTCAGGGCTTTTTTGCCCAGTTCGGCACCTCACGGCGGGCACCGCTGGCGACCGGCTGTGCCGGCAGCGCCCCCCAGTCACCCTGCCCGCCCTGCTCACCCGGCTGGCGGGCGCCTTGCGCCAGGGGATGCTGTTCAGCTTGCGGCGGCGCAGATGGGCTGGCCTGCGGCGTGACCCGGCGGCGGTGGCGCAAGGCAAACTCTGCCACCGCCTCGACATCGGCTTCTTCGATGGCTGCGCCGCCACGCCAGGCGCAGTGAGCGCGTGCAGCCCGCAACCAGACCAGGTCGGCGCGCAGGCCATCGACCCCGGCGGCATAGCAGCGCTCGGTGATCCAGGCCAGCGCCTGGTCGTCCAAAGCGATTTCGGCCAGCGCCTGGCGAGCGGCCTGGCAGCGTTCGCGCAATTGCGCCTGAGCCTGGGCCCATTGCGCGCAGAAGGCCTGCGGGTCAGTGTCGAAGGCCAGACGGCGACGAATGATCTGCTGGCGCGCCTCGGGCTCGGGCAAGCCCTCCAGGGCCACATTCAGGCCAAAGCGGTCGAGCAGCTGTGGGCGCAGTTCGCCCTCCTCCGGGTTCATGGTGCCGATCAGGACGAAGCGCGCATTGTGCCGGTGCGAAATGCCGTCACGCTCGACGCGGTTGGTACCGCTCGCCGCCACGTCGAGCAGCAGGTCGACCAAGGTGTCGGGCAGCAGGTTGACCTCGTCGACGTACAGCACGCCGCCATCGGCCTGGGCCAGCACGCCGGGGGAAAACTGCGCCTTGCCCTGGCCGAGCGCGGCATCCAGGTCGAGGGTACCGACCAGGCGTTCCTCACTGGCCCCCAGCGGCAGGGTGACGAACGGCCCCTCACCCAGCAGGTCGGCGAGACCGCGGGCCAGGGTGCTCTTGGCCATGCCACGCGGCCCCTCGATCAGCACACCGCCGATCTTCGGGTCGATGGCGGTCAGGCACAGCGCCAGTTTCAGCGCGTCGGCACCGACCACGGCAGCCAGCGGGAATTGCACGGGTTCACTCATTTCAAGCCTGTTCCTCGCCGTCGAGCAGTTGCTCCTCGAGGGCTTCGCGGTAATCGCCCGGCGCCTGCCACAGGCCTCGCTGCTGGGCCTCCAGCAGGCGCTCGGTAAGGTCGCGCAAGGCCTCGGGGTTGTGCTCGCGCATGAAGTTGCGGGTCGCCGGGTCGAGCACATAGGCATCGGCCAGCGCCTGGTAATGATGATCGTCGATCAGGTGCGTGGTGGCATCGAAGGCAAACAGGTTGTCGACCGTCGCCGCCATCTCGAACGCGCCCTTGTAGCCATGCCGCTTGACCCCGTCGATCCACTTCGGGTTGAGCGCACGGGCGCGGATGACCCGGTTCAGCTCTTCCTTGAGGGTACGGATGCGTGGTCGGTCGGCCTGGCTGTGGTCACCGTGGTAGCTGGCCACAGCCGCAGCGGACAAGGTTTCCGACGCCGCCAGCATGCCGCCCTGGAACTGGTAATAGTCGTTGGAATCAAGCAGGTCGTGCTCGTGGTTGTCCTGGTTCTGCAACACCGCCTGCACCCTGGCCAGGCGCTGGGCGAACTGGGCGCGGGCCGGAGTCCCGTCGTCGCTGCCGCCGTAGGCATAGCCGCCGTAGTTGAGGTAGACCTCGGCCAGGTCGTCGCGGCTGTGCCACAGGCGCCCGTCGATGGCGTTCTGTACCCCGGCCCCGTAGGCCCCGGGCTTGGCGCCGAACACCCGCCAGCCGGCCTGGCGCGCAGCCTGCCCGGCATCCAGCCCTTGCGCCTGCAGCGTGGCACGCTCGCTGCGCACACGGGCAGCCAAGGGGTTGAGGTCGTCGGGCTCATCCAGCGCAGCAACTGCCTGCACAGCGGCATCGAACAGACGAATGAGGTTGCCGAACGCATCGCGGAAAAACCCGGAAACGCGCAAGGTCACGTCCACACGCGGGCGGTCGAGCAGGCTCAACGGCAGGATTTCGAAATCGTCCACGCGCTGGCTGCCGCTGGCCCAGACCGGGCGTACGCCCATCAACGCCATGGCCTGGGCGATGTCGTCGCCACCGGTGCGCATGGTCGCCGTGCCCCACACCGACAGGCCGAGCTGGCGCAGGTGGTCGCCGTGGTCCTGCAGGTGGCGTTCGAGGATCAGGTTGGCCGAGGCGAAGCCCAGACGCCAGGCGGTGGTGGTGGGCAGGTTGCGCACATCCACGGTATAGAAGTTGCGACCGGTGGGCAGCACATCCAGGCGCCCACGGCTGGGTGCCCCACTCGGGCCGGCAGGCACGAAACGCCCTGCCAGCGCGGCCAGCAGGCCGCCGATTTCGGCGTCGCCGCAAGCGTCCAGGCTGGGCGCCACCGCTTCACGCAGGGCCTGCACCACATCATGCACCGGCTGCCACTCGCCCTGCTCCGGTAACTGTACAGTGCCGCCCAGGGCCTGCTCTATCAGCTGCAGGGCTAAAAGTTCGAGGCGCTCGCGGGTGTCGCCACAGGTACGCCAAGGCTCATCACTGATGGCCAGCAGACGCTCGGGCCGCGCACCCTGCCATGGCTGGCCAAGGTCGCAATCGAGCGGGTCGAAGCCCGGCACCAGCGCCTTGGCCAGCACGCGCAGCAGGCTGGCATTGCCGCCGCGACCATCGCCCCGCTCGACCCGTAGCAGCGCCAGCAGGGTATCCACGCGCAGCCGCCCTTGCGGCGACTGGCCGAACACATGCAGGCCATCGCGAATCTGCGATTCCTTCAGGTCGCACAGGTAGGTGTCCAGGCGCGGCAGCCAGACGGCAGCGTCGTCGAGTTGCCCTTCCAGTTGCAGCTCGCGGTCGATGTGGTTGACCTTGACCAGTTCGAGGATGTCGCGCTGCAGCTCGCGCGCGCGCCTTGGGTCGAGCAGTTGCGCTTCATAGAATTCATCGGCCAGTTGCTCCAGGTGGCGCAACGGGCCGTAGGTTTCGGCGCGCGTCAACGGCGGCATCAGGTGGTCGATGATCACCGCCTGTGTACGCCGTTTGGCCTGGGCGCCCTCGCCCGGGTCATTGACGATGAACGGGTAGATGTTCGGCAGCGGGCCGAGCAATGCGTCCGGCCAGCACTGTGCCGACAAGCCGACGCCCTTGCCCGGCAGCCATTCGAGGTTGCCGTGCTTGCCCACGTGGATCACCGCGTCGGCGGCAAAGGCATGGCGCAGCCAGAAGTGAAACGCCAGGTAGCCATGCGGCGGTACCAGGTCGGGGTCGTGGTACACCGCGCTGGGGTCCACCTGGTAGCCGCGTGCCGGCTGGATGCCGACGAAGGTCAGGCCGAAGCGCAGGCCGGCGACCATCAACCGGCCACTGCGGTGCATCGGGTCCTGCTGCGGCGGCCCCCAGCGTTCCAGTACCGCCTGGCGGTTGGCTTCGGGCAGGCGGTCGAAGGCGGCCTGGTAGTCGGCGAGGCTCAGGCTTTGCGCGCAGGGGCGCAGGTCCAGCTGGTCGAGGTCATTGGTCACGCCGCCCAGCAACTGCTGGATCAGCTGCGTGCCGCTGCCCGGCAACTCCGCCACAGGGTAGCCCTCGGCCCGCAGCGCCTTGAGGATGTTCAACGCAGCCGCTGGCGTATCCAGGCCGACGCCGTTGCCAATCCGGCCATCCCGGGTCGGGTAGTTGGCCAGCACCAGGGCCACGCGCTTCTGGGCATTCGGCAGACGCGCCAGCTCGACCCAGCGGCGGGCCAGTTCGGCGACGAAGTCCATGCGTTCGGGGTGGGCACGGTAGCAGACCACATCGGACTGGCTGCGCTCGCTGCGCCAGGCCATGTCCTTGAAACTGACCGGGCGGGTGATGATGCGCCCGTCCAGTTCCGGCAAGGCAATGTGCATGGCCAGGTCGCGCGCGCCCAGGCCCTGCTCGCTGGCTTCCCAGCCGGGCTGGTTATCCTGGGCGCAAATGGCCTGGAGTACCGGGATGTCGCGGCGGAACGGGCGCAAGTTGGGCCGTTCGGGGCTGGACAGGGCAAAACCAGTGGTGTTGACCAGTACCTCGGCGCCAACCTCGTCCAGCCAGGCTTCGACCTGCTCCAGGCAAGCGCTTTCCTTGAGGCTGGCCACGGCGATCGGCAGCGGGTTGAGCCCGGCGGCCTGCAGCCGCTGGCAGAACACGTCGATGAACGCGGTATTGGCCGCCTGCAGGTGCGAGCGGTAGAACAGCAGCGGTGCCACCGGCTGCTCGGGGCGCCACTGCCGGTACCAGTCCTGCAACGTGGCACCGCCCCTGGCCGGGTGATACACCGCGGTGCGTGGCAACGGTTGCGGCTCGTCCCAGGCATAATCGCGGCCCAGCCACTGGCTGGCCAGGCAGTTGAACAGGTTGATGGCGTTGGCCTTGCCGCCCTGGCGCAGGTAATGCCAGAGGCGCTCGGCCTGCTCGTCGCTGACGCTGCCCAGGCGGGTCAGCTCCGGGTCCGGGCGATCATCGCCCGGCACCAGGATCAGTTGCACACCACGGGCAGCCAGCTCGACCAATTGCTCGACGCCATAGCGCCAGTAGCCCACGCCACCGTGCAACGACACCAGGATGACCTTGGCATGGCGCAACACTTGGTCGACGTACAAATCGACCGAGGCATGGTTCTGCACCTGCATCGGGTTGGCCAGGCGCAGGCTGGGGAAATCCTCGGGCAACAGCTCGGCGGTATCGGCGAGCAGTGCCAAGTGCGAATCGCCGCTGCAGAGGATCACCAGCTCGGCGGGGGTCTGGCCAAGGTCGGCAATGCTGTCATCCGGCACGAAGCCGCCGGGCTGGGTCCGCAGCAGGTGCATGGGTCAGGCGCCCAGGGCCTGGCGCAGGCGCGCTTCCAGGCGGGCGGCGTCGAGGTCCTGGCCGATCAGCACCAGGCGGGTGATGCGTGGCTCGTCGGCACGCCAGGCGCGGTCGAAGTGCTTGTCGAAACGGGTACCTACGCCTTGCACGAGCAAGCGCATCGGCTTGCCCGGGATGGCGGCGAAGCCTTTGGCACGGAGGATGCCGAAGTCGCCCACCAGCTGGGTCAGGGCATCGAGCAGCAGGCTTTCGTCGGCCTCTGGCAAGTCGATCGAGATCGAATCGAAGGCGTCGTGGTCATGGTCGTCATGGTCATCGCCGTCATGGTGCGCGTCGTGGTGGGTACGGCGGCCATCGATGTGCGCCTCGGCTTCGGCGCCCACGCCCAACAGCACGTCCAGTGGCAGCTTGCCACTGCTGGCCTCGATCACCTTGACCGCTGGAGGCAGCTCCTCAGCCACTTCGGCGCGGACCTTGTCCAGGCCCGCAGCGTCGATCAGGTCGGCCTTGTTCAGCACCACCAGGTCGGCGCTGGCCAGCTGGTCGGCGAACAGTTCGTGCAGCGGCGACTCGTGGTCGAGGTTGGGGTCGAGCTTGCGCTGGGCATCGACCTGCTCCGGGTAGGCGGCAAAGGTGCCGGCGGCCACCGCCGGGCTGTCGACCACGGTAATCACCGCATCGACGGTGCAGGCATTGCGGATTTCCGGCCACTGGAAGGCTTGCACCAGTGGCTTGGGCAGGGCCAGGCCGCTGGTTTCGATGAGGATATGGTCGAGGTCGCCGCGGCGTGCCACCAGCTCGCGCATGACCGGGAAGAACTCTTCCTGCACGGTGCAGCACAGGCAGCCGTTGGCCAGTTCGTAGACCCGGCCGCTGGCTTCCTCCTCGGTGCAACCGATGCTGCATTGCTTGAGGATTTCACCGTCGATGCCCAGCTCGCCGAACTCGTTGACGATCACCGCGATGCGGCGGCCCTGGGCATTGTCGAGCATGTGGCGCAGCAAGGTGGTCTTGCCCGAGCCGAGGAAGCCGGTGACGATGGTGACGGGAAGCTTGGCCAGTGTTTTCATGTCGCATTGCCCTTGGCAGATTGGCGCGGGCATGCAGGACGACAGCCACAGGCCAGGCCGGCCGGGCTTGTTCGCCACCGGATCACCCCGCCCGGTTGAAAGTCGAAAACGTGACGAGGCAGGTCTCCTGGCTCGCACCACTCCAGTTGCACGCCGCTGCGGCAGGCTGGCAGGACGACGCCTTCCCGCGCGCTGGCGCAGTGGCTGTGTCGATCCGTTGTCGGTGCTTACAGTTGCGGGGGCAGCCGCGGCTTGTACCGCGTTCCCGTCTTAGCTTCGGCCTGGCCGAAGAACCTCGAAGTGGCAAGGCTACGCAGTGGTTGGCGGGTGGTCAACCATTGCCGCTGGGGCTTGCCTCGATATGTGCGGCGCCAGGGAGACCGAGCGCCGCCTGCGCGGCGCATCGCGGATGAATCCGCTCCTACGGTTGTGTCGGGCGAGTAACGCCTGTGGCAGGCGTCATGCGCCAAGGTATCAGCACGCAAATCCCCTCCAGGAGCGGATTTACCCGCGATGCGCCGCGCAGGCGGCACTCGCTCTCCCAGGCGCTGAATGACCTCCGCCAGCAGGGAGTTTCGTGACTGGCCGTTCCCGATCTGCCGCGGATGTATTATGGTGGCGTGGTGCGCATATAACAGCAGCCCGATCGATTGGGCACTTGCAAGACAATGAGGGTGTCATGAGCAACGAAAGCATTAACTGGGACAAGCTGGGTTTCGACTACATCAAGACCGACAAACGCTACCTGTCCGTATGGCGCAATGGCGAGTGGGACAAAGGCACCCTGACCGACGACAACGTGCTGCACATCAGTGAAGGCTCCACGGCCCTGCACTACGGCCAGCAATGCTTCGAAGGCCTCAAGGCCTACCGCTGCAAGGACGGTTCGATCAACCTGTTCCGCCCGGACCAGAACGCCGCGCGCATGCAACGCAGCTGCGCCCGCCTGCTGATGCCGCAGGTGCCGACCGATGTGTTCATCGAGGCGTGCAAGCAAGTGGTCAAGGCCAACGAGAAGTTCGTCCCGCCACACGGCAAAGGCGCCCTCTACCTGCGCCCGTTCGTGATCGGCACCGGTGACAACATTGGCGTGCGCACCGCCCCCGAGTTCATCTTCTCGATCTTCGCCATCCCGGTTGGCTCGTACTTCAAGGGCGGCATGAAGCCGCACAACTTCCAGATTTCCAGCTTCGACCGCGCGGCCCCGCAGGGCACTGGCGCGGCCAAGGTCGGTGGCAACTACGCCGCCAGCCTGCAGCCGGGCGCCGAAGCGAAGAAGGCCAACTTTGCCGACGCGATCTACCTCGACCCGCTGACCCACACCAAGATCGAGGAAGTCGGTTCGGCCAACTTCTTCGGCATCACCGCCAACAACGAATTCGTCACCCCGAAGTCGGCCTCGGTGCTGCCGGGCATCACCCGCCTGTCGCTGATGGAACTGGCGCAATCGCGCCTGGGCCTGACCGTGATCGAAGGCGATGTCGAAATCAACAAGCTGGACCGTTTCGTCGAAGCGGGCGCCTGCGGTACTGCTGCGGTGATTACCCCGATCGGCGGCATCGAGTACAACGGCAAGCTGCACGTGTTCCATGACCTGGAAAAGGTCGGCCCGGTTACCCAGAAGCTCTACAACGAGCTGACCGGCATCCAGAGCGGTGATATCGAAGCACCGGCTGGCTGGATCGTCAAAGTCGCCTGAGGCGCCTTGGTGGAATGAAACGGGGCATGCCAGCGATGGCATGCCCCGTTTTTACTTGCATCCATGGAAGTTGCGCGCTGCTACAGGATTCGTGTCGGGCTGGTGACTCGTTCAGCACGGCGCTGCAGGAACAGGTGCCGCGCCTTGTCGAACACCCAGTTGTACAGCACGGTGTAAGGCAGGATGATCACGAAGAAGCCCAGCTCCACCATGAACGCCTGCACCAGGGAAATATCCAGCATCCACGCCGCCAGCGGCAGGCACCAGACCACCAGCCCCGCCTCGAAACCCAGGCCGTGCACAAACCGTGCGCGGGCCGTCCAGTGGATCCGCTCAAGCCGTACATGGCGATCGACCAGCGCGTTGTAGACCATGTTCCACAGCATCGCGATCAGCGACAGCATCACCGCCAGCATCCCGGTGGTTGCCAGCGACTTGCCCATGAGCCAGGACAACAGCGGCGCACACAGCAGCACGGCGAACACTTCATAACCAACGGCATGAACCAGGCGTTCAATGAAGGAAACGTTTTTCATGGCAAAGCCCATCATATTGCTTGAGTCGTGCTTTCCATTTTCTTTGTTAAAACTGATACTCGCGACATAGCTACCATCGGTTTTATCAATACCATGCGCTACTCACCCGAAGCTCTGCTCGCCTTTGTCGAAGCCGCATCACTGGGCTCGTTCTCTGCGGCAGCGCGCAAACTGCGTAAAAGCCAGTCCACCATCAGCATCGCCATCGCCAATTTCGAGGCCGATATCGGCTGCCCATTGTTCGACCGCAGCGGTCGCCACCCCACCTTGAACCAGGCTGGCCGGCAAGTGTTGAGCCATGTCGAGGCGATTCTCGATGCCAGCGCCCAGCTCGATGCCTTGGCGGTACGGCTGGCGGAAAATGTCGAGGCGCTGGTGTCCGTGGTGATGTCGGACAGTTACAGCGTCACCTTCCAGAGCGCGCTGATGGCCCGCTTTGCCGAGCGATATCCGCATACCGAGCTGCGCTGCGGGCCGTCAGAAGATGCCGACGTGATCGAGCTGATCCAGCAGGGCCTGGCGCAGATCGGCATTCTTGCCGCGCAACCTGGATACCCCGCCGACGTGGCCGTCGCCCGCTTGCCGGAACAAGCGGAGTTCGGCGTGTACGTGGCCAGCGGTCACCCCCTGGCGAACCGGGCACCGTTGCAGATGCGGCACCTCGAAAGCACGCGGCAGCTGTACATCAAGACCTATGCCCCCAGCCCGCACCAGGGCCGCGGCCAGGCCTGGTCGGCGCCGGACTACCTCACCCTGCTGGAGTTCGCCGTGCGCGGGTTTGGCTGGGCCGAACTACCCAGGGCGCTGGTGGCGCGGTTTGGCGAAGGCTTGATCGAGCTGCAGGTGGCCGGTTACCCACGGCGTGTCGCCATGGATGTGGTCTGGTCAGGCCGCCGGGCGCTGGGGCCTGCGGGGCAGTGGCTGGTGCGGCAGATGCTGGGGCAACAGGCTGATCTCGCCGGCACGCAGCCAGCCCGCACCGAACGCTAAACCGAAAATTCCTACAACGTTTTAGGAAGCCCATTGCTCCCCCGCGAAGTCGTTCCTCGCTAGTGTTCTGACCGTTGCGTCAATCACTGGAAAAGGAACGCCTCATGAGCATCAGCAAAGCCATCCACATCGCCATGCAGGAAGAGATTCCCAACACCTACGGGCGCTGTCATTTCTGCGAACGCTCCGGCCTGCCGATCCTGCTGCTGCGCGAAGCCTACGCCCCGCGCCCGGATACCGAGCGCCCCTATCGCCTGGCGCACGACAGCGAAATCACTTTTCACCCGATGCACACCGACCAGTTGCGCCTGTTGCGCCAGGGTTACGTCTACGTGCTGCTCGACCAGGAAATCTGGCAAGCCTACGAGGTTGCGGCAGCCGGGACCCTCAAGCGTTTCCCGGTGTCGCAGATGCCCCTGGCGCCACCCAGGCCAGTGCCCCAGTGGTGCGCCACCGAGGGCCATGACGTCATCGCCTCGTTCATCAACATCGATACCCTGCTCTACCGCAAAGCCTGGATCGCCTTCGCCAACGACCCCTGGCCGCGGGTGGTACTCGACCGCTACCGGCAAGGTATCGCCAGCGGCGACCCGGGCACCCTCGCCCGCTTTGTCGAGGTGGACCTGGACACCGCGCGCAACGACCCTGCCAGCCTCGGCATCGCCATGACCGACAGCTTCCGCTTCGGCCTGGAGGATGTGCTGGAGTTCTCGACGTTTTCCTCCGCCAGGTATGCCAGCGTGCATGGCTTCTACAGCCGCCTGGGGCGCTGGCACGAAACCCGCGTCCAGGCGCGCAACGCCATCCAGCGCGAGCAACTGCCCAACGGCATACTGGCGCTGACAGTGCCCGACCCGGTCGGCATGGTGATGGAGCTGAACGCGCAGCGCACGGGCTGGGTACAGCG
>NZ_JATAAG010000011.1:0-275 GCF_030341915.1 Pseudomonas sp. BCRC 81390 | reverse complement strand
CCAGTTTCACTGCTGGTTAATCAGGCTAAGGTAAAATTTGTGAGTTCTGCTCGAAAGAGCAACATGCGAATTTTCGGCGAATGTCGTCTTCACAGTATAACCAGATTGCTTGGGGTTATATGGTCAAGTGAAGAAGCGCATACGGTGGATGCCTTGGCAGTCAGAGGCGATGAAAGACGTGGTAGCCTGCGATAAGCTTTGGGGAGTCGGCAAACAGACTGTGATCCAGAGATCTCTGAATGGGGGAACCCACTCAGCACAAGCTGAGTATCTTG
>NZ_JATAAG010000082.1:0-266 GCF_030341915.1 Pseudomonas sp. BCRC 81390 | reverse complement strand
CGACGGATGTCGGCCACCAGGCGCTGCGGGTAGACCGGGAAGCGGTTGTCGTCGGCGCCTTCGGCGATCTGCGCTTCGTTGGCTTCACGGATGGTCATCAGCCGGGTGAAGTCCCAGTGCGAGGTGTCGCCCAGCGCTTCGCCGATCTGCCAGACGGCGTTGGCGATATCGCCGATCACTTCCACCTGCGGGAAGTACACGGCATCCACTTCTGCGGAGCGGAAGTTGATGTGGATGACCTCGGTGCCGCCACGGACCATGAAGAA
>NZ_JATAAG010000081.1:29326-35301 GCF_030341915.1 Pseudomonas sp. BCRC 81390 | reverse complement strand
CGCGAAAGGGCCGCGAAGCGGCCCCCGGTCCCTGGCACTGATGCAATGGCTGGGGCCGCTTCGCGGCCCTTTCGCGACGCAAGGCCGCTCCTACAGATCCGCGGTCAGGCTGCTATCTACTCAGCATCCAGGTGCATCGGCGTCACCACCCGCCCATCGCTCTCAGGCTGCCCCAGGTTGGTATCGATGAAATACACCCGGTCATCTTCCAGCTGGCCTTTATCGACCAGGTAATCCTTGATGCTGCTGGCCCGTTCCTGGCCCAGTGTGCGTAGCAGCGCAGTGCTCTCGGCCCATGACTTGATCACGGCCTCGCGCAACTTGGCAGTGCGCTCTTCGCGGCCCAGTTGCTCCCATTCGGCAGGTGGTTGCTGCTTCAGGCGGTTGCGGTAGATGCCTTCAAGCATCGCCGGTTTGTCACTGTCATCGACTACCAGCATGGACGCATTGGCCGGTACCTTGTCGCCCCGGCGCTGCAGGATCTTGTACCAGGTAGCCTGGTATTCGCGTTCCAGCCGCTGCTGGGCGATCAGCGGGCCGTCGCTGGCCTGGGCGCTGGTGCCTTCGATTTCCAGGCGCAGCTCCGGGCGTTCCTTCAGCGCCGAAGCCAGCTTGTCCAGCGAGGCCTGGGCGTCCGGGCCAAGCTCGCTGGAGCCCGGGGCGAAGGCCACGCTGCCCAGATCTTCCGAGCCGCCGCCAGTAACCAGCCCGCCAATGAACTTGAACGGCGCCTGTGCTGCGCGCAGTACCAGGTTGCGCAGGGTCTGCCAGACGATCGGCATTACGCTGAACTGCGGGTTGTTGAGGTCGCCGGACACCGGCAGCTCGATCGAGATCTTGCCCTCGGTATCCTTCAGCAGTGCCACCGCCAGGCGGATCGGCAGGTCCACTGCATCCGGGCTGTCGACCTTCTCGCCCAGTTGCAGCTGCTCCACCACCACCTTGTTCTCGGCCTTGAGCTGGCCATTGGTGATGAGGTAATGCAGGTCGAGGTTGAGCCGCCCCTTGCGGATGCGGAAGCCGGCGAACTTGCCGGAGTAAGGCGTCAGGGTGGTCAGCTCGACGCGCTTGAAGCTGGTGGCGATGTCCAGGCTGGCCAACGGGTTGAACGGGTTGAGTGCACCCTTGATGGTAACCGGCGCGTAGCGGTCGACCTTGCCCTTGACGTCGACCTTGGCCGGTACCGGCTTGCGATTGTCGATGGTGCCGACCTGGCCGTTGAGCTGCTGGATGGCGGTGGCGAAGTTGGGCGTGAGGGACAGGTCAGCGAAGTTGGCCGAGCCGTCGTTGATGTCGATCTGGCCGATGTGGATGCCCAGCGGCTTGCCACTGCTGGCCGGCGCCGGCTTGGCCTGGGCCTGGGCCGGTGCGCCGGCCGGCTGCGGGATCAGCAGGTCGTTGATGTTGGTGGTGCGGTCTTCGTTGATGATGAAGCGCGCATAGGGCTGCAGCAGGGTCACCTTGTCGATCGACAGCGCGTCGCCATGTACGTAGGACAGACCGTTGACATTCACCTGCTGCCATTTGACGAAATCGCGGCTCTTGATGGTATCGAGGGTATGCAGCTGGCTCACCTGTGCCTTGCCGGTGACGGTGAAGGCCAGCGGTGCGGTGTTCTTCAGGTCGACATTGAGGTCGCTGGAGAGCATGCCGCTGCGCAGTTCCAGGAGAATGAACGGGCTGATATAGGCCTGGGCCACGCGCAGGTCAATGTCGCGAGTGCTGACATCCAGCTTGGCCCATATCGGCGCCAGGTTGACCTGGCCGGTTGCCTGCAGCTTGCCTTGTCTTCCCACGCCAGTATCGAGCTTGAGGGTGAAGGGTGACTGGTTGAGGCTGTCGAAGCCTTGCAGGTCAGCGTTGAGCGGGCCCACGTCGAGGGCCACCGGCTCTTTCTGCGTACGGTCTGCCAGGTGCACCAGGTAATTACGCAGCTGTACGTCCTTGAGCAGTACCTGCCAGGGCTTGCTCGGTTCTTTCGCTGCTTGTTCCTTGGGGGTGGGCTCGGCGGCGGCCGGTTCGGCCTTTTCCTTCGGCGTCGCCTTGGCCGGCTGGCTGGCGAACAACTTCTGCCAATCGAGCTGGCCGTCTTTTTCCAGCGCAGCCCAGGTTTCCAGTTTTTCGCTGCGGATCTTGCCCACGGTGACCAGTTGCTTGACCAGGTCGACTGAGGTCTCGCTCACCTCCAGGCTGGCCAGGCGAGCCAGCGGGCGACCATCCGGCGCCTTGATGGCGAACGGTGCGATGCGCAGCGAGGCGTTGTCCAGCAGTAGTTCGGTCTGCTTGGCGAGGTTGAGCTTGTAATGGGTGTCGAGGCTGACCACACCCTCTTCCAGCACCAGGGGCACGGCATCGCGTACATAAGGCCAGAACGCCTTCATCTTGCCTTCGGTGACTTTCAGTGTGCCCTCGGAGGCGATCGGCGCCAGGCTCAGCGTGCCTTTCCAGTCGATGCGCCCGCCGTTCGGGCCGTTCGCCACCAAGGTCATGTCGGCATTGTCGTTGGGCAAGGTGCTGAGGTTCTTCAGCTCCAGGTTCATGTTGTCGTAGAGGAACTCGATCGGCTCGCTCGGGCGCAAGTCTTCGAAGTGCAGGTAGCCTTCGCTCAGCTTGATGCTGGCGATGCGCAGCGGGAACGGGTCGCTGGGCGGCTCGTCGGGCTTGGCCTGGCTGGCGGGTAGCTTGAACAGGCGAGTCAGGTTGAGCGTGCCGTCCTTGGCGAACAGCACTTCGTTGCGCGGCTTGAGCAGTTCCACCGCTTCCAGGTGCAGTGCACCGCTCCACAGGCTGTCGAGCGAAAGATTGGCATACAGCCGCTCAAAGCCGACCTGTTCCTTGCCAGGCTCGCCGATCTGCAGACCCCATAGCGTCAGTTCGAGGCTGAAGGGGTTGAGTTCGATCCGTTCAAGGTGGGCAGGCACCGTCGCGTACTGAGCCAACTGCTGGTTGGCGATGCGCAACGCGACACCGGGAAGGACGAGAAAGCCAAGAAGGCTGTAGAGGGCTACCAAGGCCAGCAGTGCGCCTGCGGCGCGAGTCAATCCTTTGTACATGTGTCGCTTCGTCTGTCTAAGCAGGAGAGCTTGGAGTATGGCACGTTAAATCAGTTCCGCAGCGGCGACCATTGGCCTTCATTCGATGCCCATGCGCCGTTTGGCCCGCTGTGCCGAGCCGTTACGCATGGCCCAGCGCAGCACCGGCGCGGTGCGTCGCAGGCCCAGGCGGATCATGCGCCGCTGCAGCGGGCCGTGCTGCAGGCCGAGCATGGCCTGGGCCCAGTCCGGTAACAGGTCGAGGCCAGCGTGCAGCATCAGCTTGCCCACCGGCTGTGCCAGGCGGCTGGGAGCGGGAGCATCGAGCAGAATCTCGAGCACCTGGCGGCTGCGGGCGTCGCAGCGCAACTGCGGGCGCATGTGTTGCAGGTAGTTCTCGACCTGCTGGCGCGAACGCGGCACGTTGCGTGCGCCCAGCCGCTCGGCGATCAACGCGATCTCCGCGTAATAGGCGTCCTGTGCGGCGGGTGCAAGCTGCGGATTGCAGTAACGCAGGTGGGCATTCAGGAAACTGCTGACCTCCGCCACGTGCACCCAGGTGAGCAAGTCCGGGTCGCTGGCGGCGTAGGAACGGCCGTCCGGTGCGGTACCGGTTACCTGCAGGTGGATGGTGCGAACCTTTTCAATCAGCCATTCGGCATCGCGGGTGGCGCCGAAGGTAGTGCCGGAGATGAACTGACTGGTACGCCGCAGGCGCCCGAGCAGGTCTTCCCGGAAGTTGGAGTGATCCCACACCCCGGCTAGGGCCAGCGGGTGCAATAGCTGCAACATGAGGGCGCTGATGCCGCCCACCAGCATGCTCGGGAAGTCGCCATGCACTCGCCAGCTGATGCTGTGCGGGCCGAACAGGCCGGGGTCGCCCTTGGGGGATTCCAGGTCGAGCTGGCCGAGGGCCAGCCCGGTAAGGCTCATGACCTGGGTTTCGATGCGGCGGCGAAGGGCTTCCATGGCGACCTGTCATGCAGGGTGGCCATGCGAGCGGCCACCGGTTACTGGTTGAGGCGTTTGTCGATCAGGCCCTGTACCACGCTGGGGTCGGCCAGGGTCGAGGTATCGCCCAGGTTGTCCAGCTCGTTGCAGGCGATCTTGCGCAGTATACGCCGCATGATCTTGCCTGAGCGTGTCTTGGGCAGTGCCGGGGCCCACTGGATCAGCTCGGGTTTGGCGAAACTGCCGATTTCCTTGCTGACCAGGGCCAGTAGTTCGGCCTTGAGCGTATCGTCCGGCGTTATCCCGTTCATCGTCGTGACGAAGGCGTAAACCCCTTGGCCCTTGAGGTCGTGGGGATAACCGACCACGGCCGCTTCGGCAACGCTGTCATGCAGCACCAATGCGCTTTCCACTTCGGCGGTACCGATGCGGTGCCCGGAGACATTGATCACGTCGTCGATACGCCCGGTGATCCAGTAGTCGCCATCGGCATCGCGGCGAGCACCGTCACCCGTGAAGTAGTAGCCGGGCATGGGCTTGAAGTAGGTGTCGACCATGCGCTGGTGGTCGCCATAGACGCTACGGATCTGCCCTGGCCAGCTTGCCTTGATGACCAGCAGGCCGGCACCCGGGCCTTCGATCTGCTTGCCCTTGTCATCCAGCAGCACCGGTTGCACGCCGAACATGGGCTGGCTGGCACAGCCGGGCTTGAGCACCTGCGAGCCAGGCAGGGGGGTGATCATGATGCCGCCGGTTTCGGTTTGCCACCAGGTATCGACGATGGGGCAGCGCTTCTGTCCGACGGCTTCGAAATACCATTCCCAGGCTTCCGGGTTGATCGGCTCGCCGACGCTGCCGAGCAGGCGCAGGCTCTGGCGCGAGGTGCCCCGCAGCGGCCCGTCGCCTTCGCGCATCAGGGCGCGCAGGGCGGTTGGGGCGGTGTAGAAGATGTTCACCTTGTGCTTGTCCACCACCTGCCAGAAGCGCGAGGTGTCGGGGTAGTTGGGCACCCCTTCGAACATCAGCGAGATCGCGCCATTGGCCAGCGGGCCATAGACGATGTAGCTGTGGCCGGTGACCCAGCCGACGTCGGCAGTGCACCAGAACACCTCGCCATCACGGTAGTCGAACACCACCTTGAAGGTAAGGGTGGCCTGCAGCAGGTAGCCGCCGGTGGTATGCAGCACGCCCTTGGGTTTGCCGGTGCTGCCGGAGGTATACAGGATGAACAGTGGATCTTCGGCCTCCATCGGCTCGGCAGGGCAATCGTCACCGGCCTTTTCGGTTGCCTCGTGGTACCAGAGATCGCGGCCTTCGGCCCAGGCGACATCAGTGCCGGTGCGGCGTACCACGAACACGCTGCTGACTGCGGGGCAGCTGGCCAGGGCCTTGTCGACGTTGTGTTTCAGCGGGATGCGCTTGCCACCGCGCACGCCTTCATCGGCGGTGATCACGGTGCGGCAGTCGGCGTCGAGAATGCGGTCGCGCAGGGCATCGGGCGAGAAACCACCGAACACCACCGAGTGGATGGCGCCGATGCGGGTGCAGGCGAGCATGGCGAAGGCAGCCTCGGGGATCATCGGCATGTAGATGCACACCCGGTCGCCTTTCTTCACCCCTCGCGCCTTCAGGGCATTGGCCAGGCGGCAGACCTGACGGTGCAGTTCGCGGTAGGTGATGGCCTTGGCATCCTTGGGGTCGTCACCTTCCCATAGCAACGCGGTCTGGTCGCCGCGCCGGGCCAGGTGGCGGTCGATGCAGTTGTAGCTGACATTCAGCTGGCCACCGTCGAACCAGCGTGCCTGGCCGGTGTTCAGGTCGCACTGCTGCACGCTCGACCAGGGCTTGATCCAGTCCAGGCGCCGGGCTTGCTCGGCCCAGAAAGTTTCGGGGTCGTCGACCGACTGGCGGTAGAGGCGGCGATAGTCGTCGGGGGTGAGTGCGGCGGACTGGCTGACAGCCAGGGCCTGCGGGTAGTTGCGGATATCGAAC
>NZ_JATAAG010000081.1:0-29056 GCF_030341915.1 Pseudomonas sp. BCRC 81390 | reverse complement strand
TGTGGCATCAGGATCAACCGCGGTGACGGCCGCGGAAGTAGTTGATCAGGCCCTGGGTGGAGCCGTCCTCGGCGCTGTCTTCCAGGCTGCCGACCAGGCGCTGGTAAACGCCCTTGCCCAGCTCCTTGCCCAGTTCCACGCCCCACTGGTCGAAGGCGTTGATACCCCAGATCACGCTCTGCACGAACACCTTGTGTTCGTACATCGCCACCAGGGCGCCCAGACGGCGTGGGCTGATGCGTTCCACCACCAGGGTGTTGCTCGGGCGGTTGCCCGGGATCACCTTGTGTGGGGCCAGCTTCTCGATGTCTGCTTCATTCAGGCCCTTGGCGCGCAGCTCGGCTTCGGCTTCTTCGCGGGTCTTGCCCAGCATCAGCGCCTGGCTCTGCGACAGGCAGTTGGCGTACAGCCACTGATGATGATCGGCGACCGGGTTGAAGCTCACTACCGGCACGATGAAGTCGGCCGGGATCAGCTGGGTGCCCTGGTGGAGCAACTGGTGGTAGGCATGCTGGCCGTTGCAGCCGACGCCGCCCCAGATCACCGGGCCGGTATCGGTCTTCACCGGTTTGCCATCCTGCAGCACGCTCTTGCCGTTGGACTCCATGTCCAGCTGCTGCAGGTGCTTGGTGATGTTGCGCAGGTAATGGTCGTACGGCAGGATCGCGTGGCTGCTTGCGCCCCAGAAGTTACCGTACCAGACGCCCAGCAGGGCCAGCAGCACCGGCATGTTCTTTTCGAACGGTGCGGTCTGGAAGTGCTGGTCCATGGTGTAGGCACCGGACAGCAGTTCCTTGAAGTTGGCCATGCCGATGGCCAGGGCAATCGGCAGGCCGATGGCCGACCATAGCGAGTAGCGCCCGCCAACCCAGTCCCACATCGGGAAGATGTTCTCTTCGCGGATACCGAAGGCCACGGCCGCGGCCTTGTTGCTGGAAACAGCGATGAAGTGGCGGTACAGCTCGGCTTCCGAACCGCCCTGGGCCAGGTACCAGGTGCGTGCGGCCATGGCGTTCTTCAGCGTCTCGAGGGTGTTGAACGACTTCGACGAGACGATGAACAGGGTGGTTTCAGCACGCAGGTTGGCCGACAGCTCGTGGAATTCACTGCCGTCGATGTTCGCCAGGTAGTGGCAGCGCACGCCGCGTTGGGCATACGGCAGTAGCGCTTCGGAAACCAGTTCGGGGCCGAGGAACGAACCACCGATGCCGATGTTGACCACGTCGGTGATTGGCTTCTCGCTGTAGCCGCGCCACAGGCCGTCATGGATGCGGCCGACCAGTTCGGTAATCTGGTTGAGCACCTTGTGCACTTCCGGCATGACGTTCACGCCATTGACGCTGAGCTTGTCGCCCACCGGCCGGCGCAGGGCAGTGTGCAACACCGGGCGGCCTTCGGAGGCGTTGATGATCTCGCCGCTGAACATCGACTTGATGGCGTCTTGCAGGCCGACCTGGTCGGCCAGGTTCACCAGCAGGTCACGGGTCTGTTCGGTGATCAGGTTCTTCGAGTAGTCGAGGAACAAGCCACAGGAGCTCAGGGAGAACTGGTCGAAGCGTTTGGCGTCGGCGGCGAAGGCTTCGCGCATGCTGAAGCCTTGCATGGCGTCGCGGTGTTGCTGGAGCGCCTGCCAGGCGGGCAGGGCCGTCACATCGTGGGGTGTACGGTAATACGCCATTGCGCGGGGTTCCCTTGGTGCGTGGTGATGCCTTGGACACGGCAGTCATTGCCGGGTTCAGGCTGGCAACATTATAGGAAAAGGCCACTGGCAGGGAATGGGTATGGCGGAGGGAATTTGGGGCGCTTTGCGCCCCTGCGGGAGCTGGCTCTGCGGCGAATGAGCCGCAAGGTAGCCCCAGGCGGTTACGCGGTTTTCTCTTCCACATGCAGGTAAAGGTTGTCGATCAACCGCGTGTTACCCAGGTAAGCCGCCGCAATCACCACCAGGTCGCGATCATCGATCATCGCCGGACGCAGGCTCACGGCATGCCGCACTTCCAGGTAATCCGGGCGGAATCCCGCGGCAGCCAGTTGCGCCTGACCTTCGGCAACCAACGCAGCGAAGTCACGCTGGCCCCGGCCAATGGCCGCAGCGATGTGCTGCAGCGCGCGATACAACGCCGGCGCCGTAGCGCGCTGCTCAGGCGTCAGGTAACCGTTGCGCGACGACAGCGCCAGGCCGTCTTCGGCACGCACGGTGGGCTCGCCAATGACCTGGATCGGCATGTTCAGGTCGCGCACCATGGCGCGTATCACCGCCAGCTGCTGGAAGTCCTTTTCGCCGAACACGGCAAGGTCGGGCTGGACCATGTTGAACAGCTTGGTAACCACGGTGGCCACGCCTTCGAAATGCCCGGGTCGGCTGGCGCCGCACAGGCCTTCGGAAAGCTGGGGAACGCTGACGCGGGTTTGCACGCTCATGCCGTCTGGGTACATCTCGTCGACGGTGGGGGCGAACAACAGGTTGCAACCGGCCTGCAGCAGGCGCTCCTGGTCGGCGGCCAAGGTACGCGGGTATTTGTCGAGGTCTTCGTTGGCGCCGAACTGCAGCGGGTTGACGAAGATGCTGGCAACCACGAAATCGGCACGCTGCGCGGCCTTGGTTACCAGGGCCGCGTGGCCGCTGTGCAGGTTGCCCATGGTCGGCACGAAGCCGATGCGCTTGCCTTCACTACGCGCACGAGCAACGGCGGCACGCAATTCGCGGACGGTCTTGACTGTATTCATGCACTGAACCCGTGTTCGCTGCCAGGGAAGCTGACCTGCTTGACTGCCTCGACATAAGCGACGAGGGCGCTGTGGATATCCGGCTGGCCTTGCATGAAGTTCTTCACGAACTTCGGCACGCGACCGCTCAGCGACAGGCCGAGCATGTCGTGCAGGACCAGCACCTGGCCATCGGTGCCACTGCCGGCACCAATGCCGATCACCGGAATACCGACGGCACTGGTAATTTCCGCCGCCAGTTCGCTGGGCACGCATTCGAGCAGCAGCATGGCCGCGCCAGCCTGCTCCAGGGCGATGGCGTCGGCACGCATCTGCCGGGCCTGGGCTTCCTGGCGGCCCTGGACCTTGTAGCCGCCCAGAACGTTGACGGTTTGCGGGGTCAGGCCCATGTGCGCGCATACCGGCACGCCACGCTCGGCCAGCAAGCGGATGGTCTCGGCCAGCCAGGCAGCCCCTTCGATCTTGACCATGTGTGCGCCGGCCTGCATCAGCGTGGCGCTGTTGGCAAAAGCCTGTTCCGGAGTGGCATGCGCCATGAACGGCAGGTCGGTGAGGATCAGTGCGCCATCGTTGCCGCGTTTGACGCTGGCGGTGTGGTAGGCCATGTCCGCGGTGGTTACCGGCAGTGTGCTGTCGTGGCCTTGCAGGACCATCCCCAGCGAGTCGCCCACCAGCAACACTTCGACACCGGCCCGGCTGGCGGCCTTGGCGAAGGTCGCGTCATAGCAGGTCAGCATGGTGATTTTTTCACCCTTGGCCTTGAGGCCATTGAGGGTGGTCAGGGTTACTTCAGGCATGTAGGAAATTCCTCGTTCAGGCGCTGTAAGAAACGACTGCATTCAACGCGTAGTCATCTTCCGGAGCGGCACATCATCGCGTGTGATGTTCGGGCACAGGTCCGTCCGGGCCTAAATACGGGTAGCGGCACTTCGGTGCCACACGGGACGCCTATAGTCGTGAGCGAGGTGGGGGAAGTCAATGACCCTGTTACCGCATTGTTACGTTCAGGGTGTTACTGGCGTTACCGCGCCGCTGTGCTCGGCTGGAACGCCCGGTTTACAGGCGTTCGAGACCGACGAACGGGCACGCTTCGAGCAACTGCGCGAGGGCGCGGCCATCGGCCAGACGGAAATCGCCCGGTACCAGTTCGGCCAGCGGGTACAACACGAAAGGCCGGGCATGCATGTGGTAATGCGGCACCTTCAGGCGCGGTTCATCCAGCACCTGGTCGCCGAACAGCAGAATGTCCAGGTCCAGTGTGCGCGGGCCCCAGCGCTCCAAGCGCACACGGCCCTGGTCATTTTCGATGGCTTGCAGCGCATCGAGCAGGGCCAAGGGCGGCAAGGCGGTGTCCACGGCGGCGACGGCATTGGTGTAGCGCGGTTGCCCTGGCAGCAGCGAGTCACTGGTGTAGAGGGCCGAGGCCGCCACCAGGCGCGTGCCTTCTACCTGGTCCAGTGCCTGCAGGGCGTTGCGCAGCTGCTCGGCAGGTGCGTCCAGGTTGCTGCCCAGGCCGATATAGGCGCGGGTGGTCACTCGAATGCCTCGTCGCCGCCGCGCTTGCGCTTGCCGCCGCTGCGCTTGCGTTTACGTGGGCCGGCGCCGGTGCCTTCATCACGGCTGCCCAGCTCGCGGATCATCTCGCGGCGCTCGCTGTCGTTGGCATCCTGGTAGTCGGTCCACCACTGGCCGAGTTCGTCGGTTTCTTCCCCGGCGCTTTCGCGCAGCAGCAGGAAGTCGTAACCGGCGCGGAAGCGCGGGTTGTCCAGCAAGACATCGGCGCGCTTGCCGCTGCGCCGTGGCAGACGTTCCTGCATGTCCCAGATCTCGCGGATCGGCAGGGTGAAGCGCTTGGGGATGGCGATGCGTGCGCATTGCTCGGCGATCAGGTCGTGGGCTGCACCGTTCATGGCCGGGATGGGCGGCACGCCCTGGGCTTGCAGGTGCAGCACGCGGGCCGGCAGGGCTGGCCACAGCAGCGCGGCGAAGAGGAACGCCGGGGTTACCGGTTTGCCTTGCTTCACGCGCAGGTCGGTGTTGTGCAGCGCCTGGCTGATCAGGGTATGGGTGTAGGTCGGGCGCTCGTCCAGGGCATGTGCACTGGCCGGGAACAGCGGTTCGAACAGCTGCAGGTCGACCAGCATTTCGAAGGCGATGGCGCCCTGGCCGGAGAGGAACAGCTTGAGGCTCTCCTCGAACAGGCGCGCCGGCGGAATCTCGCGCAGCAGCGGTGCCAGTTCGCGCACCGGCTGGACAGTGTGCTTTTCGATACCGAAGTCGAGCTTGGCGGCAAAGCGCACCGCGCGCAGCATGCGCACCGGGTCTTCCTGGTAGCGATGGGTCGGGTCACCGATCAGGCGCAGCAGGCGGTTACGGATATCGTGCACGCCATTGGCATAGTCGAGGATGCGCTCGCTGACTGGGTCGTAGTACAGGGCATTGATGGTGAAGTCGCGGCGTTGCGCGTCCTCTTCCAGGGTGCCGTACACGTTGTCACGCAGGATACGGCCGCTGGCATTGTGCGACGAGCGGTGGCTGTCACCCTGGTCGTCTTCCGAATGGTGGGCGCGGAAGGTGGCGACTTCGATGATCTCACGGCCGAAATGTACGTGGACCAGCTTGAAGCGGCGACCGATGATGCGCGCGTTGCGGAATTCGGCACGGACCTGTTCGGGGGTGGCGCTGGTGGCAACATCGAAATCTTTGGGGGTGATGCCAAGCATCAGGTCGCGGACACAGCCACCGACCAGGTAAGCCTGGTAGCCGGCGCTTTGCAGGCGTTCCACGATGCTCACCGCATGGCGGCTGAACTGGTGGCGCTGCAGCGAATGCTGGCTCTTGTTGATCACCTCAGGTGTGGTACGCCTGTGATGCGGGCCCGGTACGGGCGGGCGGAACGACTGGAACAGCTTCTTCAGCATGGGATGCACTGTTTGAAGGAATGTTCGGCCAAGAATAGGAGAATGGCCGCATGATGGGCGGGGATTCTAGCATTTACTCAAGGAATGGTGTAGGCGGGTAGCAGGATGCCTGCCAGAACGGTAGAAACGACAAGGGGAGCCTAAGCTCCCCAAGAAGTCGTTGCGTGCTCTTATTGTTTTTCTGCTGGGCTTCTTGTTTTTGTTGAGTGCCCTGCCCACAAATCTCGAAGCTTGTGGACGACCCCCAAGCCAGGGGTTAAGAGCAAACGGATTGCTTTGGCCGCTGATGTCACGTTGATCTGTCGATCCAACCAGTTCAGGCGCTGCTTTTCAGTGCAGTTTTTGTTGTTCTCTGCCTGGTCGTGGGGCAAGCCCCAAACACGCATCCTCTCCAAAAGAATCAGTTAGCTGCGCCTCCGCCGTCTTGTTTTTATTGTGCGTGAGCCGTTTCGTCTTGTTCTTATTCTAGGTTGCAGTGCTTGTTATTGTTCTTGTACCAGATATATAGCAGGTGCCGTGCCAATTTTTTGAAATCCAGTAAAATCAAGGGCTTGAGGCATTCGTGACCTATTTCACCAGCTGAAAATGTCGAAATTTCGTTACCGTACGCCTCGGGAACTGTTACGGCGGAAGCGTGGGTAACAGATTTTTGCGCAGGCCGGTGTGTTACCTGAAGGTGGGCTGGGCGTGCCCGCGAAGAGGCCGTTGAGGCTGATAGAGAGGGGCAGGAGAAATCTCCTGCCCTGGGCAGGTCGGTTATTCGCTGGTAGCGTTGCTCTTGCGTCGCGGAATGCCGAGGCGCTGGCGGCGTTCCCACAGGCATTTGCGGCTGACCCCGAGCTTGCGGGCCAACTCGGTTTCGGTCATGTGGTCCTGGTGCTCGAGCACGAAGTGCTGGAAGTAGTCCTCCAGCGACAGGTCTTCGGTCGGTTCATGGCTGGCGTTGGAGGCGCTGGCCACCGCCAGGGCGTTGTCGAGGATCTCGTCTTCTTCCAGGTCGCTCAGTTCAATATCGATGCCCAGCAGGTCAGCGGAAATTTCTGCACTCTCGCTGAGAATGACCGCGCGCTCAACGGCGTTCTCCAGCTCCCGCACGTTCCCCGGCCAGCTGTAATGGCGGATGGCTTGCTCCGCCTCGGCGGAGAAATGCAGGTCGTCACGGCCGATACGCGCGCTCTGGCGGGCCAGGAAGGCGCTGGCAATCTCGTTGACGTCGCTGCCGCGCTCGCGCAGGGCAGGCAGTTTCAGGGCGATCACGTGCAGGCGGTAATACAGGTCTTCACGGAACTGGCCGGCCTTGGCCAGGTTCTTCAGGTCGCGGTGGGTTGCGGCAATCAGGCGCACATCGACCTTCTGCGACTGCACCGAGCCGACCCGACGGATCTCGCCTTCTTGTAGCACACGCAACAGGCGGGCCTGGGCTTCCAGCGGCAGTTCGCCGATTTCGTCGAGGAACAGGGTACCGCCGTCGGCGGCCTCCACCAGGCCCGCGCGCCCGGCACTGGCGCCGGTGAACGCACCTTTTTCGTGGCCGAACAGTTCGGACTCGATCAGCGTTTCCGGGATGGCTGCGCAGTTCACCGAGATCATCGGTGCCTTGGCCCGGCGCGACAGGTTGTGCAGGGCGCGGGCCACCAGTTCCTTGCCGGTACCCGACTCGCCCTGGATCAGCACGTTGGAGTCAGTGGGCGCGACCTTGCGGATCTTGCTGTACATATCCTGCATCGGGGGGCAGGAACCGATGATGCCGATCTCGCCATTGGCCGGGGCGCTGCCCTTGTCGGCGGGGGCCGCCTTGCCATTGCTGGCGCGCGGCTCGGCAACCGGTGCGGCGGCCGGGGCGTTCTGCCGGTCGCGCAGGATACGTGCTACGGCCTGGAGCATCTCGTCGTGGTCGAAGGGCTTGGCAATGTAGTCCACCGCGCCCATTTTCATCGAGTCCACCGCCGAGCGCAGGCTGGCATAGCTGGTCATGATCAGTACCGGGGTACCTTGGCCGAGCTTGATCAGTTCGGTGCCGGGTGCGCCTGGCAGGCGCAGGTCGCTGACGATCAGGTCGAAGGTGGCAATGCTGAAGCGTTCCTGGGCTTCCTGCACCGAGCCGGCTTCGCTGACCTGGTACTGGTTCCGCTCGAGCAGGCGACGCAAGGCCGAGCGGATGATGGTTTCGTCTTCGACGATCAGAATGTGCGGCATTGATTCAATTCTCTCGACGGTCTCGAATTTCAGGGGACGTCGCTACGACATGCCGGGGCAGGGTCACGCGGATCCGGGTGCCACGCTGCCGTTCGATATCGGCCGGGCTGTCGATGGTGATTTGCCCATAATGCTCTTCCACGATGGAATAGACCAGAGCGAGCCCCAGTCCGGTTCCTTCGCCCGGGTCCTTGGTGGTGAAGAAGGGTTCGAACAGGCGGTCCATGATGTTCTTCGGAATCCCGCTGCCCTCGTCCTCGACGATCAGGTCGACGGTGTGTTCGTTGACCTCGCTGCGCACGCGCACGGCGCTGCCGGGCGGCGAGGCGTCGCGGGCGTTGGAGAGCAGGTTGATCAGCACCTGGGCCAGGCGCTGCGGGTCCCCCTCGACCCAGTGCTCAGGGTCGCAGAGGTTGAAGAACTGTACTTCGAAATTGCGCCGGTTCAACGCCAGCAGACCAATGGCATCCTGCGCCACTTCGGCCAGGCATACGGGCTCTTCGCTGTTCTGGTGGCTGCCGCCGGCATGGGCGAAGCTCATCAGCGACTGCACAATGCGCGAAACCCGCTTGGTCTGTTCCAGAATCTGGCTGGACAGTTCGATGATCTCGCCGTCGCCCTCACGCTCCTCGCGCAGGTTCTGCGCCAGGCAGGCAATGCCGGTGATCGGGTTGCCGATCTCGTGGGCCACGCCGGCCGCCAGGCGGCCGATGCTGGCCAGACGTTCGGAATGCACCAGCTTGTCTTCCAGCGCCTGGGTTTCGGTGAGGTCCTCAACCAGTAGCACCAGGCCGCTGTTGCCCGGAGCCAATGGCTCGTCGATGGCCGCCTTGTGCAGGTTCAGCCAACGTGGCTGGCCGTCCAGCGCCAGGCGCTGCTTGTGCAGGTGCTCGTCGGGCACGTTGATGAACCCTTGCAGCAGGCCGCGCCAGGGTTCGTCGATGGTGACCAGGCGCGAGCCGACCACGTGCTTGGCAGCAATGCCGGTGAGCTCCTCCATGGCCTTGTTCCACATCAGGATTTCCTGGTCCTTGGCCAGCGAGCAGACGCCCATTGGCAGCTCTTGCAGGGTCTGGCGGTGGTAGCGGCGCAGGGCATCGAGTTCGGCGGCCAGGCCGGTCAGGCGCGAGTGGTAGTCTTCCAGGCGGCTTTCGATGAAGTGGATGTCCTCGGTCACGTAGTTCTCGTTACCGGATTTGTACGGCAGGAAGGTCTCGACCATGTCCTGCGCCACGCTGGGGCCCATCAGGCCGGACAGGTTGGCCTCGATACGGTCGCGCAGGCGGCGCAAGGCATAGGGGCGGCGCTCGTCGAACGGTAGATAGAGGTCGCGCAGGGCCTGTTCCACTTCCTTCTGTGCGGCCTTGGCGCCCAGCGGCTTGGCCAGCTGGGTGGCAAACTCCTGCGGCGAGGCGGCGTGCAGCTCGCGGCGCTGCGGGCGGCGCACGTTATCCACCGCACAGGCTTCGGCTGCGCTGACCTCTTCGGTACTGGCATTGGTGAACAACGAGATCAGGGTGAACAGCAGCACGTTGGCCGCCAGCGATGCAATCGCCGCCATGTGCCAGCTGGTGTCGTCCAGCACGTAGATCATGTCCAGCAGCGGGATGTAAAAGCCCTGCAGGTTGCCCAGCAGCGGCAGCAGCATGGTCACCATCCACACCAGGGTACCGGCCAGCAGGCCGGCGATGAAGCCGCGGCGGTTGGCGGTGGGCCAGTACAGCACCGACAGCACGCCCGGCAGGAACTGCAAGGTGGCGACGAAGGCGACGATGCCCAGGTTGGCCAGGCTCTGGTGATTGTTCTGGGTCAGGTAGAACATGAAGCCGGCGGTAATGATGGCGACGATCAGCGCGCGGCGGGTCCACTTCAGCCAGCGGTAGATATTGCCTTCGGCCGGTGGCTGGTACAGCGGCAGCACCAGGTGGTTGAGGGCCATGCCCGACAGCGCCAGGGTGGTGACGATGATCAGCCCGCTGGCAGCCGACAAGCCGCCGATATAGGCCAGTAGCGCCAGTGCCTGGTTGTTGGCGGCAATCCCCAGGCCCAGGGTGAAATACTCGGGGTTGGTGCTGGCGCCCAGGCGCAGGCCGGCCCACAGCACCAGCGGCACGGCCAGGCTCATCAGCAGCAGGAACAGTGGCAGGCCCCAGCTGGCACTGACCAGCGAGCGCGGGTTGAGGTTTTCGGTGAAGGCCATGTGGTACATGTGCGGCATGACGATGGCCGAGGCGAAGAACACCAGCAGCAAGGTGCGCCATGGCCCCTCCTGCAGCGGGGTGTGCAGGGCTGCCAGGGCGGTCTGGTTCTGTAGCAGCCACACCTCCAGCTGGTGCGGGCCGCCGAACACGCCATACAGGGCATACAAGCCGATGCCGCCCAGCGCCAGCAGCTTGATCACCGACTCGAAGGCGATGGCGAATACCAGCCCTTCGTGTTTCTCGCGCGTGGCGATGTGCCGCGAACCGAAGAAGATGGTGAACAGGATGATCAGGGTACAGAAGGCGAAGGCCACCCGGGCCTTGACCGGTTCGCCGGTGAGGATGCTGATCGAGTCGGCCACTGCCTGGATCTGCAGGGCCAGCAAGGGCAGCACGCCGATCAGCATGAAAATCGTGGTCAGCGCGCCTGCCCAGGTACTGCGGAAGCGGAACGCCAGCAGGTCGGCCAGCGATGACAGCTGGTAGGTGCGGGTGATCTTGAGGATCGGGTAGAGCAGCACCGGTGCCAGCAGGAACGCGCCGGAAACCCCGAGGTAACAGGCGAGGAAGCCGTAACCGTACTGGTAGGCCAGGCCGACCGAGCCATAGAAGGCCCACGCACTGGCATACACGCCCAGCGACAGGGTATAGGTCAGCGGATGGCGAATGATCGAACGCGGGATCAGGCCCCGCTCGCTGATCCAGGCCACGCCGAACAGCACCATCAGGTACGCGGCGCTGATCAGGATCATCTGGGTCAGGCTAAAGCTCATCGGCATCTCGTTGGCTCTGCAGGATGAAGGTGACGACGATCAGGATCAGCCAGAGCAGGTAAGGGCGGTACCAGGCTCCGGTCGGCTCGATCCACCAGTCCATGATGGCCGGGGAGAACAGGTAGATCCCCACGACCAGAAGCAGGACCAAACGATAGATGTACATGCTGGCCTCGATGGTTGGGCGCTGCGGGCTTGGACTTATTATTGGCGCAAATGGCTGGGGGGATGCTAGCGGGAATCCAGGGGGTTCGCCAAGGGGTTGAATTTATTGGTCTTTTGTTTTTGAGGGGGTTGCCTGTGCCGGCCTCTTCGCGGGTGAACCCGCTCCCACAGGTAATGCGCTTTCCTCAGGTTTGGTGAGGGCCCTGTGGGAGCGGGTTTACCCGCGAAAGGGGCGGGCCTGCCTCAGAGCAAATCAGCCTCCGGCACTGTGGTTCTGCGCGCAATCGCCTCAGGCTGCCACTGTTTGCGGGCTACCACCAGCACTTCGGCCGGTGTCGCCAGCAACAGCTCGGGGTCGGTCTCCTGGCCCAGCGCCCGCAATGCCCGCAGTAACAGCGGCGTGGCTTGCTCTGCCTGCAGCGGCGGCGAGCGGTACGATTTGCCCAGCTTGTGTCCATCCGGCTGGACGATCAGCGGTATATGCAGGTAGCGCGGTTGCGAAAAACCCAGCAACTCTTGCAGGTACAGCTGGCGCGGGGTGTTGTCGAGCAGGTCGGCGCCGCGCACGATGTCGGTAACACCTTGCCAGGCATCATCCAGTACCACCGCCAGCTGGTAGGCATATAGCCCGTCGCGGCGCTGGATGACGAAATCCCCTACCTCACGCCCCAGGTGTTGCTGGAACTCGCCCTGCACCCGGTCGGTAAAGCGATAGATCAGTTCCGGTACCCGCAAGCGGATCGCCGCGCCTTCACGCGCATGCCCGGCGTTGCGACAAAAACCGGGGTAGATGCCGTTGTAACCCTCGAGCTGCTTGCGTGAGCAGGTGCAGGCATAAGCCAGGCCCATGTTGAACAGGCGATCGACCACTGCGGCGTAGGCGTCGTGGCGCTGGCTCTGGAACACCACTTCGCCATCCCATTCCAGGCCATAGCGCTCCAGCGTCTGCAGGATGGCATCGCGAGCACCGGGCATTTCCCGCGGCGGGTCGGTATCCTCCATGCGCAGCAGCCAGCGGCCGTTGACAGCGCGGGCATCGAGCCAGGAGGCGAGGGCGGCGACCAGCGAGCCGAAGTGCAGGAAGCCGCTGGGGGTAGGGGCGAAACGCCCGATGTAACAGGTATCGGTCATGGTCAGGCTGGGCATGAAAATGAAACGGGGCGCATGATGCGCCCCGTCCGGATGGAAGAAAGATCAGCCTTTGCCGACCGTCTTTTCCTTTTTCTCGGCGATTTCCTTGCAGTCGAAGCACAGGTCCGCAGTAGGACGGGCTTCCAGGCGACGCAGGCCGATCTCGATGCCGCACGATTCGCACCAGCCGTACTCATCGGCCTTGATCTTTTCGAGGGTCTTGTCGATCTTCTTGATCAGCTTGCGCTCGCGATCGCGGTTACGCAGCTCCAGGGCGAATTCTTCTTCCTGGCTGGCGCGGTCGGCCGGGTCGGGGAAGTTGGCTGCCTCGTCCTTCATGTGGTCCACAGTGCGGTCGACACTTTCCATCAAGTCTCGCTTCCAGGCGCCGAGAAGCTTGGTGAAGTGCTGTTTCATGGGCTCGCCCATGTACTCTTCACCCTTGGTTTCTACGTAGGGCTCGACACCGTACATGGTCTGGGCTTTTTGCTTTTCTACGGTGGACATGAATAGACCGCCTCTCACTCATCTGATCCAATGCGCAGGCTGCTCCATCTCCGGCACCCGCCGGCCCTGCGACTGCGAGCCGCCGAACTTACCAGATAGATCGGGGGTGCGCTACCCCGCCCGATCTTGCTGATTGACACCGGCCTGAGCGGTACGTTCGATCGCTTGCAGAGGTAGAATCTCAAGTTTAGACCCTATTGAGAGAAGGTCATGGCCCACCCTTACAGCGCGCGCAGCCGCGCCATCGAACCCTTCCATGTCATGGCGCTGCTGGCCCGGGCCAACGAGCTGCAGGCGGCCGGGCATGACGTGATCCACCTGGAAATCGGCGAGCCGGACTTCACCACGGCAGCACCGATCGTCGCCGCTGGCCAGGCGGCACTCGCCGCCGGACACACCCGTTATACCGCCGCCCGCGGCCTGCCAGCGTTGCGCGAGGCGATTGCCGGTTTCTATGGCCAGCGCTATGGCCTGAGTGTCGAGCCGGAACGCATCCTCATTACGCCGGGCGGCTCCGGTGCACTGCTGCTGGCCAGCAGCCTGCTGGTCGACCCGGGCAAACACTGGCTGCTGGCCGACCCGGGTTACCCGTGCAACCGGCACTTCCTGCGCCTGGTCGAAGGTGGGGCACAACTGGTGCCGGTGGGGCCGGAGGTCAACTACCAGCTGACCGCCGACCTGGTGCAGCGCCATTGGGACAAGGACACCGTCGGCGCCCTGGTTGCCTCGCCAGCCAACCCCACCGGCACCGTGCTGGGCAGAGACGAACTGGCCAGCCTGTCCAGAGCCACCCGGGAGCGCCACGGCCACCTGGTGGTGGACGAGATCTACCATGGCCTGACCTACGGCATGGACGCACCGAGTGTGCTGGAAGTGGACGACTCGGCCTTCGTGCTGAATAGTTTTTCCAAGTATTTCGGCATGACCGGGTGGCGCCTCGGCTGGCTGGTAGCGCCGCCGGGCGCCGTGGCAGACCTGGAAAAGCTGGCGCAAAACCTGTACATCAGCGCGCCGAGCATGGCCCAGCACGCTGCGTTGGCGTGTTTCAAGCCCGAGAGCCTGGCCATTTTCGAAGTGCGCCGCGCCGAGTTCGCCCGCCGTCGCGACTACCTGTTGCCCGCCCTGCGCGAACTGGGCTTCAGGATTGCCGTTGAACCGCAAGGGGCGTTCTACCTTTACGCTGACATCAGTGCCTTTGGCGGTGACGCGTTCGCTTTCTGTCGGCATTTCCTGGAGACCGAGCACATCGCCTTCACACCGGGTCTGGACTTCGGTCGTCATCTGGCCGGGCACCATGTGCGCTTTGCCTACACCCAGAGCCTGCCGCGCCTGGAACAAGCGGTACAGCGCATTGCCCGCGGCTTGCGGAGCTGGCAAGGCTGATGCGATTTTCGCCGACACTCAAAAAAGGTCGCCTGCTGCGCCGCTACAAACGTTTTCTCGCCGATATCGAAATGGTGGGCGGCGAGCAGATGACCATTCACTGCCCTAACACCGGCTCGATGCTGAACTGCATGCGTGAAGGCGGGGAGGTATGGTTCAGCCGCTCCACCGACCCCAAGCGCAAGCTGCCAGGTACCTGGGAAATCAGCGAAACCCCGCAAGGGCGGCTGGCCTGCGTGAACACCGGGCGGGCCAATGCGCTGGTCGAAGAAGCCTTGCATGCCGGCACCATTGCCGAACTGGCAGGCTTTACCGCACTCAGACGGGAAGTGGCCTACGGCGAAGAAGGCAGCCGCATCGATTTTCGCTTGGAGTTCAATGGTGCCCCGGCTTATGTCGAGGTCAAGAGCGTGACCCTTGGCTATCCCGACAGCTCGGTCGCGGCTTTTCCCGATGCGGTGACCCAGCGCGGCGCCAAGCACCTGCGTGAGCTGGCCAAGCTGGCCCGGCAGGGCGTGCGGGCGGTGCAGTTGTATTGCGTCAACCTGACCGGCGTCGATGCAGTGCGCCCGGCCGAGGAAATCGATGCGGCCTATGCCCAGGCACTGCGCGATGCCGTGGCCGATGGCGTGGAAGTGCTGGCTTACGGCACCCGCCTGAACCCGGAGGGCATCGTCATCGATCGCCGCCTGCCGGTGCTGCTTACGCCTTGAACCAGATACCTTGGCTGTCTTCGTGGCAGCCAAGTGCCTCAAGTGACTCGCCTTCGCAAGGCCCGGCCACGCACTCACCAGTTTCGATGAGGAACAAGGCGCCGTGGTGGGCGCAGTGAATCAGGCTGGCGCTGTCATCAAGGAAGGCATCTGGCGCCCAGTTCAGTGGTATGCCGCGGTGCGGGCAACGGTTGCGGTAAAGGTAAACCTGGCCCAGACGGCGCACGCCGAACAACTCGACGCCTTCTACACTGAAGGCGCGACTCTGGCCTTCGACAAGGCTCTGGGAAGTACAAAGGAAGTGCATGGCAACGACGACTCGTGAAACAAGGGGTGGCTTGACCCGCCAGTGTGGATGTCCATCAGGTTACCCGCATTCGCTGTGTCTGGCTGCCTGTGCTGCGCAGTTTCGCCGCAGGCTGCCAGAAGCCCGGTTTACCGGTACCGGCCAGATCCATCGTGAGTGACAGAGAGGCTTCGCATATGCGCCATCCGCTGTTGTCAGGTTTCTCTTTATGCCTCGCGCTGGCCCTGGGCGCTTGCCAGGCCAGCCTGCCAGCGCTGCCAGCCTGGCAAAGCAGCGAAGGGCGCGCCCATCCCGAGCTGGGGCATATCGTCGAGCTTGCCAGTGGGCAACTGCTCAACCCGGAGCAACTGGTACAACGCCTGGCTGTTGCGCCGCGGGTACTGGTCGGCGAGAAACACGACAACCCCGACCACCATGCCCTGCAACTGTGGCTGTTGCGGGCGCTGCAGGCCCAGCGTGCACAAGGCAGCCTGCTGCTGGAAATGCTGCAGCCCGAGCAGCAACCGCTGCTGGACAGGCTCGCAGGGCAGCCCGTGCCGGCCGATCTGCCACAGGCCCTGGCCTGGCAGGACGGTTGGGACTGGCAAATGTACGGGCCAATCGTCACCGAGGCGTTGCAGCAACGCATTCCTTTGCTGGCTGCCAACCTGTCCCCCGGCCAGATGCGCCAGGCGTATCGGCAACCGGCATCGCTGGTAGGCGAGCGGTCGAATGCACCAGCGGTCAAGGCGGCGTTGCTGCAACAAGTGCGCGCCGGCCATTGTGGGATGCTTCCGGACAGCCAGTTGCCCGCAATGTTAGCCGTGCAGCAGCAGCGCGACCGGCGAATGGCCGAGCGCCTGTTAGCGGCACCGCAGCCAGCTTTGTTGTTTGCCGGTGCCTATCATGTGCGCAAGGACCTGGGCGTGCCGTTGCATCTGGCTGACTTGGGTGCGCAGGATAGCAGCAGGGTTTTACTGTTGGCTGAGGCGGGTGAGCAGGTCGAGGCGGGGCAAGCTGATTACGTGTGGTATACGGCGGCACCGCCGGCGCAGGACTACTGCGCACAATTACAACGCTGAGCCCACACGCCTGGCAAAAAAAGACCCGGCAAACTGCCGGGTCAATAACCGTGATTAGCCTGATGAGGAGATAATCTGAGAGTCCGAACCAAGGTCTCTTAGCTTATCCAACCAGTCTCGCGACCAGTTGTGATAATCATAACGATTCTCATTTCGAGGTCAATCCCTTTCCTACGATTATTTCGGATTTTTTTGCGGCGGGCATTTTGCGTCCAGCTGCTGGTTGAGCGCTTCCTTGCGTTCTAGCGGCAAATCGTTCCAGTGCATGTCCAGAAGCGCGCCTTCAATGGCATACAGCAGCACCTTCGATGCGCGGAACCCTCGCGTCTTCACGGCCTGGTACGCGCCCACCGCGCCCAGGCGTCGCAGATCCGATGCACTGTGGATGCCCGCTGCATGCAGCCACTGCGCAGAGGTCTTGCCAAGGTTCTTCAGATGCTGCAATTCATCGTTCATCGAGCCTCCTTGCGATGGCTGAACGGGTCATGGGGGATAAATCGCGAGCAGGTCAGAGAGGAGTGTAGCGGGGGTTGGAAAATGCGCGGCCTTTTGCCATTGGGGGCGACGAGATGCCCTGGATGCGTGGCCTGTACCGGCCTCTTCGCGGGTAACCCCGCGAGTGGGCCGGAACGGGAAAACGCTGAACTTACAGCCCGGGCAGGCGCTGGCGAACCTGTTCGATGACCTGGTCCATGCTGCCGGCATCCTGGGTATCGACGCGTTTGCTCTGTGCCAGCTCTTGCGCATCCAGTGGCTCACGGCTGGCCTGCTGGGCCTTGATCACGTCGAGGGTGGCATCCGATGGGTCGTTTTGCTCTGCCTGGCGCTGCTCCAGCCAGCTGGCGATGACCGCGTCCGGTGCATGGCAGTCGAGGATCAGGAACGGCACACCGGTCTGGCTGGCCACATCGGCTGCCGCCTGGCGCTGCTTGCGCTTGAGGTAGGTGGCATCCAGCACTACCGGGAAGCCGGCGCGCAGAATGGTTGCCGCCACCTCGTGCAGGCGCTGGTAGGTAGCGGCACTGGCGTCCTGGGCATAGATGCCTGAACTTAGCTGGCCCGCATCGGCCTGCTGCTGCTCGCCGAACAGGCGCTTGCGCTCAACGTCCGAGCGTACGCGGACCGCGCCGAGGGCCTCGACCATGCGCATGGCCACGTGGCTTTTGCCTACCGCCGAAACCCCATGGGTAATGGCCAGCAGGCGCGACGGGATGGCACTGTAGCTTTCTGCCAGGTTGGCGTAGTTGCGGTAGGTGCGCAGGGTGGTCGCACGCTGCACGCCATCGGCATTGGCCGGCATGCTGAACAGCGCCACCTTGGCCCGTACCAGCGCGCGGTAGGCCTTGTAGAAGTTGAGCAGTTCCAGGCCTTCGTAATCGCCGGTCAGTTCCAGGTACTGGCTGATGAAACGCCGGGCCAGGCATTTCAGGCCGCGGTCTTCGAGGTCCATGGCCAGGAAAGCGGTGTCGGCGTAGACGTCGGTCAGGCGGAACGGTTCGTTGAACTCGATGCAGTCGAAGATCACCACCTTGCCATCGATCAGCGTCGCGTTGCCGAGGTGGATGTCACCGTGGCATTCGCGGATGAAACCGTTGGCCTTGCGCTTTTCCAGCAGGCCATGCAGGCGCTCGAAGCTGCTGCGTGCCCAGGCCTGCAGGGCGTCAAGCTGCTGCAGGTCGGCCCTGTCGCTGAGGAACGGGCGAATCTGCTCGAAGTTCTGCTCCACGGGCGCCATCACGCTGTCCGGCGTGCCCAGGGGGTGCTCCACCGGCACGCGGGGCGCCTGCAGGTGGAATTCGGCGATCTGCCGGGCCATCTGGTCGACATGCGCGGCGTTCAGTTCGCCATTGGCCTGCAGAGTGCTGAGCATCTGCCCCTGGGGGAACTGGCGCATCTTCAGCACGTATTCGATGGCTTCGCCTGCGCCACCGATCTGCGGCGCCTCGACGCTACCGGTAATCGGCAGCACTTCCAGGTACAGGCCGTCGGTCAGGCGCTGGTTCAGGCGCAATTCTTCGTTACAGAAGTGCTGGCGCTGATCCAGGCTGGTGAAATCGAGGAAGCCGAAGTTCATCGGCTTCTTGATCTTGTAGGCATATTCGCCGGTGAGCAGAACCCAGGAGATATGCGTCTCGATCAGCTGGAACCCCTCCACGGGGTGAGGGTACAGGGCAGGGTTCTGCAGCGCGGTGATAAGGGCTTGGCTCACGGGAAATCCTTCCGGGGCAGGGAATTCGAATGCGCCATTATGGTCAATGGTGCCGCCCCTGCCTACCGCCGGGCCGTCTGCCCAGCCTTTATAAAGTGCGTATAATCCGCCGCCATGACTCGAACCCGAAATCCCCGTACCCCTCAGAAACGCCCGACCGGCCGCTCCCGCGCCTGGCTGGGCTGGGCCTTGAAGCTCAGCCTGGTCGGCCTGTTGATCGTTGCCGGCTTCGCGGTTTACCTCGATGCCGTCGTCCAGGAAAAGTTCTCCGGCAAGCGCTGGACCATCCCGGCCAAGGTGTACGCCCGGCCGCTGGAGCTGTTCACCGGGCAGAAGCTGAGCAAGGACGACTTCCTGACAGAGCTGGATGCGCTCGGCTATCGCCGTGAAACCGCTGCGAATGGCCCCGGTGCGGCGTCGGTCAATGGCAATACGGTCGACCTCAACACCCGCGGCTTCCAGTTCTACGAGGGCATGGAGCCGGCACAGTTCGTGCGGGTGCGCTTCTCCGGCGACTACGTTGCAGGCCTGTCCGGGGCCAACGGCAAGGCGCTCGATGTGGTGCGCCTGGAGCCGCTTATGATCGGCGGCATCTACCCGAAAAACCTCGAAGACCGCATCCTGATCAAGATCGACCAGGTGCCCAAGTACCTGCTCGAAACCCTGGTGGCCACCGAAGACCGCGATTTCTATAGCCACTTCGGGGTGTCGCCCAAGTCGATTGCCCGCGCCCTGTGGGTCAATACGTCGGCCGGCTCGATGCGCCAGGGCGGCAGTACCCTGACCCAGCAGTTGGTGAAGAACTTCTACCTCACCAGCGAGCGCAGCCTCAGCCGCAAACTGACCGAGGCCATGATGGCCGTGCTGCTGGAGCTGCACTACGACAAGCGCGAAATCCTCGAGGCCTACCTCAACGAGGTGTTCGTCGGCCAGGATGGTCAGCGTGCGGTGCACGGCTTCGGCCTGGCCAGCCAGTTCTTCTTCAGCCAGCCGCTGTCGGAGCTGAAACTGCACCAGATCGCCTTGCTGGTGGGCATGGTCAAAGGTCCGTCCTACTACAACCCGCGACGCTACCCCGACCGCGCCCTCGCGCGCCGCAACCTGGTGCTCGACCTGGTGGCCGAACAGGGCGTGGCGAGCCAGGCGGAAGTGGACGCGGCGAAGAAGATGCCGCTGGGCGTGACCAAGCGCGGCAGCCTGGCTGACAGCTCGTTCCCGGCATTCCTTGACCTGGTCAAGCGTCAGCTGCGTCAGGACTACCGCGATGAAGACTTGACCGAAGAAGGCCTGCGCATCTTCACCAGCTTCGACCCGATCCTGCAGATGAAGGCCGAGGCTTCGATGAGCGAGACCTTCAAGCGCCTGGCAGGCCGCAAAGGGGCTGACGAGGTTGAGTCGGCGATGGTCGTCACCAACCCGGAAACCGGTGAAGTGCAGGCGCTGATCGGCAGCCGTCAGGCCGGCTTCGCTGGCTTCAACCGCGCCATCGATGCCGTGCGCCCGATCGGCTCGCTGGTCAAGCCGGCGGTTTACCTGACCGCGCTGGAGCAACCGACCAAGTACACGCTGACCAGCTGGGTGCAGGACGAGCCCTTCTCGGTCAAAGGCGCCGACGGCCAGGTCTGGCGCCCGCAAAACTATGACCGCCGTCCGCATGGCACCATCTACCTGTACCAGGGGCTGGCCAACTCCTACAACCTGTCGACCGCCAAGATCGGCCTGGAAGTGGGCGTGCCCAACGTGATCAAGACCATCGGCCGGCTGGGCGTGAATGTCGACTGGCCAGCCTTCCCGGCCATGCTGCTGGGCGCTGGCGGCATGTCGCCAATGCAAGTGGCGACCATGTACCAGACCATCGCCAACGGCGGCTTCAATACGCCGATGCGCGGTATCCGCAGCGTGCTCACCGCCGAGGGCGAGCCACTCAAGCGCTACCCGTTCCAGATCCAGCAGACCTTCGACCCGGGTGCCATCTACCTGGTGCAGAACGCCATGCAGCGGGTAATGCGCGAAGGTACCGGTCGCTCGGTATACAACACCTTGCCGCGCACGCTGACCCTGGCGGGCAAGACCGGGACCAGCAACGACTCGCGGGACAGCTGGTTCTCCGGTTTCAGCCAGGACCTGCTGGCCGTGGTGTGGATGGGCCGTGACGACAACGGCAAAACGCCATTTACCGGCGCTACCGGTGCCCTGCAGGTGTGGACCAGCTTCATGAAGAAGGCCGACCCGCTGCCGTTGGACATGCCGCAGCCGGACAACGTGGTGCAGGCATGGATTGACCCATACAGTGGCCATGGTTCTGATGGCAGCTGTCCGGGAGCAGTGCAGATGCCGTATATTCGCGGGAGTGAACCGCCCGCCGGTGCGACCTGTGGCGGCGAGCAGGATCCGGTTGAATCGGTCATGGACTGGGTCAAGGGCTGGATGAATTAAGCACAGGCTGCATTGAAGAGGTGTGACGTGAACAAGTGGCTGTTTCCTGCCGTGACGGCGCTGGCTGTGCTCCAGGGGTGCGCCAGTGTCCCGCGCGGCAATATTCCGGTGGTCGACTCGAGCACCCGCGTGTCCAATAGCGAACGCGTCACGGCCAACCGCTCGGTGGGTGGCTATAACGCGGGTACCGCGCAAGCGCAAACGCTGCCTGAGGACTCCGGCGTCACCGTGATGATCCCGCAGGGTGCGGGTGCCTCCGGCATCCAGACATTCCCGGCGGCCAACGGCTCGGCACCGATCAGTACCTCGCCGATCACGCCGGGGCCGATCACAACCGGCCCGGTCAGTTCGGCGCCTATGACCACCAATCCGAACCCGATCGCAGACGAACCGTTCGACATCGCCGCGATGAACAGCGCCCCGCAAAGTACCAGCGCCCCGACCGGCATCCCGCGTAGCGGTGCCGCTGCAGGCGGGCTGTCGGCTGATGAGCAGCTGGATGGCCCGGTACTGGCACTGCTGACTACTGCGCAGTCGCAGCAGGGTAGCGGTGACTTCAACGGTGCTGCTTCCAGCCTGGAACGTGCCCAGCGCATTGCCCCGCGCGAGCCGCAGGTGCTGTACCGCCTGGCCCAGGTGCGCCTGTCGCAAGGTGACGCGCCACAGGCCGAGCAACTGGCGCGTCGCGCCCTGACTTACGCCAACGGCCGCCCGAGCTTGCAGGCCGAGCTGTGGAACACCATCGCCCAGGCCCGCGAAAAGCAGGGTGACAGCGCTGGTGCTGCGCTTGCCCGGCAAAAGGCTCGGGTCAACTCGTGATGATCGAGCAACGCATTCTGGATATTGCCGACCATCTGATGTTGATCGAACGTGAGCTGCAGGTGCAGGGTTGGTGGGATGCCGAGGCGCCAAGCGACGAGGCACTGGCCAGTACTGTGCCGTTCGCCGTCGATACCCTCAGCTTCGAGCAGTGGCTGCAATGGATCTTCCTGCCGCGCATGAAGATCATCATCGAGCTGGGCCACCCGCTGCCCAGTGCCTCCGGCATTCTGGTCATGGCCGAAACCGTATTTACCGACCGTCCGGAACAAAGCCGCGAGCTTCGGCGGCTGTTGGCAGCTTTCGATCAATTGATTGCTCCTTCAGCCTGATTTCTTCAGTTTTTCCTTCAAGGGCCGCAGATTGTGGCCCTTTTTTGTGGAAATCTTATTAATTCTGCTGCTGAAGCGATTTTTAGTGGTGGCAGGAATTCATCTTGGCGAAAAATTGGCAATAATTTTTCTTGACTTGTTGGCGCCGAATCAGAAGAATCCAATTTCCGCTGTAGAGGGACTGCCAGAAGCAGACCCGCTAAGCAGATCATGAGGCGCACACCCGCGCCGACCTGTTACACCCCGCAACGCGTTACCTCGCGCTGGGTGGGAAAACCCCGCAACACTCTGGGGCGCTCCCAATACTTGCTCAGTCAGTGCTGACGTTCGCTCATGCTCTGCTTGGCAGTAAACCTATTAAGACCCGTCCAGTGAGGGCGGTATTCTGGCGTTTTAGAGGTGAACAACGTGGAGCTTTTATCTGGCGCTGAGATGGTCGTCCGCTTCTTGCGTGACGAAGGCGTTAAGCACATCTACGGGTACCCTGGTGGTGCTCTCCTGCATGTTTACGACGCGCTGTTCAAGGAACCGGAAGTCGAGCACATCCTGGTTCGTCATGAGCAGGCGGCTACCCATATGGCGGACGGTTATGCCCGTGCCACCGGCAAGGCCGGCGTGGTACTGGTGACTTCCGGGCCCGGTGCGACCAATGCCATTACCGGTATTGCCACTGCCTACATGGACTCGATCCCGATGGTCATCCTGTCTGGCCAGGTGCCTAGCACCATGGTCGGTACCGATGCCTTCCAGGAAACCGACATGATCGGTATTTCGCGGCCTATCGTGAAGCACAGCTTCATGATCAAACACGCCAGCGAAATCCCGGAAGTTCTGAAAAAAGCATTTTACCTGGCGCAATCCGGTCGCCCAGGCCCGGTCGTGGTCGACATTCCAAAAGACATGACCAACCCGGCCGAGAAGTTCGAGTACGTTTACCCGAAAAAGGTCAAGCTGCGCTCCTACAGCCCGGCCGTTCGTGGCCATTCCGGGCAAATCCGCAAGGCTGCGGAAATGCTGCTGGCCGCCAAGCGCCCGGTGGTTTACTCAGGCGGCGGCGTGATTCTCGGTGGTGGCTCCGAGGCCCTGACCGAAATTGCCAAGTCGCTGAACCTGCCGGTCACCAATACCCTGATGGGCCTCGGTGGCTTCCCGGGTACCGATCGCCAGTTCCTCGGCATGCTCGGCATGCACGGCAGCTTCACTGCCAACATGGCGATGCACCATGCCGATGTCATCTTTGCCGTTGGCGCCCGCTTCGACGACCGTGTGGTAAACGGCCCGGCCAAGTTCTGCCCGAACGCCAAGATCATTCACATCGACATCGACCCGGCGTCGATTTCCAAGATGATCAAGGCCGACGTGCCGATCGTCGGCCCGGTCGACAGCGTCCTCAGCGAAATGCTCGGCATCCTCAAGGAAATCGGCGAGCAGCCTGACAAAGCGGCGCTGGATGCCTGGTGGAAGCAGATCGATGAATGGCGTGGCAATGGCGAGCTGTTCCCTTACGACAAGGGCGACGGCAACGTCATCAAGCCGCAGAAGGTCATCGAGACCCTGTGCGAAGTGACCCATGGCGACGCCTTCGTCACTTCCGACGTCGGCCAGCACCAGATGTTCGCGGCGCAGTACTACCGTTTCAACAAGCCGAACCGCTGGATCAACTCCGGTGGCCTGGGCACGATGGGCTTCGGCTTCCCGGCGGCGATGGGCGTCAAGCTCAACTTCCCGGACCAGGACGTGGCCTGCGTAACTGGCGAAGGCAGCATTCAGATGAACATCCAGGAGCTGTCCACCTGCATGCAGTACGGCCTGCCGGTGAAGATCGTCAACCTGAACAACGGTGTGCTGGGCATGGTCCGCCAGTGGCAGGACATGTCCTACAACGGTCGTCACTCGCACTCGTATGTCGAGTCGCTGCCTGACTTCATCAAGCTGGCCGAGGCCTATGGCCATGTGGGTATCCGCATCACCAGCCTGAAGGACCTCAAGCCGAAGCTGGAAGAAGCGTTTGCGATGAAGGACCGCCTGGTGTTCATCGACATCGCGGTTGACCGCAGCGAGCACGTCTATCCGATGCAGATCAAGGATGGCTCGATGCGTGACATGTGGCTGAGCAAGACGGAGCGTACCTGATATGCGGCACATCATTTCCCTGCTGCTGGAAAACGAACCCGGTGCGTTGTCCCGTGTGGTCGGCCTGTTCTCCCAGCGTAACTACAACATTGAAAGCCTGACCGTGGCGCCGACCGAAGACCCGACCCTGTCGCGTCTGACGCTGACTACCGTTGGCCATGATGAAGTGATCGAGCAGATCACCAAAAACCTGAACAAGCTGGTCGAAGTGGTCAAGCTTGTCGACCTGTCGGAAAGTGCTCACATCGAGCGCGAACTGATGCTGGTCAAGGTCAAGGCCACCGGTGCCCAGCGCGCCGAGATCAAGCGCACCACGGACATCTTCCGTGGCCAGATCGTCGACGTCACCGCCAGCGTGTACACCGTGCAGCTGAGCGGCACCAGCGACAAACTGGACAGCTTCATCCAGGCCATCGGCACTGCATCGATTCTCGAAACCGTGCGCAGCGGCGTTACCGGCATTGCCCGTGGCGACAAAGTGCTCAGCATCTGAATTCCACAAATTAGCGATGGCTCCGCAGGGGCCGAGATATAACCAGGGGTATTTTCATGAAAGTTTTCTACGATAAAGACTGCGACCTTTCCATCATCCAGGGTAAGAAAGTCGCCATCATCGGTTACGGTTCCCAGGGCCACGCTCAGGCGTGCAACCTGAAGGACTCCGGTGTAGATGTCACCATCGGTCTGCGTAAAGGTTCGGCCACCGTTGCCAAGGCAGAAGCCCACGGCCTGAAAGTGACCGACGTTGCCTCCGCCGTCGCTGCCGCCGACCTGGTCATGATCCTGACTCCGGACGAATTCCAGGGCCAGCTGTACAAGCAGGAAATCGAGCCGAACATCAAGAAGGGCGCTACCCTGGCCTTCTCCCACGGCTTCTCGATCCACTACAACCAGGTGGTTCCGCGTGCCGACCTCGACGTGATCATGATCGCGCCGAAGGCCCCTGGCCACACCGTTCGCTCCGAGTTCGTCAAAGGCGGTGGCATCCCTGACCTGATCGCGATCTACCAGGACGCTTCGGGCAACGCCAAGAACGTCGCCTTGTCCTACGCCTCGGGCGTGGGTGGCGGCCGTACCGGCATCATCGAAACCACCTTCAAGGACGAGACCGAAACCGACCTGTTCGGCGAGCAGGCTGTTCTGTGCGGTGGTACCGTCGAGCTGGTCAAAGCCGGTTTCGAAACCCTGGTCGAAGCTGGCTACGCGCCGGAAATGGCCTACTTCGAGTGCCTGCACGAGCTGAAACTGATCGTTGACCTCATGTACGAAGGCGGCATCGCCAACATGAACTACTCGATCTCCAACAACGCCGAGTACGGTGAGTACGTTACCGGTCCGGAAGTCATCAACGAAGAATCCCGCAAGGCCATGCGCAACGCCCTGAAGCGCATCCAGGACGGCGAGTACGCGAAGATGTTCATCTCCGAAGGTGCTACCAACTACCCATCGATGACTGCCAAGCGCCGCAACAACGCCGCTCACGGCATCGAAATCATCGGCGAGCAGCTGCGCTCGATGATGCCGTGGATCTCGGCCAACAAAATCGTCGACAAGACCAAGAACTAAGTCTGTCGAAAGATGAAAAACGCGGCTTCGGCCGCGTTTTTTCGTTCTGGCCCCTGGCTTCTGGTATAAAGCAGACCAGTGGTCCGCCGTTAGAACCTGTCTTGCGGGCCCGTGTCGAACATTTTCCATCCTGTTGCAAGGTACCCTCCATGAGCGAACGTCCCGAAGAGCCGAACAAGCCCTCCGACGCCGAAAGCCTGCTACCTGTCGATGAGCACGTTGAAGAAGGGCATGATGCCGAAGGGCGCAAGGTGCGCCACCGTGGCATCTATCTGCTGCCCAACCTGTTTACCACCGCCAACCTGTTTGCCGGTTTCTATTCCATCATCAGCTCGATGAGCGCGCAGAGCGCCCTCAGCGCCGGTGACCCGCGCGAAGCGAGCAAGTACTTTGCCTTCGCTGCCATCGCCATCTTCGTGGCCATGGTGCTCGACGGCCTGGATGGCCGTGTCGCACGCATGACCAATACCCAGAGCGCCTTCGGTGCCGAGTACGACTCGCTGTCGGACATGGTCGCCTTTGGTGTGGCCCCGGCCTTGCTGGCCTTCGGCTGGGCGCTGGGCGACATGGGCAAGGTTGGCTGGATGGTCGCCTTCATCTATGTGGCTGGTGCGGCGTTGCGTCTGGCACGTTTCAATACCCAGGTCGGTACTGCCGACAAGCGCTACTTCATCGGCCTGGCCAGCCCGGCCGCTGCAGGCGTGGTGGCGGGTACCGTATGGGCGTTCAGCGACTACGGCATCCAGGGTTCCAAACTGTCGTTCCTGGTGGCGCTGCTGGTGGCTGCTGCCGGCATGCTGATGGTCAGCAACATCAAGTACAACAGCTTCAAGGAACTGGACCTCAAGGGCCGTGTGCCGTTTGTGGCGATCCTGGCCGTGGTGCTGGTGTTTGCCGTGGTCTTCAGCGACCCGCCGCGCATCCTGCTGCTGATCTTCCTCGCCTATGCGGCTTCGGGGCCGATCCAGTTCCTGCTGAAGGGGCGTCGGCGTAAAGCCTGACAGCCCGTTAATGTTGGAATAACCCTCCGGCTCCATAGTCTTACTGGTACATCCGCTATCCAGTGCTATGGAGCCGCCCATGCTCATCAAGCTATCCAGGCCTTCCGAATGCAAGGCATCGGAGATCACCCCTGAAAGCCTCTATCTTTCCCGGCGTGCCCTGATGGGCGGTTCCCTGGCGGCGCTGGCCCTGGGTGTGTTGCCAGGCCGGGTGGGTGCGGCTGAGGTTTCGCGTTATGCCGATGTACAGGCCGGGCGTGCGCCTGCCTGGTTTGCCGGCAAGCTTGCTGCTACACAATGGCAAGCGGTAACGGTCAAGGATGAGGCGATCACGCCGTTCAAGGATGCGACTCATTACAACAACTTCTATGAGTTCGGGCCGGACAAGGGCGACCCGGCGGCCAATGGCGACAGCCTGACCACCGAACCGTGGAGCGTTGTGGTCGATGGCGAAGTGGGTAAGCCCGGGCGCTATGCGCTGGAAGACTTCGTCAAACCGTACCAGCTTGAGGAGCGCATCTACCGGCTGCGCTGCGTAGAGGCGTGGTCGATGGTCATTCCATGGCTGGGTTTTCCGCTGGCACAGGTACTCAAGCAGGTCGAGCCGACTTCCAGGGCGCGTTATGTACGCTTCGAAACCTTGAAGGACCCGGAGCACATGCCCGGGCAGCGTTCGGGTTTCGCCTTGATCGACTGGCCCTACAGGGAAGGCTTGCGTCTGGATGAGGCGATGCACCCGTTGGCGATCCTGGCGGTGGGCATGTATGGCCGCGAACTGCCCAACCAGAATGGCGCGCCACTGCGCCTGGTAGTACCGTGGAAGTACGGTTTCAAGAGTATCAAGTCGATCGTGCGTATCAGCCTGGTGGCCGAGCAGCCTGGTACTACCTGGCAGGGCCTGGCGCCGGACGAGTACGGCTTTTACGCCAATGTGAACCCGACGGTCGACCATCCACGCTGGAGCCAGGCGCGTGAGCGGCGGCTGCCCAGCGGGCTGTTCAGTCCCAATGTGCGGGAAACCCAGATGTTCAATGGCTATGCCGATGAAGTGGCGTCGCTGTATACCGGGCTCGATCTGCGGAAGAACTATTGATGCGTTACCCCTGGTTTCGTCTGGCCATCTTCCTCGTGGGGGGGCTGTTCCCGGCCTGGTGGTTGTATGAGGCCGCGCTGAATCTGCTGGGGCCGGACCCCGGCAAGATCCTGATGGACCGCCTCGGGCTTGGTGCACTGACCTTCCTGCTGGTTACCTTGAGCATGACGCCGCTGCAGAAGCTGACGGGCTGGCCGGGTTGGGTCGTGGTGCGCAGGCAGCTGGGGTTATGGGTGTTTGCCTATATCGTGTTGCATATCCTGGCGTATCTGTTCTTTATTCTCGGGCTGGATTGGGGGCAGCTGGCGGTGGAGCTACGCAAGCGTCCCTACATTATTGTGGGCGCGTTGGGGTTCCTCGGATTGCTGGCCTTGGCGGTTACCTCGAACCGGTATAGTCAGCGGCGTTTGGGGGCTCGCTGGAAGAAGCTGCACAGGTTGGTGTATGGCGTGCTTGGGTTGGGGTTGCTGCATTTCCTGTGGATCGTTCGGTCGGATCTGCGTGAGTGGGTGATCTATGCGTTTATTGGTGTTGTGTTGATGGTGTTACGGGTGCCTGTGGTTTCACGGGTGTTGCCCAGGATTGCCCGGAGGCAGGGGAGGGCGGTTTGAGGGTTGGGGGGCGGTCTTGGAGCTGAGTTGGTTTCAGAAGTGTCCGCCACGACCCTTGCAGCGCCTGCACAATCGAGCGCCGCCCGCGCGGCGCTTGATCGCACAGGCGCTGAATGCGTCGTGCCAGGCACTTGGCAGCCGAGATACGGTCTTTTTCGCGTCCATTTCAATTTCTTGAAATTAACCCTTGACCCCTCTCCGAATCCCCTTATAATGCGCCCCACTTCCAGCGACATTGGAACGAAAAACTCCTTGTTAATCAATGAGTTAAGTAGTGGCGAAGAGATTGGGAGGGCTACGGTCGCATGATCGGCAGCGGTTGAGATGAAGGTTGACAGCGGTTTTAAACGCTGTATGATTCGCCTCCCGCTACGAGTGATCGCAGCGAGTCAAGTGTTTGAAGCTAAACGAGTTTCTCGCAAAAAACTTCAAAATAAACGCTTGACAGTCAATGAGGAAAGCGTAGAATGCGCGCCTCGGTTGAGACGAAATGCTCTTAACCAAACGCTCTTTAACAAATCGAATCAAGCAATTCGTGTGGGTGCTTGTGAGTACGGACTGATAGTCACAAAGATTATCAGCATCACAAGTGGCCATGCGAGAAATCACATAGTCATTTGAGATTGCTGAGCCAAGTTTAGGGTTTCTTAAAAACCAAAGCAGTATTGAACTGAAGAGTTTGATCATGGCTCAGATTGAACGCTGGCGGCAGGCCTAACACATGCAAGTCGAGCGGATGACGGGAGCTTGCTCCTTGATTCAGCGGCGGAC
>NZ_JATAAG010000080.1:0-330 GCF_030341915.1 Pseudomonas sp. BCRC 81390 | reverse complement strand
CTACCTGAAGCGTTTCGAGAGCATTGATGAGCTGAGAGCGGGTCTGGATGAGTACATTCACTACTACAACCATGATCGCATCAAGCTGAGGCTCAATGGCCTGAGCCCTGTGGAGTACCGGGCTCAGGCTGCAGCTTAAAACTGTCCAACTTTTGGGGGGCAGTCCACACCTGTGGGAGCAATTGTCTTGCTCAAATGTTCAAAGCTGGCGTTATTCCTGTAGATACTCTGTTCGCGGTCAAGCTTTTCTGAGGTGCTCAGCGCTGAAAAGCTTGGCCGTTTCAAATGGCTTATCCCCATGCATGCATGCCCAGATGCCAGTCAGGTATT
>NZ_JATAAG010000079.1:0-299 GCF_030341915.1 Pseudomonas sp. BCRC 81390 | reverse complement strand
TTCCTGGTACGCCTTTTTCGCCGCCTCGCTTGCCCCTTCACCCGGCGCCGGGATGCCGCGTGCATCGAGTTCCGCACGCGCCTCCTTGTCGGCCTTCAGCTGCCCCTCGGTACGGACGATGTCCGATACCTGTGTGCCGATTTCACCAATCAGCTGCACCTGCTGCAGCCGCCGCTGTTCCTTCTCCTTGTCGAAGATCGGGCTGATGCTGTCGTTGGCATGCTCGACGTCGTGACTGAGGCTGGCCACATCCTGCTGCTGCCGGCCCGGGTCACGGATTTCCAGCGTGCCCTCGGAAA
>NZ_JATAAG010000078.1:0-331 GCF_030341915.1 Pseudomonas sp. BCRC 81390 | reverse complement strand
GGTGGTGTTGGTGGTTGGGCGCAGACCAACGATTTCCAGCGGATCCTGAACGCGGACGATACCACGCTCGATACGACCGGTAACAACGGTACCACGACCCGAGATCGAGAATACATCTTCGATCGGCATCAGGAACGGCTGGTCAACGGCACGAACTGGCTCAGGGATGTAGGCATCCAGAGTCTCTACCAGCTTCTTGACAGCGGTAGTACCCATCTCGTTGTCGTCTTTGCCTTCCAGCGCCATACGAGCCGAACCGATGATGATCGGGGTGTCGTCGCCTGGGAAGTCGTAGGTGGACAGCAGGTCGCGAACTTCCATCTCGACCAGT
>NZ_JATAAG010000077.1:0-258 GCF_030341915.1 Pseudomonas sp. BCRC 81390 | reverse complement strand
TTCGAAAACCTGCAGCTGGGCGATGCGGCCACGGTTCAGGTCACCGACACCACTGACGAGGTCGTGGCCAAGCTGACCGCTACCCCTTCGGTTACCGAAGGTGGTGACATCACCTACACCGTCACCCTGACCAACAAAGACGGCCTGCCGATCGACAAGCACGGTGCGCTGACCTTCACCCTGAACGACGGCACTACCATCACCGTTCCGGCGAACAGCACCACCGGCAGCACTAGTGTCACTGCACCAGACAACGTC
>NZ_JATAAG010000076.1:0-242 GCF_030341915.1 Pseudomonas sp. BCRC 81390 | reverse complement strand
GGCGAGACGACCCAGGTCACCATCACCTTCAGCGAAGCGGTGAACGGCCTCGACCTGGCCGACCTCAGCGCGCAGAACGGCACCCTGGCCAACCTGGCCAGCAGCGACGGCGGCATCACCTGGACCGCGACCTTTACCCCGGCGCTGGCGGTGCAGGATGCCAGCAACGTCATCAGCCTGAACAACAGCGGCATCGCCGACCTGGCCGGCAACGTCGGCACCGGCACCACCCAGTCGGCCAA
>NZ_JATAAG010000075.1:0-285 GCF_030341915.1 Pseudomonas sp. BCRC 81390 | reverse complement strand
ACGGTGTAAGTAATTACGCCGCCTTCGGTAACCGAAGGAGTCGCAGTCAGCTTGGCCACCACTTCGTCAGTGGTGTCGGTGACCTGAACCTTGGCCGCACCGCCCAGCTGCAGGTTTTCGAAGGTACGACCATCGACGTCCACAGCGGACTTGATACCCAGGCTGACTTCGCCCGAGTCTTTGTAGACGTCATCGCCCTGTGCCGCGTGCTCGTACGCTGCGCTGGTCTGGCCGGCTTTGATGGTGACCTGGGCGTTGTTGCTCAGGGTCACGACCAGGTCGTGG
>NZ_JATAAG010000074.1:0-338 GCF_030341915.1 Pseudomonas sp. BCRC 81390 | reverse complement strand
CATGGTTCAGCCGTAGAATACGGGGCCATAGCTCAGCTGGGAGAGCGCCTGCCTTGCACGCAGGAGGTCAGCGGTTCGATCCCGCTTGGCTCCACCACTTTCTGCTGTTGTGAAGTGTTGCACTTGATCAAACTCAGAAATGAGCATTCGCTTCGAATGTTGATTTCTGGCTTTTGTCAGATCGTTCTTTAAAAATTCGGATATGTGATAGATATAGACTGATAGCCAGTTTCACTGCTGGTTAATCAGGCTAAGGTAAAATTTGTGAGTTCTGCTCGAAAGAGCAACATGCGAATTTTCGGCGAATGTCGTCTTCACAGTATAACCAGATTGCTTGG
>NZ_JATAAG010000073.1:0-429 GCF_030341915.1 Pseudomonas sp. BCRC 81390 | reverse complement strand
GTCACCGACACCACTGACGAAGTGGTGGCCAAGCTGACTGCGACTCCTTCGGTTACCGAAGGCGGCGTAATTACTTACACCGTGACCCTGACCAACAAAGACGGTCTGCCGATCAACAACCACTCGGCACTGACCTTCACGCTGAGCGACGGCAAAACCATTACCGTGCCGGCCAATGGCACGACCGGTTCGGTCACGGTCACCGCTCCGGACAACGTCTACGCAGGCGCCAACGACCCGGTGATCAAGTCGATCGCATCGGTCAGCGGCACCGACGTCGGCAAGTTCGAGCAACTGACCCTGGACAAGACCCCGGTCAGCACCACTGTCACTGACGAACCGGGTACGCCGGGCAACGAAGGCGATCTGGTCAAGGTCACCATCACTGCCGACCAGCCTTCGGTGGCTGAGAACGTCAAACCGACCTTC
>NZ_JATAAG010000072.1:0-259 GCF_030341915.1 Pseudomonas sp. BCRC 81390 | reverse complement strand
ATGACTGGGGTGAAGTCGTAACAAGGTAGCCGTAGGGGAACCTGCGGCTGGATCACCTCCTTAATCGACGACATCAGCCTGCTGATGAGCTCCCACACGAATTGCTTGATTCATTGTAAAAGACGATGTTGTAACGCGACCCTGTTATAGGTCTGTAGCTCAGTTGGTTAGAGCGCACCCCTGATAAGGGTGAGGTCGGCAGTTCAAATCTGCCCAGACCTACCATTACATGGTTCAGCCGTAGAATACGGGGCCATAG
>NZ_JATAAG010000071.1:0-268 GCF_030341915.1 Pseudomonas sp. BCRC 81390 | reverse complement strand
GGTCACCGCTCCGGACAACGTCTACGCAGGCGCCAACGACCCGGTGATCAAGTCGATCGCTTCGGTCAGCGGCACCGATGTCGGCAAGTTCGAGCAGCTGACCCTGGACAAGACCCCGGTCAGCACCACGGTCACCGACGAACCGGGTACGCCTGGCAACGAAGGCGATCTGGTCAAGGTCACCATCACTGCCGACCAGCCTTCGGTGGCTGAGAACGTCAAACCGACCTTCACGGTAAACATCAACCAGGCACTGGCCCACGACCTG
>NZ_JATAAG010000070.1:0-229 GCF_030341915.1 Pseudomonas sp. BCRC 81390 | reverse complement strand
TTTCGGGTCTATACCCAGCGACTAAACGCCCTATTAAGACTCGCTTTCGCTACGCCTCCCCTATTCGGTTAAGCTCGCCACTGAATATAAGTCGCTGACCCATTATACAAAAGGTACGCAGTCACCTAACAAAGTAGGCTCCCACTGCTTGTACGCATACGGTTTCAGGTTCTATTTCACTCCCCTCTCCGGGGTTCTTTTCGCCTTTCCCTCACGGTACTGGTTCACT
>NZ_JATAAG010000069.1:338282-339657 GCF_030341915.1 Pseudomonas sp. BCRC 81390 | reverse complement strand
CCCGCTCCCACAGCTCGTGACTGTTGTGGGGCCCCTGTGGGAGCGGGCGCGCCCGCGAAGAGGCCGGTACAGACGAAACACTGTCCATGAGGTACCCCCGTGACACCCGCAATGCCTCACCAGGGCGCCGCCGGCATCGCCACCGCCGTCGCCGAAAGCGTGCAATACCAGGGCCGCAAGACTGCCCGCCAAGGCAGCGAACAGCGCCGCCAGCTGATCCTCGACGCCGCCATGCGCATCGTCGTGCGCGACGGCGTGCGCGGGGTGCGCCACCGCGCGGTGGCCGCCGAGGCTGGCGTGCCATTGTCGGCCACCACTTATTACTTCAAGGATATCGAGGACCTGCTCACCGATACCTTCGCCCAGTACGTCGAGCGCAGCGCCGCCTACATGGCCAAGCTGTGGGCCAACACCGAGGTGGTGTTGCGCCAGTTGCTCGCCCAGGGCGACGGCAGCCCGCAGGCGCGGGCACGGCTGGCCGACGAAGTGGCGCGCATGACCGCCGACTACGTGCAACGCCAGCTGTTGAATCGCCGCGACTACCTGATCGCCGAGCAGGCCTTCCGCCAGGAGGCGCTGCTGTGCCCGCGGCTGGCCGAACTGGTGTGCGCCCACGACCAGATCCTGTTGCATGGCACCCGGCAATTGCTGCAAGTGGTCGGCTCTCGGCAACCGGAACAGGACGCCCAAATGTTGACGGCGATTATCGAGCAGATGGAATATCAGGGCCTGCTCAAGGACGCGAACGCGCAAGCCGATGGGCAGATGCTCGCTATGCTTACCCGATACCTGCAGCTGGTGCTGGCATCGGCGTGAGCCGAGACTGACTTTTCAAGGAGAACCTGATGAAAGCCTGGCGTATGGTGCTGTTGACGCTGTCATTCCTGCTGCTGGGCGGTTGTCTGGTGACCTTCCACGAGCCGTTGCCCAGCAACCAGGCGGCGCCCAAGGCGCTGCTCGGCAAGTGGAGCAGCAAGGATGCCTGGGGCGAGCCATTGAAGCTGGTGATCAGCCGCAGTGGCGGTGATGCCTACAAGGCGGTGGCCACGGCCAAGGGCAAGGCCCCCGAGGAATACGTGTTCACCGTGTCGCGCCACGGCAACCGCTGGTACCTGTCGGCTGGCGTGCCCAAGCGCCTGGGTGGCAACTTCCTCATCGGCGGTTTCGATATCGTCGATGGCAAGGAACTGGTGATCTACAACCTGGATGTCGAGCAGGTGCAGCAGGCGGTGGACAAGAAGGAGCTGATCGGGCGCAGTACCGAAGTGCCGGAAGACAACGGTGACGGCGTGCTGATTGACAGCCCGGCGGCGCGGGTACTGGCCTACCTGGACGACCCGGCCAACTCCGACCTGTTCGTCGAAGTGGCGCGGTT
>NZ_JATAAG010000069.1:307191-338117 GCF_030341915.1 Pseudomonas sp. BCRC 81390 | reverse complement strand
GCTTGCCCGCTCCCACAGGTACAGCGCTGATCTTGACTGTGGCGCCGTTCCTGTGGGAGCGGGCAAGCCCGCGAAGAGGCCGGCACAGGTTTCTTGTACTAGTAAGGAGTCCCCGGTGGACGAATACCAGCAAACCATCCGCGCCCTGTCCGACCGTATCGTCGCGGCGCAGACCCCGATCCGGGTCCTGGATGCGGTGAAGTGGGACGACAACATTCGCCAGGGCTTCCTTAAGGCCAAGGGCAAGGAGCCGCCGGCGGTCGACCATGCCTACTATCAGTCGCGCCCGCTGTCGTTCGATTCCAGTGCGGTCAAGGCCGAGTTCCAGGGCATCGAGCGCGACATCATCCGCCAGCTTGGCCAGTTCAACCCGGTCGGGCAGATCATGAAGCGCATGTGCCGCGAGTACCGCATGGTGATCCGCATGCTCGAGGCGCGCGGCACCGAAGACTTCGGCCTGATTTCCCAGGAGCTGTACGGCGCGGCCTCGGATGCCTTCCACGCCGGTGATCCGACCCTGGCCGACCTGGGCCTGATGCTGTCGGACTACCTGAACAACATCGATGGCCTTGGTGACCTCAAGGACGAACCGAAGAACCTCACTGCCAAGGAAGCCGTGGCCATCCTCCAGCGCCGGCTGAACAAGGTGTTCGGCGAAGCGGAGGAAACCATCCGCGTGTTCGAGTCCGACGGTATCGTCGCTGACGCCGCGGCCGGGGCGGACTACATCAAGGTACGCGCCGACGCCATGTTCAATGCCCGTGACGTACGCGCCCTGGAGGTGCACGAAGGGCTGGTGCACGTGGGCACCACGCTCAATGGCCTGAACCAGCCGATCTGTACCTTCCTGGCCAAGGGCCCACCCTCGTCGACGGTGACCCAGGAAGGCCTGGCCATCCTCATGGAAGTGATCGCCTTCGCTTCATACCCCAGCCGCCTGCGCAAGCTCACCAACCGCACCCGCGCCATCCACATGGTCGAGGAGGGCGCCGACTTCATGCAGGTGTACGGCTTCTTCCGTGAGCAGGGCTTCGAAATGGCGCAAAGCTACAGCAACGCCAGCCGCGTGTTCCGCGGCTCGGTGCCCAACGGCCTGCCATTTACCAAGGACTTGTCCTACCTCAAGGGCTTCATCATGGTTTACAACTACATTCAGTTGGCCGTGAAGAAGGGCAAGCTCGAGCAGATTCCGCTGCTGTTCTGCGGCAAGACCACCCTGGAAGACATGCGCACCCTGCGCCAGCTGGTCGAGGAGGGCCTGGTCGAGCCGCCCAAGTACCTGCCCGAGCAGTTCCGTGACCTCAACGCGCTGTCAGCCTGGATGTGTTTCTCCAACTTCCTCAACCACCTGAGCCTGGACCGTATTGAAGCCGACTACGCGAACATTCTCTGAGTGCTGCCGCCTGCTGGCCCTGGGCCTGGCCGTGCTGGTGCTGGGGGGGTGCAGCAGCTTGCTGTTCTATCCCGAGCGTGGCCAGCCATTCACACCCGAGCGGGCCAGGCTCGAGTACCGTGATATCAGCCTGACCACGGCCGACGGTATCCGCTTGCACGGTTGGTGGTTGCCGGCCAAGGCCGGGGTCGCGGTCAAGGGCACGGTGCTGCACCTGCATGGCAACGGTGGCAACCTGCCTGGGCACCTTGGCGGCAGCTACTGGCTGCCGGAGCAGGGCTACCAGGTGCTGATGATCGACTATCGCGGCTATGGCCTGTCCCAGGGCGAGCCGAGCCTGCCTGAGGTGTACCAGGACATTGCGGCGGCCATGGCCTGGCTGGACCAGGCGCCGGAGGTCCAGGGCCAGCCGCTGGTGCTGCTGGGGCAGAGCCTGGGCGGGGCGATGGCCATCCACTACCTGGCGGCACATCCTGAACAGCGCCAGCGCTTCAGCGCCCTGGTGTTCGATGGCGTGCCGGCCAGCTACCGGGCGGTCGGGCGCTTTGCCCTCAGCACCTCCTGGATGACCTGGCCGTTGCAGGTGCCGCTGTCGTGGCTGGTGCCGGATGGCGACAGCGCGATTCACTCGATCGAGCAGTTGCGCAGCCCGCCCAAGCTGTTCTTCCACAGTATCGACGACACCCTGGTGCCGCTGGACAACGGTATTCGCCTGTACCAGCACGCGCCACCACCACGGGTGCTGCAACTGACGCGCGGGGGCCACGTGCAGACCTTCGCCGACCCGACCTGGCGCCAGGTGATGCTGCGTTTCCTCGACGACCCTGCCCATTTCAACGGCCTGCGGCGGCTGGCCGAAGTGCCCAACTACCCTGACGAGAACAACAAGCAATGAGTGAAGAACGCAACGCCATCCCGCTGATCCTGACCGGCATCGGCAGCATCATCGTGACGGTGGGGGCCCTGTGGTACTACGGTTACCTGCATTTCGCCAAGCCCGAAGATGCCCTGTTGCTGCAGGACTTCACCATGCTCAAGACCATCCCGGGCGAGGACTACAAGGTTTCGCTGGACCCGGCAGCGCAGGTGGCGCAGTGCGTGGACGGGGTGCTGGTGCTGTTCGACACCCAGCAGAAAGGCCTGACCGGCGTGCTGGTCGACAACCGCAAGCGCGCGGTGCGTTGCATGGGCGAGGAAACCCCGCAGCAGGTGCAGTGATCCTAGAACTTCATTGCCTGTGCTGGCCTCTTCGCGGGCACGCCCGCTCCCACAGCGATCGCGCAAAGCTCGAAACTGGCGCCGTACCTGTGGGAGCGGGCGCGCCCGCGAAGAGGCCAGTTCAGGCAAAAGAAAGCCCCGCTTCGATCGCGGGGCTTGTCAGTTCAGGTAGGCAGCCTTACTGCTGTACCTGGCTCACCGAACGCGGGGCCACCGGCTGGTTGTCGTTGGAGATGGTCACCTCCACGCGACGGTTTTGCGCACGCCCCGAGTTGCTCGAGTTGTCCGCGACCGGATACTCCTTGCCATAACCCTGGGAAACGATGCGCGCCGGATCGACGCCGGCACGCACCAGCGCCATGCGCACGCTGTTGGCGCGGCGTTCGGACAGGGTCTGGTTGTAGTTGGCCGAGCCGACGCTGTCGGTATACCCCTCGACAATCACCTTGCGCTCCGGGTTTTCCTGGAGGAACTGCGCCAGCTTGGTGATGTTCGGGTAGGCGTTGCTCTTGAGTTCGGCCTTGTTGAAGTCGAACAGCACATCGCCGAAGGTGACCAGGGTGCCGCGGTCGGTCTGCTTGGCATTGAGGCTTTCCTGCAGCTTGGCGATCTGCGCGTCGCGGGCATCCAGCTTGGCCTGGGCACGCTGGGCCGAGGCGTTTTTCAGCTCGCCTTCGGCAGTACGCAGGGCGATGGTCTGCTTGGCCACCTCGACACGCTGGTTGGTGAGGTAGGCCAGCTGGTCGACCTTCTGCTCGTCCTCACGCTCCATGTAGGCCTTGTCGGCCTTGTTCAGCCAGTCCTGGGCGTCCTTGGTTTCCAGCGCCGCGACCTTGCTCGACTGTGGGTCGCTCTGCAGCGCGGAGAAGTTGCTGCGGGCCGCTTCCAGGTTGGCATTCGGGTCGTGCGAGCAGGCGGCAAGGCCGACGCTCAGGGCCAGCAGGGCGGGAATCATGACGTGGTTGCGCATAGTGTTCATCCTTTGATCGTGTGCGAAGGCAGAGGTTGGCGGGGCAGGGCTCACTGAGCGCTGCGCAGGCCTTCCTCACGTACGTCCTGAACGCCCTGGCGGGCATCCTGCACGGCCTTCTGGGCCTTGGCCGCCTGAGCCTTGCGTTCGGCGAGGCGGGCGTCCCACTCGGCCTGCTCGGCCAGGCGCCTGGCTTCGTCGTACTTCTTGTCGTGCATGGCGATTTCGGCCTGCTTGAACTTGTCCTGGGCCGCCTTCATTTCCACGGCGGCAAACTCGGTGCCGCCAGCGCTGACGGCAGAGTTCACGGCAGACTGGGTCACCGCATACTGCTCGGTCGGCGGGTTGCCTGCACAGCCGGCCAGGACCAGGCTACTGCCCAGGGCCAGCGCGGCCAGCCTGAACCCGCGCACCTGCGTGGATGACGGTTTGCAAATGCGGGTTTTCTTGGTGGTCAGTTCCATTGGATCACTCCTGTTTACGACGTTGTCCGTAGCAGTCCATCGCTATTCCCTGACCCCCGCGCGCTTCAGTTCAACGGTGCACAACGGTGTGCAGGGTTTTAGCGTGATGGCTATTGGCTGTGACTGGGTCGTTTTTCGGATAGTTCAGAAAAAAGTGCCGTTTTCAGGCAACTATTTCTGACTGATCGGTCAGTGCTCGCATGACCGGAACTTTCCGCTACTGGCGCGGTATTCCGGGCCTTGCCGGGCCCGGAACAGAACGCAGGGGATCATTTTTCGCTGTCGGCGGCGGGGTTGCTCAGGTCGTGCAGATGCTGCCGCGACAGGGAGAGGAAGCGCGGGGTAGGACCGATGTCCTCGTACAGCGGGTCGCCTTCCTCGTCGGTGGCGATGACCTGCCGGCCTTGCACATAAGGGAAGCTGGCTTCCAGCTCCTCCAGGGCCGCAGCGACCAGTTCGCCGAGCAGTTCCTCCGCAGTACGCTTGGGGTACATGTCGATCAGCGCGGCCAGGCGCGCTTCGGATTCCAGGTCCAGGTGCAAGACATGGCCGGTGCGGCTGAGGGGGCCGGCGGCATTCTGTTCCCAGTGCTGGGCAAGTTCACGGATTTTCATGATGGCCTCTGTTTACGCCTGCTGGTCTGCATGGCTTGGGAGTGCTGTGCTTTCACTTTAGTTTGCTTTGGCTGACCACGGCTTGCCATTGGCGTCCGGCTGTGGGCACTCTTCAGCAGAAGAGGTCCCACAGCCGCGGCGGAGAAAAGGCCAATGACCGATATCGATGTGCGTTTGCGAGAAGATGTCCATGTGCTGGGTGAACTGCTAGGCGAAACCATTCGCCAGCAGCATGGCGAGGCGTTCCTGCAGAAGATCGAGGACATCCGCCACAGCGCCAAGGCCGACCGCCGAGGCGCTGCCGAGCAACTGAGTTCGACCCTGGCCGACCTGGCCGAAGAAGACCTGTTGCCGGTGGCCAGGGCCTTCAACCAGTTCCTCAACCTGGCCAACATGGCCGAGCAGTACCAGTTGATCCGCCGCCGCGATGCCGACCAGCCCGAGCCGTTCGAAGCCCGGGTGTTGCCCGAGTTGCTGGCGCGCCTGAAACAGGCGGGCCACAGTAACGATGCATTGGCCCGGCAGTTGGCCAAGCTCGATATCCAGCTGGTGCTCACCGCGCACCCCACCGAAGTGGCGCGCCGCACCTTGATCCAGAAATACGACGCGATCGCCGGCCAGCTGGCCGCCCAGGACCACCGCGACCTGACCGCGAGCGAACGCCAGCAGGTGCGCGAGCGCCTGCGCCGGCTGATTGCCGAAGCCTGGCATACCGAGGAAATCCGCCGCACCCGGCCGACGCCGGTGGACGAGGCCAAGTGGGGCTTCGCGGTGATCGAGCATTCGCTGTGGCATGCCATCCCCAGCCACCTGCGCAAGGTCGACAAGGCCCTGCTGGAGGCCACCGGCCTGCGCCTGCCGCTGGAAGCCGCGCCGATCCGCTTCGCTTCCTGGATGGGCGGCGACCGTGATGGCAACCCCAACGTGACGGCAGCGGTCACCCGCGAGGTGCTGTTGCTGGCGCGCTGGATGGCCGCCGACCTGTTCCTGCGCGACATCGATGCACTGGCCTCGGAGTTGTCCATGCAGCAGGCCAACGCGGCCCTGCGCGAGCGGGTGGGCGACAGCGCCGAACCGTATCGGGCCGTGCTCAAGCAGTTGCGCGAGCGCCTGCGGGCAACCCGGGCCTGGGCGCATGCGGCCCTGGCCGGCAGCCAACCGGCCGGTGCCGACGTGCTGGTGGACAACCGCGACCTGATCGCGCCGCTGGAGCTGTGCTACCAATCCCTGCACGAATGCGGCATGGGGGTGATTGCCGAAGGCCCGCTGCTCGATTGCCTGCGCCGCGCCGTGACCTTCGGCCTGTTCCTCGGCCGCCTGGACGTGCGCCAGGACGCGGCCCGCCACCGTGATGCGCTGAGCGAAATAACCGACTACCTGGGCCTGGGCCGTTATGCCGACTGGGATGAAGAGCAGCGCATCGCGTTTCTCCAGGCCGAGCTGAACAACCGCCGGCCACTGCTGCCGGCCCATTTCCGGCCACAGGCGGACACCGCCGAGGTATTGGCCACCTGCCGGGAAATCGCCGCCGCGCCGGCGGCCTCGCTGGGTTCCTACGTCATCTCCATGGCGGGTGCCGCTTCGGATGTGCTGGCGGTGCAACTGTTGCTCAAGGAGGCCGGCCTCACCCGGCCCATGCGCGTGGTGCCTTTGTTCGAGACGCTGGCCGACCTCGACAACGCCGGCCCGGTGATGCAGCGCCTGCTCGGCCTGCCGGGCTATCGCGCCGGGTTGCGCGGGCCGCAGGAAGTGATGATCGGCTATTCCGACTCGGCCAAGGACGCCGGGACCACCGCAGCGGCCTGGGCGCAGTACCGGGCCCAGGAAGAGCTGGTACGCATCTGCACCGAGCACCAGGTCGAGCTGTTGCTGTTCCACGGCCGCGGCGGCACGGTTGGCCGCGGTGGCGGCCCGGCCCATGCGGCCATCCTGTCGCAGCCACCGGGGTCGGTGGCGGGGCGGTTCCGCACTACCGAGCAGGGCGAGATGATCCGCTTCAAGTTCGGTTTGCCGGGCATCGCCGAGCAGAACCTGAACCTGTACCTGGCCGCCGTGCTCGAAGCCACTTTGTTGCCACCGCCGCCGCCACAGCCGGCCTGGCGCGAGGTGATGGACCAGCTGGCCGCCGATGGCGTCAAGGCCTACCGCAGCGTGGTGCGCGACAACCCCGATTTCGTCGAGTACTTCCGCCAGGCGACGCCGGAGCAGGAACTCGGGCGCCTGCCGCTGGGTAGTCGCCCGGCCAAGCGTCGCGCCGGGGGCATCGAAAGCCTGCGGGCGATCCCGTGGATCTTCGGCTGGACCCAGACCCGCCTGATGCTGCCGGCCTGGCTGGGCTGGGAAACGGCACTGAGCAACGCCCTGGCCCGGGGGCAGGGCGAACTGCTGGCGCAGATGCGCGAGCAATGGCCATTCTTCCGTACCCGCATCGACATGCTCGAGATGGTGCTGGCCAAGGCCGATGCGCAGATCGCCGAAGCCTACGACGAACGTCTAGTGCAACCGCACTTGCTGCCGTTGGGCGCGCACCTGCGCGACCTATTGTCGCAGTCGTGCCAGGTGGTGCTGGGCCTGACCGGGCAGCCGGTGCTACTGGCGCACAGCCCCGAGACGCTGGAATTCATCCGCCTGCGCAACACCTACCTGGACCCACTGCATCGCCTGCAGGCCGAGTTGCTGGCCCGCTCGCGCAGCCGCGAAGCCGCTCTGGACAGCCCGTTGGAGCAGGCCTTGCTGGTCACCGTGGCGGGGATCGCGGCGGGCCTGCGCAATACCGGCTGAGGGCCGGCGCAGGGTATCCCGGGTGCATGCCAGGCATGGCATGCAGCTGCACGAGGAGGGCGGTTGCGCCGGGCGCAACCGCCAGCCAGGCAAGCCATAGGTGGCGCATTCCTGCAACTTTGGGACGCTTGTCTGGCTGCCGGGCGCTGTGTATCTTGAGCAGCCTTCTGACCGATTTATGGTCATACCCGATTTTCCGGACTTGGCCCTGGTCGCCGAATCCATTGAATTTCATAAAAAAATTTGAGGAGCACGAGATGCGCGTAATTCTGCTGGGAGCTCCCGGGGCCGGTAAAGGTACTCAGGCAAAGTTCATCACCGAGAAGTTCGGTATCCCCCAGATTTCCACCGGTGACATGCTGCGTGCCGCCGTCAAGGCCGGTACCCCGCTGGGCCTGGAACTGAAGAAAGTCATGGATGCCGGCCAGCTGGTCTCCGACGAGTTGATCATCAGCCTGGTCAAGGAGCGCATCGCCCAGCCTGATTGCGCCAAGGGCTGCCTGTTCGACGGCTTCCCACGCACCATCCCGCAGGCCGAAGCCATGGTCGCTGCTGGTGTCGACATCGACGCCGTGGTCGAAATCGCCGTGGACGACGAGGAAATCGTCGGCCGCATGGCTGGCCGTCGCGTGCACCTGGCCTCGGGCCGCACCTACCACATTCAGTACAACCCGCCGAAAGTGGAAGGCAAGGACGACGAGACTGGCGAAGACCTGATCCAGCGCGACGACGACAAGGAAGAAACCGTTCGCCATCGCCTGTCGGTCTACCACAGCCAGACCAAGCCGCTGGTGGACTTCTACCAGAAGCTGTCGGCTGCCAATGGTGGCAAGCCGAAGTACAGCCACATCGAAGGCGTTGGCTCGGTCGAAGCCATCACCGCCAAGGTCCTGGCAGCCCTGAGCTGATCAGCGCCTGACGCCCCCGACCACGGCCCGCTTGCGGGCCGTGGTCGTTTTCGGCCGCACAGCGGCCCTTTAGGGACACGACGCCGCCACTGTTCTATACTGCCGCTCTTTTTTCTTCGCACCTGGAAACCTGTTCGATGACCACCCTGCTGGCCCTGGACACCGCCACCGAAGCCTGTTCCGTCGCGCTGCTGCATGACGGCAAGGTAACCAGCCATTACGAGGTGATCCCGCGCATGCATGCGCAGAAGCTGCTGCCGATGATCAAGCAGTTGCTGGCTGACGCTGGCGTGGCCCTGAATGCGCTGGATGCCATCGCCTTTGGCCGCGGCCCGGGTGCGTTCACCGGTGTGCGTATCGCCATTGGCGTGGTCCAGGGCCTGGCCTTCGCCCTGCAGCGCCCGGTGTTGCCGGTGTCCAACCTGGCCGCCCTGGCCCAGGGCGCCTTGCGCGAGCAAGGCGTGCAGCAGGTGGCTGCCGCCATCGATGCGCGCATGGACGAGGTGTACTGGGGTTGCTACCAGGCCACGGCGGGCGAAATGCGCCTGGTTGGCCGCGAGGCGGTGTTGCCACCCGAGCAGGTGGCGCTGCCGGCAGGCAGCAGTGGCGACTGGTTCGGTGCCGGCACCGGCTGGGGCTATGCCGAGCGCCTGGCAGTGCAAGTGGCGGCCAGCAATGCCAGTGCCCTGCCCAATGCCGTGGATATTCTCAGCCTGGCCAGCTTCGCCTGGGCGCGCGGTGAGGCGATCGCCGCCGAGCAGGCGCAACCGGTGTACCTGCGCGACAACGTGGCGACGCCGAAAAAATTCTGAGTGCTGTTCGTCGGTTAGCGCCGACAGCCGAAAACCTTTTGCGCGATCTGTGGTCCAGTTATCACTCGAGCATTAGCGATGGATGCCTGATGCTGCTAAATTGCCATCATCGATCCTGAGTGCTGATGCCATGCGTATCGACGGTTTTACCCCGCAGTCCTACCCGATCAAGCGCACGCCGCGCAAGGCTGCGGTACGTGACGAGGCCATCGACGATGCCGAGCTGGTCGAAGAGGCTGAAGCCACGCCTCAGGAAGCCACTGCGCGCCGTCGCAGCGGTGGCCTGCCGGCCCGCCAGCAGGACATGATCTTCCCCCGTGCGCGCGACCGTCGCACCGCCACGGCGCTGGCCAGCTACCTGAGCACCGCCGGTTTTACCGACTGGGACATGGAAGTACTGGGGCTGGACCTGTACATTTGAGGGATGACGCCATCCCCCCTGCCTTATTTTCTCGGTTGTCCGTCCTGGAGCGAAAACGCTTGGCGTGACTACCTGTACCCCGCCGACGCCAACAGCAATGAAATGCTTGGCTTGTACAGCCAGGTGTTCAACGCCGTCGAGGGCAACACCACCTTCTATGCGCGCCCGGCCCCTGGCACCATCGCCCGCTGGGCGCAGGTGATGCCCGAGCATTTCCGCTTTACCGCCAAGTTTCCCCGGGATATCAGCCACGCCGGCGACCTGCGCGAGCAACTCGAACCCGCCTTCGCCTTTACCCGCCTGATGGCCCCGCTGGGGCCGCGTGTATCGCCGTACTGGCTACAGTTGCCGGCCCAGTTCGGCCCGGCGCGGCTGGGCGAACTTTGCCAGTTTCTCGATGAGGCTGTGGTGCCGGTGGCGGTGGAAGTGCGCCATCAGGCCTTCTTTGCCAAGGGTGAAGAAGAGCGGCTGCTCAACCGCCTCCTGCACGAGCGTGGCGTGGAGCGCATCTGCCTGGACCCGCGTGCGCTGTTCAGCTGCACCTCGCGCGACCCGGCAGTGCTGCATGCGCAAGCGAAAAAGCCCAGGGTACCGCCACGCCCCGCAGCTTTCAGCCAGCACCCCCAGGTGCGCTTCATCGGCCATCCGCAATTGGAGGCCAACGAGGCGTTTCTCACCCCTTGGGTGGACAAGGTGGCCGGTTGGATCGAGGAAGGCCGCAGCCCGTACATCTTCCTGCACACTTCGGACAACCGTCTGGCCGCTGCCCTGGCCCAGCATTTTCACCATCGCCTGATGCGCCGCCTGCCCGGGCTTGCCGCACTGCCGGAATTGCCGCGTGCGCCCGAGGTCGAACAACTGGGGCTACTATGAGCGCTCCTGACTGCCGGAGGTTGAACCATGGATGTGCAAACCCTGCGAGCCGAAGCCTTCAAGGCACTGCATGAGCGTGACAGTGCTTTCGTCATCCCCAACCCGTGGGATGCCGGCTCTGCCAAGTTGCTGGCCAGCCTGGGCTTCGAAGCGCTGGCGACCACCAGCGCCGGTCTGGCTTTCAGCCTGGGCCGGCCCGATGCCGAAGGCGCCTTGAGCCTGGACGATACGCTGGGCAATGCTGGCGCAATCGTCGATGCCACGGCACTGCCGGTGGCGGCGGACTTGGAAAACGGCTTTGGCGACCTGCCGGAAGATTGCGCCCAGGCCATTCTGCGCGCTGCCGAAGTGGGCTTGGTGGGCGGTTCCATCGAAGATGCCAGTGGCCGTAGCGATAGGCCGATCTATGACCTCGGGCAGGCGGTAGAGCGTGTGCGCGCAGCTGTGCACGCCGCGCGCAGCCTGCCGTTCCCGTTCACCCTGTGCGCGCGGGCCGAGAACCTGTTGCACGGCCGCCTGGACCTGGACGACACCATCCGGCGCCTGCAGGCCTATGCCGAAGCCGGCGCCGATGTGCTCTATGCGCCCGGGCTGCGCACTGTCGAGGAAGTCCGTGCGGTGGTGCAAGCCGTTGCGCCACGGCCGGTCAACGTGCTGATGGGCATGCCAGGCGTGCCATTGAGCGTCAACCAGCTGCAGGACCTCGGTGTACGCCGCATCAGTGTCGGCTCGTCGCTGGCCCGCGCCGCGCTGGGGGCTTTGCACCGGGCCGCGCTGGAAATTCGCCAAGAGGGCACGTTCGGCTACGCTGACCAGGCCTTGCCGTTCGCCCAGCTCAACGAGCTGTTCCGCCGCTGATGCGGGTCGTGCCGACGCTGCTGGTCGGCCTGCTGGCACTGGCCGGCCTGGCCTGGCACTTCGGCTGGCGTCCGCCGCCGGTGTGGAACCCCTGGGCTCCGCTGGACGTGCGCCAGCCGCCCAACCTGCTCACCCCGTACAAGCTGTCACGCCTGCGAGATGACCCGCTACTGTGTCGCCAGGCGCTGTCAACCAGCCGCCTGCGCTACCGTGCGCAAGCCGACAGCTCTCCAGCGGCCGTCTGCCCGCTGCACAATGTATGGCGCATCGAAGGCGGCCAGGCGCGGCTGAGTAGCAGCTTCCTCGCCAGTTGCCCGCAGGCAGTGGCCTACGCGCTGTTCGAGCAGCACGGCTTGCAGCCAGTGGCGCAGCGGGTGTTGGGCCAGCCGGTAACCCAGGTCGATCACCTGGGCAGTTTTGCCTGCCGCAACCTGTACCATCGCAAACAGGGCAGCCTGAGCCAGCACGCCACGGCCAACGCCCTGGATATCAGCGGTTTTCGCCTACAGGACGGTCAGCGTATCGTGCTGGCGCGTGACTGGCAGGCGGGCGGGCGCAAGGCGGACTTCCTGCGCGAGGTCCAGCAGGCGGCCTGCGACAGTTTCAGCACGGTATTGGGGCCAGACTACAACGCGGCGCACCGCGACCACTTTCACCTGGATATGGGGCGCTGGCAGATCTGCCGCTAGCCTCAGGCTATCAGGCGTGCACGCGCACGTTGTTCAGCACCACCGGGCGCGCCCAGTGCAGGTCGAACGCCAGCTCGGTCTGCTGCTTGGCCAGGGTGCTGTCGTCGTACGGTTCGGGTGCCGGGTCCAGCAGGTCGGTCTCGAATTCGGCGATGGGCAGGAACAACGGCCGTGGCGCTGGGCCCGGGCCAGGCTCGGCAAGCGGCTGGCCCTGGCTCATCACCACCGGGCGTAGCCAGCTGTTGCTGATATCCAGCTGACGTTGCTGCTCGATCAGTTCGACTGCGCTGAATGGCTCGGGGGCGGGTGGTAGCAGGTTGGCTTCGAGTTCGGCCTTGGGCAGGAACAAGGGCTCGGGCGGGGCCACCACGGTGTCTTGCACCGGGCAGGACCGCTGCGCGTCGATCAGTGCCAGGGCACGGGCACCGCCGATGGGTTCACCTGTGTCCTGATCATGACGGACGAACGACTGGCTGACGCTATCTGCTGGCTCTTCCTGCTGCTCGGCCATCGCCCGGGCAAAAAAATCCTGCCACAGGTGGCTGACGCCCCCGAGTGCCTGGGTGTTGTGCTGACTGTAGTTGCCGACAGGCGACAGGTAGGTCAGGCCGATGGGAAGAGTATCTGTCATGGGCAGTCGCGCGCGTTGTGCTCTGGCAGAATAGCGGAATATTGCCTGTATCGGCCGTGATGGCCGATACCTTAATGGCTGGGTTCAATTTTCAGGTGTGAATGATGGAAGAGCAGGGCACAGGTATCCGGGTCGAGGCACTGTCGGCGGAATTCGAGGGGCAAGCTGCGGCGTGGGCCGAACGCCTCGGCCTGCCGCTACGGGACGAGGCCGCCGGGTTTGCCGTACAGGTCGGTGTCGATGGCCTGCAGATCCAGCAGTTGGGCCCGCAGGCACCGGGGCCGGTACGGGTGGACTTTGTCGAGGGCCAGGCTGCGCACCGGCGCCAGTTTGGCGGTGGCACCGGGCAGATGATCGCCAAGGCCGTGGGGATTGCCCAGGGGGTACGGCCGCAGGTGCTCGATGCCACGGCCGGTCTGGGCAAGGACGCCTTCGTGCTGGCCAGCCTGGGCTGCCAGATGACCCTGATCGAACGCCAGCCGCTGATCGCCGCGCTGCTGGAGGACGGCCTGGCGCGGGCCCGGGCTGATGAAGAGGTGGCGCCGATCGTCGGGCGCATGCGCCTGCTGACCGGCAATGCCATCGAGCGCCTGCGTGCCTGGGAAGGGGAGGCGCCGCAGGTGATCTACCTCGACCCGATGTTCCCGCACCGTGACAAGAGCGCATTGGTGAAGAAGGAGATGCGCGTATTCCGCCCATTGGTGGGGGATGACCTGGACGCCCCGGCGCTGCTTGAAGCGGCCTTGGCGCTGGCCAGCCACCGAGTGGTGGTGAAGCGCCCACGCAAGGCACCGATCATCGACGGGCCGAAACCGAGCCACAGCCTGGAGGGCAAGTCGAGCCGGTATGACATTTACCCGAAGAAGGCGCTGAAGGCCTGAACCCCACGGGTTGCAATAGCCCTGCAGGAGTGGCCCTGCGTCGCGATGGGGCGCGCAGCGGCCCGCAGATTTCAGCTGCGCCACAAACATTGCCGGGGCTGCTTCGCAGCCCTTTCGCGGCAAGGCCGCCCCTGCAACCCAGTGGTATCAGGGTTGAAATGCCCGCAAGAACACCGCGACCACCTCGCGCACATGCGCCTCGGCCTCATCGCCCTCCAGCGGCCTTGCACATCCGAGCAGCAAGCGATAATCCGGGGCGCCCTTGACCAGGCAGAAGAAGTGCTCCGCCGCCCGCAGCGGGTTGTCGATATGCAACAGCCCGCGCGCATGCGCCTCGCGCAGCAGCGCTTCCATCCCCGTCAGCACGCGCTTTGGCCCGGCTTCGTAGAAATACTCGCCGAAGCTCGGGTCCAGGCTGCCCTGGGCCATGATCAGGCGGCAGAGCTTGACTGCTTCGTCACTGCTGATCAGCGCCTGGAAGCCGCGGGCAATGCTCAGCAGCACCTCTTCCACCGGGGCGCCATCGGGGTACTCGAACAGCAGGTCGGGCAGCTGGATCTGGCAGGTGGCCATGACCGCTGAGCCGAACAGCGTCTGCTTGTCGGTGAAGTGGCTGTACACGGTAAGTTTTGAAACACCTGCCGCCGCAGCGACCGCATCCATGCTGGTGTTGGCATAACCAAGGCTGAGGAACAGCGCCTTGGCCGCTTCGAGGATCGCCTCGCGCTTGGCCAGGTCCTTGGGCCGGCCCGGGCCGATGGGTGCGTCGTTGGACATGGGAACCCGCATCTTTTCTAAAGGATGACCATCTTACCGGCTCGAACGGCTTGCGGCTGCAGGTAAAACCCTGGAACAGGAAAGTCATGCCATGCGTCGATGTCTGGTTGATATCAGATTTAAGGCCTAATAGCATCACCGGTTTTTTCGCCCTACTGCTTAGTTTCGAAGGATCGAACATGCTTTCCCCCTCCCTGAGCCCGCGTGCCGTTGGCCGGCTCGCATGCGCCCTGTTGGCCATTTTCGTGGGTGCTGCCAGTGCGGCGCCGATGGGCACCCCCGGCGACCAGGACCTGATTCGCGAGCGCCAGAACCGCCTGCTGGAAGAGCAGCAGCGGCGTCTGCAACAGTTGAAGGAGCTGCCTGGCAAAGGCGCCGAAACGGTTGCACCGGCCAAGCCCGTCGACAGCCGCTGTTTTCCGATCAACGATATCGTGCTGGATGGCGCCGATGCGCTCTCTCCCTCGGAGCGCGAGCGCCTGCTCAAACCCTATCTGCGCCAGTGCCTGGGTGTCGTGCAGCTCAACGCGCTGCTCAAGGACATTACCGACCTCTACATCCACAAAGGCCTGGTCACCAGCCGCGCCTACCTGCCCCAGCAGGACCTGTCCAGCGGCCACCTGAAAGTCATCGTGGTGGAGGGCCGCCTGGAAGGCCTGAAACCGGCAGCAGGCAGCAAGCTGTCGGCGCGCGAACTGGACATGAGCTTTCCTGGCCGGGTTGGCGACCTGCTGGACCTGCGCCAGATCGAGCAAATGGTCGATCAGCTCAACCGCCTGCCTTCCAATCAGGCGCAAATGGAGTTGACCCCGGGCAAAGCGGTGGGTGGCAGCGAGGTGGTCGTGCGCAATACCGCGCAAAAGCCCTGGCGCGTGGGCCTGTCGCGCAGCAACGACGGCCAGCGCAGTACCGGTGAGCAGCAGTGGGGCAGCAGCCTGGAATGGGACAGCCCGTTGGGCCTGGCCGACCAGCTGATGCTGCGGGGCAGCCACGATGCCATCAGCGACCACCAGAAAACCTCGCACAGCGCCATGCTCTACTACAACCTGCCGTTCGGCTGGTGGAACCTCAGCTACAGCTATAGCCAGAGCGAGTACCGCTCGCTGGGCGAGGCTTCGGGGTTCAACTTCAAGCAGACCGGTGACAGCCAGAACCACCAGCTGCGCCTGGAACGGGTGGTCCACCGCGACGCCCAAAGCAAGACTTCGCTCAACACCGGCCTGAGTTACCTGCGCACCAACAACTTCATCGAAGACAGCAAGCTGGACACCAGCAGCAACCGCCTGAGTGAAGCGCAGTTCGGCATCAACCACGGGCGACGTCTCGGCAACGCCTTCGTCAACTTCGACCTGGGCATGCAGGACGGCATCGGCGCCTTCGATTCCCAGCGCGAAGACCAGCGCAGCAGTACCGGCAAGCGCCAGCCCAACGCCCGCTACCGCAAGTACACCGCCACGGTCAGCTACTTGCAGCCGTTCACGCTGTGGGGGGAGTCGCTGGTGTTCAGCAGCCTGGTAACCGGCCAACGCAGCGAAGACCTGCTGTTCAGCCCGCAACGCATGAGCCTGGGCAGCCAGTCGTCGATCCGGGGTTACAAGGACCAGAGCCTCAATGGCGACAGCGGCTATTACTGGCGCAACGATGTGCGCTGGAGCCGGCCGGTGGCCTGGGACTGGTTGCGGCCGGTGCTGAGCGAGTATGGCCTGGGCCTGGCCTACGATGTCGGCGCCATTCGCCATGATCGCTACAACAGCGGGCAAAGCGGCCGGCTGTCCAGCGATGCGCTCGAGCTGTTCGCCCGCGGCAAGCACCTGTCCGCCAGCGTGACCTTCGCCCACTCGCTCGAGCGACCCGCCGCCATCGAGGCGCGAGAAACGCCGGTCTACTTCCGCCTGGACTTCTTCCTTTAACACCGTTTTTCCCGAGTACTGACATGGACGTTCGTCAATTCGCCTTCCTGGCCCGCCAGCCTTCGGCTGCCCTGCAACCACGCCAGACCTTCTGGGGCTTGTCCAGGCGTGGGCTGGCTTTCATGCTGGCCAACATGATGTTCTGGCAGCCGCTGGTGGCCATGGCCGACGGCATCGTGGTCAACGGCAGCGGCACCCACCTGGGCCAGGCCGGCAATGGCGTGCCCATTGTCAATATCGCTGCGCCCAGCGCTGCCGGGCTGTCGCACAACAAGTTCAGTGACTACAACGTCGGCCAGCAAGGCGTCATCCTCAACAACGCTACCGACCGCACCCAGGCCACCCAGCTGGGCGGCATCATTCTCGGCAACAGCAACCTCGGCGGCCGTGCGGCGAGCACCATCCTCAACGAGGTCAATGGTGGCAACCCGAGCCAGCTCAAGGGCTATACCGAGGTGGCCGGGCGCTCGGCCCATGTCATCGTCGCCAACCCTTATGGCGTCACCTGCAACGGCTGCGGTTTCATCAACACGCCGAAGGCCACGCTGACCACCGGCAAGCCGGTGATCGAGAACGGGCAACTGCAGCGCTACCAGGTGGAGCAGGGCAGTGTCGCCATCGAAGGTGCCGGGCTCAACGCCAGCAACGTTGACCAGTTCGAAATCATTACCCGCAGCGCCAGGATCAACGCCGAGATCCAGGCCCGCCAGCTGGCGCTGGTGGCCGGCAGCAACGACGTGGATGCACACAGCCTGGCCGCCACTGCCCGTAGCGCCGACCCGGCTCAGGCCCCGCAGTTGGCCATTGACTCCTCGGCATTGGGCGGCATGTACGCCAACACCATCAAACTGGTGGGCACCGAGGCCGGCGTGGGGGTGAAGCTGGACGGCAAGCTGATTGCCAGCGGCGGCGACATCCAGCTCGATGCCAACGGCCAGTTGCGTATGGCCGAGGCCATCGCCGCCAAGGGCTCGGTAGCGATCAAGGCTGGCCAGCTCGATGCCCAGGGCGCGGTGTATGCCGGCAACGAACTGAAGGTGCGCACCCAGGGCGACCTGAACAACCGCCAGGCACTGGCTGCCGGGCAGCGCATCAGCCTCGACAGCGGTGGGCGCCTGAGCAACCAGGGCATCATCGAAGCGGGCGTCAACGCCGACAATAGCCGCAATGCCACGGGCGACGTGCGTCTGAACGCCACGCAGGTCGACAACCTTGGCCACACCGTTGTGGCCAGCCGCGACCTGAGCGTGACGGCGCGGCAAGGCCTGAACAACCAGGGCGGCACCCTCGCTGGCCAGCGCCAACTGGCCGCCAGTGCCGGCACCCTCGACAACCGCAGCGCCGGCCGCCTGCTCAGTGGCAGCCAGGCCGACATCACTGCCTCGAGCCTGCTCAATGGCCAGGGCGGGCTGATCGACGGCGCGACCGTGAACGCCAAGGTCGGCCAGTTGGACAATACCGCCGGCACACTGCGCGCCGGCCAGCACCTTGGCCTGACGGCCAGCACTGCGGTGGATAACCGTGGTGGTCAGCTCACCAGCCTGCAGACCCTCAGCCTCGAGGCTGGCCAGGTGAACAACAGCGATGGCGGACGCATCGCCAGCAACCAGGCGCTGCGCGCCAGTGTCGCCGGGCTCGACCAGCATAATGGCGGCCGCCTGACCAGTGCCAGCGAACTGAGCCTGGACCTGAACAAGGGGCAGCTGAACAACCAGGGCGGCCTGATCAATGCGCCGCGCCTGACCCTGAGCAATCTCGACAGCGTGGATAACCGCCAGGGCGAGATCTCCAGCGCCCAGGCCTTCGCACTGGTGGCTCGCAGCCTCGACAACAGCCTCGGCAAGCTGCTCGGCAACCAGAACCTGACCGTGCAGTTGGAGCAGGCGCTGAACAACACCGGCGGCCTGGTTTCCGCAAGTGGCGTTGATGTGCGTGCCGCCAGCCTGGACAACCATCAAGGTACCCTGACCAGTCGTGCAAACCTGGCGCTGCAGGTGGCAGGTGCCAGCAACAACCAGGCCGGCGAGATTGCCAGCGTCGGCACCACCAGCCTCAAGGGCGGCAGCCTGGACAACCGGGCAGGGCAGGTGACCGGTGATGCGGCACTGCAGGTGGCCCTGGCTGACGCCCTGGACAATCGCCAGGGCTTGCTCGGCGCTGGCGGGGCGATCGACCTGCAGGCCGCCAGCCTCGACAACCGCCAGGCCGGCAGCCTGGTCGGCGATGCTGGCCTGGCTGCCCGGGTCGCCGGGCTGCTGGACAACCAGCAAGGCGAGATCAACGTCAAGGGTGGCCTCGACCTGCGCGCCGGCAAACTCGACAACCGCGCCGGCAAACTGCGCGCAGGCCAGGAGGCGCGGCTGGATGTCGACCAGCTGGACAATCGCCAGCAAGGGCTGCTGAACAGCCTGGCGGCGTTCAGTTACAAGGGCAAGCAGCTGGACAACCGTGGCGGCCTGCTCAGCGCCGCCGGGCCGCTTCGCCTGGAGGGCGACAGCCTGGACAACAGCGGCGGCAGGGTTTCCAGCCAGCGCGCGCTGGTGGCCCAGCTTGGCCGCATCATCAACCAGGGTGGCGAACTGGTCGCGCAGGGCGACCTGCTGCTCACCGGCACCAGCCTCGACAACCGCAGCAACGGCCTGGTCGGCGGTACCAGCGCGTTGCAGCTGAATGTGGCCGAAATCGACAACCGTGGCGGAGAGATCTCCACCAGCAAAGGCGTGACGCTGCAAGGCAGCCGTCTGGACAACAGCGACAGTGGCAAGGTCCTTGCCGGTAGCCACCTGCAACTGCAGATGGCCGAGGTGATCAACCGTAACCTCGGCCTGCTGTCTGCTGCGGGCCCGCTGACCCTGGTTGGCCAGCAACTGGACAACAGCCTCGGGCGCCTGGTCAGTGGCGGCAACCTGGACATTGGCTTGGCCGGCGGGCTGGCCAACCAGCAAGGGCTGATTACTGCCGAAGGGCGCCTGGGCGCCACTGTCGGTAGCCTGGACAATAGCACTGGCAAGCTTTCCAGCGCTGCCGACCTGACCCTGGCCAGCGCCGGCGCACTGCGCAACCGCAACGGCTCGATCACCACCGACGCCGGGTTGGCCCTCACCAGCCGCAGTCTCGATAACGGCGAGGCCGGCCTGCTCAGCAGCAAGGGCGCGGCCAGGCTCGACACCGGGACCTTCGACAACGGCCAAGGCGCACAGCTGCTCAGCGGTGATCGCCTCGACCTGAAAGCCGGCCAGCTCAACAACGGCCAGGGCAGCCGCATCGCCAGTGAAAAGGCACTGGTCGCCAGCATCACTGGCCTGGCCCAGGACGGTGGCCAGCTGTTCAGCAAAAGCGCCTTGACCCTCGACCTGAACCACGGCCTGCTGCGCAACCGCCAGGGCCTGATCAACGCCCCCTTGCTGGTGCTGAACAACCTTGCCGAGGTGGATAACCAACAGGGCGAGATCTCCAGCGCCCAGGCCTTCACCGTGGCCGCGCGCAGCCTGGACAACAGCCATGGCCGGCTGATCGCCGAGCAGGGCCTGACCCTGCGCATCGAGCAGTTGCTGAACAACCTCAAGGGCCTGGTATCGGCCGATGGCCTGGACCTGCACAGCGGCAGCCTGGACAACAGCCTGGGCCTGATCAGCAGCCGTGCCGGCCAGGCACTGGTCGTCGACGGCGAGCTGCTCAACCAGGGTGGTACGCTGATCGCTGACCAAAACCTGGACATGCAGGCCAATAGCCTGGTGAACCAGCAGGGTCAGGTTTCCGCAGGGGGTGAGTTACAAGCGCAAGTCGACGCCCTCGATAACCAGGCCGGCATACTGGTTGCCTCTGGGCGCCTGAAGCTGACCGGTGGCACGCTCGACAACCGCCAGGGCGGCCTGGTAGGTGCGACCCAAGGCCTGAACCTGCAAGTCGCGGCGGTAGACAACCGCGCTGGCGAGCTGTCGAGCAAGATGGATGTCGTGTTGGGCGGCACCCGCCTGGACAACAGTGACGGCGGCAAGGTGCTGGCCGACGGCAAGCTGCAGCTGGCCGTCGCCGACGTGATCAACCGCAGCAAAGGCGTGCTCTCGGGCAAAACCGGCGTGAGCCTGGCCGGCGACAGTCTGGACAACGCCGGCGGCCTGCTGCTCAGCCAGCAAGCCTTGGATGCGACGCTGCAAGGCAAGCTGGACAACCGTCAGGGCCTAATCAGCGCCGAGGGCACCCTGGGGTTGACGAGCAACGCCCTCGACAACCGCGCTGGCAGCGTTTCCAGTGCCGGTGCATTGACCCTCAAGCATACCGGCAGCCTCCTCAACCAGGGCGGTGAACTGGTCACCGATGCTGCGCTGCAACTCAGCGCGGCCCAGGTCATCAACACCGACCAGGGCTCCCTCAGCGCCAAAGGGCCGGCCAACATCCAGGCGGGCAGCCTCGACAACAGCCGCAACGGCCGCATCGACAGCGGCGCCAACCTTGGCTTGACTACCGGCCAGCTGGGCAACCGCGACGGCGGGCGCATCGCCAGTGATGGCGCCCTGGAGGTCAATGCCACTGGCCTTGACCAGCAAGGTGGCAAGCTGTTCAGCAACAGCGCCCTGACCCTGGACTTGAACCACGGTCAGCTGGACAACCGTCAGGGCCTGATCAATGCCCCGATGCTGGTGCTCAAAAACCTCGATGGGGTGAATAACCACGGCGGCGAGATCTCCTCGGCGCAGGCCTTCACCCTGGCTGCGCACAGCTTGGACAACGGCAGCGGCAAGGTGCTGAGCAATCGATCGCTGACTCTGCGCATCGACCAGGCGTTGAGCAACATCAAAGGCCTGGTAGCCGCCGCGTCCCTCGACACACGCGCTGCCAGCCTGGATAACACTGGCGGCACGCTGACCAGCCGTGGCGGCCTCGGCCTGCAACTGGCGGGCAGCCTGAACAACGGCCAGCAAGGCCTGATCAACGCTGCTGGTCTGCTGGATATCGCGGCCCGCTCCGTCGACAACCAGGCGGGTTCGCTGCTGGGCAGCGTCATCCGCATCGACTTCGGCAGTGCCACCGGCGATCTCAACAACGACGGCGGCCTGATCACCACCGATGGCACGCTGAACCTCGACCATCTGCGCGACCTGAGCAACCGCAGCGGTGAAATCTCTACCCGCCAGAATCTCGACCTGGCCGGCCGCAACCTGGACAACAGCACCGGCAAACTGATCAGCAGCGGCCAGCTGGACGTCACCGCCCAGCGGCTGCTCAACCAGGGCGGCCTGGTCTCGGGTTGGCAGGGCCTGGGCGTGAGTCTGGGTAGCCTCGACAACCGCAACCAGGGCACCCTGTCCAGCCGCAACGGCGCGCTGCATGCACAGGTCAGCGGCGACCTGCTGAACAGCGCCGGTGGCGCCTTGGTCAGCCAGCAAGCCTTGAACGTGACAGCGGCGAACCTGGACAACAGTGGCGCCGGCATCCTCTCCAGTGCGGGTGGGCAGCGCCTGACCGTCAGCGGCCTGCTGAACAATGCCCAGGGTGGCTTGATCGACAGCGCCGCGGCCCTGACCCTGAACGCCATGGCCCTGGGCAATGGCAGCGGCAGCATCAGTGCCGGGCAGGCACTCGAAGTGAATGCCGGCAGCCTGGACAACAGCGCCGGTAGCCTGATCGGTAACGCCGCCGTTACCCTCAAACTGTTCGGCGCCCTGACCAACCGCAACGGCAAGCTCGCCAGCGCCGGCCCCCTGCGCATCGACAACGCCACCCAGATCGACAACCAGGGCGGCCAGATCGCCAGCCAGGGGCTGCTGGGCCTGTTCGCCGCCAGCCTGGACAACCGCAATCGCGGCACCGTGGCGGCCAACCAGCAACTGACCCTGGCTGTTGACGGCCAACTGCTGAACAGCGCCGATGGCCTGATCTACAGCCAGAACGGCGGTGCCGATGTGCGCGCCGCCAGCCTGGACAATGCCAAGGGCACCCTGCAGAGCCAGGGCGCCTTGCGCCTGGCCAGCGGTGATATCGACAATCAGAGTGGCCGCATCCTGGCCGACGCTGGCGACCTCGACGTCACGGCCGGCAACCTGGACAACCGCGGTGGCGTGCTGGGCAGCCTGCAAGGCAAGTTGGCCGCTGAGCTGCGCGGCGTGCTGAAGAACGGTTACGACCTGAACAACAACCGCCAGGGTGGCATCACCCAGGCCCAGGCCCTCGACCTCAAGGTGCTGGGTGGTATCGACAACTATGGCGGGCGGATTGCGGCACAGACCGGCGACGCCCTGGTCACCACCGGCGATTTCGACAACCGCAACGGTGGCCTCTACGCCCAGGGGCTGGTCAAGGTTACCGGTGGCAACTTCGACAACAGCGGCGAGAACGATGGCCAGATCGCCGGCCAACGCATCGATCTCGACCTCAGCGGTGCGCTGAACAACCGCCTGGGCATCATCGAAAGTGACAGCACCCTGGCGATCAAGGCGGCCAGCCTCGACAACCAGACCGGCCAATTGCGTGCACTGGGCACCAGCGGCGCCACGCGCTTCCAGATCGGCGGGCTGTTCGACAACCGCAACGGCACACTGGAAACCGCCAACAGCGACCTCGGCTTCACAGTCGGCAACTTCTTTAACGCGGGCGGCAGCCTGCTGCACGTCGGCAGTGGCAACTTCGCCATCAGCACCGCCAATGTCACCGGCGCCGGCGGCAGTATCGTCACCCGCGGCGGCCTGACCCTCAACGCTGTCAGCTGGAGCAATAGCAACGTCATCCAGGCCGGGCGCCTGACGCTCAATGTCGGCAACTTCAGCCAGACCGCCAACGGCCAGTTGCTGGCCAGCGAAGCGCTGGTCGGCAGCGGCAGCGACTGGAGCAACGACGGCCTGATCGCCAGTGACGGCAGCCTCAGCCTCAACCTTGGCGGCACCTATGCCGGCAATGGCCGCCTGAGCAGCCGTGGCACCCTCGGCCTCAGCGCCGCACAGGTAAACCTGGGCAGCGCCGGCAGCATTGCCGGCGGTGGTGCCACCAGCGTCTCGGTAGCCGGGCAACTGAACAATGCCGGGCGCCTCACTTCTGCTGCCGCGCTCAATCTCGGCGCGGGCGGCGTCAATAACCAGGGTACCTTGGGTGCTGGCGAAGCACTGAGCGTGACCACTGGCGCCCTGGTCAACAGCGACCACGCGCTGATCTTCAGCGGCAAGGACATGGGGCTGCGGGTCGCCAGCCTGACCAACAGCTATGCCGACGTCTACAGCCTGGGCAGCTTGACCATCGACCGCGACGGCCAGGGTGGCCTGGCCAGCAGCATCGTCAACCGTTCCGGCTCGCTGCAGAGCGACCTGTCGATGAGCCTGGCGGCGAGCACCATTCACAACGTGCGGGCGGTCCTGCAGACCGAGGACAAGGGCATCTACACTGCCCGTGTCGGCGAGGTGGCCTGCATCGAGGGCTATAACGCCGGCGACTGCGGTGGCAAGCGCAACCACGTCTGGGAAATCGTCCAGCGTGACAAGTTCGAGGTGATCGACGCCAGCGCCGCCTCCAGCATCACCACCGGCGGCAACCTGACCCTCCAGGGCGGCGACTTGCTCAACAGCAGCAGCACCATCGGCGCTGCTGGCAACCTGGTAGCCACGGTCGGCAGCCTGACCAACAGCGGTGTGGAAACCGGCGAGACCGAAACCACACGCATCTTCCGTTCCGAGCGCACCCGCAACGCCGGTGCCTGGTACCAGCTCGCCAGCTCGATCACCAGCCAATACTGGTATGAAAGCCCCGGTTACAACCCTGACAACCTGGGGGGCCTGCAAGCCGACCTGGCCAGGTTCATCGGCATGACCGAAGCGGAGCTGGTGAGCCTGGGCAGCACCCGCAAACTGGCGGCTGGCGACCAGAGCTACGCCGCCGTGATGCAGGCCAATGGCGCAGTGAACATCAGCGCTGGCAATGGCATCGACAACAGCGTCGTGCGCCCGGGCTACGCCTACATCGGCAGCGGTGCGCGTACCGATACCACGGCACCTGGCACGGCATTCTCCACCCGCATCACCCTCAACCAGCAGTTGCCGCCAGACCTAGCCCAGCAGCAGGTCAACCCGCTGACGCTGCCCGGCTTCAGCCTGCCCAGCGGGCAGAACGGCCTGTTCCGCCTGAGCAGCGAGGCGGGCAGCACACCCGCCAGCGGCCCGCAAAGCTGGAGCATGGGCGGCGCGAGCCTGAGTGTGGCGCAGCGTCAGCAGCCGTTGCCGCTGGCCCAGGGGCGCGCGCTCAGCATCGGTGCTGCCGACCAGGCAATTGCTAGCGGCACCACCCTGAGCACTGCCGACCGCACGCAGGCAAACGTCGCCGGCAATGCCAGCGCCGTCGACACCAGCCTGCCCGGCAACGTTGCTGGCCCCGTGCTGCCAGGTCGCTCTGCCGTGGACGACGGCATCAGCCAGGCCGCCACGCTCAATGGCCAGGGCCCGCTCACCCTCGAGCGCGTGCAAGGCCTGCCCGACAGCAGCGTGCGCAGCAACCCGCACAAGTACCTGATCGAAACCAACCCGGTGCTCACCGACCTCAAGCAGTTCATGAGTTCCGACTACCTGCTGGCGAACCTTGGCTACAACCCGGACGAAAGCGCCAAGCGCCTGGGCGATGGCTTCTACGAGCAGAAGCTGATCCAGCAGGCCGTGGTTGCCCGTACCGGGCAACGCTACATCGATGGCCAGAACACTGACGAACAGCTGTTCAAGTACCTGATGGACAACGCCATCCAGAGCAAACAAAAGCTCAACCTGGCGGTGGGCGTGAGCCTGACGTCTGAACAGGTGGCGGCGCTGACCCACGACATCGTCTGGCTGGAAAGCGCCGAGGTGAACGGCGAGCAGGTGCTGGTGCCGGTGCTCTACCTGGCCCACGGCAACAATCGCCTGGCCCCCAACGGCGCGCTGATCGCCGGCAACGATGTCAACCTGATCGCCGGCCAGAACCTCGACAACGTCGGCACCCTGCGCGCCAGCAACAACCTCTCGGCCAAGGCCGGCAACAACCTGGTCAACAGCGGCCTGGTCGAGGCTGGCAACCGCCTCGACCTGCTGGCTGGCAACAGCCTGGTGAACAAGGCCGGCGGCATCATCGCCGGGCGCGACGTCAGCCTGTCCGCCGTACAGGATGTGATCAACGAACGCACCCTGACCTCGCACCAGAGCAGCAACGGCAGCTACGCCCAGCAGCGCGACTTCGTCGACAACGCCGCCCGCGTGGAGGCCGCGAACAACCTGGCGATCAACGCCGGGCGCGACCTGAGCAACCACGGTGGCGTGCTCAGCAGCGCTGCCGACACCCGCCTGAAGGCGGGTCGCGATGTGAAGCTGACCTCGGCCGAGCAGGTCGTGGTCAACGACCGCGGCGTACGCCACACCGACAGCAGCGTGACCCAGAACGGCTCGAGCGTGCAGGCCGGGCGTGACCTGATTGTCAGCGCCGGGCGCGATATCAGCGCAGTGGCCAGTGCAATCGAGGCCAAGCGGGATGTGGCGATGGCGGCGACGGGCGATCTGCAGCTGGCAGCGGCCGCCAACGAGCAGCACTCGGCGAGCAAGACCCGCAAAGTCACCAGCCAGGAGGACCATGTCCAGCAGGTCGGCAGCACCGTGGTAGCTGGTGGCAATGTGGCCTTGAAGGCTGGAGACGACCTTGCCCTGAGCGCCAGCCGCGTGACTGCGGGCGATGAGGCATACCTTTACGCCGGCGGCGATGTGCAGCTGGCCGCGCAGGAGAACAGCGACTACAGCTACTACCGCAAGACCAAGACCAGCCACTCCGGGCTATCCAGCAGCCAGAAGACCCGCATCGACAGTTCGACGGCCATCACTCAGCAAGGCTCGTCGGTCAGTGGTGACACGGTGGTCGTTCGAGCCGGGCAGGATATCGGCGTGTCGGGCAGCAGCATCGTGTCGACCAACGACACCAGCCTGCTGGCGGGCCGCAATGTGCAGATCGACAGCGCGACCGAAACGTTCGAACAAAGGCACGCCAGTTCGAAGAAGAAGTCGGGCCTGCTCAGCAGCGGTGGCATCGGCTTCACGTTGGGCTCGACCAGCCTGGAAAAAACCTCGACCAGCACCAGTGAGAACGCCAAGGCCAGCACCATTGGCAGTGTGCTGGGCAATGTCACCATCGAGGCGGGCAAGGAGCTCGGCATCAAGGGGTCGGAGGTTATCGCCGGCAAGGACATCACCCTGGTCGGGCAGAACGTCGAGATCGTTGCTGCCGAAAACCACAACAGCAGCGAGCAAACCTCCAAGAGCAAGAGCAGCGGCTTGACCCTGGCGCTGTCCGGTACGGTTGGCAGTGCCATCGACACCGCTTACCAGGTTACCAAGCAAGCGACCCGGGAAGAGGACAGCCGGCTCTCTGCCCTTCAGGGCATCAAGGCCGGCCTGACCGGTGTTCAGGCCTGGCAAGCTGCCCAGCAGAACGGCGGCATGACGGCGGCTAATGCTGGCCAGTTCGTGGGCATCGCCGTATCGCTGGGCGGGCAGAAATCGAGCTCGCGGCAGACCCAGGAACAGACCGTCAGCCAGGGCAGCAGCCTGACCAGTGGCAACGACCTGAGCATTGTGGCCACCGGCAACGGGGCCGGCAGCGGCGGCGACGTCCGTGTTCAAGGCAGTCAACTCAAGGCCGGCAACGACCTGCTGTTGTCCGCTGAGCGCGACATCCGCCTTGAGGCTGCGGCCAATACGCAAAAGCTCGATGGCAAGAACAGCAGCAGCGGCGGCGCCATCGGCGCCAGTATCGGTGTTGGTCCCGAAGGTGGCGGCCTCAGCATCTTTGCCAACGCCAACAAGGGCGCCGGCAACGAGAAAGGCAACGGCACGACCTGGACCGAAACCACCCTCGATGCCGGTAATGAGGCAACCCTGCGCAGCGGGCGGGATACCGCGCTCAAAGGCGCGCAGGTCAACGCCGGGAAGATCACCGCCGACGTGGGGCGCGACCTGACACTGCAAAGCCTGCAGGACACCGACAACTACAAGTCCAAGCAGAGCAATGTCAGCGGCGGGCTGAGCGTCACCATCATCGGTGCCGGCGGGGCGAGCGGCAGTCTCAGCGCCAGCAAGACCAAGCTCGACTCCAAGTACCAGAGCGTGCAGGAGCAGACCGGCCTGTTCGCCGGCAAGGGCGGTTATCAGGTCGATGTCGGCAAGCACACCCAGCTCGACGGCAGCGTCATTGCCAGTACCGCCGATGCCGACAAGAACCGCCTGAGCACCGGCACCCTGGGCTGGAGCAGTGTCGAGAACAAGGCCGAGTTCAAGAGCCAGATGGCCAGCGCCAGCCTCAGCGGTGGCAACGGTGGCACTGACAGGTTCACCAGCAACATGCCAAGCGGCACGTTGATCGCCTACAACCACAGCGGCAGTGCCAGCGGCACCACGGCTTCGGCCATTTCCGAGGGCACGCTGGAAATCCGTGACCCGGGCCGGCAGCAGCAGGATGTAGCCAGCCTCAGTCACGACGTCGAGCATGCCAACGACAGCATCAGCCCGATCTTCGACAAGGAGAAGGAACAGCGGCGGCTGCAGCAGGTGCAGCTGATTGGTGAAATCGGCACACAGGTATCGGACATCGTCCGTACCGAGGGGCAGCTGAAGGCCGACAAGGAGGCGCGTGCGGAACTCGATGCACGCGGCATCCCGGCGCCGGGTGAAGGGGCAAGCGAGGCGGCGAAAAAGGCGTACCAGGAACAACTGGTCGCCACTGAGGCTTACCAGCGCATCATGGGTAAGTACGGCACCAGTGGTGATTATCAAAAGGTCACCCAAGCCGTTACGGCTGCCTTGCAGGGGTTGGCGGGCGGCAACCTCGGTGGTGCGCTTGCCGGTGCGTCGGCACCTTACCTGGCCGGGGTTATCAAGAAAGTAGCGGGTAATAACGACAACGTCCGGGTCATGGCCCATGCCGTATTGGGTGCTGTGGTGGCCCAGGCCCAGGGTAACTCGGCGGTTGCGGGTGCGGCCGGTGCAGCTACGGGTGAGTTGATTGCTGCCCAAATCTACCCTGACAAGAGTCGGGATCAACTGAGTGAGGAAGAGAAACAGACCATCTCTGCGTTGGCAACGCTTGCATCAGGGTTGGCAGGTGCTGCAACGGGCGGAGGCTTGGCAGATGCTGTCGCAGCGGGCCAGGCGGGAAGGAACGCCGCGGAAAACAACGCGCTGAGCGATATTGCTGAGGCATTGGCGGCAGGCAAGACACCGGAGGTTGTGGCCGAAGAGCATGTCAAGGCAGAGAACGAACGCTACAGGCAGCAGAACTGCGCCGGGTTAAGCTCGGATGCCTGCTCGGTCAAGATGTACAAGGAGCGACGGGAACACCTGAACGATACACTGTCGACGGGGGCTGATTTTGTACCCGTAATTGGTGATATAAAGAGCTATGCGGAAGCGGAGAGCGCGCTGGATTATCTCGCCGCAACCATAGGCATCGTCCCGGGTGTAGGGGATGCTGCGGGCAAGGCGATTAAAGCGGCTGAAACAGCGCTAAAGAAAGGGAACCTTGCTGAAGCGTCTCGGCTGATTAATGAGACCAGTCAGTACATAGCGTCTGGGATAAAAGGTAAAGGCTCCGAGGCTCCGTATAATTCGCAAACCACTAGAAGTGAGCTTGAATCTACTTATGGGCGTGACAATGTTATTTCCACTACAGTCCCGCCAGTCGATGGTCGAAATGTGCATCTTGCAGGTCAGCGCCACCCAGTAACGGGTGTTGTGTTTGATAATCGGGGCTTCCCTATATTTGATGATGTGGCTGCATTTGATACGAGAATATCAATTGAAGCCTTCAAGGCTGCGAGCTATGGAGGGCAGATGAAGCTAGCGACCAAAGAATTGTTAGGCGCGATTCAGCAAGGTCAAATAAAAGCCTCAAGTTTTACTTATAAGCAGCTTCAGCAGATTAATGCAGGTTCAAAGAAAATTGATGGTTATACGTGGCATCATCATCAGGATAGCGGACGGATGCAGTTGGTTCCTGAGCTAATTCATAAGAAGACAGGACATATCGGCGGCGAAGCCATGGGGGGTGGAATGTGAGTTTGAGTGAGTCTGGTTGCTTCAGTAATGAGTTGATGGCTTTCGTTATTACTTGCCTCTTTTGTGGGGCTATAAGCAGGGACGAGCTTAACGCATGGTGCGCTCAAGCGTTGTCGCTAGATAATGCTCCTGTGTACTTGTATGATCTGATGGATTTTCATGATGAAATATTTAGAATATTTAAGGTGATTGGCTATGTCCCCCATTGGGAACATACGGAAGATGAGGAATATGCTATATACGGTATTGCTGTTCGTAGAGGGTTTGAACCATACGACATGCCATTAACGCCAGACAAAGCGCTCGCCTGTCTTGCAGCGAAACCTGATATTGAGCAGCTTTTTGGTCAGGTTTTTGACTTTGTCAGGCTATAAATTGATACAGCGCAGGCGTCGTCGCAGGTGTTTGGTGCGGGCCGTAACGCGGTTGAAAACAGAGTGGTGGGTTTGCTAGTAGCAACCCTTACGGGGCGTCAGAGGCTCCGCGCATTACAGGGAGCAAGAAGTGAAAGCATATCTGTATGACTCTCCTGTCTTACCTAGTGGTTTCAAGCTGCCACAAGAGTATATTGATTTTGCTGTTAGTGATTGCTCTCAGGATTTGTATCCTTGGAGGACTCTGGCGGCAGATATGGCAAACTCTCTTTATTATTTTGGCGCTATGCTTTTGAAGTTTCCAAAAAACCCCTTGGTGCCCTTTGCAATAATTCATGATGAGTCGGGCGTGTATAATGACGGGTGGGTTGTTTTGGCGTGTTTTGACGGGGCAGATTTTTCAGATGATCCGTCGGTGAAAATATATGACTACTCCAATCCTAAAGCCTTGCCTTGGGAGAATAGGTGCTATCAGAATTTCTCTGATTGGCTTGAGGCGGCTAAGAAGGATTCGTCAGGTTATAGGTCATCGCTATGTTGACTTATGAATCTGGTTTCTACATGTGCGGTTAACCAAACCCTATTCTCTGCCTGAAAGAACTTAAAGCCCTGTTGGTGCATCCGCAGGGCTTCAATTTTGAGTACCGCAGGCTTTCCATAGCGCTGTCTAGCTGCAAGCCGATAGCGTGTGGTTCATGCCTGAGAACATAGCTAAGAAACTTGCTGGTCTCGTTGAGTTGCTTGGTACTCATCCTGCTTAACGCCTCAGAATTATTAATTGATTGGCAGCGGATTACATCATCGTGTCTAGTCCTGAAATAGGTTTACACCCGGCGGAAAAGGAGACCGGAAAAGGGGACAGATTTATTTTTCGGCTGCCAGCGATGTGGGTGTCTATTCCTGAAATAGGTTTACACCCGTTCAGGTAGGCCGACACGTCTCAAAACGCCCGATGCACCGCATCGGACGTTTTGTTTTTCAGGGCCATATGGGGCCGTTCTGTGTTGTAGATCTGCACTGCATCATCGACCATCTTCCTCGCCTGCTCAAGATCTGTAACCGTCCGCTCAGCACACCCAGCTCGACGGCAGCTTCATTGCCAGTACCGCCGCTGCCGACAAGAACCGCCTGAGCACCGGCACCTTGGGCTGGAGCGCTATCGCCAACAAGGCCGAGTTCAAGAGCCAGATGGCCAGCGCCAGCCTCAGCGGTGGCAACGGTGGCACTGACAGGTTCACCAGCAACATGCCAAGCGGCACGTTGATCGCCTACAACCACAGCGGCAGTGCCAGCGGCACCACGGCTTCGGCCA
>NZ_JATAAG010000069.1:301063-306882 GCF_030341915.1 Pseudomonas sp. BCRC 81390 | reverse complement strand
CGTACCGAGGGGCAGCTGAAGGCCGACAAGGAGGCGCGTGCGGAACTCGATGCACGCGGCATCCCGGCGCCGGGTGAAGGGGCAAGCGAGGCGGCGAAAAAGGCGTACCAGGAAAAACTGGTCGCCACCGAGGCTTACCAGCGCATCATGGGTAAGTACGGCACCAGTGGTGATTATCAAAAAGTCACCCAAGCCGTTACGGCTGCCTTGCAGGGGTTGGCGGGCGGCAACCTCGGTGGTGCGCTTGCCGGTGCGTCGGCACCTTACCTGGCCGGGGTTATCAGGAAAGTCGCCGGCAATAACGAGAACGTCCGGGTCATGGCCCATGCTGTGTTGGGCGCTGTGGTGGCGCAGGCCCAGGGTAACTCGGCGGCAGCGGGTGCGGCCGGTGCAGCTACGGGTGAGTTGATCGCCGCTCGGATCTACCCTGACAAGAGTCGGGATCAACTGAGTGAGGAAGAGAAACAGACCATCTCTGCGTTGGCAACGCTTGCATCAGGGTTGGCAGGTGCTGCAACGGGCGGAGGCTTGACAGACGCTGTCGCAGCGGGCCAGGCGGGAAGGAACGCCGCGGAAAACAACGCGCTGAGCGATATTGCTGAGGCATTGGCGGCAGGCAAGACACCGGAGGTTGTGGCCGAAGAGCATGTCAAGGCAGAGAACGAACGCTACAGGCAGCAGAACTGCGCCGGGTTAAGCTCGGATGCCTGCTCGGTCAAGATGTACAAGGAGCGACGGGAACACCTGAACGATACACTGTCGACGGGGGCTGATTTTGTACCCGTAATTGGTGTTATAAAGAGCTATGCGGAAGCGGAGAGCGCGCTGGATTATCTCGCCGCAACCATAGGCATCTTCCCAGGTGTAGGGGTTGCTGCGGGCAAGGCGATTAAAGCGGCTGAAACAGCGCTGAAGAGGAGGGACCTTGCTGAAGCGTCTCGGCTGATTAATGAGACCAGTCAGTACATAGCGTCTGGCGCAAAAGCGACAGATGTGGTCGATCAAACTGCCGGATCAATAAAGAATGTTAATCCGGGTTATCCAGGCGCAGGTCGAACTCATAACTGTGTCAATTGCTCTATTGCTACTGATGCGACACTGGCGGGAAATCCTGCATCTGCATTGCCAATCAACCATACGAAAGGTGTTCCATTGAGTGTGCTGGAAAAGCAATTCAGCTCTAAATTTGGCCCTGTAACAGCGCCTGAGAATATTGCGCAACAAATGGCAAACTCCGGCAATGGTGCTCGGGGGATCGTGTTTGGTTCTTATGGGCCTGGTCAGCCAGGGCATGTGTTCAATGTGGTTAATCAGGACGGTGTTGTTAGATTCCTTGATGGGCAGACCGGGAAGCCAGCAAATCTCAGTGATTTCAAAACACTGCAGCTATTGAGGACAAATTGATGGTCACTTATGCGTATGCCTTGGAGCTGGCGAAGGAATATCTAAAGGACTCCGAAGTTCCTTTGCAAATTACATATGAGGGGGAATTTTCCGAGGGGTGGTATTTCTGCTACCAATCAAAGGAATTTTTGGAAACAGGTGAGCTGTCAGCTCAGCTCGCAGGGAATGCCCCGTTTTTAATTGATAGGCAGTCTGGTGAGCTTCATGTTCTGGGAACAGCGAAGCCCATAGACAGCTATTTGGAGGACTATATAAAAGAGAAGTCCTTGAAATCGAAGTGATTTAATGGTGTAAAAGCGGCAGGTGTCCCAGTAGAGCTAAGCTTCGATAAAGCTACTCGCACCTGGTCAAGTCCGGCAGGGCTAAATTACGGATTGGGTTCTGTTCACGGAAATCGAGTGAAGCACGTTTTGGATCACGCAGCGCCGAATCCAAACAAAACAACACACAGTGTATTTAATGTGGATCGTAAAGAGGTTTTAGGCCTAGTTGATCAGGCGTGGCTTAAGAAAGGGGCTCCGGTGTCTGGAGATCCAGGCGCTTATATTGTTCCAATGGGGCGTGCTATCGGAAAATCTGGTGAAACCAGCATAAAAATAATCGTTCGACCAGGTACGAATAAGATAATTATCGTTTACCCTGTCAAATAGAGGTTTAAAATGCTTTGTCCAAGGTGTGAGCAGGGAGACCTTTGCAAGGCCCAAATTAAGTCAAGTGGAAAGCTCGTCTATGTCTGCCAAGAATGTGAGGCGACATGGTTCTCGGTTGAGGCCATTGGAGTCGATGCTTTTGTAGATTTTGGGTCTTACATGGAGGGGCTTGGTCTTCCGCCATTGTGGAGTTCTTTAGTTTTGCTGTCTGATTAGTTGGTGCAAAAACAACAGGGAATGCTTTCGGTAATGTCGAAAAGGGCGTGTTGATAGAGGCTAATTTTGCTCAGAACAGAATTAAGTTTGATCGCTTTTTGGAAATGAAGAGGTTTGGTGTTCCTGATAATGCCGCTGGCCGACAGATGCTTACGAATCACCTGGCGCTTTCGGCAAAAACTGAAGGGAATGTGATAAACACGTACACCAACAAGTATGGTAATTCGAGGTTAAAAAGTCATTGTTCGTTGGGCCGTCGGGCAAGGCTGCTGACTTTCAGAGCACGTTCCAGATTCTTGATGATGGGACTCGCAAACTAAGCACGATCATACCGCTTCACTGAGGGCGCAGTAATGGATTTCCCGAGCGAAAGTGATTTTTTGGAAGAGTTTGGTGTTGAACCTATTGAGCTTGATCCAAGCTTGGCTTTGTGTCGTTACACAGTGAAGTCAAGTAGGAGTGATCTTGAGTTAGATATTTCTTTCAGCGCGGTTATGGAGTCGTTCCAAGTTGTCTTGAGACTTCCCATGCAGGAGCTAGCAGTCATTTCGTCTGAAAGAGTTAGATCTATCGAGGTGGTGCGAGATGGTTTCGAGGCGGGAGTTCGTGTTGTCTTTGATATTAGTGATTCAATTTCAGAGGCTATGGTTATGTTTGAACCTGATTTGAGTTGCCGATGGTGGACGTTGCGAAAAACGTAGCTGGTCTTTTTGATTTCGCTATTGAATGGTGCAAAAGACGTAAGTAAGCTCCCCGTTACCAAAGATCTTGCGGCCAAAATACATTTGGACAGCAAGGAAAACATAACAAAGTTCAACTGAGTGAGGAAGAGAAACAGACCATTTCTGCATTGGCAACGCTTGCATCAGGGTTGGCAGGTGCTGCAACGGGCGGAGGCTTGGCAGATGCTGTCGCAGCGGGCCAGGCGGGAAGGAACGCCGCGGAAAACAACGCGCTGAGCGATATTGCTGAGGCATTGGCGGCAGGCAAGACACCGGAGGTTGTGGCCGAAGAGCATGTCAAGGCAGAAAACGAACGCTACAGGCAGCAGAACTGCGCCGGGTTAAGCTCGGATGCCTGCTCGGTCAAGATGTACAAGGAACGGCGGGAGCACCTGAAAGATACACTGTCGACGGGGGCTGATTTTGTACCCGTAATTGGTGATATAAAGAGCTATGCGGAAGCGGAGAGCGCGCTGGATTATCTCGCCGCAACCATAGGCATCTTCCCGGGTGTAGGGGATGCTGCGGGCAAGGCGATTAAAGCGGCTGAAACAGCGCTGAAGAGGAGGGACCTTGCTGAAGCGTCTCGGCTGATTAATGAGACCAGTCAGTACGTAGCGTCTGGTGCAAAAGGCGCAGGGAGCGCTACAGAAGCGGCTTCTGTTTTTACTCAACAGCGTATTTTTTGGTCAAAAGATCCCATTCAGTTTGGTGGGAATAAGGTCTATCAGCGGAATGACTTATTTGATCCTAACTTGCAAACTAGTTGGCGTGAGGGTGGCAAGGTCATAACAGGTACTAATGCTGAACGTATGGCCTCTGGTCGAGCGTCCATTGGTGTAGATGGAAAGTCAGTGAACCTACACCATATGACACAAACACAGTCAGGATCTATTGCAGAAATGACCCAGAGCTTTCACCAATCTAATGGCGCAACCATTCACATTAACCCTAATACAATTCCTTCTGGTATTGATCGGGCTGCTTTTGATAAGTGGAAGGTGCAATACTGGAAACAACGATCCGCAGATTTTAGGAATTAAGTATGAGCAAAGTTACGGTGCAGCAAATTGGGGAGTTAATATCATTGCATCCTGATGTTGTGTGCTTCGGTAGTGAGGCCGATCAGGTGGGTGACGACTGGATTAAGAAAGCGGAGCAGAGGTTAGGGCTTGAACTGCCAGAGTCGTACAAGTGGTTTTTAAAAACGTATGCGGGTGGCGAGATTGGTACTGAGGAAATTTACAGTATCTATGGTGTGGACTTTGAGGAGGTCAATGGAGGGGATATTGTCTATCAACATATCGTGGGAATAAAAAATAATTTGGTAGATGGCAAAAAGCTTGTAATTAGCGAAACTGATATGGGTGAGGTCTTTTTTTTTGATTATTCAAGGTTTAAAGATGGCGAATGCCCAGTGAGTCTTCGGCTTCCGTCTGGCGAGAGTGTTAGTTACGCTTCAGATTTTTATGAGTTTTTATATAAGCGAATTTCTGCTCATATCTGATGCATTCTACACCGGCCTCGGGCCGGTGTTGTTTTTCCGCTTTACTGCAAAATCTCCCCTCCTTCACTGCTCGCTTTGGTCGTGGCTTGAGCGATCAGAGCATCATCCTCGTCGGGCAGAACGTCGAGATCGTTGCTGCCGAAAACCACAACAGCAGCGAGCAAACCTCCAAGAGCAAGAGCAGCGGCTTGACCCTGGCGCTGTCCGGTGCGGTTGGCAGTGTCATCGACACCGCTTACCAGATTACCAAGCAAGCGACCCGGGAAGAGGACAGCCGGCTTTCTGCCCTTCAGGGCATCAAGGCCGGCCTGACCGGTGTTCAGGCCTGGCAGGCTGCCCAGCAGAACGGCGGCATGACGGCGGCTAATGCTGGCCAGTTCGTCGGCATCGCCGTATCGCTGGGCGGGCAGAAATCGAGCTCGCGGCAGACCCAGGAACAGACCGTCAGCCAGGGCAGCAGCCTGACCAGTGGCAACGACCTGAGCATTGTGGCCACCGGCAACCGCGCCGGAAACGGCGGGGACATCCGGGTCCAAGGCAGCCTACTCAAGGCCGGCAACGACCTGCTGTTGTCCGCTGAACGCGACATCCGCCTTGAGGCTGCGGCCAATACGCAAAAGCTCGATGGCAAGAACAGCAGCAGCGGCGGCGCCATCGGCGCCAGCATCGGTGGTGGTCCCGACGGTGTTGGCCTCAGCATCTTTGCCAACGCCAACAAGGGTGCCGGCAACGAGAAAGGCAACGGCACGACCTGGACCGAAACCACCCTCGATGCCGGTAATGAGGCTACCCTGCGCAGCGGGCGGGATACCGCGCTCAAAGGCGCGCAGGTCAACGCCGGGAAGATCACCGCCGACGTGGGGCGCGACCTGACGCTGCAAAGCCTGCAGGACACCGACAACTACAAGTCCAAGCAGAGCAATGTCAGCGGCGGGCTGAGCGTCACCATCATCGGTACCGGCGGGGCGAGCGGCAGTCTCAGCGCCAGCAAGACCAAGCTCGACTCCAAGTACCAGAGCGTGCAGGAGCAGACCGGCCTGTTCGCCGGCAAGGGCGGTTATCAGGTCGATGTCGGCAAGCACACCCAGCTCGACGGCAGCGTCATTGCCAGTACCGCCGATGCCGACAAGAACCGCCTGAGCACCGGCACCCTGGGCTGGAGCAGTATCGAGAACAAGGCCGAGTTCAAGAGCCAGATGGCCAGTGCCAGCATCAGCGGTGGCAACGGTGGCACTGACAGGTTCACCAGCAACATGCCAAGCGGCACGTTGATCGCCTACAACCACAGCGGCAGTGCCAGCGGCACCACGGCTTCGGCCG
>NZ_JATAAG010000069.1:73704-300836 GCF_030341915.1 Pseudomonas sp. BCRC 81390 | reverse complement strand
GCCCGATCTTCGACAAGGAGAAGGAACAGCGGCGGCTGCAGCAGGTGCAGCTGATTGGTGAAATCGGCACACAGGTATCGGACATCGTCCGTACCGAGGGGCAGCTGAAGGCCGCCAAGGAGGCGCGTGCGGAACTTGATGCACGCGGCATCGCGGCGCCGGGTGAAGGGGCAAGCGAGGCGGCGAAAAAGGCGTACCAGGAACAACTGGTCGCCACTGAGGCTTACCAGCGCATCATGGGTAAGTACGGCACCAGTGGTGATTACCAGCGCGTGACCCAGGCCGTGACAGCGGCACTGCAAGGTCTGGCGGGCGGTGATATCGGTTCTGCGTTGGCAGGCGCATCGGCACCGTACCTCGCGCAGGCGCAGGGCAACTCGGCGGCGGCCGGTGCAGCGGGTGCGGCCGGCGGCGAGCTGGTTGCCCGCCTGATCACTCAGCAGTTGTATGGCACCAGCGACAGCAACTCGCTCAGCGAAGAACAGAAACAGACCGTATCTGCGCTGTCGACGCTGGCAGCCGGGCTTTCGGGTGGCCTGGTGGAAGGTAATAGCGCTGGGGCGGTCGCAGGTGCTGGTGCGGGGCGTAACGCGGTTGAAAACAACCTGCTGGCGAACAAGTACGGCGTTGAACGGCTGGATGCAGCCAGCCGGGCGTTGTACGAGAAGCTCAAGGCTGCTGGTATTGGCAGCATTGATGAGTTGCACGAGCGGTATAAAGCCTGTGGAGGAAATGGCAACTGCGAGGTTGGTATTCGTGATGAATACCGGCAGCAGGAGAAACAGGCTGGGGAAAAGCTTGTTGAGCTGTACCAGAGCGGCAGGCTGAGCAAAGCGGAATACGACCTTCTGGTAACGGATTACGCCCTTGCGATGATGAGGGGGGTAGTGGACGCGCAGAAGAGCGACGCCGACGCGAGCTTCCTTGATGTCTATGCGCTGTCGGGCAGCGACTGGTCGCCAATGGGCGTTGTTGCCAATCCGTATGTGAAGAAGATCAGAGCGAGTGAGCTGATTGCGGAATGGAGAAGGCAAGGGTTAAGTGAGGAGGCAATCATTGAGCGGGCACGTCAGGATGGCTTGCTCGGCTCGACTTTGGCGCCGGTGGATGTGCCAGGGATCATCAGCCTTGTCGATAAAGGTGCTTCGCGGGATGATTTGGTAAAATTGGCGGCGGTGCTGATACTAGGCAAAGCTACCAGCGGTGTAAAAGGGACAGGCGAAGCTGTTATACAGGTTCCTGGCCGAGTACAGTCTCGTATAAATATCGCCAGTGGCCGCACGGAAATGACTCCTCTCCGTGATAACGGCAACCCAGTCTCTGCGGGGTTTGACCATGTTATAGATGGGCACTTCAACAGAGAAATCTCTAACTCGCGCTCCGTGTTTACCATCGCTCCGGATGAGCTAAAAGGGATTCTTCAGAGCAGATCTGTCGTAAAGTCTCCTGTTACAGCTCTGCCAGATGGTCAATTTGTTAGGACGGTTGATGTAGGTCGGGCCATTGGCACTACTACGCTGAAGGATGGTGGTGCTCCCACCTCAATGATAAGGGTGTTCACCGATAAAGCGGGGAACTTGATAACAGCTTTCCCAGTTAAGGCAGGCAATTGATGCGCGCACTTCCTACGAATATATGGCAGCAATTTCAGTTCGCAGTAGCTGCTTTGAGTGATGAGGCACCTTTGAGAGAAGTTCTTGAGGTGGTGCTGTCCTGGATTAGAGGAAATAGTAAATATCTTGCTGTTGAGCCGTTTTCTATCTATGGGTTTGATGAAGTTGCGAAGATAGATGAAGAGGCGATGCCGGTTGAGTATTCATCATTTAAAATGAGTGATCTAATAAATTTTAAGAGTGTTGTTCAGAGGCGTCAGGCTAGAGATGTTGAGGCTATTGCAAGGTTTTTGCGTGATACGGTTGAGGAGCTGGTGACTATTGAAGTTGACCAGCAATGCCCGAAGTGCGGATCGGAAGGGATGCGAATTTTCGTGGGTAGGCATAATGGATTATTGGCTTGCCAGTGCAATGTGTGTGGATACGCCTACTATTCGGATGGTTCTAGGGTTGAGGTTGGTGGGTTAGAGTTTGCGCGTGAAAGGCAGTTGCGAGAGCTTGGTCTGATTTAGTGGTCCAAAAGCAATTTCATCCGTCAAGCATTACTGTGACATATCAGATAGGTTCGGAACGCCCAATAAGATAAACTTTTGTCAATTCTCCGGGTGGGATATGAGTGTGGATGATGAAATATATCAAGGCATTGGTGAGGTTTTGGTTGCGATCTCTCCTGCTGATGCCGAAGTGGTACTGGTAGAGGCCGAACTTTCTCCGGAGGGGGATCACTGTAAGTTGTTATTTGATTATGTTGATCCTTCTGGAGCCAAGCAGTGGTTTTTGCCAAGTGGCGCGAAGGCGGACAGTGATTTGCTTGAGCTTTTTGTTCGGCTTAGAAGTTTCTTCGAGTCAAATGGGCTTTATGCAGAAGGTAAGCCTTGGAAAGGCTGCGTTGTGGAACTCTGTTTGCGCAGCATGAAAATAAAGATCGACTTTAAGTATGAATGACTAACCTGGATTTCTGTCCCGCTTGAATAAATATAGCCCCGACACTGCTGGGGCTATTTATTTGTAAACGGTCCATTAATCCTAGATTTAAAGCGCTTGCCTGATCTCCGATGCTGTACTCCCGATTTCTTTCTGAAGTTTGCCGACCATATGCGATCCGACGGCAAGTCGAAAAAGGTACCTCTATCCCAAGCCCATCGTCCAAGCTGACTCTCTTTTCCAAACTAATTCAGCGTTTAGGGAAGGCTAATTAAAACTGATGATTATTACTCCTAAGCAATATATAACAGCAAGGCTGTGGAGTGAATTCCTTCATCACTATGCCGCCCGGGACAAATTGATGACTATTTTATTTTGGCTTGAAAAACTCAAGAAATCATTCGCTTCCACCGGTCTGGATTATGAAGACCTCTACGAGCTAATAGAGGCATCTATAGAGAGGGGGAGGACCAATTTTCCGGCGTTTATCTATGAGGCTTCGAAGGGTTTCGGCTTCTCTGTGGGCGAAGGGTATTTCTATTCTCTTGATCAGGATTGGGATGACCCTGAAGAATTTAATGAGGTTAGTTTCTTTTTGGGGGAGGTGGGGACCTCAAGTATTCCTGTGTTCGATTATGTTTTTTTAATGAAAATTGCGGCCGATGTTTATTCTGAGTTCTTCCCTGAAGAGAGGGGTGGTGTTTTAAATTCGGCTAAAAGATTAAAAGAGCGTTACTCAAAGAAATCCCCGGTCTAGCCGGGGCTATATATTTTACTCAGCAGTAATCACAAAACAGCCTAGCATCACCTTGATGCGTATCCGTTCGTTGACCTCGAACCCGGTTCGTTGCAGCCAGTAGCCGCGTAGCTTGATGCCGAGGATAATTCGACCCTGCTGTGGGTCGGTTCACCGCGCGGCGGACAGCAGTCGGCGGCGATGGTGCCGAAACGTTCAGTTCTGGGCGTGACTGGCCTATGATCGGCCTTAGCCATGCGCTGTCGGGCAGCGACTGGTCGCCTATGGGCGTTGTTGCCAATCCGTATGTGAAGAAGATCAGAGCGAGTGAGCTGATTGCGGAATGGCGAAGGCAAGGGTTAACTGAGGATGCAATCATTGAGCGGGCACGTCAGGATGACTTGCTCGGCTCGACTTTGGCGCCGGTGGATGTGCCAGGGATCATAAGCCTTGTCGATAAAGGTGCTTCGCGGGATGATGTAGTAAAATTGGCGGCGGTGGTGATACTAGGCAAAGCTACCAGCGGTGTAAAAGGAACTGCGAATTTACCTGCTGCGACCCCGAAGGGCTCTGGCCCTGCACCGGGCGTTTTAGGCTTGGAACCTGGCTCACTATCTTCTAAAGCCATTCATAACTATTACGCCAGCACTAAAACTGGCTCTATAGAGTTCGTCTTTGATACTAAGACGCAAACCTTTGTTGTTGGTAAGCCGACTGACTTCCGCCCAGGTATGTCTCCTCATCAGCAGCTTGTAGACTCAATTAAAGCCTCTGATAGTACTGTGGTTGGCGGTATGTTTAGGTGCGGGAAGAACGGAAAGTTTATGACTAACGAGTTTAGTGGCCATTATTGGAAGGACTGGACGCCAGAAGTTCTTAGTTTGTTTGAGTAGACTACGGGTAAGTAGGGAATAAAGGTTGAGCATAGGCCAGGGATTTGACCAGATGGAATACATATTGCAAAATGGCCTTAAATTGTCTCGTGACGCGAGTGGTGAATGGCGGATAGCGGGAGCGAGTCAATCTTTCTCCTTTAAAGTAGCTGAGGATTTCTGGAGGGTCGTTAGCTTGCTTGAAATACCCTACAAGAAAGCCAGATCAATACTTGGGGATGAATTTGCTTATCCAAGTGTAATTTTGGCGGGTTTGGATAGCAAATCTGAGTATTGGATTGGTTTGGCTTTATCCTGGGTCGGTCAGGGAGGGTTCTATGCGGATAGGGCGGTTGTTATAAAGCTGCGCGAGCTAATTGAGGCTGATCAGCTTTCGCAAGTTGATAGAAGTAGTGCCAAATCATTTATTTCAAAAGGCGTGATATAAAAAATCCCTCGGTACTGCCGGGGGGGTTGTTTTCACTCCGCCGTAATCACCAAACAGCCCTGCATGACCCTGATGCGTATCCGTTCGTTGATCTCGAACCCGGCCCGTTGCAGCCAGTAGCCGCGTAGCTTGATGCCGGGGATGACCCTATCGCCGACGTGGAGTATCTGACACCCTCGACACCGGCCTTGCGCCGGTGTTTTTGCACCCTATCTGCCCCCTTTTTGTCGCCTTCTTGCACCCTTCCTACACCCCGTTAGCACTCAAGTTGCACCCTTTCTGTACTCTTTCTGTACCCCAGCCTGACGACTTTCGGTCTACCTAGCCAATACGCCCTTTGCGATGATGAGGGGGTAGTGGATGCGCAGAAGAGCGACGCCGACGCGAGCTTCCTTGATGTCTATGCGCTGTCGGGCAGCGACTGGTCGCCTATGGGCGTTGTTGCCAATCCGTATGTGAAGGCGAGCAGAGCGAGTGAGCTGTTTGCGGAGTGGAGAAGGCAAGGGTAAGTGAGGAGGGAATCATTGAGCGGGCCGGGCCGCGCTGGTTGAACTCGACGACCTGCCGGGAGTGACGTGATTTTTTCTTGACGCCCTGGCTTCCCGGCTTCGGTTCGCTGATTTAATATACTAGCCAGTATAAATATTCCGACGTGCACTCGCGAAAGGATTCATCATGTTGCGCCATGCGTTGTCCATCGCCCTGTCCACGGCCGCCGTGCTGTTCCTGGCAGCCTGCAGCCAGGAAGCCGCCCCACCTGCCGCGCCACGCCCGGCGCTGGTGGTGCAACCGCAGCCGGCCGAAGCCGCTGCCGACAGTTACCCCGGCGAAGTGCGGGCGCGCTTCGAGCCGGAGCTGGCCTTCCGCATCGCTGGCAAGGTCAGCAAGCGCCTGGTCGAAGAAGGGCAGCGGGTCAAGGCGGAGCAGCCGCTGGCCGAGCTCGACCCCCAGGATGTACGTCTGCAACTGGAAGCCAACCGTGCCCAGCTGGCGGCGGCCGAGGCCAACCTGTCGCTGGTGCGTGCCGAGCGCGATCGCTACCAGAAACTGCTGGACCGGCAGATGGTCAGCCGTTCGCAGTACGACAACGCCGAAAACCTCTACCGCGCCGGGCTGGCCCGCCTCAAGCAGGCCAAGGCCGAGTTCGACGTCGCCGGCAACCAGGCCGAATATGCCGTGCTGCGTGCGCCGCAGGCCGGGGTGATTGCCAAGCGCCAAGTGGAGGTGGGCCAGGTGGTTGCGGCCGGGCAAACCGTGTTCACCCTCGCTGCCGATGGCGAACGGGAAGTGCTGATCGGCCTGCCGGAGCAGCAGTTCGCCCGCTTCGCCGTGGGCCAGCCGGTCAGCGTGGAGCTGTGGTCGCACCCACAGGAGCGCTTTCAGGGGCGCATCCGCGAGCTGTCACCGGCCGCCGATCCGCGTTCGCGCACCTTCGCTGCACGTATCGCCTTCACCTCCGCTGCGACGCCGGCGGAACTGGGCCAGAGCGCCCGGGTATTCATTGCCCATGAAGGGCTGATCCCGTTGGCAGTGCCGCTGTCCGCAGTTACTGCAGAGAACGGTCAGGCGTATGTCTGGCGGGTCAACCAGGACAGCCGCCTGGAGCGGGCGGTAGTGCGCCTGGGGGCCTACGGGGCCGACAGCGTGCCGGTGCTCGAAGGCCTCGAGGCGGGGGACTGGATAGTGGCCGCCGGCGGCCACGTGTTGCGCGAGGGCCAGGAAGTACGCCCCGTGGACCGCACCAACCGTGTAGTGAACCTGACGGTCAAGGAGTAAGTCCCGATGGGTTTCAACCTTTCTGCCTGGGCGCTGCGCAACCGCCAGATCGTCCTGTTCCTGATGATTCTGCTAGCGGCCATTGGCGCGATGTCCTACACCAAGCTCGGCCAGAGCGAAGACCCGCCGTTCACCTTCAAGGCCATGGTCATCCGCACCTTGTGGCCGGGCGCCAGCGCGGAGGAAGTGTCGCGCCAGGTCACCGAGCGCATCGAGAAGAAACTGATGGAAACCGGCGAGTACGAAAGGATCGTCTCGTTCTCTCGTCCCGGCGAATCGCAGGTCACCTTCATGGCCCGCGACTCGCTGCATTCCAAGGACATCCCCGAGCTGTGGTACCAGATCCGCAAGAAGGTCGCGGACATCCGCCACACCCTGCCGCCGGAGATCCAGGGCCCGTTCTTCAACGACGAGTTCGGCACCACCTTCGGCAACATCTATGCGCTGACCGGGCAAGGCTTCGACTATGCCGTGCTCAAGGACTATGCCGACCGTATCCAGATCCAGCTGCAGCGGGTCAAGGACGTGGGCAAGGTCGAGCTGGTCGGCCTGCAGGACGAGAAAATCTGGATCGAGCTGTCCAACCTCAAGCTGGCCACCCTTGGCGTGCCGATGGAGGCCGTGCAGCAGGCGCTGCAGGAGCAGAACGCGGTCAGCACCGCCGGCTTCTTCGAAACGCCCAGTGAGCGCCTGCAACTGCGCGTGAGCGGGCGTTTCGGCAGCGTCGAGCAGATCCGCCAGTTCCCCATCCGGGTGGGTGACCGGACCTTCCGTATCGGTGACGTCGCCGAGGTGCACCGGGGCTTCAACGACCCGCCCGCACCGCGCATGCGCTTCATGGGCGAGGATGCCATCGGCCTGGCGGTGTCGATGAAGGACGGTGGCGATATCCTGGTGCTCGGCAAGGCGCTGGAAGCCGAGTTCGAACGCCTGGCGCGCAGCCTGCCGGCCGGCATGGAGCTGCGCAAGGTTTCCGACCAGCCGGCGGCGGTCAAGGCTGGCGTGGGCGAATTCATCCAGGTGCTGGTCGAGGCGCTGGTCATCGTGCTGCTGGTGAGCTTCTTCTCGCTGGGCCTGCGCACCGGCCTGGTGGTGGCGCTGGCCATCCCGCTGGTGCTGGCCATGACCTTTGCCGCCATGCACTACTTCGGTATCGGCCTGCACAAGATCTCCCTTGGCGCGCTGGTGCTGGCGCTGGGCCTGCTGGTGGATGACGCGATCATTGCCGTGGAAATGATGGCGATCAAGATGGAGCAGGGCTATGACCGGCTCAAAGCGGCCAGCCATGCCTGGAGCAGCACCGCCTTCCCGATGCTCACCGGCACCCTGATCACCGCAGCCGGCTTCCTGCCAATTGCCACGGCAGCTTCCAGCACCGGCGAATACACCCGCTCGATCTTCCAGGTCGTGACCATCGCCTTGCTCACCTCCTGGGTGGCCGCCGTGGTATTCGTGCCTTACCTGGGCGAGCGCCTGCTGCCCGACCTGGCCAGGTTGCATGCCGCGCGGCACGGCAACGACGGCCACGCGCCAGACCCTTACGCTACGCCGTTCTACCAGCGCGTGCGGCGCCTGGTGGAATGGTGTGTACGGCGGCGCAAGACCGTCATCCTGCTGACCGTGGCCGCCTTTGTCGGCAGTATCCTGCTGTTCCGCTTCGTGCCGCAGCAGTTCTTCCCGGCCTCCGGGCGCCCGGAGCTGATGGTCGACCTGAAGCTGGCCGAAGGTGCCTCGCTGGCCAACACTGCCGAGCGGGTCAAGCAGCTGGAAGCGCTGCTCAAGCAGCAGGACGGCATCGACAATTATGTGGCCTACGTGGGTACCGGCTCGCCGCGTTTCTACCTGCCGCTGGACCAGCAACTGCCGGCGGCCAGCTTCGCCCAGTTCGTGGTGCTGGCCAAATCGATGGAAGACCGCGAGCGCCTGCGCAGCTGGCTGATCAGCACCGTCGACCAGCAGTTCCCCGACTTGCGCGCCCGGGTCACTCGCCTGGAAAACGGCCCGCCCGTGGGCTACCCGGTACAGTTCCGGGTGACCGGCGAGCACATCGAGAAAGTCCGTGCGCTGGCTCGCGCAGTGGCCGACAAGGTGCGCGAGAACCCGCATGTGGTGAATGTGCACCTGGATTGGGAGGAACCGAGCAAGGCGGTATTCCTGGAAATCGACCAGGACCGTGCGCGAGCCCTGGGCGTGAGTACCGCGCAACTGGCGGGCTTCCTGCAAAGCTCGCTGACCGGTAGCACGGTCAGCCAGTACCGCGAGGACAACGAACTGATCGAGATCCTGCTGCGCGGCACCCGCCAGGAACGCAACGAGCTGGGCAACCTCGGCAGCCTGGCGTTACCCACCGACAATGGCCAGAGCGTGGCGTTGTCGCAGGTAGCAACCTTGGAGTACGGCTTCGAGGAAGGCATCATCTGGCACCGCAATCGCTTGCCGACGGTGACCGTGCGCGCCGATATCTACGAAAAGGAGCAGCCGGCCACGCTGGTGAAGCAGATCGAGCCGACCCTGGAAGAGATTCGCGCCAACCTGCCTGACGGCTACCTGCTGGAGGTGGGGGGCACGGTGGAAGACTCCGAGCGCGGGCAGAAGTCGGTGAATGCCGGCATGCCGCTGTTCGTGGTGGTGGTGCTGAGCCTGCTGATGATTCAGCTGCGCAGCTTCTCGCGCACGGTGATGGTGTTCCTCACCGCGCCGCTAGGGCTGATTGGCGTAACCCTGTTCCTGCTGGTGTTCCGTCAACCGTTCGGCTTTGTCGCCATGCTCGGCACCATTGCCCTGGCCGGGATGATCATGCGCAACTCGGTGATCCTGGTGGACCAGATCGAGCAGGACATCGCGGCAGGCCTGGACCGTTGGCAGGCGATCATCGAGGCCACGGTGCGGCGTTTCCGGCCGATCGTGCTGACCGCACTGGCGGCGGTGCTGGCGATGATCCCGTTGTCGCGCAGTGTGTTCTACGGGCCGATGGCGGTGGCGATCATGGGCGGCTTGATCGTGGCGACGGTGTTGACCTTGCTGTTCCTGCCGGCGTTGTATGCGGCGTGGTTCAGGGTGAAGAAGGGCTGAAAGTCGCAAGGGAGGGCTTCGCCCTCCTTTCGCGATACATGGCCGCCCCCAGGTCAGGCATTGCCCTTGGGAGGTGTGCAGGCGCGGCCTTGTGCCGCGATGGGCTGCAAGGCAGCCCATCGGCCATCACAGCGCGCCAAACACCTTCTTGGCCAGGCTGGTAGCCGCTTCAGCCGGGTTCTGGCGAATGCTCTGCTCCTGCTTGGCGATCATTTCGAACAGGCCATCCAGCGCTTTCTCGGTCACGTAGTTCTCGATATTGGCGTCGTTCTTGACCAGCCCCAGGCCTTTGGCCTGGGCCGCGAAGGCATTGTACTGCTGGGCCAGGCCAACCTTGTCGGTGGCCTGCTTGACGATCGGCAGGAACCTGGCGCGGATCTGCTCGCGGCTGCTCCTGTTCAGGTACTGGGTCGCCGAATCGTCACCACCGCTGAGGATGCCCTTGGCATCGGTCACGCTCATGTTCTTGACGGCATCCACCAGAATCGCCTGCGCCTGCGGCACGGCAGCCTCGGCGGCTTTGTTCATGCTGGTTTCCAGGGCTTCGACCTGTTCACCCTTGCCGAACATCTTCATCGCCTTGGCGGCCTTGCCCAGGTTGCCCGGCAGCTCGATACGCACGTTCGGGTCGTTGCTGAAGCCACCCGGGGCGCTCAGCTGCTTGACGGCCAGTTGCGCGCCCTGGGTCAGGGCATCCTTCAGGCCGCCGGTGGCGTCTTTCTGGCTCAGGTCGCCCAGCGACAGGGCCAGTGCACTGGCCGACAGCAGCAGGCCGGCGCACAGGGTGGTGAAACGCAGGGTGGTGCGGAACATGAAGCTTTCCTTGTAGACAGATGAATACGGGTATCAGCGGACCGGTTCGACCTTTATCCGAACGGGCTGCGGGTCGTTGCCGTCAAGCCTGACGCCATGCTGTTCGGTGTTGATGAACAGCAGCCTGCCATCCAGTTCGATGCGCGCGCTGACCGCATAGCGGTGGCCGGGCTTGACCTGGGACGGGTCGTAGGCGAGGTGGAAGGGCAGCGGTACGTTGCCTTTGACCGGGCCGGCCTGGCGTGCCAGGACCACCGCCGGGGCGTCCATCAGCGACACATCCTGCAGCTCCACACTGAGGGTGGCGTTTGCTGGCAGGGCGCTGCGCTGCAGATAGAAGACTTCGCCATCCAGGCTGGCCTGGCTGGGCGAGGTATGGCTGGAACAGGCTGCGAGCAGGGATGCGCAACACAGCATAAAGAGCTTTTTCATGGCGTCTCCGTTTTCCTTGGGGCTGGCTTGTGGCCAACCCCAGGGACTTTAGCGGATTTTGCCGGCTGCTGAACCCTTTACAGGGAACTTTCCAGGCCGTCATCGCGGTGCAGTGCCACCTGACGGATCGACAGGCGCAACTCGGCCGACAACACCCGCTTGGCCACGCCTTCGGCCACCTCGCCGAGCTTGTCGTGGTAGCCCAGCTTGCCTTGGCTGTCGGGCTGCAGCACGCCCTGCTCGAGCAAGGTCTGGATGAAGTGGCGGAACAGCGTCTTGTCGAAGAACTCCGGGGCGTTCAGGCCATGCAGGATCGACAGGCGCTGGGCCATCATCACGCACAGGTCTTCCAGCGCTTCGGCGCTGAGGCTGTGCTGCCCGCTGTTGAGCAGCAGCGAGGTAGCCATGTAGAAGCGCTGCAGGGTCTGGGTGATGGTGCGGGCGAGCAGGGTCAGCAGGACGAACTGCCGTGAACTGGGCGCGGGGCGGATATACAGGTCCTGGTCCTGGCGCAGCAGGCCCTGTTCGACCAGTGCGGCCAGCCACTGGTCGATCACTTCGTCCAGCTGCTCCGGTGTCCAGCGCAGGAACAGTTCAGCCTGCAGGTAGGGGTACAGTGCGTGCACATACTGGCCCAGCAGTTCACGGCTCAGGCGTGAGCTACTGAGGAAGAAGCTGGCCAGCAGGGCTGGCAGGGCGAAGATGTGCAGCACGTTGTTGCGGTAATAGGTCATCAGCACCGCGTTGCCTTCATCCAGGTACAGGATGCGACCCAGGGCATCCTTCTGCTCGGCCACCAGGTTCATGCTGCGCACGTGTTCAATCAACGCCTGGCCGTCGCCCTCGGGCAGGGTGGTATGCGGTGAGTAGGGCACCTGACGCAGCAAGGCCAGGTACAGGTCGAGCACGCGGGTCAGGGCGCGTTCGTCCAGGGCCAGGCGGCTGGTCGACAGCAGTGCCAGGGCCACCAGGTTGACCGGGTTGATTGCCGCTGCCTCGTTGAGGTGACGGGCCACGGTTTCGCCCAGGCGGGTGGTGGTAGCATTGAGCCAGTCCGGGCGATACTGCGGGCCGTGGTCCTGCTCCCGCCAACCAGGCTGCTGCTGATCGAGAAAACCGGCCAGGCGGATCGGTTCGCCGAAGTTGACGTAGACCTGGCCAAAGCGCTGCTTGAGTGCGCCGAACACCTTGAAGATGTCGAAGATCGACTCCTTCTTCTTGCTGGCCCCACGCAGCTCGCCCAGGTAGGTCCGGCCTTCGAGCACGCGCTCGTAGCCGATGTACACCGGCACGAAGACGATCGGCGTGCGCGACGAGCGCAGGAAGCTGCGCAGGGTGATAGCCAGCATGCCAGTACGCGGTTGCAGCATGCGCCCGGTACGCGAACGGCCACCCTCGACGAAGTACTCAACCGGGAAGCCCTTGGTGTAGAGGGTGTGCAGGTACTCGTTGAACACCGCGGTATACAGCGGGTTGCCCTTGAAGGTGCGGCGCATGAAGAAGGCACCGCCACGTCGCAGCAGGTTACCTACCAGCGGCATGTTCAGGTTGATGCCTGCGGCCACATGCGGCGGGGTAAGGCCGTTGCGGAACAGCAGGTACGACAGCAGCAGGTAGTCGATGTGGCTGCGGTGGCACGGCACGTAGATCACTTCGTTGCCGGGGGCGATGCCTTGCACCTGCTCGATGTGGTTGACCTTGATGCCGTCGTAGATCTTGTGCCAGAACCAGCTGAGTACCACTTCGAGGAAGCGGATGGCGGTGTAGGTGTAGTCCGAGGCGATCTCGTTGCCATAGCGCAGCGCCTGCGCTTCGGCCTTGGCCAGCGGCAGGTTCTCGCGCTGCGCCTCGTCGAGGATGGCCTGGCGCACCTGCGGCGCATGGATCAGGCCTTTGACCAGCGTGCGCCGGTGCGAGATGTCCGGGCCGATGACGGCGGTCTTGAGGTTGCGAAAATGCACGCGCATCAGGCGCTGGGCCATGCGCACGGTACGTTCGTGGCCCTTGTTGTGCTGCACCAGTTCGCGCAGGTGGATCGGCGCCGAGAACTGCACGCGGGTCTTGCGCCCCAGCACCAGCACGGTCAGTAGCCGGCGCAGGCGCCCGGTCACTGCCCAGCTGTCGGCGAACAGCAGCTTCCACGGGCTGGACTCACTGGCCGGGGTCTGGCCCCAGAACACACTGACCGGGATGATCTGCGCGTCCTCTTCGGCATGCTGGCTGATGGCGGTTACCAGGCGCTCCAGGGTGGGGGGCGCGCCACGCTTGTCGTGGCGGCCGAGCCAGTCCGGGTCCGGGGTCAGGTAGAAGAATGCAGCCGGTTCGTGCAGTGGGCCCACCGCCACCGGCAGCACCGGGCGCGGCAGCCCCGCCTTGGTGCATTCGTGGTCGAGCACGGCCAGGTCGGTGAGTGCGGGCGAGGGCAGCGCATAGAACACCGGGCGGCTGCGGTCGAGCTTGAGGGTGAGGGAGGACTGGTTGATGGTTTCGGAGCGCACCCACAGGTACAACAGGCGACGCAGGGCGCCGAAGATCAGGCGGCGCAGGGGGGAACGGGTCATGGGGTGTGTGCCCTGGGTGTGAAGTTCAGTGGTTATCTGGCCAATTAGTCTGCCGTATCCGCGCAAGTTCAGCAAAAATCGCCGAACGGCGCGACGGTCATCAAATTTTTTTGTTCTGTGTCATATACTCGGCCTGCCACTTGCAGGATATTTGCGCAAGCGGCGTCGGCACGTGGCGGAGGCCTCGTGTCTACAAGGCGATCTTCACAATAAAAATCCGGAGTAGTTCAGATGTCGTCTCGTGAGACTGGGAATGTAAAGTGGTTCAATGATGCCAAGGGTTATGGCTTCATTCAGCGCGAAGGTGGTGCGGATGTGTTCGTCCACTATCGGGCGATTCGCGGTGAGGGGCATCGTACCCTGGTCGAAGGGCAGCGGGTCGAATACGCCTGCGTGCAGGGCCAGAAAGGCCTGCAAGCCGAAGACGTAGTAGGGCTCTGAGCCTCATGCTGTAAGGCTTGTTGTGGGAGCTGGCTTGCCGGCGATTACCGGCAAGGCCGGTGCCAGGTACCGTGTTGCCTGCATCGGCGGCAAGCCTGGCTCCCACAGGAATACCCTGTGTTCAGGTACGCCAGGTGATCTCCTCTTCACCGTCGGCACTGATGCGGATCCAGCGGTCGGCATCCTCTTCCCCGTCTTCTTCCACCCAGCCACCCGGCGCGCAGCGCACTTCCACACCCAGTGCGGCGAAAGCGGCGCGGGCGCAGGCAACATCGTCGGCCCAGGGCGTCTGGTCGCTTTCCAGGTAAAGGCTGTTCCATTTCCCTACAGCTTTGGGTAACCAGGTGACCGGAATGTTACCGGCCTGGCATTTGAAGGTCTGGCCTTTCTGCTGCCACTCGCTGCACGGGCCGATCGCCTGGGCAAGCCACTCGGCAATCTGCTTGTGGTCGACGTCGGCGTCCTTCAGGTAGATCTCGATATCAGGTTGGCGCATAAGGGCTCCGGTGTGCTCAGTCTTGGCGCAGGAAATAGTCATAACGCATGGAAACCGTGACTTCGAACGGCTCGGCCTGGTCGATGACCCGGGCACGCTTTTCGGCACTGGCGCGCCAGCCGTGCGGGGTCATGGCCAGCAGGTCGGCGCGGGCCTTGGGCGCGACCAGGCTCAGGCGAAACTCGAGGGTTTCGCTGTGGGCATGGGCCATGCCTTCGGGGACCAGCGCCAGGTGCTTGTCGTCGGCGTAAGGGCGTACCTCATCGTAGAGCACTTCGCGCAGTTCCATCAGGTGGCCGCTGGTGGGGCCGACCCGCATCAGGCCGCCGCCGGGGCTGAGCAGGCGCTTGGCCTCGGCCCAGTCGAGCGGGCTGAACACGCTGGCAATGAACTGGCAGCTGGCGTCGGCCAGCGGCACCCGGGCCATGCTGGCCACCATCCAGGTGACCTCGGGCGCGCGGCGGCAGGCACGCTTGACCGCCTCGCGGGAGATGTCCAGGGCATAGCCTTCGGCGGCCGGCACGGCCTGGGCGAGCTGTGCGGTGTAGTAACCCTCGCCGCAACCGATGTCCAGCCAGGCAGAGGGCTGGCGCTCGGCGGCCAGTTCGGCCAGGCGGCGGGCCACCGGGGCGTAGTGGCCGGCATCAAGGAAATCGCGACGAGCCTCGACCATGGCCTGGTTGTCACCCGGGTCGCGGCTGTTCTTGTGCTGCACCGGCAACAGGTTCAGGTAACCCTGGCGGGCGCGGTCGAAGCGGTGCCCGGCCGGGCACACCACGCCGTTGTCGAGCCGGCTCAGCGGCGCTTGGCAAAGGGGGCAGGCGAGCATCAGGCGAGCAACCGGACCAGGGTCTGGTAGTAGATTTCGGTCAGCAGGTCGAGGTCGCTGGCCAGGATCCGCTCGTCAACCTGGTGGATGGTGGCGTTGACCGGGCCGAGTTCGACCACCTGGGTGCCCATGGTGGCGATGAAGCGGCCATCGGAGGTACCACCGCTGGTGGACGGCTGGGTGTCGCGGCCGGTGACGCCCTTGATGCTGGCCGAAACCGCGTCCAGCAGCTCGCCGGGTTCGGTGAGGAACGGCAGGCCCGACAGCGCCCAGTCGATCGACCAGTCCAGTTGATGCTTGTCGAGAATGGTCGCCACCCGCGCCTGCAGGCCGTCGACGGTGGACTCGGTGGAGAAGCGGAAGTTGAACAGCGCGGTCAGTTCGCCCGGGACCACGTTGGTGGCACCGGTGCCAGCATTGAGGTTGGAGATCTGGAAGCTGGTCGGCGGGAAGAACGCATTGCCTTCGTCCCAGTGCTCGGCAGCCAGTTCGGCCAGGGCCGGGGCCGCCAGGTGGATCGGGTTGCGCGCCAGGTGCGGGTAGGCCACGTGGCCCTGCTTGCCGCGCACGGTCAGCTTGGCGCCCAGCGAGCCACGGCGGCCGTTCTTGACCACGTCACCGAGCAGGGTGGTGCTGGATGGCTCGCCGACGATGCACCAGTCCAGGCGTTCGTTGCGTGCTTTCAGGCGCTCCACCACCGCCTTTGTTCCGTGGTGGGCCGGGCCTTCCTCGTCGCTGGTGATCAGGAACGCGACCTTGCCCCGGTGGTTCGGGTAGTCCTGCACGAAGCGCTCGCTGGCAATCACCATGGAGGCCAGGCTGCCTTTCATGTCGGCGGCACCACGGCCGCAAAGCATGCCGTCGGCGTCGATCAGCGCCTTGAACGGTTCATGCTGCCATTGCTGCACCGGGCCGGTGGGCACCACGTCGGTGTGGCCGGCGAAGCACAGCACCGGGCCATCCTGAGTGCCGTGGGTGGCCCAGAAGTTGTCGACGTCCTCGATGCGCATCGGTTCCAGCTGGAAGCCCACGGCGCCCAGGCGGTTCATCATCTGCGCCTGGCAGTCGGCGTCGACGGGGGTGACCGAGGGGCGACGGATCAGGTCGCAGGCCAGTTGAAGGGTGGGCGAAAGCTCGGCTGGGGCCGTCATGGGGGACTCCGGGGCAAGGCAAGGCGAGGAAATCTGAGGGGCGTTATCTTATATCAAACGGTTTCAGGCGGCACGGCCCATTCGCGGGCACGCCCGCTCCCCGGGTACTGCACAGCTCTGATTGCCCGCGACGGACCTGTGGGAGCGGGCATGCCCGCGAATGGGCTGCAAAGCAGCCCCCGCATTCTCAAGCCTGCTGCGGCTCGGCGGCTTTTTCCCCCGGCTTGGGCAACGACGACAGGAACGCCATCACCAAGGCCGCCACATAAGGCAACGATTGCACCAGCAACATCGCCACCCAGAAACGCATGTCCGAACTCGGCAGCCCCTGCACCAGATAGATGCCCAGTGCCGCACCCCAAAGCAGCAACATGATGAACAGCTCTTCACGGGCCTCGGAAATCGCCACCAGCAAGCCATGGCTGTCGGCGTTCTTCGGCGTGCGGAAGAACGGCATGCTACTGGTGAAGAAGCCGTACAGCACCGCCTTGGCGATGGTGTGCGACAACGCCAGACCGGCCAGCGCCGCGGCAAAGGCGTCCTTCAGGTTCACCCCCACTGCGCGCCGGTAGAGAAAGATGATCTTGCCGACCTTGAAGAAGAACAGCGCCAGCGGTGGAATGGCGAAGATCATCAGTGGCGGGTCGACCCGGTGGGGCACGATGATCATCGCCGCCGACCACAGCAGCGCGCCGACGGTGAAGAAGATGTTCATGCCATCGGCGATCCATGGCAGCCAGCCGGCCAGGAAGTGGTAGCGCTGGCCACGGGTCAGCTCGCTGCCCTTGCCGCGCAGCAGCGCGCTGGCGTGGTGCTTGATGATCTGGATGGCGCCATAGGCCCAGCGGAAACGCTGCTTCTTGAAGTCGATGAAAGTGTCAGGCATCAGGCCCTTGCCGTAGCTGTTGTGGGCGTAGGCCGCCGACAGGCCCTTCTCGAACACGCGCAGGCCCAGCTCGGCGTCCTCGCAGATGCACCACTCGGCCCAGCCCAGTTCTTCCAGCACGCTGCGCCGGGTCATGGTCATGGTGCCGTGCTGGATGATCGCGTCACGGTCGTTGCGGGTGACCATGCCGATGTGGAAGAAGCCCTTGTACTCGCTGTAGCAGAGCTTCTTGAAGGCGCTTTCGTGCTGGTCGCGGTAGTCCTGCGGCGACTGCACCACGGCGATTTTCGGGTCGGCGAAGTGCGGCACCATGTGCTTGAGCCAGTTGCGGTCGACGCAGTAGTCCGAGTCGATCACCGCAATCACTTCGGCGTCCTTGGCGGTATGCGGGATCAGGTAGTTCAGCGCGCCGCCCTTGAAGCCGGCCAATGGCGCGACGTGGAAGAACCTGAAGCGTTCGCCGAGCTTCTCGCAATGGGCCTTGAGCGGCTCCCACACGGCCGGGTCCTTGGTGTTGTTGTCGATCACCAGCACCTCGTAGTCGGGGTAGTCCAGTGCGGCCAGGGCGTCGAGGGTCTGCTTGACCATTTCTGGCGGCTCGTTGTAGCACGGCACATGCACCGACACCTTGGGCCGGTAGGCGCTGTCGGCCTGCACCGGCAGGAATTCGCGGCGGCGCTTGTGTATCCATACTGCCTCGGCCAGTTCGTGGGCCTCGGTGAGCAGGACGATGAACACCCCCAGCGCGCCAAGGGCCAGCAGCACGCCCACGGTCAGGCTGAACCAGGTGCTGTATTGCTGGCTGTAGTCGTAGGCGATCCACACCAGGACCGACCCGCACAGGAACGTGATGAAGGTCAGGAAGGTGCGGCCACGCTGGCGCAGGGCAGAGCCGTCGATGAACAGCACCGTCAGCGCAATCAGGGCCAGGACCACCGAGGCCACTGCCAGGGCACGCCATTGCGGGATCGCCACCACCGGGCCGTCGAAGTTGAATTTCTGCTGGCGCTCGGCGTTGTACACGCCCCAGTAGGCGCCTACAGACCCTTCGTCACTGGCTTTCCAGGGCTGGTCATAGGCTTCGATGACGAAGTAGTTGTAACCACGGCGGTTGAGGGTGTTGACCAGGGTGCGCAGGTAGATGGCCTGGTCGGCTTGGGTGGCATCGGCACCACCGCGCATGCGGCCGTTGCTCGGCCAGCCGACCTCCGACAGCAGCAGCGGCTTGCGCGGGAACTGGTGTTTCAGTTCGCGGGCCCGGTCGAGGACGAATGCGACCGAATCCTGCATCGGCACGAACTCCCAGTACGGCAAAATGTGCGCGGCGATCAGGTCGACGTGCTTAGCCAGCTGCGGGTTTTCTTTCCAGATGTGCCACTGCTCGCTGGTGGTCACCGGTACCTTCACCGCTGCACGTACCCGGTCCAGGTACTGGATCAGGTTTTCCGGGGTGACCTCCTCGCGGAACAGCGCCTCGTTGCCGACCACCACCCGGACCACGCTGCGCGAGGTGTTGGCCAGCTGGATGGCGGTGGCAATCTCGCGCTCGTTGCGTTCCAGGTCGGGGCTGATCCAGATGCCCAGCGTGACCCGCAGGCCGAACTCCTCGGCCAGCCGCGGAATATCGGCCTGGGTGCCTTCCACCGTATAGGTACGGATGCTGTCGGTCAGTTTGCTCAACTGCTCCAGGTCCTGGCGCATCTCGTCATCAGTGGGGTACTGGCCTTTTTGTGGGCTTTCCCCCAGGCGGAATGGCGAATACGAGAAGCCGGAGATCTGCTCGGGCCAGGCAGGCGCGGAAACCGGGCGATTGATCAGCGCCCAGAACCCGGTGAACAACGCGGCGATGGCCAGGACCACAACCAGGTTCAGGCCGAATTTACGAGAAGACATTGTCGTCCATTTGTGTCGAAGTGATAGGACATTAAAGCAGGGTTGGTAGGCTCTTTCCTAACGATGCAGGTCATGGGCCCGCTGGCATATAATGCGCGCCGGTTTTTTGGGGTATGAGCATGAGCACAGAAGATCCACGCTTCGCCGGCGTTGCCCGGCTATATGGCGACCAAGGCTTGCAGCGCCTGGCCCAGGCCCATGTGGCCGTGGTCGGTATTGGCGGGGTTGGCTCGTGGGCGGCCGAAGCGCTGGCCCGTAGTGGCGTGGGCGAGATCACCCTGTTCGACCTCGACGACGTCTGCGTCAGCAATACCAACCGCCAGGCCCACGCCCTGGAAGGGCAGGTGGGGCGGCCCAAGGTCGAGGTCATGGCCGAGCGCCTGCGCGCGATCAACCCGGCCTGCACGGTGCATGCGGTAGCCGACTTCGTCACCCGTGACACCATGGTCGAGTACATCAGCGAAAACCTCGACTGCGTGATCGACTGCATCGACAGCGTCATGGCCAAGGCCGCGTTGATTGCCTGGTGCCGCCGGCGCAAGATCGCCATTGTTACTACCGGTGGCGCTGGTGGGCAGATCGACCCGACGCAGATCCAGATCGCCGACCTGAACAAGACCTTCAACGACCCGCTGGCTTCGCGGGTGCGTTCCACCCTGCGCCGCGACTACAACTTCTCGCGCAACGTCAGCCGCAATTATGGCGTGCCGTGCGTGTTTTCCAGTGAGCAACTGCGCTATCCCAAGGGGGATGGCAGTGTATGCCTGCAGAAGAGTTTTGTCGGTGAAGGCGTGCGCCTGGACTGCTCGGGTGGTTTTGGCGCGGTGATGATGGTGACCGCGACCTTTGGCATGGTGGCGGCGAGCAAGGCGGTGGAAAAGCTGGTGGCGGGGGCGCGACGGCCTTCAGAGCGGGTCAAGCCTGAATAGACCGCGAAGAAGCCAGCGCGATTCAACGGTTGGACGCCAGCTCCGCCATCCGCTGCAACACTGCATGCAACCCATTGCTGCGCGACGGCGACAGCTGGCGCTCCAGGCCCAGTTGGGTAAACCACTCACGCAGATCAAGCGCGGCCAGCTCTGCACTGGCCAACCCCTGCACCCGCACCAGCAGCAACGCCAGCAGCCCGCGCAGCAAACGTGCATCGCTGCTGGCCTTGAACCGCCACGCACCTTCGACTTGCTCGGCCACCAGCCACACCAGGCTTTCACAGCCATGCACCCGGTTGGCCTCGGTCTTTTCAGCCTCAGCCAAGGGCTCCAGACGCTCGCCCCATTGCATCAGCAAGCGTGCACGCTGTTCCCAGCCCTTGCTTTGCGCAAACGCCTCCAGCGCCTGGCAGGCGTGTATCGGCAGGTTCATCGCAACAGCTCCAGGCCTTGATCCAGCGCGTCGAAGAAGCGCTGCAGGTCATCGCTGTCGTTGTACAGCCCCAGCGACACGCGGATGGCGCCCTCCAGCCCCAACCCCTTGAGCAGCGGCATGGCGCAGTGGTGCCCGGCACGCACGGCAATACCCTGCTCGGTCAGCAGGTGGGCAATGTCAGCGTTGTGCACGCCTTCGATGACGAAACTGGCCAGGGCGGCCTGTGGTGCGCCAAGGATGCGTACACCATCGCGGTCGCCCAGGCCACGCAGCAACTGCTGGTGCAGGCTCGTCTCATGGGCTTCGACCGCCCGGGCATCGAGGCTGGCCAGGTAGTCCAGGGTCGCGCCCAGGCCGATCACCCCGGCGATCGGCGGCGTTCCGGCCTCGAAACCCAGCGGCGCGGGGCGGAAGCTGGCGCTTTGGTAGTCGGCCAGTTGCACCATCTCGCCGCCGAACTGCCAGTGGCGCAGCAATTCCAGTGCCTGGCTGCGGCCGTACAGCACGCCGACGCCTTCCGGGCCGTACAGCTTGTGGCTGGAGAACACATAGAAGTCGCAACCCAGCTGCTGTACATCATGTCGCCCATGCACCACCCCCTGGGCACCGTCGACCACGGTCAGCGCGCCTTGCGCGCGGGCATGGGCCAGCAGCGCCGGCAGCGGCTGCCAGGTACCCAGCACGTTGGACAGCTGGCTTACCGCCAGTACCCGGGTGCGTGGCCCGATCAGTTGCAGTGCCTGGTCCAGGTCGATGCGGCCATGGGCGTCCAGCGGCAGTACCACCAGACGCAGCTTGCGCCGCTGCGCCAACTGCTGCCAGGGCAGCAGGTTGGCGTGGTGCTCCAGGGCGCTGACGGCAATTTCATCCCCGGCCTCGAAACGCTGTTCCAGGCCATAGGCCAGCAGGTTCAGCGCCGACGTGGCACCGTGGGTGAAGACGATCTGTCGTGATTCTGCCGCATTGAGCCAGGCGGCGACCTTGTCGCGGCTGGTTTCGAAAGCCTGGGTTGCGAGTGCGCCGGGCAAATGCTGGGCACGGTGCACGTTGGCAGCGCCATGGCCGTAGTAATGGCTCAGGGCATCGAGCAGGGCTTGCGGCTTCTGGGTGGTGGCGGCGCTGTCCAGGTAGGTCTGGTGCTGCCGTTGCAGGGCGGCGATCGCGGGGAAATCGGCACGCCAGGGGGAGGGCTGGAACATGGTCGCGGGGCCTGGAAGAAAATCGGGTCTGGCGTGGTGCCAGACCCGATCTTAGCATTTCAAGCGCTGAGAATCCGCTGCTGCAGGGCTGCAGGGTTCTCAGTTGTGCGCGTGCAGCGCCTCGTTCAGCTCGATCGCCGACTTGTGGGTCTTGCACTCCACCGCACCGTTCAGCGAGTTGCGGCGGAACAGCAGGTCGGTCTGGCCGGCCAGGTCGCGGGCCTTGACCACTTTGACCAGCTGGTTGTTCTCGTCCAGCAGGTTCACCTTGGTGCCAGCGGTGATGTACAGGCCGGCCTCGACGGTATTGCGGTCGCCCAGCGGGATACCGATACCGGCGTTGGCGCCGATCAGGCAGCCTTCGCCAACCTTGATGACGATGTTGCCGCCACCGGACAGGGTGCCCATGGTCGAGCAGCCGCCGCCCAGGTCGGAACCTTTGCCGACGAACACGCCAGCGGAAACGCGGCCTTCGATCATGCCCGGGCCTTCGGTGCCGGCGTTAAAGTTGACGAAGCCTTCGTGCATGATGGTGGTGCCTTCGCCGATGTAGGCGCCCAGGCGCACACGGGCGGTGTCGGCGATACGCACGCCGGCCGGGACCACGTAGTCGGTCATTTTCGGGAACTTGTCCACCGAGAACACTTCCAGCAGCTCGCCCTTCAGGCGCGCTTCCAGTTGCAGCTCGGCCAGTTCGGCCAGGTCGACTGCGCCCTGGTTGGTCCAGGCCACGTTCGGCAGCAGCGGGAAGATGCCGGCCAGGCTTACACCGTGCGGCTTGACCAGGCGGTGCGACAGCAGGTGCAGCTTGAGGTAGGCCTCCGGAGTCGAGCTCAGTGCAGCGTCTTCGGCCAGCAGGGTGGCGACCAGCGGCTTGTGGCTCTCGGCCAGGCGGGTCAGCAGGGCGGCCTGGGCGGCGTCGACGCCTTTCACCGCTTCGGCCAGTTGTGCGGCCTGGGCAGTGCTGAAGGCGATGGCCTGATTGCCACCTGCGTAGCCGAGCAGCGGCGCTACGGCAGCGACCAGTTCGGCGCTCGGGTTGAGCAGTGGTTGTGCGTAGAACACTTCCAGCCAGGCGCCCTGGCGGTTCTGGGAGCCGACACCGAAGGCCAGGCTGAACAGGGTATTGGACATGTGATTACCTCGTGCGAAATAGGGTAGGGGCTCAGGCCAGGGCAGCGGCGTACAGGTCGGGCTTGAAACCGACCAGGGTGCGGGTGCCCAGGTCCAGCACCGGGCGCTTGATCATCGACGGCTGGGCCAGCATCAGTTCGACGGCCCTGGCCTGGTCGAGGTCGGCCTTGCTGGCGTCGTCCAGCTTGCGGAACGTGGTGCCGGCACGGTTGAGGATGACTTCCCAGCCGTGTTCGTCGCACCAGCGGTTCAGGCTGTCACGGTCGATGCCTTGGGTCTTGTAATCGTGGAATTCGTAGGCGACGGCTTTTTCGTCGAGCCAGGTACGCGCTTTTTTCATGGTGTCGCAGGCTTTGATGCCGTAGAGCGTGTAGGTCATTATGTGCATTGAGGCCACAGGCTGCCTCAATTTCTCCGTGTTCGAATGTCAGTCGCGGGATTATGCGGGAACCATCCTTTGAGCGCCACGGGGTGGAGCATGCCTTGGGGGGTTGTAGCACCTGTGGGATTGAGCGCCGCTCGCGCGGCGCTCGATCTCGCGGGCACCGCAGACCCAAGGCATGCGCTCCAGCCCCGCGTCTCATCATGTTACATATTCATCCCCCACCTGCGACTATCGTGCAGCGGCCTCGCCTCACGCTACCCCGCTAACATATTGTTTCAATGGCGCGCTTTCGCCCCGCTGTCGATTCTGGTTCATAAAGGAAGCCCTACCGGATGCAGTCCGCTTATACCGTCCTCATCCTGCTTACGCTGGTCAGCGTGTCGAAGCTGGTCGGCCGCCTGATCCCGCTGCCCTTGCCGTTGGTGCAGATTGCCGCCGGTGCCTTGCTGGCCTGGCCGACGCTGGGCCTGCATGTGGCCCTGGACCCTGAACTGTTCCTGTTCCTGTTCCTGCCGCCCTTGCTGTTCGCCGACGGTTGGCGCATTCCCAAGCGCGAGCTGTGGCGCATCCGTGGCCCAGTAGTGGCGTTGGCCGTTGGGCTGGTGCTGTTCACCGTGGTCGGGGCCGGTTATTTCATCCACTGGTTGCTGCCTGGCATTCCGCTGCCGGTGGCCTTCGCCCTGGCGGCAGTGTTGTCGCCGACCGACGCCGTGGCGGTGTCGGCCATTGCCCAGGACCGCCTGCCCACCCCGCTGATGCACATGCTGCAAGGCGAGGCCCTGATGAACGATGCGTCCGGCCTGGTGACCTTCAAGTTCGCCCTGGCGGCAGCGATCACCGGGGTGTTCTCGTTGGCCGATGCCAGCTTCAGCTTCGTCCTGGTCGCCCTGGGCGGCCTTGCCGTGGGTGTCGCCCTGAGCTGGCTGATCGGCCGCCTGCGGGCGTGGATGATCGCCCGCGGCTGGGACGACCCGGCCACCCACGTGGTGTTCATGTTGCTCCTGCCGTTCGCCGCCTACGTACTGGCCGAGCGCCTGGGCGTGTCGGGCATTCTCTCCGCGGTAGCGGCCGGCATGATGCAGAGCTGGCTCGACCTGCTGCCCCGGCAGACCAGCACCCGCCTGCTCAACCGCAGTGTCTGGTCGCTGCTGGAGTTCGCTTTCAATGGCCTGATCTTCCTCCTGCTGGGCCTGCAATTGCCCGACATCATCAAGGCCGTGGTCAGCCACGAAGCCAGCGTCTGGCCGACCCTCGCCTGGCGTTGCCTGGATGTGGTGGCAATCTTTGCCGCGTTGATCCTGCTGCGTTTCATCTGGGTGCAGAGCATCTGGCGCTCGATCGGGGTGGTGCGACGCTGGCGCGGCAAGCCGGCGTTGGTCCTGATGCCCACGGCGCGCTCCTGCTGGCTGCTGACCCTGGGCGGTGTACGCGGAGCAGTCACCCTGGCCGGTGTCATGTCGATTCCGCTGTTGATAGGCGCGGACAAGGTGTTTCCAGAGCGTGACTTGCTGATCTTCATCGCCGCCGGAGTGATTCTGCTGTCGCTGATTACCGCCTGTATCTGCCTGCCGCTGCTGCTGCGCGGGGTGACCAAGAGCCCGGACGAGCGCTTGCACCAGGAAGTGCAGGAGGCCTGGCGGCGTACTGCCGAGGCGGCGATCCATGCTCTGGAGGCAGAAGAGGTGATCGACAGCAATGCGCCGCAGGATGCCGCGCAGGCGACCTTGGCCACCGAGCTCAAGGCGCGCCTGATGGCGGAATACCGGGATGAACTGGACAGCTACAACGACAGCGCCGAGGCCAAGGCCCTGGCGCAACAGATGGACCTGCTGGAGCGGCGCCTGCGCCTGCGCGCGCTGCGGGCGCAGCGGTTGGAGCTGTACGACCTGCATCGTCAGCATCTGGTAGGTGACGAGGTGGTGCGGCAGGTGCTGGGCGAGCTGGACTTGAGCGAGGCGAACCTGGGGCCGGTCAAGTAGATCTGCTGATGCCATTCGCGGGGCAAGCCCGCTCCCACAGGTCCCCACCGACCTCAGATGCATGGAGAACCTGTAGGAGCGGGCTTGCCCCGCGAATGGGGCGCAAAGCGCCCCCAATCCCAGGTCCCCATCAACCTCAGATGCATGGAGAACCTGTAGGAGCGGGCTTGCCCCGCGAATGGGGCGCAAAGCGCCCCCAATCCCAGGTCCCCATCAACCTCAGATGCATGGAGAACCTGTAGGAGCGGGCTTGCCCCGCGAATGGGGCGCAAAGCGCCCCCAATCCCAGGTCCCCATTCAACCTCAGATACATGGAGAACCTGTAGGAGCGGGCTTGCCCCGCGAATGGGGCGCAAAGCGCCCCAATCCAGTCAGCGGTCTTGCAGGAACGCGCGAATCCGCTCCGCCGCCTCGATGCACTCGGCCAGCGGCGCGACCAGCGCCATGCGCACACGCCCGGCACCCGGGTTCACCCCATCCACTTCGCGCGACAAATACGAGCCCGGCACCACCGTCACATGCTGGGCCGCGAACAGGTCGCGGGTGAATTCGGCATCGCTACCCGGCACCTTGGCCCACAGGTAGAAGCTGCCATCCGGGCGCTGCACGTCCAGCACCGGCTGCAGGATATCCAGCACGGCATCGTACTTGGCGCGGTACTGGTCGCGGTTCTCGCGCACATGCGCCTCGTCCTGCCAGGCGGCAATGCTGGCCAGCTGGGTTTGTACCGGCATGGCACAGCCATGGTAGGTGCGGTACAGCAGGAATGGCTTGATGATCTCGGCATCCCCGGCGACGAAGCCCGAACGCAGGCCCGGCAGGTTGGAACGCTTGGACAGGCTGTGGAACACCACGCAGCGCTTGAAGTCGCTGCGGCCCAGCTCCGCGCAGGCAGTCAGCAGGCCCGGTGGCGGGGCGTCTTCGTCGAAGTACAGCTCGCTGTAGCACTCGTCGGCGGCGATCACGAAGTCGTGTTGGTCGGCCAGGGCAATCAGCTTTTTCAAAGTGGCCATCGGCACCAGCGCGCCCGTGGGGTTGCCCGGCGAGCACAGGAACAGGATCTGGCAACGCTGCCACACCTCGGCCGGCACGGCGTCGAAGTCGGGGTTGAAACCGTTGCTTTCCAGGCACGGCAGGTAGTGCGGGGTGGCACCGGCCAGCAGCGCCGCGCCTTCGTAGATCTGGTAGAACGGGTTGGGGCTGACCACAAGGCCGTCATCGGCGCGGTTGACCACGGCCTGGGTGAAGGCGAACAGCGCCTCGCGGGTACCGTTGACCGGCAGGATGTGGCGCTCGGCGTCCAGCCAGCCGGCCGGCACGCCAAAGCGGCGCTCGCACCACTGGCCGATCGCCTGGCGCAAGGCCGGCAGGCCGATGGTGCTGGGGTAGACCGCCAGCTTGTCGAGGTTGTCGGCCATGGCCTGGGCGACGAACGCCGGCGATTCATGCTTCGGCTCACCTATCGAAAGGGCGATGGCGCGTTTGTCCGCCGCCGGCTTCACGCTGCCCAGCAGGGCGCGGAGTTTCTCGAACGGGTAGGGCTGAAGCTGGGTCAAGGCATGGTTCATCGGCGCAAGGTCTCGTCAATCGTCTGGTCGTTAAAAGGTCATGCGGGTCGGGCTGGTATCGCTGGCCTGTCCGGCTTGCAGCTGCTGGACAATGGCCTCCTGCAGGCGGCTGCACAGCTGTGGGTCGGACAGCGGCTGGTTGTCGGCGTCGGTGATGAAGAACACGTCTTCCACCCGCTCGCCAAGGGTGGCGATCTTGGCATTCTGCAGCGACAGGTCGAACTCCAGGAAGATCCGCCCTAGCCGGGCCAGCAGGCCTGGGCGGTCCGGCGCGGTGATCTCGAGGATGGTCACTGGCCGCTGGGCATCGTTGAGGATGGTCACCTGCGGCGGGAAGTCGAAGTGCTTGAGCTGGCGCGGGACCCGGCGCTGGATGATGGTCGGGTAGTCCTCGGGGTTGCGCAGCGCTTCGGTCAGGCCGTCGCGAATCTGCTTGACCCGCTGCGGGTTGTCGCCGATCGAGCCGCCATCGTTGTCCAGCACGATATAGGTGTCGAGGGTGAACTGGCTGCTCGAGGTGATGATCCGCGCGTCATGAATGTTCAGGTTCAGTTGCGACATGGCCGCCACCGTCACGGCAAAGAAGTCGTGCTGGTCGGGGGCGTAGATGAAGATCTGCGTGCCACCTTCGAATTCGCGCTGGGTGGTTTCCTTGATCAGTACCAGCGGCCCGCCGTCGGCCGGCTGCTGCAGGATCGCGTCACTGTGCCAGGCGACGTCGGCGGCGGTGTGCTTGAGGAAGTAGTCATCGCCCAGCTGCGACCACAATTGCTCGACGTCGTCCGGGTCGGTGCCCTCGCGCACCAGGATATCCAGCGCCGCAGACTGGGTCTGGCGAATCTGCTCCTCGCGGTCCAGCGGGTTTTCCAGGCCACGGCGCAGGGCACGCTTGGTCTCGGTGTACAGCTGGCGCAGCAGGCTGGCGCGCCACGAGTTCCACAGGCTGGGGTTGGTGGCGTTGATGTCGGCCACGGTCAGTACGTACAGGTAGTCCAGGCGCGTTTCGTCGCCCACGTGCAGGGCAAAGTCGTTGATCACCTGCGGGTCGGACAGGTCCTTGCGCTGGGCGGTGGTCGACATCACCAGGTGGTTCTGCACCAGCCAGGCGATCAGGCGGCTGTCCCAGGCCGGCAACTGGTGGCGTTCGCAGAACTTCTGCGCATCCAGGGCGCCCAGTTCGGAGTGGTCGCCCTGGCGCCCCTTGCCGATGTCGTGGTACAGGCCGGCCAGGTAGATCAGCTCGGGCTTGGGCAGGCGCCCCATGAGCTTGCTGGCCAGCGGGAATTTCTCCGACACCGGCGTGTACTGCAGCTTGCGCAGGTGCTTGATGAGGTTGAGGGTGTGCGCGTCCACCGTATAGATGTGGAACAGGTCATGCTGCATCTGCCCGACGATCAGGCCGAATTCCGGCAGGTAGCGGCCGAGGATGCCATAGCGGTTCATCCGCCGCAGGTTGCGGTGGATGCCGATTTCGCACTTGAACAGCTCGATGAACAGGCTGGTGTTGCGGATATCGGTGCGGAAGGTGTCGTCGATCAGGTGCCGATGTTCGCGCAGCAGGCGCACGGTATCGGCGCGCACGCCCTTGATCTCGGGGTGCTGGGCCATCAGCACGAAGATCTCCAGCATGGCGAACGGGGTGCGCTTGAACACGTTCGGCCGGGTGGCCTCTATATAGCCATCATGCAGGCGGAAACGTGCATTCAGCGGCTGGGTGGTGCCGCTGTCGTCATCGGCGAGGATCACCTCTTCGAAGTGCTGGATGATCAGGTCGCACAATTGGCTGATGCTCATCACCACCCGGTAGTACTGCTGCATGAACTGCTCGATCGCCCGCTTGGGGTTGTCGTCGCTGTAGCCCAGCAGCGCGGCGATACTGCGCTGGTGATCGAACAGCAGGCGGTCCTCGGCGCGCCCGGCCAGCATGTGCAAGGCGTAGCGCACCTTCCACAGAAAGTCCTGGGACGAGGCCAGCAGCTCGTTCTCGCTTTCCAGCAAAAAGCCTTCGCCGGCCAGCGCGTGCAGGTTGAGGGTGCCGTACTGGCGACGGGCCACCCACAGCACGGTCTGGATGTCGCGCAGGCCACCGGGCGAACCCTTCACGTTGGGTTCGAGGTTGTACTCGGTGTCGTTGTACTTGTGGTGGCGGGCCTTGAGTTCGGCGCGCTTGGCCAGGAAGAAGTCCTTGCTCGGCCACATGTGTGTGGTGTCGGTGACCTCCAGCATGCGCTGGCGCAAGGCCTCGGGGCCGGCGATGGTGCGGCTTTCCATCAGGTTGGTGATGACCGTCAGGTCGGCGTGGGCTTGCTCGGCACACTCGTCGACGGTGCGCACGCTCTGGCCCACTTCCAGGCCGATGTCCCACAGCAGGGTGAGAAAGCGCTCGATGGCGTCGCGGTACTGCTCGTGTTCGGCGGCGCCCAGCAGGATCAGCAGGTCGATGTCCGAATGCGGGTGCAGTTCGCCGCGCCCGTAGCCGCCAACCGCGACCAGGGCAATACCGCTGTGGTCGCCCCAGTCGAACTGGTTCCATGCCTGTTGCAGGATATTGTCGACGAGCCAGGCGCGAGCCTCGATCAGCGGGCGGATTTCGCTGCCGCTGCGAAAACGCTTGTCGAGCACCTCGCCGGCCTGGCGGATGGCCTTTTTGAAGGCGGCGATGGGGCTCGCCTTGAGGGCCAGTTCCGCCTGGAACTGGCCGCGGTCGAACAGCTCGGGATCCACCTGTGACATCGCGTCAGGTTCCTGTCGAGGGGTTGGCCGTTGTGAGTGCGTCAGGCCGAGGTGCGCGGGATGGTGTCGTCCTTGCGCAGGGTGAAGATCTCGTAGCCGGTCGCGGTCACCACCAGGGTGTGTTCCCACTGGGCCGAAAGCTTGCGGTCCTTGGTGATGGCGGTCCAGCCGTCGCCCAGTACCTTGGTGTCGGCCTTGCCCTGGTTGATCATCGGCTCGATGGTGAAGGTCATGCCTTCCTTCAGCTCCATGCCGGTGCCGGCGCGGCCATAGTGAAGGATCTGCGGCTCCTCGTGGAACACCTTGCCGATACCGTGGCCGCAGAACTCGCGTACTACCGAGAAACCGTTCTTTTCCGCGTGCTTCTGGATCACTTCCCCGATGTCGCCCAGGCGGCAGCCCGGCCGGACCAGCTCGATGGCCTTGTACATGCACTCCTGGGTGACCTTGGACAGGCGCTCGGCCCATACCGGCACGGTGCCGACATGGAACATGCGGCTGGTGTCGCCGTGGTAGCCGTCCTTGATCACGGTGACGTCGATGTTCAGCGTGTCACCGTCCTTGAGCGGCTTGTCGTTGGGGATGCCGTGGCAGACCACATGGTTGATCGAGGTGCAGATCGACTTCGGGTAGCCCTTGTAGTTGAGCGGTGCCGGGATGGCCTGCTGGACATTGACGATGTAGTCGTGGCACAGGCGGTCCAGCTCTTCGGTGGTGACACCGGGCTTGACGTGTTCCTCGATCATTTCCAGCACTTCGGCGGCCAGGCGGCCGGCGATGCGCATCTTCTCGATGTCTTCTGCAGTCTTGATGGTGACGGTCATTACAGGCTCTCTACAGCGCCGCATGCGGCGCGAACAAACGGGAAAGGCCGGATTCTAGCAGAGCAGGGCGCCGATCGGTCGGGATAAAGACGCTCATGCTGCTGTCTATAGCTGGCATTCTGGCGCGAAAGCCAGGGTGCTGCAAAAACCGCTGACGGACGCAACAGTATCCGGGTTCCGTTCGGCCGCTGTCTGTGGTATAAAATGCGCCGCTTTCGGGGACGACCCCGTCAGCACTTAACCCACACACGTGTCGACACGATGGCCTGGGTGCCCCGAGTTGCAGAATTCGCGGGTTGGTCATTGGGATACGTGGAGGCCCAACCCGACTTATCAAGGAACTATCATGTCCCAAGTCAACATGCGCGATATGCTGAAGGCCGGTGTGCACTTCGGCCACCAGACCCGTTACTGGAACCCGAAAATGGGCAAGTACATTTTCGGCGCGCGCAACAAGATCCACATCGTCAACCTGGAAAAAACCCTGCCGATGTTCAACGACGCCCTGGCGTTCGTAGAGCGCCTGGCCCAGGGCAAGAACAAGATCCTGTTCGTCGGCACCAAGCGTTCCGCTGGCAAGATCGTCGCCGAGCAGGCTGCTCGTTGCGGTTCGCCATACGTTGACCACCGTTGGTTGGGCGGCATGCTGACCAACTACAAGACCATCCGCGCTTCGATCAAGCGTCTGCGCGACCTGGAAACCCAGGCCGAAGACGGCACTTTCGCCAAGCTGACCAAGAAAGAAGCCCTGATGCGCTCCCGCGACCTGGAAAAACTGGATCGCAGCCTGGGCGGTATCAAGGACATGGGCGGTCTGCCTGACGCTCTGTTCGTTATCGACGTTGATCACGAGCGCATCGCGATCACCGAAGCCAACAAACTGGGTATCCCGGTTATCGGCGTTGTCGATACCAACAGCAGCCCGGAAGGTGTTGACTACATCATCCCAGGTAACGATGACGCCATCCGCGCTATCGAGCTGTACATGACTTCGATGGCTGACGCAGTCATCCGTGGCCGCAACAACGTTGCCGGCGGCACCGAAGTTTACGCTGAAGAAGCGGCTGCACCTGCTGCCGAGTAATTAGACGCTAGCGTCGACTTGGCACGCAAAAAGGGGGCTCTGCCCCCTTTTTGCCACCTTGAAATCCTGCTGTCAGCATCGGCCCCGCATCATGGGCCCTGCTGAGATAGACACAGTGGATTTGCAGAATTGAACGCCCGTGAGCAACGGGTGGAATGGTTGAAAAACTTTCCAAGAGGATTTTGAAATGGCAGCAATTACTGCAGCGCTGGTCAAAGAACTGCGCGAGCGTACCGGCGAAGGCATGATGGATTGCAAGAAGGCCCTGGAAAAGGCCGGCGGCGACATCGAGAAAGCCATTGACGACATGCGTGCCTCGGGCGCCATCAAGGCCGCCAAGAAGGCTGGCAACGTCGCTGCTGAAGGCGCTATCGCGGTCAAGACCGACGGTAAATCCGCCGTCCTGCTGGAAGTGAACTCGCAGACCGACTTCCTGGCCCTGCAAGACGACTTCAAGGCTTTCGTAGCCGACAGCATCGAAGAAGCCTTCGCCCAGAAGCTGACCGACGCCGCTCCGCTGATCGCATCGCGTGAAGCTGCGCGTGAAGCGCTGGTCGCCAAGTGCGGCGAAAACGTCAACATTCGTCGCCTGGTGCGCGTTGAAGGTGACGTGGTCGGTGCCTACCTGCACGGCAACAAGATCGGCGCTGCCGTTGTCCTGAAAGGCGGCGACGTCGAGCTGGCCAAGAACATCGCCATGCACGTTGCAGCTTCGAACCCAGAGTTCCTGCTGCCGTCGGAAGTTTCGGCCGAAGCCATCGAGCGCGAGAAGGGCGTCTTCCTGCAGCTGAACGCTGACAAGATCGCCGGCAAGCCGGAAAACATCGTCGAGAACATGATCAAGGGTCGTATCTCGAAGTTCCTGGCCGAAGCCTCGCTGGTCGAGCAGGCTTTCGTCATGAACCCGGAAGTCAAGGTTGGCGAGCTGGCCAAGAAAGCCGGTGCTGAAATCGTTTCCTTCACCTACTTCAAGGTCGGCGAAGGCATCGAGAAGCCAGTCGACAACTTCGCTGAAGAAGTTGCCGCCCAGGTCGCTGCTGCCAAGCAGTAAGACAGCCCCGTCTGTCGCCCCGAAGAGGCTGCCCGCTCACGCGCGCAGCCTCTTTGTCAAAACGGAGAGGGGTTTATCCGACTCTCTCTTCGCTGGCACCGAAGCGGTGCCACGCTACAGTTAGCAGGCTGAAAACAGCCCGCACGAATTTTCTAAAAGTACGCCGCAGGAGAGACTCGCAATGGCTCAGCAGGTGAGTGGTCGCCAACCTCGCTATAAACGCATTTTGCTCAAACTTAGCGGCGAGGCCCTGATGGGCTCGGAAGACTTCGGGATCGACCCGAAGGTGCTGGATCGCATGGCCCTCGAAGTTGGCCAGCTGGTAGGGATCGGGGTCCAGGTCGGCCTGGTGATCGGCGGTGGCAACCTGTTCCGCGGTGCCGCGCTCAGCGCAGCCGGCATGGACCGTGTCACCGGTGACCACATGGGCATGCTGGCCACCGTGATGAACGGCCTGGCCATGCGCGACGCGCTGGAGCGCTCGAACATCCCGGCCCTGGTCATGTCGGCCATTTCCATGGTTGGCGTCACCGATCATTACGATCGTCGCAAAGCTATTCGCCACCTCAACTCCGGGGATGTGGTAATTTTCTCCGCCGGTACCGGCAACCCGTTCTTCACCACCGACTCCGCGGCCTGCCTGCGCGCCATCGAAATCGATGCCGACGTGGTGCTGAAGGCGACCAAGGTCGATGGTGTGTACACTGCCGATCCATTCAAGGACCCGCACGCCGAGAAGTTCGATCACCTGACCTACGACGAGGTGCTCGATCGCAAGCTGGGTGTGATGGACCTGACCGCAATCTGCCTGTGCCGTGACCACAAGATGCCATTGCGGGTATTCAACATGAACAAGCCTGGCGCCCTGCTGAACATCGTGGTGGGTGGCGCTGAAGGCACTCTGATCGAGGAAGGCCAAGCATGATCAACGACATCAAGAAAGACGCGCAGGAGCGCATGACCAAGTCCCTCGAGGCCCTGGGTCGCAACCTGGCGGCAATCCGCACCGGTCGCGCTCACCCAAGCATCCTGGATAGCGTCAAGGTCCCGGCCTGGGGCAGCGAGATGCCGCTGAACCAGGTGGCCGCGATCACCGTCGAAGATGCCCGCACCCTGAAGATCGTCGCCCACGACAAGAACCTCAGCGCTGCCATCGAGAAGGCCATCCTCACTTCCGACCTGGGCCTGAACCCGTCCAGCGCCGGTACCACCATTCGTGTGCCGATGCCGGCCCTGACCGAGGAAACCCGCAAGGGCTACACCAAGCAGGCCAGCGGCGTTGCCGAGGATGCCAAGGTCGCTGTGCGCAACGTGCGCCGCGATGCCCTGGCCGAGCTGAAGAAGCTGACCAAGGACAAGGAAATCAGCGAAGACGAAGAGCGTCGCGCCGCTGACGACATCCAGAAGCTGACCGACAAGTTCGTTGCTGAAGTCGATGCCGCCTTCAAAGCCAAGGAAAAGGACCTGATGGCCGTCTAAGGCCGGGGTTTTTTAATGGAAAAGACCAAGCCAGCGGTGCCGCCCTCGGTGCCGCGTCATGTCGCGATCATCATGGATGGCAACAACCGCTGGGCGAAAAAGCGCCTGCTGCCCGGCGTTGCCGGGCACAAGGCGGGTGTCGACGCCGTTCGCGCGGTCATCGAGGTGTGTGCAGAATCCGGGGTCGAGGTGCTGACCCTGTTCGCGTTCTCCAGCGAAAACTGGCAGCGCCCCGCCGAAGAGGTCGGTGCGCTGATGGAGCTGTTCTTCTCGGCCTTGCGCCGCGAGGCCAGGCGCCTGAACGAGAACAACATCAGCCTGCGTATCATCGGTGACCGTTCGCGTTTCCATCCGGAGCTGCAGGCTGCCATGCGCGAGGCCGAGGCGCTGACTGCCGGTAACAACCGTTTCATCCTGCAGATCGCGGCCAACTACGGTGGTCAGTGGGACATCGCCCAGGCCGCCCAGCGGCTGGCGCGGGAAGTGCAAGCCGGGCACCTGCGCCCGGAGGACATCACCCCGGGCCTGTTGCAGACCTGCCTGGCAACCGGCGAACTGCCGCTGCCGGACCTGTGCATCCGCACCGGTGGTGAGCACCGCATCAGCAATTTCCTGCTGTGGCAGCTGGCCTATGCCGAGCTGTATTTCTCCGACCTGTACTGGCCGGATTTCAAACACGAGGCCATGCGCAATGCCCTGGCCGATTTCGCTTCGCGCCAGCGCCGCTTCGGTAAGACCAGCGAGCAGGTCGAGGCTGGAGCTCGTGCTTAATGCTTAAACAACGCATCATTACCGCGCTGATCCTGCTGCCGATCGCGCTGGGTGGCTTCTTCCTGCTCAATGGCGGGGATTTCGCCCTGTTCATCGGCTTTGTGGTAACGCTCGGCGCCTGGGAGTGGGCACGCCTGGCCGGGCTGATGGCCCAGCCGCTGCGTATCGCCTATGCCGCGGTGGTCGCCGGAGCGCTGATGCTGCTGTATATCCTTCCCGAGCTGGCGCCCTGGGTGCTGGGCGCTGCGGTGATCTGGTGGGGGCTGGCCACCTGGCTGGTGCTGACCTACCCGCGCAGCAGCGAACTGTGGGCCAGTGCCGCCTGCCGCCTGCTGATCGGCCTGCTGGTATTACTGCCGGCCTGGCAGGGGCTGCTACTGCTCAAGCACTGGTCGCTGGGTAACTGGCTGATCCTGTCGGTCATGGTGCTGGTGTGGGCCGCCGATATCGGTGCGTATTTCTCCGGGCGTGCCTTCGGCAAGCGCAAGCTGGCCCCGCAGGTCAGCCCGGGCAAGAGCTGGGAAGGCGTGTATGGTGGCCTGGCGGTCAGCCTGGCCATCACCGTGGTGGTCGGCATCGGTCGCGACTGGAGCGTCGGCCAGATCCTGCTGGGCCTGCTCGGTGCCGCGCTGGTGGTCATGTCGTCGGTAGTCGGTGACCTGACCGAGAGCATGTTCAAGCGCCGCTCCGGCATCAAGGACAGCAGCAACCTGCTGCCTGGTCATGGCGGGGTGCTGGATCGCATCGACAGCTTGACGGCCGCCATCCCGATCTTCGCCGTGCTGTTGTGGGCTGCGGAATGGGGTGTGATGTGAGCCGCCCGCAGCGCATTACCGTGCTCGGCGCCACTGGCTCCATCGGCCTGAGCACGCTGGATGTCATCGCGCGCCATCCTGACCGCTATGAGGTGTTCGCCCTGAGCGGTTATTCGCGTATCGACGAGTTGCTGGCCCTGTGTCTGCGCCATCGCCCGGCGTTTGCCGTGGTGCCGGTGGCCGAGGCGGCCGTGCGCCTGCGCGAAGGCCTGGCTGCGGCGGGTTGCGCCACCGAAGTGCTGGAAGGCGAGGGCGGACTGTGCCAGGTGGCTTGCGCGGCGGAAGTCGACGCCGTGATGGCGGCCATTGTCGGTGCTGCCGGCTTGCGTCCCACCCTGGCCGCGGTCGAGGCGGGCAAGAAGGTGCTGCTGGCCAACAAGGAGGCGCTGGTGATGTCCGGCGCGCTGTTCATGGACGCGGTGCGCCGCAGTGGCGCTGAGCTGCTGCCGATCGACAGCGAGCACAACGCGATCTTCCAGTGCATGCCTGGTGACTACGCGCGTGGCCTGAATGCCGTCGGCGTGCGCCGGATCCTGCTGACCGCCTCGGGTGGCCCGTTCCGCGAAACGCCCGTCGAGGCGCTGCTGGATGTCACCCCGGAGCAAGCCTGCGCGCACCCCAACTGGTCCATGGGGCGCAAGATTTCGGTGGATTCCGCCAGCATGATGAACAAGGGCCTGGAGCTGATCGAAGCCTGCTGGCTGTTCGATGCGGCACCGGCCAAGGTCGAGGTGGTGGTGCATCCGCAAAGCGTGATCCACTCCCTGGTGGACTACGTGGACGGCTCGGTACTGGCGCAGCTGGGTAACCCGGACATGCGCACGCCGATTGCCAACGCCCTGGCCTGGCCCGAGCGGATCGACTCCGGGGTGGCCCCGCTGGACCTGTTCGCCATAGCCCGTCTGGATTTCCAGGCGCCCGACGAACAGCGCTTCCCTTGCCTGCGCCTGGCGCGGCAGGCTGCCGAGGCCGGCAACAGCGCGCCAGCCGTGCTCAATGCCGCCAACGAAGTTGCGGTCGAGGCATTTCTCCAACGGCGTATCCGCTTCCCGGAGATCGCGCGTATGATCGAACAGGTGCTCGATCAGGAGCCCGTCGTGCCGCTGCCGTCGCTGGACGCGGTGTTCGCCGCCGACCAGCGTGCCCGGGAGCTTTCCCGTGAATGGCTGAGGCGCCACGCGCGCTGATGCAGGCCCGCCATGGTTCATGGGGGGCTGGGCATGACGCCGGCCCGCTGAACATCATTCGGAGATGGATATGACAGCGCTCTACATGATTATCGGCACCCTCGTGGCCTTGGGGGTGCTGGTCACCTTCCATGAATTCGGCCACTTCTGGGTGGCACGTCGCTGCGGCGTCAAGGTGCTGCGCTTCTCGGTGGGCTTCGGTACGCCGTTGCTGCGCTGGCATGATCGCCATGGCACCGAGTTCATGGTCGCGGCGATTCCGCTGGGTGGCTACGTCAAGATGCTCGATGAACGCGAGGGCGAGGTGCCGCCGGCGCTGCTCGACCAAGCGTTCAACCGCAAATCCGTGCGCCAGCGCATCGCCATCGTCGCGGCCGGCCCGGTCGCCAACTTCCTGCTGGCCATCCTGTTCTTCTGGGTGCTGGCGATGCTGGGTACCCAACAGGTCCGTCCGGTGATCGGCGCCGTCGAAGCGGGCAGCCTGGCAGCATCCGCGGGCCTTGCCGCAGGTCAGGAAATCGTCTCCATTGATGGCAAGCCGACCAATGGCTGGTCGGCGGTCAACCTGCAGCTGGTCCGGCGCCTGGGCGAGAGCGGCACCTTGCAGGTGGGCGTGCGCGACGAGGGCGCCACTGCCGAGCGTCAGTTGCAAGTGAAGCTGGACAGCTGGCTCAAGGGGGCCGACGAGCCCGATCCGATCCAGTCCCTCGGCGTGCAGCCCTGGCGCCCGGCGATCATGCCGGTGCTGGCCGAAATCGATCCGAAGGGGCCGGCTGCCGCTGCTGGCCTGAAAACCGGTGACAAGCTGCTGGCCCTGGACGGTATTGCCGTGAACGAATGGCAGCAGGTAGTCGATGCCGTGCGCGCCCGCCCGCAAGCCAAGGTTGTGCTGCGTGTCGAGCGTGACGGCGCTGCCCTGGAGCTGCCGGTGACCCTGGCGCGCAAGGGCGAGGGCAAGGCTGCTGGCGGCTATCTCGGTGCCGGGGTAAAAGGTGGCGAGTGGCCTGCCAGCATGCTCCGCGAAGTCAGCTACGGCCCGCTGGACGCGGTGGGTGAGGGCTTGTCGCGCACCTGGAGCATGAGTGTCCTGACCCTTGAATCGCTGAAGAAAATGCTGTTCGGAGAGCTCTCGGTAAAAAACTTGAGCGGACCGATAACCATTGCTAAAGTGGCGGGCGCTTCAGCCCAGTCCGGCGTGGGGGATTTCCTGAATTTCCTGGCCTACCTGAGCATAAGCCTGGGGGTTCTTAACCTGCTGCCCATCCCGGTTCTGGATGGGGGGCATTTGCTGTTTTACCTGGTCGAGTGGGCGCGCGGTCGTCCGCTGTCGGATCGGGTGCAAGGTTGGGGGGTCCAGATCGGTATCAGTTTGGTCATAGGGGTGATGTTGCTCGCCCTGATCAACGATCTGGGTCGACTATAAAGCTTCGCTCAATTGCGAACCCGCCGTTTTTGTCGCGGCGGGTTGTTTATTGCCAGTTGGAATAAAAGGACTTCATGAAACGTCTGCTGCTAACTGCGGTCATGTCCGCACTGATGATCGCTGAAGTTCACGCCGAGTCCTTCACCATCTCCGATATCCGCGTCAACGGCCTGCAGCGGGTTTCCGCCGGCAGCGTGTTTGGTGCGCTGCCGCTGAACGTCGGCGACCAGGCCGATGACCGCCGCCTGGTGGAATCGACCCGTTCCCTGTTCAAGACCGGCTTCTTCCAGGACATCCAGCTGAACCGCGATGGCAATGTCCTGATCATCAACGTGGTTGAGCGCCCGTCGGTATCGAGCATTGAGATCGAAGGCAACAAGGCGATCAGCACCGACGACCTGATGAAGGGCCTGAAGCAGTCCGGCCTGGCCGAAGGCGAGATCTTCCAGCGAGCCACCCTCGAAGGCGTGCGTAACGAGCTGCAGCGCCAGTATGTGGCGCAGGGCCGCTACTCGGCCGAAGTCGACGCCGAGGTGGTGCCGCAGCCGCGCAACCGTGTGGCGCTGAAGATCAAGATCAACGAAGGTACCGTCGCCGCCATCCAGCACATCAACGTCGTTGGCAACAACGTGTTCGACGACGAGACCCTGGCGCAGCTGTTCGAGCTGAAGACCACCAACTGGCTGTCGTTCTTCAAGAACGACGACAAGTATGCCCGCGAAAAACTCTCCGGTGACCTGGAGCGCCTGCGCTCCTACTACCTGGACCGCGGCTACATCAACATGGACATTGCCTCCACCCAGGTGTCCATCACCCCGGACAAGAAGCACGTCTACATCACCGTCAACATCAACGAAGGCGAGAAGTACACCGTTCGCGACGTGAAGCTGTCCGGTGACCTCAAAGTGCCGGAAGACCAGGTCAAGTCGCTGCTGCTGGTGCAGCCAGGCCAGGTGTTCTCGCGCAAGGTGATGACCACCACCTCCGAACTGATTACCCGCCGCCTGGGTAACGAAGGCTATACCTTCGCCAACGTCAACGGTGTGCCGAAGCCGAACGATGAAGACCACACCGTCGACATCATGTTCGTGGTCGACCCGGGCAAGCGTGCCTACGTCAACCGCATCAACTACCGTGGCAACACCAAGACCGAAGACGAAGTGCTGCGTCGCGAAATGCGCCAGATGGAAGGTGGCTGGGCCTCGACCTACCTGATCGACCAGTCCAAGACCCGCCTGGAGCGCCTGGGCTTCTTCAAGGAAGTCAACGTCGAGACCCCGCCGGTGCCAGGCACCGACGACCAGGTCGACGTCAACTACAGCGTCGAGGAGCAGGCCTCCGGCTCGATCACCGCCAGCGTCGGCTTCGCCCAGAGCGCCGGCCTGATCCTTGGTGGTTCGATCAGCCAGAGCAACTTCCTCGGTACCGGTAACAAGGTTTCCATCGGCCTGACCCGTTCGGAATACCAGACCCGCTACAACTTCGGCTTCGTCGACCCCTACTTCACTGCCGATGGCGTCAGCCTGGGTTACAACGCCTTCTACCGCAGCACCGACTACGATGACCTCGATGTCGACGTGGCCAGCTATGCGGTGGACAGCTACGGTGCCGGCGTCAGCCTGGGCTACCCGATCAGCGAAACCTCGCGCCTGACCTATGGCCTGAGCGTGCAGCAGGACAAGATCAAGACCGGCAAGTACACCGTCGACGAGATCTTCGACTTCCTCGAAGAGGAGGGCGACAACTTCCTCAACTTCAAGGCCTCGATCGGCTGGTCGGAATCGACCCTGAACAAAGGCGTGCTGGCAACCCGCGGTCACTCGCAGAGCCTGACCCTGGAATCCACCATTCCTGGCAGCGACCTGTCGTTCTTCAAGCTTGACTATCGTGGCCAGCTGTTCAAGCCGATCACCAACGACTACACCCTGCGCCTGCACACCGAGCTGGGCTATGGTGACGGTTATGGCAGCACCTCGGGCCTGCCGTTCTACGAGAACTACTTCGCCGGTGGCTTCAACTCCGTGCGTGGCTTCAAGGACAGCAGCCTGGGCCCGCGCAGTACCCCAAGCCGTGGCGAGGCCAACGGTGGCAAGCCTGGTACCATCGCCGACCCGGACCAGGATCCGTTGCCGTTCGGTGGTAACGTGCTCGTGCAAGGCGGTGTCGAGCTGCTGTTCCCGCTGCCGTTCGTCAAGGACCAGCGCTCGCTGCGCACCTCCGTGTTCTGGGACGTGGGTAACGTGTTCGACACCAATTGCGGCAACCAGCCTGATTGCGAGAAGGTCGGGTTCTCGGGCATGGCCAGTTCGGTCGGCCTGGGCGTGACCTGGATTACTGCACTGGGCCCGTTGAGCTTCAGCCTGGCGATGCCGGTCAAGAAGCCGGACGATGCCGACACCCAGGTGTTCCAATTCTCTCTGGGCCAGACCTTCTGAGGTCGGCCCTCGCTTAACGACAACGGTTTATCCAGGAGTGCATCGTGCGTAAGTTGACTCAACTGGCCGTAGTGGCCGCGGCGCTGGTCGCCACCCCGGCTTTCGCCGAAATGAAGGTTGCCGTCCTGAACTATCAGATGGCCCTGCTGGAATCGGACGCCGCCAAGAAATACGCGGTGGATGCCGAAAAGAAATTCGGCCCGCAACTGACCAAGCTGAAGAGCCTGGAAAGTAGCGCCAAGGGTATCCAGGACCGCCTGATCAAAGGCGGCGACAAGATGCAGCAGCAGGAGCGTGAGCGCCTGGAGCTCGAGTTCAAGCAGAAGGCCCGTGACTTCCAGTTCCAGTCCAAGGAGCTGAACGAAGCCAAGGCCGTTGCCGACCGCGACATGCTCAAGCAGCTGAAGCCGAAGCTGGATGGCGCAGTCGAGGAAGTGATCAAGAAGGGTGGTTATGACCTGGTCCTCGAGCGTGGTGCGGTCATCGATGTCAAACCTCAGTACGACATCACCCGCCAGGTCATCGAGCGCATGAACCAAGCCCGTTGATATGACCGTGACCATGACGCTAGGCCAGCTGGCCGAGGCCCTCGGCGCCACCCTCAAGGGGCCCGAGGCGCTGCAGATTACCGGGCTGGCCACCTTGCAGGAGGCAGGCCCCGGTCAGTTGAGCTTCCTCGCCAACCCGCAATACCGCAAATACCTGGACAACAGCCAGGCGGCCGCGGTGCTGCTCAAGGCGGCGGATGCCGAAGGCTTTGCCGGCAACGCATTGATCGTGGCCGATCCGTACCTGGCCTACGCGCGCATTTCCCACCTGTTCGACCCCAAACCCAAGGCTGTGGCGGGTATTCATCCCAGCGCCGTGGTGGCTGAGGACGCGCAGGTGGATGCCAGCGCCAGCATCGGGCCGTTCGCGGTCATCGAGAGCGGCGCACGCATCGGCGCCAATGTCAGCGTCGGCGCGCACTGCGTGGTCGGTGCCCGTTGCGTGATCGGCGAAGGTGGATGGCTGGCGCCACGGGTCACCCTGTACCATGACGTGACCATCGGCAAGCGCGTGGTCATTCAGTCGGGTGCGGTGATCGGCGGTGAAGGCTTCGGCTTCGCCAACGAGAAGGGTGTGTGGCGCAAGATCGCCCAGATTGGTGGCGTGACCATCGGTGACGACGTGGAAATCGGCGTCAACACCGCGGTCGACCGTGGTGCGCTGTCGGACACGCGCATCGCTGACGGGGTCAAGCTCGACAACCAGATCCAGATCGCCCACAACGTGCAGATCGGTGAGCATACGGCCATGGCCGCCTGCGTCGGTATCTCCGGCAGTACGCGCATCGGCAAGCATTGCACCATCGCCGGCGGTGTCGGCATGGTGGGTCATATCGATGTCTGTGATAACGTTTTCGTGTCCGGGATGACCATGGTGACCCGTTCGATCACCGAACCGGGTGCCTATTCTTCCGGCACTGCCATGCAGCCACTGGCTGAATGGCGCAAGAGCGCCGCGCGTATCCGCCACCTGGACGACATGGCCAAGCGTCTCCAGCAGCTGGAAAAACGCGTCGATACCGTGACCTCAGGTGGCCAGCCGACATCAGAAGGCTGATACCATTCCCTGAGCAAGAGTGAACAGTCGCTAGCTGGCTCCTCTTTGGATTGCAAAAGGAGCGTGTGGTCAGCACCTGCGCTCCCTATTCTTATTACAGGCTTCCCCCCCGAAATGATGGACATCAACGAGATTCGCGAATACCTGCCTCACCGTTACCCGTTCCTGCTGGTGGACCGTGTGACGGATCTGGACTTCGAGGCCCAGAGCATTCGTGCCTACAAGAATGTCAGCATCAACGAGCCGTTCTTCAATGGCCATTTCCCGGCGCACCCGATCATGCCCGGTGTTCTGATCATCGAAGCCATGGCCCAGGCAGCCGGTATCCTTGGTTTCAAGATGCTCGACGCCAAGCCGGCCGATGGCACCCTGTACTACTTCGTCGGTTCCGACAAACTGCGTTTCCGTCAGCCGGTGCTGCCGGGTGACCAGCTGGTGCTGGAAGCCAGGTTCCTCAGCCGCAAGAGCATGATCTGGAAGTTCGAGTGCCGTGCGCTGGTCGACGGCAAGCCGGTTTGTTCGGCCGAGATCACTTGCGCGGAACGCTCCCTATGAATTCGATTGATCCTCGGGCCATTATCGATCCTTCGGCCAAACTGGCCGATGGCGTCGAGGTCGGCCCCTGGTCGATCGTAGGCCCCGATGTGGAAATCGGGGAGGGCACCGTTATCGGCCCGCATGTTGTGCTCAAAGGGCCGACCCGCATCGGCAAGCACAACCGTATCTTTCAGTTTTCCTCGATCGGCGAAGACACCCCGGACCTGAAGTACAAAGGTGAGCCGACGCGCCTGGTGATCGGTGACCACAATGTCATCCGCGAAGGGGTGACCATCCACCGCGGCACCATCCAGGACCGCGCGGAAACCACCGTGGGCGACCACAACCTGATCATGGCCTATGCCCACATCGGCCACGACAGCGTCATCGGCAACCACTGCATCCTGGTCAACAACACAGCGCTGGCCGGGCATGTGCATGTAGGCGACTGGGCGATCCTGTCCGGCTACACCCTGGTGCACCAGTACTGCCACATCGGCGCGCATGCGTTTTCCGGCATGGGCACGGCGATCGGCAAGGACGTCCCGGCCTTTGTCACCGTGTTCGGCAGCCCGGCCGAGGCCCGTAGCATGAACTTCGAAGGCATGCGCCGGCGCGGTTTCAGCGATGAAGTCATCCATGTGCTGCGCCGTTGCTACAAGATCGTCTACCGCCAGGGCCTGACCGTCGAAGACGCGCTCAAGGAACTGGACGAACTCGCTACGCAGCACCCTGAGGTAGAGCTGTTCCGTCAGTCGATCGTGAACTCTGCCCGCGGCATTACCCGCTGACATGGCCCAGCTTTGCGTAGCGTTGGTCGCGGGTGAGGCCAGCGGTGACATCCTCGGTTCAGGCTTGATGCGTGCCCTCAAGGCACGCCACCCTGACGTGCGGTTCATCGGCGTTGGCGGCCCGCTGATGGAGGCCGAAGGGCTGCAATCCTATTTCCCCATGGAGCGCCTGGCCGTCATGGGCCTGGTCGAAGTGCTGGGGCGCCTGCGCGAGCTGCTCAAACGCCGCAAGCTGCTGATCGAAACCCTGCTAGGTGAGAGGCCCGATGTGTTCATCGGTATCGATGCGCCCGACTTCACCCTGAATATCGAGCTGAAGCTGCGCCAGGCCGGTATCAAGACCGTGCACTACGTCAGCCCCTCGGTGTGGGCCTGGCGGCAGAAGCGTGTGCTGAAGATCCGCGAAGGTTGCGACCTGATGCTCACGTTGTTGCCGTTCGAGGCGCGCTTCTATGAAGAAAAGGGTGTGCCGGTGCGCTTCGTTGGCCATCCATTGGCTGACACCATCCCGCTCGAAGCCGACCGTCCAGCCGCGCGCGCCCAGCTCGGCCTGGGCGAGGGGCCGGTAGTGGCACTGATGCCGGGCAGCCGGGGCGGTGAAGTCGGGCGCCTGGGGGGGCTGTTCCTCGATGCCGCCGAACGGCTGTGCCAGCAGGTACCGGGCGTGCGTTTCGTGCTGCCCTGCGCCAATGCCGCGCGGCGCGCGCAGATCGAGCAGATGCTTGAAGGGCGCCAGCTGCCGTTGACCCTGCTCGATGGGCAGTCGCACCAGGCCCTGGCCGCCTGCGACGCGGTGCTGATCGCCTCGGGTACCGCTACACTCGAAGCGCTGTTGTACAAGCGACCGATGGTGGTGGCCTACCGCCTGGCGCCGTTGACCTACTGGATCCTCAAGCGCCTGGTCAAAAGCCCTTATGTGTCGCTGCCAAACCTGCTCGCCCAGCGTGCGCTGGTGCCTGAGCTGTTGCAGGACGACGCCACCAGCGAAGCGCTGGCCGACACCCTGGCGCCACTGGTGGCCGACGGCAGCCAGCAGACCGGGCGCTTCGACGAAATTCACCGCACCTTGCGCCGTGACGCCTCGAATCAGGCCGCCGAGGCGGTGCTGGCCTTGCTGAAGGACCGCTGACATGCAGATTGGACTGGATTTCAACCTGGTCGAAGACCTCGTCGCTGGCGTCGACGAGGTGGGCCGGGGCCCGCTGTGCGGCGCGGTGGTGACGGCAGCGGTGATCCTCGACCCGGCGCGCCCGATCCTCGGCCTGAACGATTCGAAGAAGCTCACCGAAGCCAGGCGCGAGGCGCTGTTCGACGAGATCTGTGAGAAAGCCCTGAGCTTTTGTATCGCCCGTGCCGAGGTCGAGGAAATCGACCGGTTGAACATCCTCCACGCCACCATGCTGGCCATGCAGCGTGCAGTCGAAGGGCTGCACGTTACGCCGAAACTGGCCCTCATCGATGGCAATCGCTGCCCGAAGCTGGCCGTGCCTTCGGCGCCGGTCGTGCAGGGGGATGCAAAGGTGCCAGCCATTGCTGCGGCCTCGATCCTGGCCAAGGTGACCCGCGACCGGGAAATGAGCGCATTCGAGCTGATCTATCCGGGCTATGGCATTGGTGGGCACAAGGGCTACCCGACACCGGTGCACCTCGAGGCCCTGGCGCGCTTGGGGCCTACGCCCATTCATCGGCGTTCCTTTGCCCCGGTGCGGGCGGCCTGGGATGCGCGCGAAGGCGTCACGGCTTCCTTGATCTGACCTCGGCGTCCGTTTTGCGACCCAAGGTTGCTTCCAGAGACAGTGCGCCGGCTTGCAGGAGCGGCTCAGCCGGTGCCACCCACCGCACCGCCTGCTTTGCGGATAAATGCGCTCCTACAGTTGGCGCCGTACCTGGTCGGAGCAACTGTCTTGCTCAATTTCCAAAAGCTGGCGCGGTCCCTGTGGGAGCGGGCTTGCCCGCGAACACGGGCGAAGCCCGTGCCATCCACCGCGTCGCCTGCTTCGCGGATAAATCCGCTCCTACAGTTGGCGCCGTACCTGGTAGGAGCAACTGTCTTGCTCAATTTCCAAAAGCTGGCGCGGTCCCTGTGGGAGCGGGCTTGCCCCGCGAACACGGACGAAGCCCGTGCCATCCATCGCGTCGCCTGCTTCGCGGATAAATCCGCTCAGTTGACGCCGTACCTGGTAGGAGCGGCTTCAGCCCCGATCATCGGCACAGCCAGATGCAACGCTAGCGCTGGAGAGCAACGCGATGCTTGTGAGCGCCTTGTGTCGCGATAGGCTGCAATGCAGCCCAAAATCTCGCCTCATTTACGCTACAATCCCGCCCTTGTCGTTCAGCACTGCTACAGGATCTTCCATGTCGGTTCCCTTCGTTCACCTGCGCGTCCACTCCGAATTCTCGCTGGTCGACGGCCTGGTGCGGATCAAGCCGCTGGCCAAGGCACTGGCCGGGATGAACATGCCGGCGGTGGCGATCACCGACCAGAGCAACATGTGCTCGCTGGTGAAGTTCTACAAGACCGCCATGGGCGCCGGTATCAAGCCGATCTGCGGCGCCGACCTGTGGCTGGCCGGTGCCGACCCGGAAGCACCGCTGTCGCGGATCTGCCTGCTGGCCATGAACCCGAAGGGCTACCGTAACCTCACCGAGCTGATCTCGCGTGGCTGGACCGACGGCCAGCGCAACGGCCTGGTGATCCTCCAGCGCGATTGGATTGCCCCGGCCAGCGAGGGCCTGATCGCCCTCTCCGCAGGCAAGGAAGGTGACATCGGCATGGCCCTGCTGGCCGGCAGGGACGAAGAAGCCGAGGCCCTGCTGCAAGACTGGATGGGCATGTTCCCGGAGCGCTTCTACGTTGAAGTGCAGCGCACCAACCGCGCCCGCGACGAAGAGTACGTGCATGCCGCCGTAGCCCTGGCGGACAAGTTCGGCGCTCCGCTGGTAGCCACCAACGACGTGCGTTTCATCAAGCAGTCCGACTTCGACGCCCATGAAACGCGGGTGTGCATCGGCGAGGGCTGGACCCTCGACGACCCACGCCGGCCAAGAATGTACAGCGACCAGCAGTACCTGAAGTCGGCCGAGGAAATGACCGAGCTGTTCAGCGACCTGCCCGACGCCATCGCCAACACGGTCGAGATCGCCAAGCGTTGCAACATCCAGGTACAGCTGGGCAAGTACTTCCTGCCCGACTTCCCCACGCCCAATGGCATGGGTATCGATGACTACCTGCGCCACGTCTCCCACGAAGGCCTGGAAGAGCGCCTGGCGGTGCTGTGGCCGAAAGAGACCACGCCCAACTACGAAGAGAAGCGCCAGGTCTATCTGGACCGCCTGAAGTTCGAGCTGGATATCATCATCCAGATGGGTTTCCCCGGTTACTTCCTGATCGTGATGGACTTCATCAAGTGGGCCAAGAACAACGGCGTCCCGGTCGGCCCTGGCCGGGGTTCGGGTGCCGGCTCGCTGGTGGCCTACGTGCTGAAGATCACCGACCTCGACCCGCTGGCCTACGACCTGCTGTTCGAGCGCTTCCTCAACCCTGAGCGTATTTCCATGCCCGACTTCGACGTCGACTTCTGCATGGATGGCCGCGACCGGGTGATCGACTACGTGGCCGAAACCTATGGCCGCAACGCGGTCAGCCAGATCATCACCTTCGGCACCATGGCCGCCAAGGCGGTGGTGCGCGACGTGGCGCGGGTGCAAGGCAAGTCGTACGGGCTGGCCGACCGGCTGTCGAAGATGATCCCGTTCGAAGTCGGCATGACCCTGGAAAAGGCCTACGAGCAGGAGGAAATCCTTCGCGACTTCCTCAAGGGCGACGAAGACGCCCGCGAGATCTGGGACATGGCCCTGAAACTCGAGGGTGTGACGCGGGGCACCGGCAAGCACGCCGGTGGCGTGGTGATCGCCCCGACCAAGCTTACCGACTTCTCGCCGATCGCCTGTGACGAAGAGGGTGGCGGCCTGGTAACCCAGTTCGACAAGGACGACGTCGAGGCTGCGGGCCTGGTGAAGTTCGACTTCCTCGGCCTGCGTACCCTGACCATCATCAAGTGGGCCATGGAGATCATCAACCGCGAGCAGGCCAAGAAGAACCTGCCCGAGGTCAACATCGACTTCATCCCGCTGGACGACCGCAAGACCTACGAGCTGTTGCAGAAGGCCGAAACCACGGCGGTGTTCCAGCTTGAATCGCGCGGCATGAAGGAGCTGATCAAGAAGCTCAAGCCCGACTGCCTGGAAGACCTGATCGCACTGGTGGCACTGTTCCGTCCCGGCCCGTTGCAGTCGGGCATGGTGGACGACTTCATCAACCGCAAGCACGGCCGCGCCGAGCTGGCCTACCCGCACCCGGACTACCAGTACGAAGGCCTGCAGCCGGTACTGGCGCCAACCTACGGCATCATCCTGTACCAGGAACAGGTGATGCAGATCGCCCAGGTAATGGCCGGCTACACCCTTGGCGGCGCCGACATGCTGCGCCGGGCCATGGGCAAGAAAAAGCCCGAGGAAATGGCCAAGCAGCGCGGCGGCTTCATCGAAGGTTGTGCCAATAACAATATCGATGCGGACCTTGCCGGTAACATCTTCGACCTGGTAGAGAAATTCGCCGGTTACGGCTTCAACAAGTCCCACTCCGCCGCCTATGGCCTGGTGTCTTACCAGACCGCCTGGCTGAAGACCCACTACCCGGCGCCATTCATGGCGGCGGTGCTGTCGGCGGATATGCACAACACCGACAAGGTGGTGGTGCTGGTAGAAGAAGTACGCAGCATGAAGCTGCGCCTCGACGCCCCGGACGTGAACTTCTCCGACTTCAAGTTCACCGTCAACGATGACGGGCGCATCGTCTATGGCCTGGGTGCCATCAAGGGCGTGGGCGAGGGTCCGGTGGAGGCGATCGTCGAGGCGCGTGCACAGGGCGGCCCGTTCAAGGACCTGTTCGATTTCTGCCAGCGTATCGACCTCAAGCGGGTCAACAAGCGCACCCTCGATGCACTGATCCGCAGTGGCGCGCTGGACCGCCTCGGGCCGCACTTCCATGACGAGATCAAGGCCTACCACGCCCACATCGACATCAACCGTGCCACCTTGCTCTCGGCGCTGGGCGAGGCCATCAAGGCCGCCGAGCAGGCCGCACATACGGCGGACAGTGGCCACGTCGACCTGTTCGGCGGCATGTTCGACGCCGTGGACGCCGACGTCTACGCCAACCACCGCAAGGTGCGCGAGCTGACCCTCAAGGAACGCCTGAAGGGCGAGAAGGATACCCTTGGCCTGTACCTCACCGGCCACCCGATCGACGAGTACGAGGCCGAGATCCGCCGCTTCGCCCGCCAGCGCATCATCGACCTCAAGCCGTCGCGCGACACCCAGACCATTGCCGGCATGATCATCGCCCTGCGGGTGATGAAGAACAAGAAAGGCGACAAGATGGGCTTCGTCACCCTGGATGACCGCTCCGGGCGCATCGAGGCGTCGCTGTTTGCCGATGCCTTCATGGCGGCACAGTCCTTGCTGCAGACCGATGCCATGGTGGTGGTCGAAGGCGAGGTCAGCCACGACGACTTCTCCGGCGGCCTGCGCCTGCGGGTGAAGCAGGTGATGACCATGGAAGATGCGCGCACCAAGCTGGCCGAGAGCCTGCGCCTGAAGGTGGCGCACGAAGCGCTCAAGGGCGACCGGCTGAAGTGGTTGGGCGAGCTGATTACCCGTCACCGTGGTGCCTGCCCGATCACCCTGGAGTACACCGGCAGCGACGCCAAGGCCATGCTGCAGTTCGGCGAGCAGTGGGCGATCGACCCGGCCGATGGGCTGATCCAGGCACTGCGTGACCAGTTCGGGCGTGAGAACGTCTTCCTGCAATATCGTTGAACCGACAACAAATTTAATCTCGACCTGAATGCGCCTGATCCCTTAAGGTAAGGCGCCAAACGGATCAACCGGCCGGCCGCCTGGCCGTAGACCCAAGACGGATGACTATGAACCCGAATTTTCTCGATTTCGAACAGCCGATTGCCGACCTGCAAGCCAAGATCGAAGGCCTGCGTCTGGTGGGCAACGACAACTCGCTGAACATCAGCGATGAAATTGCCCGTCTGCAAGACAAGAGCAACACCCTGACCGAAAGCATCTTCGGCAACCTGACCAGCTGGCAGATCGCCCGCCTGGCCCGTCATCCACGTCGTCCTTACACCCTGGACTACCTGGAGCACATCTTCACCGAGTTCGAAGAGCTGCACGGCGACCGCCACTTCTCCGACGACGCCGCCATCGTCGGTGGTACCGCCCGCCTGGACGGCAAGCCGGTCATGGTCATCGGTCATCAGAAGGGCCGTGAAGTGCGCGAGAAAGTGCGCCGCAACTTCGGCATGCCGCGCCCGGAAGGCTACCGCAAGGCCTGCCGCCTGATGGAAATGGCCGAGCGCTTCAAGATGCCGATCCTGACCTTCATCGACACCCCGGGTGCCTACCCGGGCATCGACGCCGAAGAGCGCAACCAGAGCGAGGCCATCGCCTGGAACCTGCGCGTGATGGCGCGCCTGAAGACGCCAATCATCGCCACCGTGATCGGTGAGGGTGGTTCCGGCGGCGCGCTGGCCATCGGCGTGTGCGACCAGCTGAACATGCTGCAGTACTCCACCTACTCGGTGATCTCGCCGGAAGGCTGTGCCTCGATCCTGTGGAAGACTGCCGACAAGGCCGCCGACGCAGCCGAGGCCATGGGCATCACTGCCGAGCGCCTGAAGAGCCTGAACATCGTCGACAAGGTCATCCAGGAACCGCTGGGCGGCGCCCACCGTGACCCGGTGAAGATGTCGGAAAGCATCCGTGCCGACCTGGTGCAGCAGCTGGACATGCTCGGCAAGCTCGACCACGACGCACTGCTGGCCCGTCGTTACGAGCGCCTGATGAGCTACGGCGTCTGATATCGCGGTGAATGGCACCGGCTTCGCCGGTGTTCGCGGGCAAGCCCGCTCCCACAGGTATTGCGCTGCCCTCGGGCGCGGCGCCGAACCTGTGGGGGCGGGCTTGCCCGCGAATGCGTTCTTCAATTGTGCGAGGTCTGGATGATCAACCTCACCCCCTGGCTCAACGCCCGCACCTGGTACATCGCCTTCTCCGGCGGCCTCGACTCCACCGTCCTCCTGCACCTGCTGGCCGGGCACGTCCGCAACCACGCCAGCCCCGCGCTGCGCGCCATCCACATCCACCACGGCCTGCAACCTGCTGCGGACGCCTGGCCTGCGCACTGCCAATCCATCTGCGACCGGCTTGGTATCGTACTTCAGGTCATCCACGTCCAGGTCAGCCCCGGCGCCAGCCTCGAACAGGCGGCCCGTGCCGCCCGCTATGCCGCTTTCAGCCAGAGGCTGGGCCCGGGCGATGTCCTGTTCACCGGCCAGCACCGCGACGACCAGGCTGAAACCTTGCTGTTCCGCCTGCTGCGCGGTGCCGGCCTGCGTGGCCTGGCAGCGATGCCGGAGCAACGGCGACTGGGGCAGGGCAACCTGGCCAGGCCTTTGCTGGGGTGGTCCCGACAACAGTTGCGCGACTACGCCGAGGCGCATCAACTGGCCTGGATCGAAGACCCGTCCAACGCGGATACCCGATTCGCCCGCAATTACCTGCGCGCCGAAGTATTCCCGCACCTGCAGCAGCGTTGGCCACAGGCCAGCCAGAACCTTGCCCGCGCCGCCGAGCACCTTGGCGAAGCCCTGGGCCTGCTGGACGAGCTTGCCCAGGGCGATCTGGCGCTTGCCGAGGAGGGCGCCCCGCTGGCCTGGCCCGGGCTCGATTCGCTCGACCTGGCCGCCCTGCTTGCGCTGTCACCGGCCCGTCAGCGCAATGCCTTGCAGTACTGGCTGAGCCGGCGCAGCCGTTTGCCCGACACCCGGCACTGGGCCGGTTGGGCAGACCTGCGCGATGCCGCCGTCGGTGCCCAGCCGGTATGGCGGCTGGCCGATGGGCAACTGCTGCGCAGCCATGGACGCATCTGGTGGTTGAGCGGCGACTGGCTGCAGCAGCCTGGCGCGGGGCTGGTGTGGTCCGATCCCGGCGAGCCTTTGCGGCTGCCGGGTAACGGTAGTGTGCGACTGGTTGGCGCAGTACCTGCAGGTGGCCTGCGCATTGCCTACCGCCAGGGAGGCGAAGTGCTGGACATCCCCGGCCGTGGCCGACGCGAACTCAAGCGTCTGCTCAACGAACTGCAGGTGCCGCACTTCCTGCGTCCGCGCCTGCCATTGCTGTACCAGGGCGAGCGCCTGCTGGCGCTGGCCAACCTGCCTGGCCTGGTACAGGCGGATTGCCAGCTGGATTGGCAGTTGCCGACGAACGCGCAAGGTTTGAGCTGAAGGGTACATTCGGGTAGACTACCCTCCCTTCTTGATACAGCTTCTGTGGGTTCCGCGAAAACACAGGAGTTGCCGATTACCAAGCAGTTTTTTGCTGGGCTGATTCTGAAAATGACGAGCGAGCTCCATGCCGGGGATACCCCTGGTCTGTACAGACGCGGCAGTTTTTCGAGATGCACTGTGATTGACGCAGGTGATCGGGGGCTTCGGCCTTCCTTCGCTTTCTCCGGCGGCGCTGGCCGCCTTAACGCAGACTTCTAGGGTTTTTCATGACGCGCTACATATTCGTCACGGGCGGTGTTGTTTCTTCATTGGGGAAAGGCATTGCCTCGGCTTCCCTGGCGGCCATCCTGGAAGCGCGGGGCCTGAAGGTCACCATGCTCAAGCTGGATCCGTACATCAACGTCGATCCGGGCACCATGAGCCCGTTCCAGCATGGTGAAGTGTTCGTCACCCACGATGGCGCCGAGACCGACCTCGACCTGGGCCACTACGAGCGGTTCATCCGCACCACCATGACCCAGAACAACAACTTCACCACCGGCCGTATCTACGAGCACGTGCTGCGCAAGGAACGCCGTGGTGACTACCTGGGCGCGACCATCCAGGTCATCCCGCACATCACCGACGAAATCAAGCGTCGTATCATCAAGGGCGCCGGCGATGCCGACGTGGCCCTGGTGGAAATCGGCGGTACCGTGGGCGACATCGAGTCGCAACCGTTCCTCGAGGCCATCCGCCAGCTGCGTGTCGAAGTGGGCTCCAAGCGCGCCATGCTGATGCACCTGACCTTGGTCCCGTACATCGCCACCGCTGGCGAGACCAAGACCAAGCCGACCCAGCATTCGGTCAAGGAGCTGCGCTCCATCGGCCTGCAGCCTGACGTGCTGATCTGCCGTTCCGACCACCCGGTCGATGCCTCGTCGCGTCGCAAGATCGCGCTGTTCACCAACGTTGAAGAGCGTGCGGTGATTTCGCTGGAAGACGTCGATACCATCTACAAGATTCCGGGCGTGCTGCATGCTCAGGGCCTGGACGACTTCGTCGTCGAGCGCTTCGGCCTGCAGTGCAACGGTGCCGACCTGTCCGAGTGGGACAAGGTGGTCGATGCCAAGCTCAACCCAGAGCACGAAGTGACCATCGCCATGGTCGGCAAGTACATGGAGCTGCTGGACGCGTACAAGTCGCTGATCGAAGCGATGAGCCACGCCGGCATCACCAACCGCACCAAGGTCAACCTGCGCTACATCGACTCGGAAGACATCGAGAACCAGGGCACCAGCCTGCTCGAAGGCGCCGATGCCATCCTGGTGCCGGGCGGATTCGGCCTGCGCGGCGTGGAAGGCAAGATCACCGCGGTGCAATACGCCCGTGAGAACAAGGTGCCGTACCTGGGTATCTGCCTGGGCATGCAGGTCGCCGTGATCGAGTTCGCCCGCAACGTGATGGGCTGGAAAGACGCCAACTCCACCGAGTTCGACCGCAACAGTGGCCACCCGGTCGTCGGCCTGATCACCGAGTGGGCCGATGCCACCGGTGCCGTCGAGACCCGCAGCGAAGCCTCCGACCTGGGTGGCACCATGCGCCTGGGCGCACAGGATTGCCAGCTGGCTGCCGGTTCCAAGGTGCACGACTGCTACGGCAAGGACGTGATCACCGAGCGTCACCGCCACCGCTACGAAGTGAACAACAACCTGCTGCCACAACTGGTCGACGCCGGCCTGGTGGTGTCCGGCCGCTCCGAAGACGGTGCGCTGGTGGAAGTGGTCGAGTCCAAGGACCACCCATGGTTCGTCGCCTGCCAGTTCCACCCGGAATTCACCTCGACCCCGCGTGACGGCCACCCGCTGTTCAGCGGTTTCGTCAAGGCAGCCCTGGCTCAGAAGAACAAGGCCTGATCAATGACCCAGAAGATCATTCGCGTCGGTAACATCGAGATCGCCAACGACAAGCCGTTCGTCCTGTTCGGCGGCATGAACGTCCTGGAGTCCCGTGACCTGGCAATGAAGGTCTGCGAGGAGTATGTGCGGGTCACCGAGAAACTCGGTATCCCGTACGTGTTCAAGGCCAGCTTCGACAAGGCCAACCGTTCGTCGGTAACCTCCTACCGCGGCCCGGGCATGGAAGAAGGCTTGAAGATCTTCGAGGAGATCAAGCGTACTTTCAACGTGCCGGTCATCACCGACGTGCACGAGCCCTACCAGGCCGAGCCGGTGGCCAAGGTGTGCGACATCATCCAGCTGCCGGCCTTCCTGTCGCGGCAGACCGACCTGGTGGTGGCCATGGCCAAGACTGGCGCAGTGATCAACATCAAGAAGGCGCAGTTCCTCGCACCTCAGGAAATGAAACACATCCTGACCAAGTGCGAGGAAGCCGGTAACGACCAGCTGATCCTCTGCGAGCGTGGTTCGAGCTTCGGCTACAACAACCTGGTGGTGGACATGCTCGGCTTCGGCATCATGAAGCAGTTCGAGTACCCGGTGTTCTTCGATGTGACCCACGCCCTGCAGATGCCGGGTGGTCGTGCCGACTCCGCCGGCGGCCGCCGCGCCCAGGTCACCGACCTGGCCAAGGCCGGCATGAGCCAGGGCCTGGCCGGCCTGTTCCTCGAAGCCCACCCCGATCCGGACAACGCCAAGTGCGATGGCCCATGCGCCCTGCGCCTGGACAAACTGGAGCCATTCCTGGCCCAGCTCAAGCAACTGGATGACCTGGTGAAAAGTTTTCCGACGGTAGAAACCGCGTAAAGCTCGATTCTCGGGTAAAGTACCGTCCGATCCACCCCTGACCACTCGGTCAGGGGTTCCCTTCACGGGGCCTGCCCACTGCAAGTCCGCCCGGTGAACGGCAAGATTTCCCAAGCTAAGTTGTTTTCGTCAATTCTGGAGTGCTTACAACAATGGCAAAAATCGTCGACATCAAAGGTCGTGAAGTTCTCGATTCGCGTGGCAACCCCACCGTGGAAGCCGATGTACTGCTCGACAACGGCATCATCGGTAGCGCTTGCGCGCCGTCCGGTGCTTCCACTGGCTCGCGCGAAGCGCTGGAGCTGCGTGATGGCGACAAGAGCCGTTACCTGGGCAAGGGCGTGCTGAAGGCCGTCGCCAACATCAACGGCCCGATCCGTGACCTGCTGCTGGGCAAGGACCCGGCCGACCAGAAGGCCCTGGACCGCGCCATGATCGAACTGGACGGTACCGAGAACAAGGCCAAGCTGGGCGCCAACGCCATCCTGGCCGTCTCCCTGGCTGCCGCCAAGGCCGCAGCCCAGGACCTGGACCTGCCGCTGTACGCGCACATCGCCAACCTGAACGGCACCCCGGGCCAGTACTCGATGCCGGTGCCGATGATGAACATCATCAACGGCGGCGAGCACGCCGATAACAACGTCGACATCCAGGAGTTCATGGTTCAGCCGGTTGGCGCCAAGACCTTCTCCGACGGCCTGCGCATGGGTACCGAAATCTTCCACCACCTCAAAGCCGTGCTGAAGGCCCGTGGCCTGAACACCGCCGTGGGTGACGAAGGTGGTTTCGCCCCTAACCTGGCTTCCAACGAAGACGCCCTGGGCGCCATCGCCGAAGCGGTCGAGAAAGCCGGCTACAAGCTGGGCACCGACGTGACCCTGGCCCTGGACTGCGCGGCTTCGGAATTCTACGAAGACGGCAAGTACAACCTGTCCGGCGAAGGCAAGTCGTTCGACGCCGAAGGCTTCGCCGAGTACCTGAAAGGCCTGACCGAGCGCTTCCCGATCATCTCGATCGAAGACGGCCTGGACGAGTCCGACTGGGCTGGCTGGAAGATCCTCACCGACAAGATCGGCGCCAAGGTGCAACTGGTTGGCGACGACCTGTTCGTGACCAACACCAAGATTCTCAAGGAAGGCATCGAGAAGGGCATCGGTAACTCGATCCTGATCAAGTTCAACCAGATCGGCTCGCTGACCGAAACCCTGGAAGCCATCCAGATGGCCAAGGCTGCCGGCTACACTGCGGTGATTTCGCACCGTTCCGGTGAAACCGAAGACTCGACCATCGCCGACCTGGCGGTAGGGACCGCTGCTGGCCAGATCAAGACCGGCTCGCTGTGCCGTTCCGACCGCGTTTCCAAGTACAACCAGCTGCTGCGTATCGAAGAGCAACTGGGTGCCAAGGCGGTTTACCGTGGTCGTGCCGAGTTTCGCGGCTAAGCAAGAGATGGTAAAAAGACAGCAGCCGGAGTTGTAGGGGCTTTCATACTGAAATTTCCTACGTTCCAACGGGTTTCTGTCGACGAAGCCTGGCCTCGGCCAGGCTTCGTGCTATTCGAGACCCCGAATCGAACATTCTGCGACGGTCTTTTTTAACCTGGATACCTAGATGCGCAGTCCTTATTGGTTGTTCCTTGTCCTGCTCCTGCTGCTGGGTGGTCTGCAATACCGCCTGTGGGTAGGTAATGGCAGCCTGGCGCAAGTGACCGAGCTGAAGCAGCAGATAGCCGAGCAGCATGCCGAGAACGAGCGCCTGCTTGAGCGAAACCGCGTGCTCGACGCCGAAGTGCTGGAGCTGAAAAAAGGCATGGAGACCGTTGAAGAACGGGCTCGCCACGAATTGGGAATGGTCAAAGAGGGCGAAACCCTCTTCCAGTTGCCACAGAAATGATCGATACGTTACCGGCCTTCTGGGCCGTGATTCCTGCTGCGGGCGTTGGTGCCCGCATGGCTGCCGACCGCCCCAAGCAATACCTGGAGCTGGCCGGGCAGACCATTCTCGAGCACAGCCTCGACTGTTTTCTTGGCCACCCGACGCTTAACGGCGTGGTGGTCAGTGTTGCCGAACACGACCCCTACTGGCCGACCTTGCGCTGCGCCAGCGACCCGCGCATCCGCCGCGCGGCGGGTGGCCGTGAGCGTGCCGACTCGGTACTCAACGCCTTGTTGATGCTGCATGCCGAAGGCGCAGCGGACAGCGACTGGGTGCTAGTGCATGATGCTGCGCGCCCGAACCTGGCGCGCAGCGACCTGGACAAGCTGCTGTCGGAACTGGCGGACGACCCGGTGGGGGGGCTGCTGGCGGTGCCGGCGCGCGATACCCTCAAGCGGGCCGACGCTGGCGGGCGGGTCAGCGCCACGGTTGACCGCAGCACCATCTGGCAGGCCTATACGCCACAGATGTTCCGCCTGGGCGCACTGCACCGGGCGCTGGCCGAGTGCCTGGTGTCGGATGTGCTGGTGACCGACGAGGCCTCGGCCATCGAATGGTCCGGCCAGGCGCCAAAGCTGGTGGAAGGGCGCAGTGACAACATCAAGGTGACCCGCCCGGAAGACCTCGAATGGTTGCGCCAGCGCTGGGCCGGGCGGCGCTGAAGCTTTAATCCAGCACCGGCCTCTTCGCGGGCTTGCCCGCTCCCACAGGTACTGCGCATACCTTCAGGCTGGCGCTGTTCCTGTGGGAGCGGGCAAGCCCGCGAAAAGGCCGGTGCTGGCAGCGCATTCCTTCAGCCGAGACGATACTCCGGCAACCCCGCCAACCCTTCCTTCAGGTAATCCACCAACCGCCGCACCTTCGGCGACAGGTGCCGCTGCTGCGGATACAGCGCCCATACCGCCGTGTTCGGCGGCTGGTGCGCTTCCAGCAATGACACCAGGGCACCACTGTTCAGGTGCTCCAGCACGTAATAATCCGGTAGCTGACACAAGCCCATGCCCTGCAACGCCGCATCCAGCACGGCCTGCCCGCTGTTGCAGCGCCAGTTGCCCTGCACCCGCTGGCTGATCTCGCGACCGTCCTGCTGCAGCGCCCACAGGTCCGAACTGCCCACCAGGCAGTTGTGCCGCGCCAGCTCCGACAGGCTGTGAGGCCGCCCATAACGTTCCAGGTAGGCCGGCGAGGCGCACAGGTACATGCGCCGTGGCGCCAGGCGGGTGGCCACCAGCCGCGAGTCGGCCAGCCGGCCCAGGCGGATGGCCAGGTCCATGCCCTCATGCACCAGATCAAGGGTATGGTTGCTCAGTTCCACGTCCACCCGCAGTTGCGGGTATTGCGCCATGAACCGGGTTACCAGCGGCACGATGAAGCGCTCGCCATAGGCCACCGCACAGGTCATGCGCAACAAGCCCTTGGGCTCGCTGGCCAAGTCGCCCATGGCGCGCAAGGCTTCTTCGCGGCCATCCTGCAGGCGCTGGCAGTGCTGCAGAAAGGTCTGCCCGGCTTCGCTCAGGGTCACCCGCCGGGTACTGCGGTACAGCAAGCGGGTCTGCAGGCGTTCTTCCAGCCGGGCAATCTGCCGGCTGACATGCGACGAAGAAACCCCCAGGCGTTCGGCGGCCGTAGTGAACTGGCCGGTTTCTGCCACAGCGACGAATTCGTCGATGCCTTCCCAGCGGCTGCTCATGGATTATCCCTGTATAGCAATAATGTTTTGTCTTTGCCCGGATTATTCCCCAAATAGCAGTGAATTACACTGCCAGACTGAATCGACCCTCTGTCTGGAGACCTTTGATGATCAAGTCCCGTGCTGCCGTAGCCTTCGAAGCCAAGAAACCTCTGGAAATCGTCGAAGTCGACGTGGCCATGCCCAAAGCCGGTGAAGTGCTGCTGCGGGTAGTCGCCAGCGGTGTCTGCCACACCGATGCCTATACCCTGTCCGGTGCCGACCCAGAGGGTATCTTCCCGTCGATCCTTGGCCACGAAGGCGGCGCGATCGTCGAGGCGGTGGGCGAAGGCGTGACGTCGGTCGCCGTCGGTGACCACGTCATCCCGCTGTACACCCCGGAATGCGGCAAGTGCAAATTCTGCCTGTCGGGCAAGACCAACCTGTGCCAGGCCATTCGCGCCACCCAGGGCAAGGGCCTGATGCCGGATGGCACCACGCGCTTCTCCTACAAGGGCCAGCAGCTGTTCCATTACATGGGCACCTCGACCTTCTCCGAATACACCGTGCTGCCGGAAATTTCCGTGGCCAAGATCCAGAAAGAAGCGCCACTGGAAAAGGTCTGCCTGCTCGGTTGCGGCGTCACCACCGGTATCGGCGCAGTGCTCAATACTGCCAAGGTCAAGCCGGGTGATACCGTGGCCATCTTCGGCCTCGGCGGCATCGGCCTGTCGGCGGTAATCGGCGCGGTGAAGGCCAAGGCCTCGCGGATCATCGCCATCGACATCAACCCGGCCAAGTTCGAGATCGCCCGCCAGCTGGGTGCCACCGACTGCATCAACCCGAAAGACTACGACCGCCCGATCCAGGAAGTGATTGTCGACCTCACCGATGGCGGCGTGGACTTCTCCTTCGAGTGCATCGGCAACGTGCAACTGATGCGTGCCGCGCTGGAATGCTGCCACAAGGGTTGGGGAGAGTCGGTCATCATCGGTGTGGCCGGTGCCGGCCAGGAAATCGCCACCCGTCCGTTCCAGCTGGTCACCGGGCGCGTCTGGCGTGGTTCGGCGTTCGGCGGCGTGCGTGGCCGCAGCGAACTGCCAAGCTACGTGGAAATGTCGGAAAAGGGCGAGATCCCGCTGGACACCTTCATCACCCACACCATGGGCCTGGAAGACATCAACAAGGCCTTCGACCTGATGCACGAAGGCAAGAGCATCCGCAGCGTGATCCACTTCTGAGGTGCGCCATGAGCCTGGATAACATTTCCTGCCAGAAGAGCTTCGGCGGCTGGCACAAGCGTTACCGGCATCACTCCAGGGTGCTGGGCTGTGACATGGTGTTCGCCGTGTACCTGCCACCGCAGGCCGAGCAGGGCGAGAAGCTGCCGGTGCTGTACTGGCTCAGCGGCCTCACCTGTACCGACGAGAACTTCATGCAGAAGGCCGGTGCCCAGCGCCTGGCCGCCGAACTGGGGCTGATCATCGTCGCGCCGGATACCAGCCCGCGTGGCGAGCAGGTGCCGGGTGACCCTGACGGGGCCTGGGATTTCGGCCTGGGGGCGGGCTTCTACCTCAACGCCACCCAGCAACCCTGGGCACAGCACTACCGCATGCACGACTACGTGGTGGAAGAGCTGCCGGCGCTGATCGAGGCGCATTTCCCGGCATCGGCGGAGCGCAGCATCAGCGGCCATTCCATGGGCGGCCATGGTGCGCTGGTGTGTGCCTTGCGTAACCCTGGGCGCTACCGCTCGGTGTCGGCGTTCTCGCCAATCAGCAACCCGATGGATTGCCCATGGGGCGAGAAGGCCTTCAGCCGCTACCTGGGGGAAGACCGCGCGCGCTGGCGCGAATGGGATGCCAGCGTGCTGTTGGCCGAGACGCCGGCGGGCGAGTGCCCGCCGCTGCTGGTCGACCAGGGTGACCGGGACGACTTTCTCGAGAAGCAGCTCAAGCCCGAAGCGCTGGAGCAGGCGGCACGCAAAGGCGGGCATGCGCTGACCCTGCGCCTGCAACCGGGTTATGACCATAGCTACTACTTCATCGCCAGCTTCATCGAGGAGCACCTGCGCCATCATGCGGTGGCGCTGGGGCGGGTGTAGCCGTGGCTGCGGCCGCGCCTACATGGCGGCCCCAATAGCGGCTAAAGCAGGTAGAATCACGCCCTGACTCATTCAGGGCGTTTTTCTATGCGTATTGGCCACGGCTACGATGTGCACCGTTTCTGTGACGGTGATTTCATTACCCTGGGCGGGGTGCGTATCCCCCATAAATACGGCCTCCTGGCTCACTCCGATGGCGACGTGCTGCTGCACGCCCTGAGCGATGCCTTGCTGGGCGCGGCGGCGCTGGGCGATATCGGCAAACATTTCCCCGACACCGACCCGCAGTTCAAGGGCGCCGATAGCCGCGTGCTGCTGCGCCACGTGGTCGGCATCGTCCTGGCCAAAGGCTGGAAGGTCGGCAATATCGACGCCACCATCGTCGCCCAGGCGCCAAAGATGGCCCCCCACATCGAGACCATGCGCCAGCGCATCGCCGAAGACCTGCAGGTCGAACTCGACCAGGTCAACGTCAAGGCCACCACCACTGAAAAACTGGGCTTCACCGGTCGCGAGGAGGGCATCGCCGTGCATGCGGTTGCCCTGCTGCTGCCAGCATGACCGAAGTGGAACTGCTGGGCCCGCGCGCATCGGGCGAACCCTTGGGCACTGCTGTACTCAAGGCGGTGGCCGAAGACTTCCAGGTCGACGAAGTGCTGGACATTCCGTTGTCGGGGCAGGGTGAGCACTTGTGGCTGTGGGTCGAAAAGCGTGACCTCAACACAGAAGAAGCCGCCCGCCGCCTGGCGCGCGCTGCCGGCGTGCCGGTGCGCAGCATCAGCTACGCCGGGCTCAAGGACCGCCAGGCACTGACCCGGCAATGGTTCAGCCTGCACCTGCCGGGCAAGGCCGACCCGGACCTGTCGCGTGCCGAGGATGCCAGCCTGCGCGTGCTCAGGCAGGTACGCCACCAGCGCAAGCTGCAGCGCGGTGCGCATTCGGCCAACGGCTTCACCCTGCGCCTGACTGCCCTGGCCGCCGACCACCAGGCGCTGAACGCGCGCCTGGAACAGCTCAAGCAGCACGGGGTGCCCAACTATTTCGGCAGCCAGCGCTTCGGCCACGCCGGCGGCAATGTCCATGACGCCCTCGACTGGGCCGCGCGCAAGGCCCTGCCCGAGCAGCGCAACGTACGTTCGCGGCTGCTGTCGGCCGGGCGCAGCTACCTGTTCAACCAGTTGTTGGCCGCCCGTGTCGCCGATGGCAGCTGGTCGCGGGCGCAAGTGGGCGACCTGCTGGCGTTCACCGACAGCCGCAGTTTCTTCCCGGCGGGGGAGGCCGAATGCGTCGACCCGCGCCTGGCGATCCTGGACCTGCACCCGACCGGCCCGCTGTGGGGCGCGGGCGATTCGCCCGCCGGCGCTGCCACCGGGCAGCTGGAAAACGCCATCGGCGCGCGCCAGCCAGCCCTTTGCCAATGGTTGGCCCAGGCGGGCATGGATCACGAACGGCGTATTCTGCGGCTCCCTATTGGCGGCCTGACGTGGCATTATCCCGAGCCTGATATCCTGCAACTGGAATTCGTCCTTCCGGCCGGATGCTTCGCCACCGTGGTGGTGCGCGAAGTCGTGGATCTGGTGTCGGCAGGGCAGACGGACAGCCCATGCGTATTCTGATTTCGAACGACGACGGTGTTACCGCACCCGGCATCGCCGCGCTGCACGCTGCGCTGGCGGATTACGCCGAGTGCGTGGTGATCGCCCCGGATCAAGACAAGAGCGGCGCCAGCAGTTCGCTGACGCTGGACCGGCCACTGCACCCGCAGACCCTGGCCAATGGCTTCATCAGCCTCAACGGCACGCCGACCGACTGCGTGCACCTGGGGCTCAATGGGCTGTTGCCGCAGACGCCGGACATGGTCGTGTCGGGGATCAACCTCGGTGCCAACCTGGGCGACGACGTGCTCTATTCGGGCACGGTCGCCGCCGCGCTGGAAGGCCGTTTCCTCGGCGGGACTTCGCTGGCGTTCTCGCTGTTGTCACGCCAGCCGGACAACCTGCCGACGGCAGCGCATATCGCCCGCCGCCTGGTCGAGGCGCAGTCACGCCTGACCTTGCCGCCACGCACCGTGCTCAACGTCAATATTCCCAACCTGCCGCTGGAACACATCCGCGGTATCCAGCTCACCCGCCTCGGTCACCGGGCGCGGGCGGCAGCGCCGACCAAGGTGGTCAACCCGCGCGGCAAGGAAGGCTACTGGATCGCCGTGGCCGGTGATGCCGAGGACGGCGGGCCGGGCACCGATTTCCACGCCGTGATGCAAGGCTACGTGTCGATCACGCCGCTGCAGCTCGACCGCACCTTCAATGATGCCTTCGAGCAGCTCGACGGTTGGCTGGAGGGCCTGCTCTGATGCGCGAGGACGATATGCTGCGGCGTGGCATCGGCATGACTTCCCAGCGTACCCGGGAGCGGCTGATCCAGCGCCTGTGCGAAGAGGGGGTGTCGAACAGCAAGGTACTCGACGTGATCCGTCGTACCCCGCGCCACCTGTTCGTCGATGAGGCGCTGGCGCATCGTGCCTACGAAGACACCGCGCTGCCGATCGGCCACAACCAGACCATTTCCCAGCCATTCATGGTTGCCCACATGAGCGAGCTGCTGCTGGAAGCCGGGCCGCTGGACAAGGTGCTGGAGATCGGCACCGGTTCGGGCTACCAGACGGCGATCCTGGCCCAGCTGGTCGAGCGGGTGTTCTCGGTGGAGCGCATCAAGGTCCTGCAGGACCGGGCCAAGGAGCGCCTGGTGGAGCTGAACCTGCGCAACGTGGTGTTTCGCTGGGGCGACGGTTGCGAGGGTTGGCCGGCGCTGGCGCCGTATAACGGCATCATCGTCACAGCCGTGGCGCCGGAAGTGCCGCAGGCGCTGCTCGACCAGCTGGCGCCTGGCGGCCGTATGGTGATTCCGGTGGGGCCGGCCGGCGAAACGCAGCAGCTGATGCTGATCGTGCGTGAAGAACATGGGTTCTCCCGCCGAGTGCTCGGCGCTGTGCGCTTCGTGCCGCTGCTCAACGGTCCGCTGGCCTGAGCGCTGCGGGTACGCGCCAGCGGTATTTTTGCGCGGGTGGCGAATTCCTGTTGCTTCGCCCTGTCTATCTGGCGGGGTGAAGCGCTGGCACACAAATCGCCATGGCTTTGCATCAGTCATCGAACCTGCCTGCCAGGAATGGCCGGCTTGGTTATAATCGCAACATTATTGCATTTCTTGTCTTCATATCGTTTTCGGCACCATGAGGGGAGCGCGGGTGGGTCACACAGTCATTCGGCAGCGCAAGGACGGGTCGGGTTTCACGCTTCTGGTGATTGCACTGGCCATGAGTACGCTACTGGTGGGTTGCTCAAGCACCAGCAGCAACAGCGCGCGGGTGGTCGACCGTAACAACAGCGTACCCAAGCGCCCGGTGGTGACCTCCGGGCAGTACATCGTCAAGCCTGGCGATACGCTGTTCTCCATCGCCTTCCGTTATGGATGGGACTACAAGGAGCTGGCCGCGCGTAACGGCATCGCGGCGCCTTACACCATTCGCCCGGGGCAGGCGATTCGTTTCAGCAGTGGTTCGTCCGGCAGCACCACGGTGGTGTCCAGCCCCTCATCGTCGAGCAAGACCACGGTCATCCGCCGGCCTGCCGGCAGTCCGGCTACAACCCCTGCCAGCCCTGGCAAAGCGGCCGCGCCGGCCGCTTCCAGCAGCGCCCCGGTGGTCGCCACGGTGCCCGCCGCGGAGCGTGCGGTGGGTGGCTGGACCTGGCCAGCCAATGGCGTGCTGATTGGAAAATTCGCTTCAAACGGTAGTTTGAATAAAGGCATTGATATCGCCGGTGATTTGGGACAGCCTGTTTTTGCTGCGTCTGATGGTGCAGTGGTCTACGCCGGGAGTGGGCTGCGGGGCTACGGCGAGCTGATCATCATCAAGCACAGCGACACCTACGTCAGTGCCTACGGTCATAACCGCAGGCTGTTGGTTCGGGAGGGGCAGCAGGTCAAGGCAGGGCAGTCGATTGCTGAAATGGGGTCCACGGGCACAGATCGGGTGAAGCTGCATTTCGAGATTCGCCGCCAGGGCAAACCCGTCGATCCGCTCCAGTTCCTGCCACGTCGTTGACTGTTGTACCTGGCCTGTTCCGCTGATGTAGAGGGGACAGGCTCCAGCGCTGCCAGGGAGAAAGGTGCCGCTCGAGTCTGAGTTCGAACTCAGCAAAGGACTATAACAATGGCTCTCAGTAAAGAAGTGCCGGAGTTTGACATCGACGATGACGTCCTCCTGATGGAGACGGGCATCGTTTTGGAAACGGATGTGGTGTCAGACGAACCTGCTGTATCTTCGGTTCGGACGAGGGCCAAATCGGGCTCTTCGCTCAAGCAACACAAGTACATCGATTACAGCCGGGCGCTCGATGCCACCCAGCTGTATCTCAACGAGATCGGATTCTCGCCTCTGCTTTCGCCGGAAGAAGAAGTGCATTTTGCGCGTCTGTCGCAAAAGGGCGACCCTGCCGGCCGCAAGCGCATGATCGAAAGCAACCTGCGCCTGGTTGTGAAAATTGCCCGTCGTTACGTGAACCGCGGCCTGTCGCTGCTCGACCTGATCGAGGAGGGCAATCTGGGGCTGATCCGTGCGGTCGAGAAGTTCGACCCGGAGCGTGGTTTCCGTTTCTCGACCTATGCGACCTGGTGGATTCGTCAGACCATCGAGCGGGCGATCATGAACCAGACCCGCACCATTCGCCTGCCGATCCACGTGGTCAAGGAACTGAACGTATACCTGCGGGCGGCTCGCGAACTGACGCAGAAACTCGACCACGAGCCGTCGCCAGAGGAAATCGCCACGTTACTGGAAAAACCGGTCGGCGAGGTCAAGCGCATGCTGGGCCTGAACGAGCGGGTATCTTCCGTGGACGTTTCGCTGGGCCCGGACTCGGACAAGACCCTGCTCGATACTTTGACCGACGACCGGCCGACCGACCCCTGCGAGCTGTTGCAGGACGATGACCTGTCGCAGAGCATCGACCAGTGGCTGGGCGAGCTGACCGACAAGCAGCGTGAGGTGGTGGTGCGTCGCTTCGGCCTGCGCGGGCATGAAAGCAGTACGCTCGAAGATGTCGGCCTGGAAATCGGCCTGACTCGTGAGCGGGTGCGGCAGATCCAGGTAGAAGGCCTCAAGCGCCTGCGCGAGATCCTCGAGAAGAACGGGCTGTCCAGTGAGTCGCTATTCCAGTAGCGAAGGACCGCACCAGCAAACGCCCCGATGACCTCGGGGCGTTTTTGTTTGCCTTGTGTGGGGCCTGGAGTCTAGAGGCAGCCTGGGCCGGGCTCGAAACATTATGTACAGCGCTACCCTGTTAGCATTGCGTGTAAGCCTTTGCTTACTTGTTGTGTAAGCCTTCTATGTAATAGCCGGTAAATCAATGGCGCTCCAAGGGGCCGATATTCCTCAAGCCATTGAAAAATATCGATTATTTAGACGTGAGGAAATGTGTCTCCGGCAACACCCTGTGAGGTTTTGCGGTTGCCTGCCGGGCGCAAGGCGCTAGTATTCGAACTGTGCACAGGGACATGCACAGGCTTTCAGGACGAAGGCCAAGGACATCGCAAGAAGCGATTTCATCAGGATGATGTCAGGGACAAAGCAGGGACTACGGAAAAAAATGTGGGCGGGTCAAACCGCCCCTTTTTTTGCCCGCAGAAAACAAAAAAGGCCCTGGAGGGCCTTTTTCGTATCGGGCGCTATCAGCGCTCCAGGTGTTCGATCTTGCCGGTCTTGCCATCCCACTCTTCAGCGTCTGGCAGGGCGTCCTTACGCTCGGTGATGTTCGGCCAGATTTCCGCCAGTTCGGCGTTCAGCTCAATGAAGTTTTCCATGCCCGCTGGCACTTCGTCTTCCGAGAAAATGGCTTGTGCCGGGCATTCCGGTTCGCACAGGGCGCAGTCGATGCACTCGTCCGGGTGGATGACCAGGAAGTTCGGGCCTTCGTAGAAGCAGTCCACCGGACAGACTTCCACGCAGTCGGTGTATTTGCATTTGATGCAGTTGTCGGTGACGACGAAGGTCATTTCTAGTTCTCTCCTCAGGCGACGGCGGCGGCCCTTCCTCTCAGGGCCGCGCGGTTTACAGGCATGTGGCTGCAGGCCAGGCTAATAACCTGCAGCACCAGCAAACCGCGGCGGATTCTACCAGCTTGTAGTGGGCGCCGTTATAACAGGTTCTTTAGTTGATATAGCGTTTCGATAGCTTGACGCGGGGTCATGTCGTCCAGTTGCAGCTTGCCCAGCTTCTCGATGGCCGGGTGTGGCAGGCTGGCGAACAGGTCGCTCTGGTGCGGTACCTGCGGCACATCCTTGGCCTTTTGGGCCGGCGGTTGTTCATGCGGCAGGCTGGTGGTTTCCAGGCGGGCCAGGTGTTCCCGCGCACGCTGGATGACCGCCGTCGGTACGCCCGCCAGCTGGGCCACGGCCAGGCCGTAGCTCTGGCTGGCAGGGCCAGGCAGCACATGGTGCAGGAACACGATGCGTTCATTGTGCTCGGTGGCATTCAGGTGCACGTTGGCCACCAGCGGCTCGCTTTCGGCCAGCACGGTGAGCTCGAAGTAGTGCGTGGCGAACAGCGTGTAGGCGCGCAGCTGGGCCAGCCGCTCGGCGGCAGCCCAGGCCAGCGACAGGCCGTCGAAGGTACTGGTGCCGCGGCCCACTTCGTCCATCAGCACCAGGCTGCGGTCGGTGGCGTTGTGCAGGATGTTGGCGGTTTCGCTCATCTCGACCATGAAGGTCGAGCGCCCGCCGGCCAGGTCGTCGCTGGAACCGATACGGGTGAAGATGCGGTCGACCAGCGACAGTTCGCAACTGGCCGCCGGCACGAAGCTACCGATATGTGCCAACAGCACGATCAAAGCGGTCTGGCGCATGTAGGTGGACTTACCGCCCATGTTCGGGCCGGTGATGATCAGCATGCGCGTGTTGTCGTCCAGGCCCAGGTCGTTGGCCACGAACGGCGTGGTCAGTACCTGTTCCACCACCGGGTGGCGGCCTTGCTCGATGCGCAGGCATGGCTCGTCGACGAAGCGCGGGCAATTCAGGTCCAGGTTCAGCGCACGTTCGGCCAGGTTGCTGAGCACGTCCAGTTCCGCCAATGCCGCGGCGCTGTCCTGCAGCGGCGCCAGGTGGCTGATCAGGGTTTCCAGCAAGCCGTCGTAGAGCATCTTCTCGCGAGCCAGCGCGCGGCTTTTGGCCGACAGCGCCTTGTCCTCGAACGCCTTCAGCTCCGGGGTGATGAAGCGCTCGGCACCCTTGAGGGTCTGGCGGCGGATATAGTCGCCCGGCGCCTGCTCCGCCTGTTTGGTCGGCAGCTCGATGAAATAGCCGTGCACGCGGTTGTAGCCGACCTTGAGGTTGGCCAGGCCGGTGCGGGCCTTTTCCCGGGCTTCCAGGTCGATGAGGAACTGGCCGGCGTTCTCGCTGATCGCCAGCAACTCGTCCAGCTCGTTGTCATAGCCGGGCTTGAGCACGCCGCCATCGCGGATCACCGCTGGCGGGTTATCGATGATCGCCCGCTCCAGCAGGCTGGCCAGCTCCGGGTAGGTACCGGTAATGGCGGCCAGGCGCGCCAGGTGCGGCGCCTCCAGCTCGGCCATGGCGTTCTGCAGCTCGGGCAGCGCAGCCAGCGCATCGCGCAGGCGTGCCAGGTCGCGTGGGCGGGCGTTACGCAGGCCGATACGGGCGAGGATCCGCTCGATATCGCCAATTTCCTTGAGCTGCGGCTGCAGCTTCTCGAAACGGTAGCTGTCGAGCAGGCAGCGGATCGAGTCCTGGCGGGCCTGCAGCACCTTGAGGTCGCGCAACGGGCGGTTCAGCCAGCGGCTCAGCAGGCGGCTGGCCATGGCGGTCTGGCAGCGGTCGATGACCGACTGCAAGGTGTTGTCACGCCCGCCGGCAAGGTTGATGTCCAGTTCCAGGTTGCGGCGGCTGGCGCCGTCGAGGATGACCGTGTCGTCCAGCCGTTCGTGGCGCAGGCTGCGCAGGTGCGGCAGGGCAGTGCGCTGGGTTTCCTTGGCGTAGATCAGCAGGCAGCCGGCGGCGCCGATGGCCAGGGTCAGCTTGTCGCAGCCAAAGCCCTTGAGGTCCTTGGTCGCGAACTGCTGGCACAGGGCCTTGCGCGCCGAGTCGCGGTCGAAGTCCCACGGCGCACGGCGCCGGGCGCCAGGGCGCTTTTCCGCCGGCAGGTCGCGTGGCCAGTCGTCGGGGATCAGCAGCTCGACCGGGTTGAGGCGCTCGAGCTCGGCCAGCAGGTTTTCCCAGCCCTTGATCTCCTGGACGCTGAAGTTGCCGCTGGTGATATCCAGCACCGCCAGGCCGAACAGGCGTTCATCACCCAGCAGCGCGGCAATCAGGTTGTCGCGGCGCTCGTCGAGCAGGGCTTCGTCGCTGACCGTGCCGGGGGTGATGATACGCACCACCTGGCGTTCCACCGGGCCCTTGCTGGTGGCCGGGTCGCCAATCTGCTCGCAGATCACCACCGATTCGCCGAGCTTGACCAGCTTGGCCAGGTAGCCCTCCAGCGAATGGAATGGAATCCCGCACATGGGGATCGACTGGCCGGCCGACTGACCGCGCGCGGTCAAGGTGATGTCCAGCAGTTTCGCGGCCTTTTTCGCGTCTTCGTAGAAGATCTCGTAGAAGTCGCCCATGCGGTAGAACATCAGCTGGTCCGGGTGCTGGCTCTTCAGCTTCCAGTACTGCTGCATCATCGGGGTGTGTGCGGAAAGATCAGACATTCAGGGCCTTACAGCGGGTAATCTGGTTGGCGTTTGTGAAACCGGCAATGGTACAGGCTTTTTCGGGCAGATGCAGGCGTGGCGCTGCAGGTCTCATCGCGCTTCGGTGTGCATTGCATTTCCTGGCGCATGCCTGCATTATGCACGCTATGCAAAAACGCAACGTAGCCTCCGTACTCAGAGAACTGCTCGACCGCCACGGCCTGTCCCCGACGGAGCTGCATCGGCGCACGGGTGTTCCTCAATCCACCTTGTCGCGGATTCTCGGTGGCAAGATCGTCGATCCCTCCGACAAACACGTGTCGAAGATCGCCGAGTACTTCGGTGTGAGCACCGAGCAATTGCGTGGCCGCGCCGCGCTTGGCGAGTCTCGCGAGGCCGCGCTGCCGGCGCACGGTCATGCCGGCCTCAGCGACATCAGCCTGTGGGACGATGAAACCCCCGTCGAGGATGACGAGGTGTCGGTACCTTTCCTTCGCGAGGTCGAGTTGGCAGCAGGATCAGGAAGATTCGTCATTGAAGAAAGCGAGCACGCGCGCCTGCGCTTCGGCAAGCGCAGCCTGCGCCACAACGGCGTGCAGTTCGACCAGGCCAAGTGTGTGACCGTGCGCGGCAACAGCATGTTGCCGGTACTGCGTGATGGCGCGACGGTCGGGGTGAATACCGGCAAGTGCTCGATCGGCGACATCATCGATGGCGACCTCTATGCAATCAATCACAACGGCCAGTTGCGGGTGAAGCAGGTCTATCGCCTGCCTACCGGTATCCGCCTGCGCAGTTTCAACCGCGACGAACACCCGGACGAGGACTACAGCTTCCAGCAGATGCAGGACGAGCAGATCAGCTTGCTCGGGCATGTATTCTGGTGGGGCATGTACGCTCGCTGACAACCCCGCTTTACCAAAACCCGCTTCGGCGGGTTTTTTTTCGCCTTTGGAAAAGTCCTACAAGCCACACCGTGCATGGCCTGCATGCATTTCAGCAAAAACATGTGCATAGAAATTTTCAGAAATGCATTGACTGCATATGCGCAAATGCATAGCCTGTGTCTCAAGCCGGATGTAAACCGGCTGTTACACAGGCAGCGATGGACAGGCCTCAACTGTCCAGAGGGTTGGCAACTGGCCCGGGTGTGCAGCGTAAAGCACCACGATCAGTTATCCGGCGGGCAGGTGGCCGCGGTCGGAGTCATCAATCAGCAGCGGAACCGCGCGGCGTCACCAGTCGTGGCCGGCGGTTCGCCAACGCATTACTGAAAAGCCTGGCGAGCCGGGCTTTTTGGAATGCCGAGGGATTCAAGGCAAGGCATCCATAACCGACCTGTTGGCCTGCGCCAACAGGCATTACACAGGAGACAGGACAGTGACGAACGAGCAACAGGCGTTACTCGAGATGCCGCTCTGGCTGGTAATCGTCCTGGCATTGCTGGGCGGTCTGAGCGGCGAAATGTGGCGGGCCGACAAGGCCGGCGCCACGGGTTGGTCGCTGCTGCGACGGCTGTTGTTGCGCTCCGGGGCCTGCATGGCCTGCGGTGTGTCGACGGTGATGCTGTTGTATGCCGGCGGCGTGTCGATCTGGGCGGCCAGTGCATTGGGCTGCATGACAGCGGTAGGCGGCGCCGATGTTGCCATGCGGCTTTATGAACGCTGGGCGACCCGGCGTCTGGGCCTGCGCGACAGCACACAGCGCGACGAGCGTTAAGGAGGAATATGCATGAGCGAACTGGCCACTCTACATGGCGCAGTGACGGCAACCATTCGTGAGGCAATGCCGGAGTTGGCATCGGTAGATGCCTATACCGCCGTAGGAAATGTCCCCGAACGGCCTTCGCTGCGCCACGGCATCGTCCGCATGACGGCCGATGCGGCACCGCGGGATGGCCGCTCGGTGTTGATTGCCACCTTCGAGGCGGACATCACCGCTGACAGCGCCAATCCAGAAGCGCGGCTGCAGGGCAGTCTGCTGGCCGCCCAACTGATGGACCTGCTGCGCCAGCAGCATTGGGCGCTGGATTTCGTCGAAGCCAGCCGCAATGTGCAGGCGCAGTTTCTGGGCAACGCCTGGACCGTGCGCTGGGACCAGCCGGTGCTGCTCGGCGAGCCACGCTGGAACTGGCCGGACCAGCCGCCCGGCAGCCTGGTCCTGGGCTTCGCCCCGGATATCGGCCAGGGTAACGAAGCGCATTATGTCGCCCCAGAGGATCTGTCATGAGCTACGTCAGTGCCATGCATGACCGTATGCTGGCGTGCATGGTCATTCCCTGCCGGGTGGTTGCGGTGGACCTTGCCGCCGCCCGGGTCCGGGTCTCCGACGGCAGCGGCTGGACCAGCGCCTGGCTGCGCTGGCACGCCCAGGCGGCCGGCCAGGCCAGGCACTGGCGGGCGCCGAGCCTGGGCGAGCAGGGCGTGCTGCTGAGCCCCAGTGGCGAGCCGGCCCAGGGCACCTTCCTGCCCGGCCTGTATGGCGATGCCGGTGGCGCAGCGGACAACCGCGGGCACACCGAGGTCTGGCGTTTCGCCGATGGCGGTTCGGTCAGCTACGACTGGCAGGCCAGCCACTACGACATCCAGCTACCGGCTGGCAGCGCGACCATCAAGGTCGGCGCCGCCACGCTGCAGGTCAGTGACGGTGTGATCAGCCTGCAGGCCGCCGCGATCAAGCTTTCCGGCAACGTCACGGTCGATGGCCCGTTGCAGGTCAGCGGCGATATCAACGGCGGCGGGCGGATCATCGACACCGCCGGCAACACGGCCAACCACAAACACTGAATCAAGCCCGCCCATGCGGGCTTTTTCATACCAGGAGAATGCCATGCATAGCCATGAACAGGGCGGTGCACCATGATCGGCATGGACCGCCGTACCGGCCAGCCACTGCCCGGCATCGATCATCTGCGCCAATCCATCGAGGATATTCTCAGCACACCGCTGGGCAGCCGGCGCATGCGCCCGGAATACGGCAGCCAACTGCGGCGTTTCGTCGACTTGCCGGTCAACGAGGGCTGGAAGAGTGCCGTGCAGGCCGAAGTGGCGCGTGCGCTGGGCCGCTGGGAGCCGCGCCTGCAGTTACAGCGGGTCAAGGTAGTCGCGGTGCTCGACGGCCAGGTCAGCCTGGCACTCAGTGGCCGCTACCTGGGCGACGAAGCGCTGCTGGAGATCAGCGTATGAGCCAGGTCGACCTGTCGAAACTGCCAGCGCCGCAACTGCTGGAGGACCTCGATTACGAAGCCCTTTACCAGGCCGATCTGGACACCTTCCGGGGTTACCTGGGCGAAGCCTGGACCGCCAATCTGGAAAGCGACCCGGTCACCAAGCTGCTCGAGGTCGGCGCGTACCGCAAGCTGCTCAACCGGGCGCGTATCAACGATGCCGCCAAGGCGTTGCTGCTGGCCTACGCCCAGGGCACTGATCTTGACCAGCTGGCGGCCAATGTCGGCCTGCAGCGCCTGGTGATCCAGGCCGAGGACCTGGCCAGCGTCCCGCCGGTCGAGGCGTTGCTGGAAGCGGACGATGCCCTGCGCGAGCGGGTGCAACTGGTTTACGAAGGCCTGACCACGGCCGGCCCGCGCAACAGCTACATCCTGCACGCCCGCAATGCTTCGGGACAGGTGGCTGACGCCACCGCCGAAAGCCCGTCGCCGGCCGTGGTGGATGTCACCGTGCTGAGCCTGGAAGGCGACGGCGAAGCGAGTGCCGAACTGCTGGCGCAGGTAGCGGCCTACCTCAACGACGACGATATCCGCCCGGTTGCCGACCGGGTCAACGTACGCAGCGCTGAAGTGCTGGCATACCGCATCGATGCCGTGCTGCATCTGGCCGACAGCGGCCCCGAGTACGAAGCGATTCTCGCCGAGTGCCAACGCCGCCTGCAGGCCTGGATCAACCCGCGCCGACGCCTGGGGGTGGAAGTGGCACGCTCTGGCATCGATGCGCAACTGCACATCGATGGGGTCAGCCGGGTCGAGTTGAATGGCTGGGCCGACATTCGCCCGAGCAAGGCGCAGGCAGCCTGGTGCAGCGGCTTCAGCCTGAAACGGGGGAGCTGACATGCACAGCCTGTTGCCGCTCAACCGCACCGCGCTGGAGCGGGCCATCGAAGTGGCTGCCGACGAGGACCTCAAGGTCAGCCTGCGCCAACTCTACAACCCCGATAGCTGCCCGGCGCATCTTCTGTACCAACTGGCCTGGGCCTGGTCGGTGGACCGTTGGGAGGACAGCTGGAGCGATGAAATCAAACGCTCGGTGATCCGCTCGGCGTTCTTCGTCCATGCCCACAAAGGCACCTTGGGGGCACTGCGGCGGGTAGTGGAGCCGTTCGGCTACCTGATCGAAGTGCAGGAATGGTGGCAAACCACACCGCCGGCCCCGGCGGGCACTTTCGCGCTGAAGATCGGCGTATCCGATTCCGGCATCAGCGAAAGCACCTACCAGGAACTGACTGCGCTGATCGACGACGCCCACCCGGTCAGCCGCCACCTGACCGGCCTGGTGATCAGCCTCGAAAGCCGTGGCGCCCTTCATTTCGGCTGCGCGATCCAGGACGGCGACGAACTCGACGTCTATCCGCTGACGCCCCGTGACATCGAGGTCATCGGCGTGGTGGGGCGAGGTGGCCGTGAACACACAATCGATACCTTGGACATTGCACATGGTTGACCAGACTTCTCAGTTCTACGCCATCCTCACCAACGTGGGCGCGGCGAAACAGGCCAATGCCGATGCCTTGGGCATTGCCTGGAAAATCACCCAGATGGGTGTCGGCGATGCCAACGGCAGCGACCCTACCCCGAATGCCACCCAGACCCGCCTGATCAACGAATGGCGCCGCGCGCCGTTGAACCAGCTGAAGGTGGATGACAAGAACAGCGCGATCATCATTGCCGAGCAGGTCATCCCGGCTGACGTCGGCGGCAAGTGGATTCGCGAGATCGCGCTGTACGATGCCGATGGCGACATGGTTGCCGTGGCCAATTGCGCACCCACCTACAAGCCGCTGCTGAGCCAGGGTTCGGGACGGACCCAGGTGGTGCGGATGAACCTGGTGGTCAGCAGCGCCAGCAATGTGCAACTGAAGATCGACCCGGCGGTGGTGCTGGCGACTCGGGAGTGGGTTACCGAGGAGCTGGCCAGGCAGGATTTCAAGCATTCGGTGCTGGCGGCGACCACGGCGAACATCGCCCTGACCGGGTTGCAGACGGTTGATGGGGTGGCGCTTGCTGCCGGGGCGCGAGTGTTGGTGAAGAACCAGACCGCAGCCAAGGATAATGGGATCTACAAGGTCGCTGCCGGGGCCTGGAGTCGCAGTAGCGATGCCGATACCGATGCCAAGGTGACACCAGGGTTGTTGGTATCGGTGGAGAAAGGGGTGGCCAATGGTGATAGCGCCTGGCAACTGGTGACCGACGGGCCCATCTCGCTAGGTGTCACAGCGGTGAGCTTCGCCATGGCTTTTGGGCGTACCACAGTTGCTGCGGGAACCTACCGCAGCGTCACTGTCGATACGTATGGCCGGGTCGTCGCAGCAAGCAATCCTGATACCGTTGCCGGCTATGGCTTGACCGATGTTTATACCAAGAGTCAGATCGACCAGTCCCTTGCCTTGAAGGCGCCGCTGGCGAGCCCTGCACTGACCGGACTTCCAACTGCACCAACAGCCTCTCCTGGAACGAATAACGGGCAGCTGGCAAATACGGCGTTCGTAATGACCGCCGTAGCCAACCTGGTTGCCTCAGCTCCGGGTACGCTCGATACCTTGAATGAGTTGGCTGCCGCACTAGGGGATGACCCGAATTTTGCCACCACCATGGCTAATGAACTGGCAAAAAAAGCTGCATTGGCCAGCCCATCGTTCACTGGCGACCCTAAAGCCCCAACGGCTGCAGCCTCCGATAATGATACGACTATCGCTACCACGGCGTTCGTTCGCTCGGCAATGGCGCTATTCGGTATCGGCGCGCCCTCTGCAGCGGTAACGAATATTGATGAAGTTGCTGCCACCGGATTTTACGTTGTTGGCCAGGATACTGCCGGCACAAAACCAAAGCATCCAACGTCAGGGCAAGTGCTTCCTTCGGGCCAGATCATGCACATTCACCGGTCGAGTACTGTCGGCGCAACCCAACTTTGGGACACCCTTACAAGTAGCGAACCGCTGACGTTCATTCGAAGCCGGATTGGCAACACCTCCCAGTGGAACGACTGGACACTGTTATGGACAAGTGGAAACACACCCAAGCAAGTTTCCCCAACGGACACGACAGCGGGGGCCATGATGGTCGTTGGCTCCTTCGGGCTTGGCAAAGCCTATTTAAGTGCTGAAACAGACCTCAACCAGTACGTGGTGCCGGGTAACTACCTGACGCCCATGGCCGGTTTGACCAACCTTCCCAGAGGGTGGCTGACTGCTGCTCGCTATAACTTGATGGTTGAAGGTTCCGATGCCAACAATTATTTGGTCCAGCGTATCACCGGGGGACTGTCTGTCGGCGCGGCGCCGATCCATGCCATCCGTGTCATGCAGAATGCCAACGGCTGGACCGAATGGCAGATTATCAATACCAGTATCAATCTGCCATTTCGCAATCAGGTACGTTTCAAAACTGCGGGCGTCTACCAATGGACGGTTCCTGACAGCGTTCACAAGGTCGAAGTAGAGGTGCGTGGTGGCGGTGGAAGTGGTGCATTCGGCGCTTTTGATGCGACGGTAACTGGACCTGGCGGTGGCGGTGGCGGTGGCATCAGCAAGCGCTTGTGCGCCGTGACCCCAGGTAGCGTCATCACGATTACCGTAGGTGCGGGAGGAACTGCCGTTTCTGGAGAAGGTGAGAGTGGAGTCGCCGGTGGATCGTCGTCGTTCGGTACGTTTTGCTCCGCAACCGGTGGTGCTGCCGGTGGAATGAACGTCGGGGCCTTAGGTGGCCAAGGGACAGGCGGTGATTTCAACGCATCGCTTGGTAGGGGGTTCCCTCCCGTGCGGAGTTCCGGTGGAACTACGAACTGGGGAGGCCAAGGAGGTGGTGGTGAAAGCATCTTTGCGGCTTCTGATACTTCCACCCTCAGCCAGCCTGGCATGGGGGGTGGCGGCAGGACCGTTACCCGTTCCCAGGCTGGTGCTGCGGGCTGTGTTTTCATTACGTATTAAAGGTGCAGAAATGTGGGCATTAGTACAAGACGAGGTCGTGCTGGAAACAACCGAGGTTGATCCAGAAGGCCGATATCACGCCGATCTGAAATGGCGTTCCTGCCCTCCACAGGTGCAAGCAGGCTGGCGCTATGTAAATGCAGTTTTCGTCGAGCCGGTTCATTCCAGGCAAGATGAAGGGACGATAGAGCGCGCCTGGCGTGACGCAGAAATCACGCTGTACCAGTGGCTGCGAGACCGTCATCGCGACGAGCTGGATTTGGGGCGGCCAACGACGTTCAGTGATGTGCAATTCCTGGAGTTGCTCAACTATCTCCAACGGCTGCGTGACTGGCCACAAGACCAACACTTTCCTGATCGAAGTGCCCGGCCTGTATCACCCGACTGGATCAATTTATATACCTGATGACGCCCCGCACCCCGGGGCGTTTTCTTTTCTGGCAACACCCTTCAGGCCCTGCACCCGCAGGGCCTTTTCATACCTGAACCCGGAGTAAACCTACATGAGTGGATTCTTCCACGGCGTCACCGTAACCAACGTCGACACCGGCGCCCGCAGCATCGCGCTGCCTTCTTCCTCGATCATCGGCCTGGTCGACACCTTCACCGAGGGCGCTGGCGCCACGGCCAAGGCCAACGACCTGGTGCTGATCACCAGCGAGCGTGAAGCGGTTGCCGCCTTTGGCGAGAACGCCGCCATCACCAAGGCCTGCCGCGCCATCTATGCCCGCGCCAAGGCGGTCATCGTCGCCTGTGGCGTGGCCAAGCTGGACGATACAGCGGAGCAGACCGCCGCGATCATCGGCGCGGTGCAGGCCGATGGCAAACGCACCGGCCTGCAGGCGCTGCTCGACGGCAAGAGCCGTTTCAACGCCCAGCCACGCCTGCTGGCAGCGCCGCGCCACAGCGCCACCCAGGCGGTGGGCACGGCACTGGTGGCCCTGGCCGACAAGCTGCGCGGCATCGCCATCATCGACGGCCCCAACAGCACCGACCAGGCGGCCATCGACTACGCGAAGAATTTCGGCGCCAAACGCGCCTTCCTGGTCGACCCGGGCGTGCAGTACTGGGACAACGGCGAGCAAGCCACTCTCGATGCCCCTGGTTCGGCCTGGGTCGCCGGCCTGTTCGCCTGGACCGACCGCGAATATGGTTTCTGGGCCTCGCCCTCGAACAAGGAATTCGTCGGCATCACCGGTACCACCCGCCCGGTAGAGTTCCTCGATGGCGATGACAGCTGCCGCGCCAACCTGCTGAACAACGCCAACATCGCCACCATCATCCGCGACGACGGCTTCCGCCTGTGGGGCAACCGCACCTTGTCGAGCGACCCGAAATGGGCGTTCGTCACCCGCGTACGAACCATGGACATCGTCATGGACGCGATCCTCTACGGCCACAAGTGGGCCGTCGACCGCGCCATCACCGCCACCTACGTCAAGGACGTCACCGAAGGCCTGCAGGCCTTCATGCGCGACCTGAAGAACCAGGGCGCGATCATCAACTTCGAGGTCTTCGCCGACCCGGAGCTGAACACCGCCAGCCAGCTCGAGCAGGGCAAGGTGTACTGGAACATCCGCTTCACCGATGTGCCACCTGCCGAAAACCCCAATTTCCGCGTCGAAGTCACCAACCAGTGGCTGACCGAAGTCCTCGATTCCGCCGCTTAAGGAGCGCATCCACATGGCAATGATTCCCGAAACCCTGGCCAACCTGAACCTGTTCGTCGATGGCGTCAGTTTCCAGGGTGATGTACCCAGCCTGACCCTGCCCAAACTCACCCTGAAGATGGAAGAGCACCGCCCTGGCGGCATGGACATGCCGGTCGAGATGGACCTGGGCATGGAGAAGCAGGAAGCGGCCTTCACCACCACCGGTGTGCGCCGCGAAGCGCTGAAGTTTTTCGGCCTGGCCGACGGCAGCGGCTTCAACGGCACGTTCCGCGGTGCCTTCAAGGGCCTCAAGGGCAAGATCAACCCGGTTGTGGTCACCCTGCGTGGCACGCTCAAGGAAATCGACATGGGCGACTGGAAGTCCGGTGACAAGGCCGAGATCAAGCACAGCGTCGGCTTGACCTACTACAAGCTGGAAGTCGATGGCCGCCTGATTTACGAGATCGACGCGCTGGGCATGAAGCGCGTGATCGATGGTGTCGACCAACTGGCCGCCCAGCGCGCCGCGCTCGGCTTGTAAGGAGGCGACCATGGCTCATGCGAAAAAGCAGCCACAGTGGCTGACCCTGGGCGCCGACCGCGTCACCGTGCGCCTGTCACGCCCCAGCGAAGCCAACGGCATTCAGGTCGACAGCCTGTCGCTGCGGGCACCGACCGTGCGCGATATCCGCAACGCCCAGGCCGGCGGCGTCGACGATGACCAGCAGCGCGAACTGAACCTGTTCGCGTCGTTGGCCGAAGTCGGCATCAAGGACCTCGAAGGCCTGACCCTGAAGGACTATGGCCGCCTGCAAAGCGGTTATTTTCGCCTGGTGCAGGACGACGAACTTTGACCCGTCCCGGCAAAAGGCCGCCGCTCGGCGGCTGGCCAGGGAGCTGAATTTTTCCGCGAGCGAGATCATGACCATGTCGTACAGCGACATGGTCTGGTGGCTCGCCCCGTGACAAGGAGGAACCTATGGCGAACCCACAGCTGTTCCCGCTCGGGCTCGGCGTCACCGCCATCAACCCTTTGGGCCAGGCCATCGGGCTGCTGCGTCGGGATGTCGAACGCCTGCGCAGGCAGGCTGACGGCACCCGGCTTGGCCGGCTCGTCGGCGAAGTGATGCGGCTGGGGTTGGAGCTTGGCAAGCTACGCCAGGTCGAACGCGCGCTGGCGCCGGACCAGGCAGCGCAGGGCGAAGACCCGACTGTGAGGCTGAGGGATGAAGCCGAAGCCGTTGAGCGTTTGCGCCAGCATTACCTGATGCTGGACCGGGTCATCGCCGGGCTGGCGCAGCTCAAGCCATTGCCGGGCCAGATGACAGTCAATGTCTTTCAGCAGTGGCATACGCTGGTGCAGGGGCAAGGCGCCGCCACACCAGGCAAGGTGCAAGCGCCTGTGCAGGCCCCTGCGCAGGCTGCCAGGCCGGCGCCCGGCGCCGATGCAGGTGGCGACACCGGCATCGGCGCCGGGGGGCTCGCGCTGCTTGCTGGGGGGAGTGGCGCTGCTATCGCAGATGTCATACGCAAACTGCCACCGGAAAGACAGCGCGCGATACGCGAGCGTGCTTCGAAGGAATGGCGGGACAACCGTGTCGAAACCTTTGGCAAGGTGGCCAAGGCGGTGATCACTGCTGAGGACGGCGAAGAAAGGGCGCGCGGCGTCGGCGCTGCTGTCGGCGAAATTGGCGGTCGCATGCTGGGTGCCATGGCACCTCTGCTGTTCAAAGGCAAGGGCAAAGCGATAGGCAAAGCCTCGAGCACGGGCATGAGCAGCGGTAAACGCAAGCGCCGGCGCCAAGGCCAGCGGGCCAGCAAGCAGGCGGCGCAAAAGGACGCAGATAGAACGCAGGAGGACGCCACGCAGGAGCAATGGGCCAAATTTGGCGGCCAGGTGGGCGAGGCTGCGGGTGGTGAGGCCGGCGCTGCGTTGTTCAACTGGATCACCGAGGAGGAAGAGCCGGCGCCGCAAAGCAGCGGGGCGCCTGTGCCGGAGCCGGCGCAAACCATTGCCCAGGGCGTCGCTTCCCTGCCTTCGCTCGGCACAGCAAAACAGCTGCCATTGGCAGGAAAACTGTTCAAGCGCGTGCCACTGACGGCAGTGCTGGATACCTCGCTGCAGGTGGCCGACATCTACCAGAGTAACGGCACTCCCGCAGAAAAGCTGGAAGGCTATGGCGAGGTTTTCGGCGGGTTGGGTGGCAACCTGGCCGGCACCTCGGCCGGATGGCTCGGAGGCGCGGCGGCAGGTGCCATGCTTGGCTCGGTGGTACCGGGTATAGGAACGGTGATCGGCGGCGCGGTCGGTGGCCTGTTGGGCAGCCTGGGTGGCGGCTATCTGGGCGGCATCGGCGGGGAATGGGTCGGGGGCGCGTTGGGCAAGGCCGTGGCATCCGTCGTCGGCTCCGATGCGCCAGCGGCGAGCCGGGATATTGCCGCTTCCGCAGAACAGCCAAGCCGCTTGCAGAAAGGCGTCAGCACACCTGCACCGTTGCCTGCCACTTCGACAGCGCAGCTGCTTGGCAGCCTGGCCGGTTCATCGGTCGGTGGGCTCGGTGGTGCGGCAGCCGGCGCCATGATCGGCTCGGTGGTACCGGGTATAGGAACCGTGATAGGCGCCGCGGTTGGTGGCCTGCTGGGCAGCCTGGGTGGCAGTCAACTCGGCGGCATGGGCGCCAAGCTCATTGGCGAAGCGTCGGGCAAGGCCGTGCAGTCTGTCGCCGGCTCCGATGCGCCGGGGGCGAGCCTGGAGGTTACCCATCTCTCCGAGCAGGCGACCCGAGCGCCGAGAAACGTCGGCCCGCCTACGCCGTCGCCTGCTGTTTCGATACCGCCGTCATCGGTTGTGTCGCCACCCGCCATCAACCAGCAATTCACTTTCACCGCCAATATGCCGGTGACCTTGCACAACAGCCTCGATGACCCGACCACCCTGCAACAACTGGAAGCCATCGCCCGCCGCATGCTTGATGACCTGATGCGTCAGGCGCGTGCGGTGCAGATGGTCGATCAACCACAGCCATGAGGAGGACTGCATGACCTACCTGGAACAGTTGCAAGGCGGCTTGCATGCACTGGTCAAGGCGGGCGAGGCGGGGCGTCGGCGTGCCGACGCCATGCTCGACCCGATGAACCAGGCGGTCGGCCATGCCAGGGAGGCGGCCGCCGCGCTCGAAGCCCTGCCATGGATCGGCCCGGAAATCGGCAAGCGCCTGCAACGCACCCTGCGCGCCATCGACGCGGCCAGGCAGCGCGTCGACAAGGTGATTGCCGGGTACGACCAGACCCTTGACGTGGTGCGCAAGGTGCGCGACCGCGTCGGCGCCTTCAACGAACAGCTGGGCAAGGCCGGCGCAGCTGTGCGGCGGGTGATCGGTGATGCGCGCGCGGTCGCCAACGGTGTGTTGTCGACCTTCGGCTTCGCGCCCGACACGACACCGGCCGCACAAGCGATCAAACCGTTCCCGCACCTGCTGGTCCTGCAGCCGCTGAAGGCCAACAGCGCGCCGTATTACTTCAACCTCGACAGCGCCGCCTTCGATCAACTGCGCCGGCAAACGCGCTTTCGCTGGGCCGGGCAAGAGCGTTTGCGCCGCGAGAATGCCCAGCAGGCGGTGAGCCTGGGTGAAGAGACCATCAGCATCCGTGGCGCGATCTTCCCGGGCTTCAAAGGTGGCTTGGGCCAGCTGCAGGCCTTGCGTGGCATCGGTCGCCAACTGCTGCCGCTGTCGTTGACCACCGGCTATGGCGAAGTGCTTGGCACCTGGTGCCTGACCCGCATCGAGGAAGAGCAGGGCGCTTTGCTGGCAGGCGGCATACCGCGCAAACAAGGTTTCTCACTGGAGTTCGTCAGTTATGGACAAGATTTGCAAAACGTCTGAGGGCGACCTGCTCGACACCCTTTGCCAGCATTATTACGGGCACCTCGACGGTAGCGTCGAAGCGGTGTTGCAAGCCAACCAGGGGCTGGCAGACGAGCCTCAGCCATTTCGCAGCGGCGTGACGTTCCGCTTGCCGACCCTGGTGCGGGCAGCGGCCGACGTCGTGCAGCTGTGGGACTGACGCCATGCAGCCACAATTTCGTATCCAGGCCGACGGCAAGGACATTACTGCGCTGATCAACGATCGCCTGTTGCTGCTGCGTACCACCGACAAACCGGGCATGGAAGCGGATGACTTCGAGCTGCGCATCGACGCCCGGGACGGCACCATAGCCTTGCCCGCCCGCGGTGCGCTGATCGAGCTGCATCTGGGTTACGCCGGCCAGCCGCTGACCCGGCTGGGGCGTTACACCGTCGATGAAGTCGAGTTGTCCGGCCCGCCGGATACCCTGGTGATCCGGGGCAAGGCCAGCGACCTGCGCGGCACTGGCCGGACCGTCCGCAGCGGCAGCTGGGAAGCCGTGCCCTTGCAACGCATCGTTGCCGAAATCGGTGCGCGCAATGGCTGGCAGGCAATCTGCCCGGTGCTCACACGGGTACCTCGGGTCGACCAGGTCAACGAATCGGACTTCAACTTCATTACCCGCCTGGCGCGCCAGTACGACAGCACCGCTAAACTTGCCAATGGCCAGTTGCTGGTGTTGCCGCGCCAGGCCGGGCAGAGCGCCAGCGGCAAACCCTTGGGCGTGGTCGGGATTGCCCGTGGCGACGTCAGCCAATGGTACTTTCGCCTCGATGACCAGGCCGCGCGCAAGGCCGTGCGCACCCGTCACCTCGACGCCGCCACTGGCGAGGCCAAGGTCATCGAGCTGGTCAACGATGAGGCCGCCGAGGGGCAGCGGCCGGTGCATACCGACCGTCATCTCTACCCCAACCGCGCTGCCGCCGAGCAGGCCGCCAAGGCGCGCCTGGCCAGCTTCAACCGCGCTACCGCCCATGTGCGCCTGGACTTGCCGGGGCGCACCGACCTGTTCGCCGAGCGCAGCATCGAGCTGCACGGTTTTGTCGACGGCCTCGACGGGCAATACCAGATCGACTCGGTGGAGCAACTGTTCACCAGCTCGGGCTGGCGCACCACCGTGCAGGGCAATGCTGGCAAGGCGGGCAAGGTACAGGCCAAGGGCGCGGCGCCGCGCCGCCAGGCCGCGATCAAGGCGTGAGGAGCGATACAGGGAGGGAGGTTACCCATGCTCACTGAAACACAACTGCTACAGATTTTGCCGAACGCCCGCCCCGTTGCGGGCGTTTTTGTTCCGGCACTGAACGTCAGCCTGCCGCGCTGGGAAATCGACAACCCCAGGCGCGTGGCGGCGTTCATCGCCCAGGTCGGCCATGAGTCCGGCCAGTTCCGTTATGTCAAGGAACTGGGCAACGACCGCTACCTGGCCCGCTACGACACTGGCAGCCTGGCCCTGCGCCTGGGCAATACGGCCCAGGCCGATGGCGATGGCCAGCGGTACTGCGGGCGTGGCCTGATTCAGGTGACCGGGCGCAACAATTACCAGGCCTGCAGCCGCGCGTTGTTCGGCGACGAGCGCTTGCTGGCGCAGCCGCAACTGCTCGAACAACCCCGCTGGGCCTGTGAGTCGGCGGCGTGGTTCTGGCACTCGCGTGGGCTCAATGCCCTGGCTGACCGGGGCGAGTTCAACCGCATCACACGGCATATCAATGGTGGGCTCAATGGCCTGGAGGAGCGGCTCAAGCTCTGGGCGAGGGCGCGCGAGGTGTTATGTTGAACCGATGGCAACTGGCGCTCGGTGGCGGCCTGTTGATGCTGTCCATGGCCCTGGCCTGGCAGGTTCAGGGCTGGCGCTATGGCCGGCAGCTGGCGCAACTGGCGCAAGCCCAGGCGCAAGCCGAGGCTGCCCGGCTGCTTGCCGAACGTGAACGGCGTCAGCTTCTCGAACGACGCCTGGAAGAAAGTGAAACCCGTCATTTCAAGGAACTTGCCGATGTCCAGCAGTCTCAGGCTCGCCTGCGTGATCGCCTTGCTACTGCCGATCTGCGCCTGTCGGTCCTGGTCGAACGCGACACCCTCCCTGGCGCAGTGCCCGCCACCACCACCAGCGCCGCCAGCCTGGATCATGCAACCGTACGTGCCGGACTTGAGCCGGCGCATGCTCAACGAATTATCGCCATCACCGATGAAGGCGACCGGGGGTTGATTGCCTTACGGGCTTGCCAGGCTTATGTGCGGGAGGTGCGCGGCGGGCCTTGAGGCAGGCCCGGACGCGCCTGGCGCCTGCGAGCCATGCACGCGACAGGCGCAAAAATGTTACGTTGTCTGGATATCCTTCAAGGAACCCGACATGGACCCGATCACCGTCCTCGCCACCCGTCTCGGCGAACACCTACGCCGCTTCAACGCCCAGGTCAGCACCGCTGAATCGTGCACCGGCGGTGGTATCGCCGAAGCCATTACCCGGGTCCCTGGCAGCTCTGCCTGGTTCGAAGCCGGCTACGTGACCTATTCCAATGCCCAGAAAACCCGCCAGCTGAACGTGCCGGCGGCGTTGTTCGCCGAGGTTGGCGCAGTCAGCCAAGAGGTGGTTGAGGCCATGGCCCGTGGTGCCCAGGCCGCCAGTGGTGCGCGCTTCGCCGTGGCAGTCAGTGGCGTGGCCGGGCCCGACGGCGGGTCGCCGGCCAAACCGGTGGGCACCGTGTGGCTGGCCTGGGCCGATGGCACTCATGTAACCAGCGAACGCCGGCACTTCGAGGGCGACCGCGAAGCAGTGCGCCGACAGACGGTGATCGCCGCGTTAGACGGCTTGTTACAGCTTGGTGCCGAGTAAATCGACAACAGGGGTTTGCTCGCGCGCTTGCCTGTGGAATAATACTGGCTACTTATACAGGTATTCCGGCCATCAGGGCCAAGTCGAACACGTGAGGATTGCAATGGACGACAACAAGAAGCGCGCCTTGGCTGCGGCCCTGGGTCAAATCGAACGCCAATTCGGTAAGGGCGCGGTCATGCGCATGGGCGACCACGAGCGCCAGGCGATTCCGGCCATCTCCACCGGCTCCCTGGGCCTGGATATCGCTCTCGGCATCGGCGGTCTGCCGAAAGGCCGTATCGTCGAAATCTACGGCCCGGAGTCGTCGGGTAAGACCACGCTGACCCTGTCGGTCATCGCCGAAGCCCAGAAGAATGGCGCCACCTGTGCCTTCGTCGACGCCGAGCACGCCCTCGACCCCGAGTATGCCGGCAAGCTGGGTGTCAATGTCGACGACCTGCTGGTTTCCCAGCCAGACACCGGCGAACAGGCCCTGGAAATCACCGACATGCTGGTGCGCTCCAACGCAGTTGACGTGATCATCGTCGACTCCGTGGCTGCCCTGGTACCCAAGGCTGAAATCGAAGGCGAGATGGGCGACATGCACGTGGGCCTGCAGGCTCGCCTGATGTCCCAGGCACTGCGCAAGATCACCGGTAACATCAAGAACGCCAACTGCCTGGTCATCTTCATCAACCAGATCCGCATGAAGATCGGCGTGATGTTCGGCAGCCCGGAAACCACCACCGGTGGTAACGCCCTGAAGTTCTACGCGTCGGTGCGTCTGGACATCCGCCGTACCGGTGCAGTCAAGGAAGGCGACGAGGTGGTCGGCAGCGAAACCCGCGTCAAGATCGTCAAGAACAAGGTGTCGCCACCGTTCCGCCAGGCCGAGTTCCAGATCCTCTACGGCAAAGGCATCTACCGGAACGGCGAGATCATCGACCTGGGTGTGGCCCAGGGGCTGGTCGAGAAGTCCGGTGCCTGGTACGCCTACCAGGGCAACAAAATCGGTCAAGGCAAGGCAAACGCTGCCAAGTACCTGGCTGAGAACCCGGCCATCGGCGCCGAGATCGAGAAGCAGATCCGCGAGAAACTGCTGACCGCTGGCGCTGTTGCGGCTGCCGGGAAGGCTGCGGCTGCCGAAGCTGATGCCGATGACATGGCCGACGCTGACGCCGGTTATTGATTGCACGGATAGCCGAACATGTCCGCCGAACTCGACACCCCCGTCGCTATCCGGCGGACAGCCATGGACCTGCTCGCGCGACGTGAGCACGGTCGCGTCGAGCTGACGCGTAAATTGCGTCAGCGCGGCGCTTCGGATGAGCTGATAGGGCCCGAACTCGATCGGCTTGCCGAAGAAGGGCTGCTCAGCGAAGCCCGCTATCTCGAAAGCTTCATCCGTTATCGTTCCGGCTCTGGCTATGGCCCTGCGCGAATTCGCGAGGAGCTGAGCCAGCGCGGCTTGGCGCGGGCGGATATCGAGCAGGCGCTGCGTGACAGCGGGGTAGAGTGGAGCGAGCGCATGCGTGAGGTGTGGCAGCGCAAGTTTGCCGGCCAGCGCCCCCACGACCCGCGTAGCCGTGCCCAGCAGACGCGGTTTCTTGCTTATCGTGGATTTTCCATGGACATGATCGGTCGTCTGCTCAGTGGACGTGATCTCGACGACTATTGAAGGCAGGGGCGCAGAACGCCCCTCCTCAAAAAGCAACACGGTATCAACTGGCTTTCAACGCCTCCCGGGCCCGCTGGGTGGTATGCATGGGTTGCGGCTTGGCCCAGTTCTCCGGCAGGTTGATGAAGTCCACCAGTTCGCGCAGCCGGCCCTGATCCCGGCCGTTGAAGGCAAATGACAAACGGGTCAGGTGGCTGAAGTTGCCCACCTCGTGCTCGGCACTGCTGTCAGGTTGCTGGTGATACTTGCCGCTGAGGCGCAAGTCGGCGAAGCCTTCCTGAATGTCATACAGCGCCGCCTCGCTGAGCGGGTGATGCATGCGGATCACGAACTGGCTCTTCAGCCAGCGGCTGGAATGGTAGTTGCTGTAGAACTGGTTGATTTCCTCGACCGCCTCGTCAGCGCTATGCACCAAGCGCAACAGCTTCAGGTCGCTGGGCAGGATGTAGCGGTTTTCTTCCAGCTGGCGATTGATGAAGTCCAGGCAGTCGCGCCAGAAGCTGCCGCCCGGCGAATCCAGCAGCACCACTGGCACCAGCGGGCTCTTGCCGGTCTGGATCAGGGTCAGCACCTCCAGCGCTTCATCCAGGGTGCCGAAACCGCCTGGGCACAGCACCAGGGCATCGGCTTCCTTGACGAAGAACAGTTTGCGGATGAAGAAAAAGTGGAAGGGCAGCAGCTTGTCGGTGCCGTCCACCGTGGGGTTGGCGTGTTGCTCGAAGGGGAGGGTGATATTGAACCCCAGGCTGTGGTCGCTACCCGCGCCTTCGTGGGCTGCCGCCATGATACCGCCGCCGGCCCCGGTGATGACCATCAGGTCCGAACGCGCCAAGGTCGCACCCAGCTCGCGGGCCAGGGCGTACATGGGGTGTTCCATTGGGGTGCGCGCCGAGCCGAACACGGTTACCTTGCGCCGGCCCTTGTAGCGTTCCAGTGCGCGAAACGAGTGGTCCAGTTCGCGCAGGGCCTGCAGGGTGATCTTGGCGCTCCAGCGGTCGGTGTCGTCATGGGCCATGCGCAGGATGGTCAGTATCATGTCGCGGTACAGCGGCAGGTTGGGGCTGTCCGGTGCCACCAGTTGCAGTTGTGCGTCGATGTTGCTCAGGTCGATGTTGTGGTCGCGGAAGTGGCTGAACAGCAGTTCATTCGATTGGTAAGGCATGCAACGTCTCCTTCTGCACCAATACCTCTGACCTCAATCTAGACCCTTGCGTCCGATCGTGCCGGGGTGTTTGGCCTGTCCGCTCGTCGGCATGCTGCCACTGGCGATGCGGGTTTGGTTAACTGGAAATGCGAAACGTGTCGATGCAGGAGGTGGCGGTATGCATCGCTTGATCATCGAGGTGGACCGGCAGCTTTACCAGCAGCTGGAAAATGCGGCCCGAGCGCATCACCTGAGCCTCGAGGCCGAATGCCGACGCAGGCTGGCGGGGCTGGAATGCCAGTCGCGCTATCTGCAGGCGCTGCTGGCAGAGATGCGCGCCGATGCCGCTGAAGGACGTTGGCGCGCCCGGGAAGATGAAAAGGCGTAGCGATTGCAGGTTGTCGTTACTTCTTCTTGTTGCCGGCCACGCAGCTAGCATTGTCGAAAGCCTGGTCCATGATCGGCTGGTTGGTCTTGTACACCGTGAAACGGTAGACCATGACTGCGCCCTTGGACATCAGGTTGCGGAACCCGCTGTTGCGGCAAACGCTGTCACCCAGCTGGCTGCGGACCTGTTCCGGGTTGGCCTGCATGCGCTCGGCATGGCTCTGGCGCACGCTCAGGTGGTTGATCAGTGCCTTGCCTTCCACGGTGTAACCCTGGTCGAGGATATCCTCGTTGATGGCCCGCGGGGTGCCGACACTGCTCTCTTTGGCGACCTTCTGCAGCATGGTGTTCAGGTCGTAGTCCTGCTTGGAGGCCGCCTGGGCTGCCAGGGGCAGGGCGAGCATCAGGCTCAGGATGGGGGCGATACGGCGCAGCATGGATCTCTCCTGGTTCGATGACTGGCGCTTTGACATGCGCGGGTCGGCAGCGTTCCGTGACTATCGCGAAGGCGCGAGGTCCAGGCACGCTAAAACGCCGATTATAAGGACCGCCCTGCCGGCTGCACAGCAATTGCGCCCTGTTCTGGTAGACTGGCGGCCTTGTTTTCACCGAGCAATCCTTGTGTCCATTCCCAACCTGTCCAGAGGCCTGCCGGCATGAGCCATGCGGTAGCGCGCCTGCGCGCCGAACGCCTGGCGCGCAGCAACAAGCCTTTCATCGCCCGGGGTTCGCGTGCCGAACGTTGCCCGGATTGCCGGGTCATCGCCAGTCATTGCCTGTGTGCCTGGAAGCCGCGGGTGCAGGCCGAGTCCGGCATGTGCCTGCTGATGCATGACACCGAGCCACTGAAACCGACCAATACCGGGTGGCTGATCGCCGACCTGATCGAAGACACCTCCGCCTTCGGCTGGCTGCGCACGTCGGTCGACGAACGCTTGCTGGCATTGCTGGACGACCCGCGCTGGCAGCCCTACATCGTCTTCCCTGGCGAATTCGTTGCCCAGCAACGGGTGGTCAGCGAAGTGCGGCGTGAACCGGGCAAGCGCCCGTTGTTCATCCTGCTGGACGCTACCTGGACCGAAGCGCGCAAGATGTTTCGCAAAAGCCCGTACCTCGATCGCTTCCCGGTGTTGAGCCTGGCGGCCGAGCAGATGTCGCGCTACCGCCTGCGTCGCTCGCGGCGCGATGATCACTTCTGTACGGCGGAAGTGGCTGCCATGTGCCTCGACCTGGCTGGCGATACCCAGGCCTCGCAAGCACTGGATGCCTACCTGGATGTGTTCAGCCTGCATTACCTGAGCGGCAAGCGGCGCCTGCCCCTGGATGAGCAGGATGACACCCATCAGCGTTTGCATACCTTCCTATAGTCCAAGGGGCACAACCCCTGCTTTGGTTCATAATGACCCTACCCGAGTGCCCGACACAGAACAGGATCCCCAGATCGATGGCCACTTATGAAATCCTGATTGCCGATGACCACCCGCTGTTCCGCGGCGCCCTGCGCCAGGCCGTTACCCTCGGCCTGGGCCCGGATGTGCGCCTGGTGGAGGTTGCCAGCATCGCCGAACTGGAAACCCGCCTGAGCGAAAAAGCCGACTGGGACCTGGTACTGCTGGACCTGAACATGCCAGGCGCCTACGGTTTTTCCGGGCTGGTGCTGTTGCGCGGGCAATACCCGCAGATTCCGGTAGTGATGGTTTCGGCGCAGGAGGAGGCCGCCGTGGTGGTCAAGTCCCGCGAATTCGGTGCCAGTGGTTTCATTCCCAAGTCCAGCACCCTGGAAGTGATCCAGGATGCAGTGCGCAAGGTGCTCGACGGCGAAGTCTGGTGGCCGCCGCAGGCATTCGAAAAAGTGGACGTCTCGGCCGAGGCCAAGGCTGCCAGCGAAGGCCTGGCCAGCCTCACGCCGCAGCAATTCCGGGTACTGACCATGGTCTGCGAAGGCTTGCTGAACAAGCAGATCGCCTATGAGCTGAATGTGTCGGAAGCGACCATCAAGGCCCACGTCACCGCGATCTTCCGCAAGCTCGGCGTGCGTACCCGCACCCAGGCCGCGCTGCTGCTGCAACAACTCGAATCGGTTGCCAGCAGCTGATTGCGCCTGCATTCACGCTTTTTTGACCCTTGCCGCTCTAGGCTGCTGGCCTTTCGGTTGTTAAGTGACTCACATGACATCGCCATTCAAGGGCCAGACCGGCCTCAAACGCATCTTCAACGCCGCCGGCTATTCGCTGGACGGCCTGCGCGCCGCCTTCAAGGGCGAGGCCGCGTTCCGTCAGTTGGTCCTGCTCAATGTGCTGCTGATCCCAATCGCCTTCTGGCTGCCGGTCAGCCGCGCGGAGCGGGCGATCATGATTGCCGTGTGCCTGTTGGGCCTGATCGTCGAACTGTTCAATTCGGCGGTGGAGGCGGCCATCGACCGCATCTCGCTGGAGCGCCACCCGCTGTCGAAAAACGCCAAGGACATGGGCAGCGCCGCGCAACTGGTGGCGCTGACCATGGTGGCGCTGGTGTGGGGCGTGATCCTGCTTTAAGCGATTGGCGGCAAGACGATCTCGTCACTGCGGGTAAAGCCCGCGGTGAAATTGCGGCACAGTTCTAGAAATTCGCGCATGGCCGAGGTCTGGTACTTCTGTTTGTGCCAGATGAAGTAGAACTGGCGCCTCAGGTCCAGCTCCGGGGTTTCCACTGCAACCAGGCTGCCGCGGCGGAAGGCGTCGCGCAGGGCCAGGCGCGAAATGCAGCCGATGCCCAGGCCTGACTCCACAGCGCGCTTGATGGCTTCGGTGTGCTCCAGTTCCAGGCGGATGTTGAGGTTGGTGCGCTGGTGACGCATGGCCTGGTCGAAGGTCAGGCGTGTGCCGGAGCCCTGTTCGCGCAATATCCAGGCTTCCTGGGACAAGGTCTGCACATCGGCGCGGCCCAGCTTGGCCAGTGGATGCTGCGGCGCGCAGAACACCACCAGTTCATCTTCTACCCAGGGGCGAACTTCCAGGTCCGGGTGGTTGCAGTCGCCTTCGATCAGACCCAGGTCAATTTCGTAGTGCGCAACCTGTTGCACGATATGTGCGGTGTTCTGCACGTGCAGCTTCACCTGGCTTTCCGGGTGCACCTGCATGAAGCTGCCGATCAGCAGAGTGGCCAGGTAGTTGCCGATGGTCAGCGTGGCGCCGACCGCCAGCGAGCCAAAGCCGGACTTGCCATTGAGCAGGTCTTCGATTTCCTTGGCCTGGTCGAGCAGGGCCACGGCCTGCGGCAACAGCTGCTGGCCCAGGGCGTTGAGGCTCAGGCGCTTGCCGGCACGGTCGAACAGCTGGCAGCTGGACTGACGTTCAAGTTCGGTGATCGAGGTACTGGCAGCCGATTGCGACAGCGCCAGTACACTGGCCGCGCGGGAGACGCTCTGGTGCTGGGCCACGGCAACGAAGACCTGCAGTTGACGAAGTGTGAATCGCATATCGATATAACCGATAACACATATCTTGATAATCCAGTTAACAGATATTGTCGCTGCCCCTAAACTATCGCGCAACTGCGCGTCTTGCGCGCGCCGCGTCTTTCTTCAGGAGCCCCATTAGATGAGCAACATGAACCACGAACGTGTCCTCAGTGTGCACCACTGGAACGACACCCTGTTCAGCTTCAAGTGCACCCGCGACCCGGGCCTGCGCTTCGAGAACGGTCAGTTCGTGATGATTGGCCTGCAGCAGGACAACGGCCGTCCACTCATGCGCGCCTATTCCATCGCTTCCCCGAACTGGGAAGAGCACCTGGAGTTCTTCAGCATCAAGGTGCCGGATGGCCCGCTGACCTCCCAGCTGCAGCACCTGAAGGAAGGCGACGAGATCATCATCAGCAAGAAGCCTACCGGCACCCTGGTGCTCGACGACCTGAATCCCGGCAAGCACCTCTACCTGCTGAGCACCGGCACTGGCCTGGCGCCGTTCATGAGCGTCATCCAGGACCCGGAAACCTACGAGCGCTTCGAAAAAGTGATCCTGGTGCACGGCGTGCGCTACGTGAACGAAGTGGCCTACCGTGAATTCATCACCGAGCACCTGCCACAGAACGAGTTCTTCGGTGAAGCGGTACGCGAAAAGCTGATCTATTACCCGACCGTAACCCGTGAGCCGTTCGAGAACCAGGGCCGCCTGACCGACCTGATGCGCAGCGGCAAGCTGTTCAGCGACATCGGCCTGCCACCGATCAACCCGCAGGACGACCGTGCGATGATCTGTGGCAGCCCGAGCATGCTCGACGAGACCAGCGAAGTGCTGGACAGCTTCGGGCTGAAGATCTCCCCGCGCATGCGCGAGCCGGGCGATTACCTGATCGAGCGGGCTTTCGTCGAGAAGTAAGGCGCAGGCTGGTGCAGGGAGGGCGACCTACGGGTCGCCTTTCTTATGCCTGAAATTTTTGCATCGTCTGTGCCGATCAAAACAGCAAACACACCCTACTCGACGCGCATCTCGCCGCTGTACACCAATATCTCCCGACAGCGCTTGCACAGGTAGCGCCGGCCCTGACGCACCAGCTTGTGCCGCTGCGCGGTAAACGGGAAATCGCTTTGCGGGCAGGGGCAGCGGTAGATATAGCGGGTGGCCACGCGACGCTGCACTTCGTAGTTGTGGCATCGGTTGGGCGGCAGTTCATAGACGCCGCGCATGATCAGTTGCCATTCCTCGCCATGGGCCTGGATGCGGTCGCCGAACAGCTGATGGGCCACCAGATGCGCCACTTCGTGAGCCACGGTCTGGCGCAGGAAGTCTTCCTGGTTCTCCCGATACAGTTGCAGGTTGAAGCGCAGCAGGTTTTCGTGCAGGTGGGCGACCCCGGCTTTCTGCCCGCGCAGCTTGAAGCTGACTTCCGGGCGCGGGAAGGTACGTTTGAAGAAGGTTTCGGCTTGCTGGTAACAGGTTTCGACGCGTTGTAATAGCAGCTCGGGCATGGCGGGATGGTTCTCCTGGCCGAGCATTATGCCGCAACCCTGGGCAGCCTGCCGAGCCACCGGTCAGCGCACAGGTAGAGGCCGCCTTGCGGCGGCCCCTGGCAGATGCCCCAGTGTTGCTTACGTTCTAGTTGGTGTACACCGGCCCCACGCCCAGGCCCCAGATGATCACCGTGGCAGCCATGATCGCCACCAGTACTACAAGGCCCACTGCCAGCACCGAGCTGGAGAACAGGAAGCCCTCGTCGGAGGGGATGTTCATGAACGTCGGCAAACCGACGTATAGCAGATACACCGTGTAGCAGATGGCTGCGGTGCCTATCAGCATCCCTAGCCACAGGTGCGGGTACAGCGCCGCCAGGCCGCCAATGAACAATGGCGTGGCAGTGTAGGTGGCAAAGGCGACGCACTGCGCCATGGACGGGTTGGCATCGTAGGTGCGGGCCATCCAGTGGATGAATGCGCCCATCACCGCCACCCCGGCAAGCATTGCCAGGTACGACATGATGCTCATCCAGATGGCACTCTCCATGGTCAGCATCACCGCCGGTCGATCGCCGATCACCCAGCCGACCTGGGTGGTACCGATGAACGCCGACACGGCAGGGATCGCAGCCAGGATCAGGGTGTGCGTCAGGTACATGTGGCTGATGGTTTCTTCTTCGCCACGAATTTCCCGCCATTCCTGGTCGGGATGGGTAAACAGGCCCACAACGTGATGAATCATGCCGATCACTCCTCTCAATGTTGCCAGACGCCCCCAGATGGAGCGCAGCGGCCCGAGGCCCGAACACCGATGCAAGCGGTAATGTGGCCTTATGTCGCAGTATAGGAAGCGGTTACCTACATAAACCGTGCTTTTTAGAGCAAATCGCGCTGTAAGTGCGGCTCTTGATTACATTGAAGTCTTTGACGGAATGCCTACAGTAGCGGCGCGTTTGTGCGTAAAATAGCCGGCTTTTGTCACACCTCGCGGATCCAAGCGCTATGGGCACCCTCTCGGTCAACCAGAACAAACTGCAAAAACGCCTGCGTCGTCTCGCCGGCGAAGCCATCACCGACTACAACATGATCGAGGATGGCGACAAGGTCATGGTCTGCCTGTCCGGCGGCAAGGACAGCTACACCATGCTCGACGTTCTGTTGCACCTGCAGAAGGTGGCGCCGATCAGGTTCGAGATCGTCGCGGTGAACATGGACCAGAAGCAGCCGGGCTTCCCCGAGCATGTGCTGCCGGCCTACCTCAAGGAACTGGGCGTCGAGTACCACATCGTCGAGAAGGACACCTACTCGGTGGTCAAGGAGCTGGTACCCGAGGGCAAGACCACCTGTTCGCTGTGCTCGCGCCTGCGCCGTGGCACCCTGTACACCTTCGCCGACGAAATCGGCGCGACCAAGATGGCGCTGGGGCACCACCGCGACGATATCGTCGAAACCTTCTTCCTCAACATGTTCTTCAACGGCGCGCTCAAGGGCATGCCGCCGAAGCTGCGTGCCGACGATGGTCGCAACGTGGTGATCCGCCCGCTGGCCTACTGCAGCGAGAAGGACATCCAGGCCTATTCGGACATGAAGGAGTTCCCGATCATCCCGTGCAACCTGTGCGGCTCGCAGGAAAACCTGCAGCGTCAGGTGGTCAAGGACATGCTGGTGGAGTGGGAGCGCAAGCACCCGGGCCGTACCGAGAGCATCTTCCGCGCCCTGCAGAACGTGGCACCGTCGCAGCTGGCCGACCGCAACCTGTTCGACTTCACCAGCCTGAAGATCGACGAAAACGCCACGCCGCGTTTCCTTGACGTGCTGAATATCTGAGCCCATGCGCGACTATCAGTGGCTGCACGAGTACTGCCTGAACCGCTTCGGCTCGGCCCAGGCCCTGGAGGCTTTCCTGCCGCAGCCGCGCACGCCGGCGCAACTGCGCGACATCAGCGACGACCGCTACCTGTCGACCCTGGCCCTGCGCGTGTTCCGCGCCGGGCTCAAGCACAGCCTGGTGGATGCCAAGTGGCCAGCATTCGAGCAGGTGTTCTTCGGCTTCGACCCGGAGAAGGTCGTACTCATGAGCGCCGAACACCTGGAGCGGCTGATGCAGGACGAGCGCATCATTCGCCACCTGGGCAAGCTCAAGAGCGTGCCGCGCAATGCACAGCTGGTACTGGATATCGCCAAGGCACACGGCAGCTTTGGCGCGTTCATCGCCGACTGGCCGGTGACCGATATCGTCGGGCTGTGGAAGTACCTGGCCAAGCACGGCAACCAGCTGGGCGGGTTATCGGCGCCGCGCTTCCTGCGCATGGTCGGCAAGGATACCTTCATCCCTACCGATGACATGGCGGCGGCGTTGATAGCGCAGAAGGTGATCGACAAGCCGCCGACCAGCCAGCGTGACCTGGCCCTGGTGCAGCAGGCGTTCAACCAGTGGCATGCCGAGAGTGGGCGGCCGCTGTGCCAGTTGTCGGTGATGCTGGCACATACCGTCAACCATTGAGGTTTCCGGGGCCGCAAAGCGGCCCCAGAATTCAGCTGCCTTCGCCAGCCAGGCGCCGCTCTTGCTGGAACTTCCAGCGTACATACAGCAAGCCGGCGATGAACAACCCCAGGCTCACCAGCACCTCGAGCCAGCCAAACACCGCCCGCGCCGGATCGAATGCCGCCAGCACGCCCTTGATGAAGTAGATGTTCACCACGAAGCAGGTCCAGGCATGCGCCCGGGCGCTGCCTGCCAGCATGCCCGGCAGCAACAGCAGCAGCGGCACCAGTTCGATCGCCAGAATGACCTCGACCCGGGCCCCATGCAGGTTGGCGAACCCCAGGTTGTTCACCAGCAGCAGAACGATCAGGCCGAAGAAGAACGCCAGGCTCAATGCCCGCGTCAGGCGCAGGCGCGGGGCCAGCCACGCCAGCGCTGGCAATACCTTGGGCTTTCTAGCCACGTGCGGCCTCCAGGGCCTTGGCGGTAGTCGCCAGGCGTTGACCCAAGGCGCGGCACAGGGCGATTTCGTGGGCGTCCAGTTCGCGCTTGCCATCGGCCCCGGCATGATGACTGGCGCCATATGGCGTGCCGCCACCGCGGGTTTCGAGCAATGCCGATTCGCTGTATGGCAGGCCCATGACCAGCATGCCGTGGTGCATCAGCGGCAGCATCATCGACAGCAGGGTGGTTTCCTGGCCGCCATGCAGGCTGGCGGTGGAGGTGAACACGCCCGCCGGCTTGCCGACCAGCTCACCGCCCAGCCACAGGCTGCTGGTGCCATCCAGGAAGTACTTGAGCGGCGCCGCCATGTTGCCGAAGCGGGTCGGGCTGCCCAGTACCAGCCCGGCGCAGTGGCGCAGGTCGTCCAGGGTGGCGTACAGCGCGCCACTGGGCGGAATGTCCGGGGCTACCGCTTCGCATTCGGTGGAAATCGCCGGCACCGTGCGCAGGCGGGCCTCGAGGCCGGCCAGCTCGATGCCGCGGGCAATGTGCCTGGCCATCTCGCTGGTCGAACCATGGCGGCTGTAATACAGCACCAGGATATAGGGCGCGGTCACGGCAGGATCTCCAGCACTTTCTCCGGCGGGCGGCCGACCACGGCCTTGTCACCGGCGACCAGGATCGGCCGCTCGATCAGCTTGGGGTGGCGGGCCATGGCCTCGATCAGCTGCGCGTCGGTCAGGCCCGGGTCGGCCAGGTTCAGCTCCTTGTATTCGTCTTCGCCGGTACGCAGCAACTGGCGCGGGCCGATGCCCAGCTTGCCGAGCAAGGCCGCGAGGGTGGCCGCGTCAGGCGGGGTTTCGAGGTAGCGCACGATGGTCGGTGCCAGGCCGCGGGCTTCGAGCAGTTCCAGCGCGCCGCGGGATTTCGAGCAGCGCGGGTTATGATAGAGCGTCAGGTCGGTCATGTCGGGTCGCATCCAGCAGGGTGTGGCGGCTATTCTAACCGCAGCGACTGACACATTTGCTTGAAAACTCGAGAAGGATTGACCCATGGCAAGGCGTCTGGCAGCAGTACTGGCCATCACCGCGAGCCTGTTGCTCGGTGGTTGCGGTGCCGATTATGGCGTGGACCAACACGGTAATACGGTTAAGGCCGAACAGCTCGACGGGCACTGGCTGGTGCTCAACTACTGGGCCGAATGGTGCGGGCCGTGCCGTACCGAAATCCCGCAACTGAACGCGGCGGCCAAGCAATGGGTAGGCGACGGCATCAAGGTGGTGGGGGTGAATTTCGACGGCTTGCAGGGGCAGGACCTGAAGCAGGCGAGCGAAACCTTGGGAATCGATTTCACCGTACTGGCCCAGGACCCGGCCGAGCGCTATGACCTGCCGCGCAGCGAGGCGCTGCCGGTCACCTACATCATCGATGACAAGGGCAAGGTGCGTGAGCAGCTGATGGGCGAGCAGACGCTTGAAGGGCTGCAGGCCAGGATCAAGGCCCTGAAAGGCGCCTGATGCATCCGGGGCCGCAAACGGCCCCGGCAATTCTCAGCCTTCTTCAGGCCAGAAGCGCAATGGCTTGCCCTCGGCTGGCCAGAAGCGTATCTGCTCGATCGGCGACACGTCCCAGCGTTGCACGGTTTCCAGCGCCTGCAGGTAACGTTTTTCCTGCTCCATCAAGGCCGGCGCGCACAGCTTGCGGGTCTTACCGACCTTACCGAAGCTCAGGTGCTGGCCTTCCAGCGTGTACGGCGCAAACCAATGGTTGCAACCGCCGTTGCCATAGGCACGACCATCGCTGGCCAGGGTCAGGGTCAGGTGGCTGTAGTCGATCAGTGGCCGCTCGCCAATCCACTCCAGTACATAGCTGCGCTCCTGCTGCAGCCTGGCAGGTTCAGCGGCGCAGCCAAGCAGGCCGGTGGCAATCAGCACGCCGGTCAGCAGATTCTTCACTCGGCGCTCTCCTGGCAACGCGGGCACAGGTGTTTTTCGCCACGGCTGGCCCAGCCCAGCTCGGCGATGCGCGCGCTGGCGGCGGGCTGGCGGGCTTTTTTGCCCAGCTTGGCGTCCACGGCAAATTCGAAATCCAGCACTGCGGCGCAGCTGTCGCAGGCTACCTGCCAGGTAAGGATTTCCAGTTCGTTGAACACTGGGCCACTGGCCACCGCAACCCACTGGCCGCGGGGGTTGATCAAATGGCGCACGCTCTCCACGGTCAGGCGCATCGACAGGTCCTTGCTGCCCTTGAGGGTGACCAGCAGGGTGTCGCCTTTGTGCATCGAGCCGCCGTTGCCGGTGACTTGGTAGCGGCCCGGCACCAGCGCGCGGCACTCGATCAAGGTGTGTTGCGGGTTGAAAAGGGTGTAGCGGAAATCGTGCTCGACCATGGGTCCTCCAGAAATGCCGCGTATCCTAGCACTAACCCATCACCAGATTCTGTGGTTTGCCTGCCGCCCAGCGGTTGATGTTGTCCAGCGTGGTCGCAGCGATGGCGTCCAGTGCCTCACGAGTGAGAAATGCCTGGTGGGCGGTGACGATCACGTTGGGGAAGGTCAGCAGGCGGGCCAGCACGTCGTCCTGCAACGGCAGGTCGGAACGGTCCTCGAAGAACAGCTGGGCCTCTTCTTCATAAACATCCAGGCCCAGGTAGCCGAGCTGGCCGCTCTTGAGCGCGTCGATCAGCGCCGGGGTGTCGACCAGCGCGCCGCGACCAGTGTTGATCAGCATGGCGCCAGGTTGCAGCTGGGCCAGGCTTTGCGCATTGATCAGGTGCCGGGTGTGCTCGTTCAGCGGGCAGTGCAGGCTGATGATACGGGCTTCGCGCAGCAGCTCGGCCAACGGCAGGTAGCGCGCGTCCAGCGCTAGCAGCTCTGGGTTGGGATGGGGGTCGTAGGCCAGCAGCTGGCAGCCGAAACCGGCCATGATGCGGGCGAAGGCGGCGCCGATCTGGCCGGTGCCGACCACGCCGACGGTTTTGCCGTGCAGGTCGAAGCCGGTCAGCCCGTGCAAGGTGAAATCACCTTCGCGGGTGCGGTTGTAGGCCCGGTGCAGGCGCCGGTTGAGGGCCAGAATCAGCGCAACGGCATGTTCCGCCACGGCATGCGGCGAGTAGGCGGGCACGCGCACCACGGTCAGGCCCAGGCAACGCGCGGCGGCCAGGTCGACATGGTTGTAGCCGGCCGAGCGCAAGGCGATCAGGCGCGTGCCGCCGGCTGCCAGGCGCTGCAGCACCGGGGCGTCCAGTTCGTCATTGATGAAGGCGCAGACCACCTCGTAGCCCTCGGCCAGGGCAGCGGTGTCGAGGGTCAGGCGGGCAGGCTGGAAATGCAGGTCCACGCTGGTGCCGCTGGCGGCCTGGCTGAAGCTCTCCTGGTCGTAGTGCTGGCTGCTGAACAACAGGACCCGCATGGTAATGCTCCTCAAGATTGACTGGGCTGCGGCACGTAGCCGCTCTGGCACAGGCCGTTATGCTCAGGCGCTCAACCTGGCCTGGACAGCCAGGCGGTCGATGGCGGCATCCAGCTCATCCAGTGCCTGTTGCGCCTGGGGGTGTTCCTGCTTGAGCAAGGTCTCGCTGCGTTGGCACGCGGCGCGCAGCTGCGGGACACCGCAGTAGCGCGAGGCGCCGTTCAGGCGGTGCACCTGCTCGATCAGCGTGGTGCGGTCGTCGGCCTCGCGGGCGGCACGTATGGCTTCGCGGTCGGCCTCCAGCGAGGCCAGCAGCATGCTCAGCATGTCGGCTGCCAGGTCCGCCTTGCCGGCCGCCAGGCGCAAGCCTTCTTCGGGGTCGAGCACCTGCAGTTCATCGCCGCTGGCCAGTTGTTCGGCCAGGCGCTCCTGCTGTGGCGTGCCCAGGCTGAGCCCGGTCCATTTCATCACCACCTGGGCCAGTTGCCGTTCGCTGATCGGTTTGGTCAGGTAGTCGTCCATGCCGCCGTGCAGCAACGCACGTTTCTCGTTGGCCATGGCGTGGGCGGTGAGGGCGACGATCGGCAGCGGGTTGCCGCTCTGGGTGTTTTCCCACAGGCGGATCTGCTCGGTGCAGGCGCGGCCGTCCATGCCCGGCATCTGCACGTCCATCAGCACCAGGTCGAAGGGCTCGTTCTGCACCGCCTGCACCGCAGCATAGCCGTTGTCGACGGCGAGTACCTCGGCCCCCAGGTCTTCAAGCAGGGTCTGTACCAGCAGCAGGTTGGCGGCATTGTCGTCGACACAGAGGATCTTCGGCTGGCGTTGGCCGTTGACGCTGTTCGCCTCGCCCTGGGGACGGCGCGGTTGTACCAGCTCCAGCAACAGGCGCCGCAGTTTGCGGGTGCAGGTCGGCTTGGACAGCAGCTGGCCATGACCATTGGGCAGGTAGGGATGATACAGCGCCTGCTCGGTAGTCGGGCACAGCACCACGCACTGGCAATGGTAACGTTCCAGCTGCTGGTGGTAATGGCCCAGTTGTTCGGGCGACAGGTTGCCCAGGTTGGCCCCGAGCACGGCGAACTCGAATGGCTGACCGGCCTGGCTGGCGGCCTGTACACCTTGGAGCAACTGGGCGTAGGAGGTGAACAGGCTGACGCTGAGCCCGCAATCTTCCAGCTGGTGTTCCAACGCCTGGCGGGCCAGTTCGTGACCATCGACAATGGCCGCGCGGCGGCCCAGCAGCGGTTGCAGTGGTGGCTCCTGGAGATCGTCGTGGGCCTTGGGCAGGTTGAGGCTGATCCAGAACTGCGAACCTTCGCCCGGGGTGCTGTCGACGCCGATCTCGCCGCCCATCTGCTCGATCAGACGCTTGGAGATCACCAGGCCCAGGCCGGTGCCGCCGGGCTGGCGTGCCAATGAGTTGTCGGCCTGGCTGAACGCCTGGAACAGCGTGCGCACATCCTGGGGCGACAGGCCGATACCCGTGTCCTGCACGCTGATGCGCAACTGTGCGCTGTCTTCGTGCTCGTCTTCGAGCATGGCGCGCACGACGATGGTGCCCTCGCGGGTGAACTTGATGGCATTGCTGACCAGGTTGGTGAGGATCTGCTTGAGCCGCAGCGGGTCGCCGATCAGCGACGACGGGGTGTCGCGGTAGATCAGGCTGAGCAGCTCCAGCTGCTTGGCATGGGCCGCCGGGGCGAGGATGGTCAGGGTATCCTGGACCAGGTCCCGCAGGTTGAACGGAATACTGTCGAGCACCAGCTTGCCGGCTTCGATCTTGGAGAAGTCGAGGATCTCGTTGATGATTCCCAGCAGGTTGTCGGCGGATTTCTCGATGGTGCCCAGGTAGTCCAGCTGCCGCGGGGTCAGTTCGCTTTTCTGCAGCAGGTGGGTGAAGCCGAGGATGCCGTTGAGCGGGGTACGGATTTCATGGCTCATGTTGGCCAGGAATTCCGACTTGATGCGGCTGGCCTCCAGCGCTTCCTTGCGCGCCATGTCCAGCTCGATGTTCTGGATCTCGATGGTTTCGAGGTTCTGGCGCACGTCCTCGGTGGCCTGGTCGATGCTGTGCTGCAGTTCCTCATGGGCGTTGTGCAGGGTTTCGGCCATGCGGTTGATGCCGCGCGCCAGTTCGTCCAGTTCATGGCTGCCCATGATCGGCAGGCGTTCTTCCAGATGGCCGTCCTTGAGCTGGTTGACCGCGTGCTTGATGCGCTCGATGGGGTCGTTGATGGTACGGCTCATGCGCAGCGCCAGCAAGCCGCTGAGCACCAGGCAGGCGAGGATCAGGAACAGGCTGGTGAACAGGTTGCGGTAGCCGCGCAGCAGCGTGCCGTCGTGGGACAGCTCGATCTCGACCCAGCCCAGCAGGCGTTCGGCTTCGGCCGGCACGGCATCGGTGGCCAGGTCGCGGTGGTGGCCGAACACTGGCATCAGGTAGCGCGTGGCATCATTGCCGCTGCGCTGCAGTAACTGCATGCCGGTGCCGCCGCTTGGCGGCTGGTTGAGCATGCTCGGGCCGGCGTGGGCCAGGCGTGTGCGGTCCGGGGCCAGGAAGGTGACGGCGCGCACATCGGCCTGCTCCAGGGTCTGTGCGGCGATGCGCTCCAGTTGCGCCGGTGCGAGCTTGGCCATGGCGGGTGCAGCCAGCGGTGCCAGTTGTTCGGCAATCATCTTGCCGCGTTGCAGCAACTGGGTGCGCAGGTCGTTTTGCTGCAGCCAGGTGAAGTAGCCGCCCAGCACCAGGGCCATCAGGCCGGCCGGCAGCAGGGCCAGCAGCAGGACCCGGCTGCGTATTCCCAAGCGATCGAGCACACTCGCCTCCTGTCATGTGCCTGGACGCCGTCAAGCGATGACGGCCAAGGCGGGAAGTTACTCCGCCTGCGGCAGCATTGCACCTCTTTAGTCGGTGTTTTTGCCAGTTGCCGCGCATTGGTCGCAGCGCGGTTGCCCGGCGGGCGACGGATGCTCGATAATCGCGCAATTGAGAATGTATGGCAGTTGCCAATGAATCCCGAAGCTGTTCACAACTGCAATATCCTCGCCATCGAGGATGACCCGGTGCTGGGCGCCTACCTGCACGAAACGCTGCAACGCGGCGGTTTCCACGTGACCTGGTGCCGCAATGGCCTGGAGGGGCTGGAAACAGCAGGGCGTCACGCCTTCGACGTGGTGCTGCTGGACATCCTGCTGCCCGGGCTCAATGGCCTGGATGCCCTGGCGCAATTGCGCAAACGCAGCGCCACGCCGGTAATCCTGATGTCGGCACTGGGTGCCGAGGCCGATCGCATCAACGGCTTCCAGCGCGGCGCCGATGACTACCTGCCCAAGCCGTTCAGCATGGCCGAACTGCAGGTGCGCATCGAGGCAATCCTGCGCCGGGTCGCCCTCGAACGCCGCCATCGCGCCCCGCAGGCGCAGCCCGCCAGCGGTGAATTGCACTACGACGAGGGCCTGTGCGATGTACGCCTGGACGGCCGCCTGGCCGGTCTCACCCCCAGCGAATATCGTCTGCTCGATATCCTCAACCGCAACCCCGACGAGGTGTTGAGCAAGCCGTTCCTGTACCAGCAGGTACTGCAACGGGGCTATTCGCGGCATGATCGCAGCCTGGACATGCATGTCAGCCAGATCCGCCGCAAGCTCAAGGCCATCGGTTACCACGCACGCCAGGTCCGTACCGTGTGGGGCAAGGGTTACGTGCTCAGCGCCAGCGAGGCGGAGTGACCCATGCTCGACCGTCACTCGTTGTTCTGGAAACTGGCCATCCTGCTGGTGGGCTTCTGCCTGCTGATGATCGGCCTCAGCTACACCTGGGGGCGGCACATGGAAACCCAGGACGCCTTTCTTTCGGCGCCGGCGCAGCAGGTGTTGCGTGGTTATGCCAGCGAGGCCGAGCAGGCCTGGCGCAGCGGCGGGCGTGCGGGGCTGGACCGCTGGGTGGCAACCATGCACCAGCGCGAACGCGGCTGGGTTGGCGTTTTCGACCTCAACCTGCGGCCACTCGACAGCGCCAGCCTCGACCCGCAGACCATGCAACGCCTGACCCGCCTGCGCGGTGTCGACTGGCCGATGAGCCAGCGCACGGTGGGGCAGCCATGGCTGCGCATACCGTTTCCGGGGGCGGCGGAGCAGGGCCTGCTGGTGATCGAACTGCCGCAGCGCTTCAACCCCGGCCAGCACCGGCTGTTATGGCGGGTCGTCACCAACGGCATCATCCCTGGCCTGTTCACCCTGCTGCTGTGCGTGGGGCTCTACCGCATGCTGATCGTGCCATTGAACCAGTTGCGCGAGCAGGCCAACGCCTGGCGTGCCGACCAGCTGTCGGCGCGACTCGACTCACGTACCATTGCCCGGCATGACGAGCTGGGCGAACTGGCCCGCGCCTTCGACCAGATGGCCGAGCGCTTGCAGGGGACGGTGGCGATGCAACAGCAGTTGCTACGCGACCTGTCCCACGAAATGCGCACGCCGCTCAGCCGGCTGCGGGTGGCCTGCGACGGTGAAACCGACCTGCCACGCCTGCGTGAGCGCCTGTCGCGGGAATTGGCCTGCATGCAGCAACTGGTCGAGGATACCCTGCAACTGGCCTGGCAAGACGCCGAGCGTGCGCCGATGAACCTGGAACCGATCGAGATCCACGCCTTGTGGGAGTTGCTGGCCGAGAACGCCAGCTACGAGAGCGGCTGGCCGCTGGCGCGGCTGCGCTGCGAAGTGCCGGCCGACTGCTGGGTGCTGGGCAACCTCAATCACCTGGCCCAGGCGCTGGAGAACCTGTTGCGCAATGCCATTCGTCATTCGCCGGCCGAGGGTGTGGTGCGTTTGGGAGGGCAGCGTGACGGCAGCTATTGGCGGCTGTGGCTGGAGGATGAAGGTGGCGGCGTAGGCGAAGAGGACCTGGAGCGAATCTTTGCGCCGTTCTCGCGGCTGGATGGCTCACGGCCCGGTGATGGGGGCTTCGGCCTGGGGTTGAGCATCGCCCGCAGTGCCATTCAACGCCAAGGCGGGACCTTGTGGGCGGAGAATGGCAAGCAGGGGCTGCGGCTGTGGATGAGATTGCCGTTACATGTGCCGGCCCCTTCGCGGGTGAACCCGCTCCCACAGGGTCATCACCACTCTTGAGGCCAGTGTAGCCCTTGTTGGAGCGGGTGCACCCGCGAAAGGGCCGGTGCAGGCTATTGATATAGCTTGTGGCTATATCCATCACAGATTGCGTGATATGGCCGCGAAGGGTTTGCCGGTATGATAGGCGCCCCTGCCGTCCGGATTGTGAAATACGCCATGACCTTGCAGTACCCAACCATCGCCGATTGCGTCGGCAATACGCCTCTGGTTCGCCTGCAGCGCATCGCTGGCGAAACCAGCAATACCCTCCTGCTCAAGCTCGAAGGTAACAATCCTGCCGGCTCGGTGAAGGACCGCCCGGCATTGTCGATGATCACCCGCGCCGAACTGCGCGGCCAGATCAAGCCCGGCGACACCCTCATCGAAGCCACCTCCGGCAACACCGGCATCGCCCTGGCGATGGCGGCGGCGATCAAGGGCTACAAGATGATCCTGATCATGCCCGACAACTCCACCGCCGAACGCAAGGCCGCCATGACCGCCTACGGTGCCGAGCTGATCCTGGTGACCAAGGAAGAGGGCATGGAAGGTGCCCGTGACCTGGCCGAGAAGCTGCAAGCCGAAGGCCGTGGCCTGGTGCTGGACCAGTTCGCCAACGGCGACAACCCGATCGCCCATTACACCAGCACCGGCCCGGAGATTTGGCAGCAGACCCAGGGCACCATCACCCATTTCATCAGCTCCATGGGCACCACCGGTACCATCATGGGCTGCTCGCAGTACCTCAAGGAACAGAACCCGGCGGTGCAGATCATCGGCCTGCAACCGATGGAAGGTTCGGCCATCCCCGGCATCCGCCGCTGGCCCGAGGAGTACCTGCCGAAGATCTTCGACGCCACCCGCGTCGACCGCGTGGTCGACATGTCGCAGCAGGAAGCCGAAGACACCACGCGCCGCCTTGCCCGTGAAGAGGGTATTTTCTGCGGCGTGTCTTCCGGTGGTGCGGTCGCGGCCATGCTGCGCCTGTCCCGCGAGGTGGAAAACGCCACGATGGTCGCGATCATCTGCGACCGTGGCGACCGTTACCTGTCCACCGGCCTGTTCGACCTGAGCTAAATGTCCAAGAAGAAAAGCAACAGCGGCCTGCGTTTCCAGCCGGCCGGCGGCAACCGTACCGCCCAGGTGCCCGTGGGCAAGAAACAGCGGCTGGATATCGAGCGCCTGGCCGGTGACGGCCGCGGTATCGCCTTCTTCGAGGGGCGCACCTGGTTCGTCAGCGGCGCCCTGGCCGGTGAGGCCGTGGAGGCGCGGGTGCTCAACGCTCGTGGCAAAGTGGTCGAGGCCCGCCTGGAGCGGCTGCTGCAGGCCAGCCCCGAGCGCCGTGAGGCGCCCTGCCGGCATTACGGCCGTTGCGGTGGCTGCAACCTGCAGCACCTGCCCCACGATGCACAGCTGGCGCTAAAGCAGCGTACCCTGGCCGAGCAGTTGCAGCGGGTGGCCGGCGTGCAGCCCGAGGAATGGGCCGCGCCGCTGAGCGGGCCTGAATTCGGCTACCGGCGCCGCGCCCGCGTGGCGGTGCGCTGGGATGCCAAGGCGCGCCAGCTGCAGGTAGGCTTCCGCGCCGAAGCCAGCCAGGACATCATTGCCATCGATGATTGCGCAGTGCTGGTACAGCCCTTGCAGGCGATTCTGCGCCACTTGCCGACCGTGCTGCGTTCATTGAGCAAGCCGCAGGCGCTGGGCCATGTCGAATTGTTCAGCGGCACCGCCGAGGCGCTGCTGGTGCGTCATGTCGCGCCGCTGCCGGCAGAAGACCTGGCCAGGCTGCAGGCGTTCTGCGCGCAGGCCAGGGCGCAACTGTGGCTGCAAGGCGAAGGCGAGCCGGCACCGCTGGAGCCGAAAGCACAACTGGGTTTCGCCCTGGCGCCATGGCAACTGGAGCTGGCCTGGCGCCCCGGGGACTTCGTGCAGGTGAATGCCCAGGTCAACACGGCAATGATCGAGCAGGCCCTGGCCTGGCTTGCACCGCAGGCCGACGAGCGCGTGCTGGACCTGTTCTGCGGCCTGGGCAACTTCGCCCTGCCGCTGGCACGCCAGGCGCGCGAGGTGGTGGCAGTGGAAGGCGTGCAGGCCATGGTCGATCGGGCCGCAGCCAATGCCCGGAACAACAATGTGCATAACGCACGGTTTTTTCAGGCCGATTTATCGCAGCCTTTGGCAGGCACCGGATGGGCCGCCGAGGGCTTTTCTGCGGTACTCTTGGATCCACCGCGCGACGGTGCTTTCGAGGTGGTGCAAGGCATCGCCCGCCTCAAGGCCAGAAGGCTGGTCTATGTATCGTGCAACCCGGCCACGCTGGCGCGAGACGCCCAGGTGCTGGTCGGCCAGGGGTACCGGTTAAAAAGGGCCGGGATTCTCGACATGTTTCCTCAGACGGCGCATGTCGAGGCCATGGCGTTATTCGAAGCGGGCTAGCTGACTGGCCCCTTGGTGCGGCTTTCACGGAATGGCAGCCGCACGGTGATCGCCAGCGCACCCGCGTGGTGCGCTGTATGGAAAGGTAAAACAAAGATGGTACAGGTGAGAGTGCACCAGCCGGTCAACACTGACGGCAGTATCAATCTCGATGCATGGTTGGACCATGTGGTGAGCGTCGATTCGGCACTGGATCGCGCAGCGCTGAAGGAGGCCTGCGAGTTCGCCCATGAGGTCGAGAAAAAAGGCAACCCGGCCAAGCATTCCTGGGCGGACGGGACGTCCAGCTTCCAGGCAGGCCTGGAAATCGCCGAGATCCTCGCAGACCTCAAGCTCGACCAGGATTCCCTGGTAGCGGCAGTCATCTACCGCTCGGTGCGCGAGGGCAAGGTGACCCTGGCCGAGGTCAGCCAGCGTTTCGGCCCGGTGGTGGCCAAGCTGATCGACGGCGTGCTGCGCATGGCGGCGATCAGCGCCAGCCTCAGCCCCCGGCAGTCGCTGGTGCTGGGTTCGCAGGCGCAGGTCGAGAACCTGCGCAAGATGCTCGTGGCCATGGTGGACGATGTGCGCGTGGCGCTGATCAAGCTGGCCGAGCGCACCTGCGCGATCCGCGCGGTCAAGGCCGCCGATGACGAGAAACGCCTGCGTGTCGCCCGCGAGGTGTTCGATATCTATGCGCCGCTGGCCCACCGCCTGGGCATCGGCCACATCAAGTGGGAGCTGGAAGACCTGTCCTTCCGCTACCTTGAACCCGACCAGTACAAGCAGATTGCCAAGCTGCTGCACGAGCGGCGGCTGGACCGCGAGCGCTTCATCAGCGACGTGATGAACCAGTTGCAGAACGAACTGCTGGCCACCGGCGTCAAGGCCGACATCAGCGGCCGGGCGAAACATATCTATTCGATCTGGCGCAAGATGCAGCGCAAGGGCCTGGAGTTCAGCCAGATCTACGACGTGCGTGCGGTGCGCGTGCTGGTGCCGGAAATCCGCGACTGCTACACCGCACTGGGTATCGTGCACACGCTGTGGCGGCACATTCCCAAGGAGTTCGACGACTACATCGCCAACCCCAAGGAAAACGGCTACCGCTCGCTGCACACCGCGGTGATCGGCCCCGAGGGCAAGGTGCTGGAGGTGCAGATCCGTACCCACGGCATGCACGAGGAAGCCGAACTCGGGGTGTGCGCCCACTGGCGCTACAAGGGCACCGACGTCAAGTCCAGCTCCAACCATTACGAAGAAAAGATCTCCTGGCTGCGCCAGGTGCTGGAGTGGCACGAAGAACTGGGCGACATCGGTGGCCTGGCCGAGCAGTTGCGGGTCGATATCGAGCCGGACCGGGTCTATGTGTTCACCCCGGACGGCCACGCCATCGACCTGCCCAAGGGCGCCACCCCGCTGGACTTCGCCTACCGCGTGCACACCGAAATCGGTCACAACTGCCGCGGCGCCAAGATCAACGGGCGCATCGTACCGCTCAACTACAGCCTGCAGACCGGCGAGCAGGTCGAGATCATCACCAGCAAGCACGGCAACCCCAGCCGTGACTGGTTGAATTCCAACCTGGGCTATGTCACCACGTCGCGCGCCCGGGCCAAGATCGTGCACTGGTTCAAGCTGCAGGCGCGCGACCAGAACGTCGCTGCCGGCAAGACCTTGCTCGAGCGCGAGCTCAGCCGCCTGGGCCTGCCTCAGGTGGACTTCGAGCGCCTGGCCGAGAAGACCAACGTCAAGACCGCCGAGGACATGTTCGCCTCGCTTGGCGCCGGCGACCTGCGCCTGGCTCATCTGGTCAACGCGGCCCAGCAACTGCTGGAGCCCGAGCGCATCGAACAGATCGAACTGGTGCCGCGCAAGCCAACCGGGCCGCGGACCGGCAAGCGTGGCGACATTCAGATCCAGGGTGTCGGCAACCTGCTGACGCAGATGGCCGGCTGTTGCCAGCCGTTGCCGGGCGACGCCATCGTCGGCTACATCACCCAGGGCCGCGGCGTGAGCATCCACCGCCAGGACTGTGCCTCGGTGCTGCAGCTGGCAGGCAAGGAGCCCGAGCGCATGATCCAGGTCAGCTGGGGGCCGATCCCGGTGCAGACCTACCCGGTCGACATCGTCATCCGTGCCTACGACCGTCCGGGCCTGTTGCGCGACGTGTCGCAGGTGCTGCTGAACGAGAAAATCAACGTGCTGGCGGTGAATACCCGCTCGAACAAGGAAGACAACACCGCTCTGATGTCATTGACCATCGAGATTCCTGGCCTGGACGCGCTGGGGCGTCTGCTGGGGCGGATCTCGCAGTTGCCGAACATCATCGAGACGCGGCGTAATCGTACGCCTTGAGACTGCGGCGCCTGCTTCGCGGGGCGGTTGAACCGCGAAGCAGCCACCACTGAAGGACCTGCCTAGATGACCTACACCCTTGACGACCTGCTGCACCTCATGGCCCGCCTGCGCGACCCGCAATACGGTTGCCCCTGGGACCTGCAGCAGAACTACGCGAGTATCGTCCCGCACACCATCGAGGAGGCCTACGAGGTCGCCGACACCATCGAGCGCGGCGATTTCGAGCACCTGCAAGGCGAACTGGGCGACCTGCTGTTCCAGGTGGTCTACTACAGCCAGCTGGCCCGCGAGGAGGGGCGCTTCGAGTTCGATGGTGTGGTCGACAGCATCACCCGCAAGCTCATTCGCCGCCACCCGCATGTGTTCCCCACGGGTGAGTTGTATGCGCCGGTAGACACGCCAAGCCTGAGCGAGGCCCAGGTCAAGTCACGCTGGGAAGAAATCAAGGCCGAAGAGCGCGCGGAAAAGAGCCAGCCCGAGCAGTTGTCGCTGCTTGATGACGTACCGGCGGCATTGCCGGCATTGTCGCGTGCGGCCAAACTGCAAAAGCGCGCGGCCACCGTCGGTTTCGACTGGCCCGCGGCACTCCCCGTGCTGGACAAGGTCCGCGAGGAACTGGACGAAGTGCTGCAGGCGATGGCCGACGGCGATAGCGATGCGCTTGAGGATGAAATCGGCGACCTGCTGTTCGCCACCGTCAACCTGGCCCGCCACCTCAAGCACGACCCGGAACATGCCCTGCGTCGCGCCAACCGCAAGTTCGAGCGGCGTTTTCGCTTCATCGAACAGGCATTGCGCGACAGTGGGCGCCCCATCGAAGATTGTAGCCTTGACGAGCTGGACGCCCTTTGGGGCGAGGCCAAACGTCAGGAAAAGAACCTGCCCAGCTGCGGCTGAGCTGTTGCATAAGTGAGTGAACATTCATGAGCCTTTCCCTTCGCGACCAATTGCTCAAAGCCGGTCTGGTCAACCAGAAACAGGTTTCCCAGGCCAACAAGGCCGAGAAGAAACAGAAACGCCTGGAGCACAAAGGCCAGGTCGAGGTGGACGACAGCCAGCAGCGCCTGGCCAAGGAAGCCATGGCCGAGAAGGCCAAGCGTGACCAGGAACTGAACCGCCAGCAGCAGGAAAAAGCCGAGCAGAAGGCCCGTGCCGCGCAGATCAAGCAACTGATCGAAGCCACCCGCCTGCCCAAGCTGAACACCGAGGACTACTACAACTTCGTCGACGACAAGAAGGTCAAGCGTATTGCCGTCAACGCCCTGATGCGTACCAAGCTGAGCAACGGTGCGCTGGCCGTGGTGTCGTTTGCCGGTGGTTACGAGGTCATCCCCCGCGAAGCGGCGGTGAAGATCCAGGAGCGCGACCCCAGCCGTGTCCTGCTGCTCAACACCCATGTCGAGGAAGCGGACGAGGATGACCCGTATGCGGCATACAAGATCCCGGACGACCTGATGTGGTAAACAGCAAAAACCCCGCCTTGGCGGGGTTTTTCCTGGGTAGCGGGTTCACTGCGTGGTGCGCTGGTTTTCCAGGTTTTCCAGCTCGGCCCGGTACTGGTGTGCTTCGTGCTCGTTGTGGAACATGCCCACCAGCTGGCCTTGTTGGTGCACATCCCAGATCCGCACGCCAGCGGCCAGGCCTTCGTGGGACATTTTCGATTCGTCGCGTTCGGTTACTTGGACTGTCATCGGTAAACTCCACTGCTTGAGTTGGCTGCGACACTCTGTCGCACACCCTCTTTATAGAGTTTGTTAGCAGGCTAAGTAAATAAAACAGCCATGAAACAAGTTTCATGAAGTGCGATAGGGCCGGTACAGGTAGCCGGAAACGCCCGGCAGAAAAAAGCCCCGCACAAGGCGGGGCTTCGGGTGCTACGGACAGCGCCAATCAGTTGCCCTTCACCGGCTTGCCATCGACCGTGCCGTCCTGCAGCACGATCACGTACTCCTTGCCGTCGGTTTCGACCTGGCGCAGTTGCACCAGCAGGTAATCCCAGTTCTTGGCAAACCACAGCTCGGTGATGCGCTTGCTCTGGCTAGGGTCACGCACACGCTCGACCTTCACCGCATCCACCTGGCCGGTCTTGGTGGTGACCTTTTCGGTACCCAGCACGCGGAAGTCGTAGGTGTCGATCTCGTCACCGTCGACCACCTGGTAGGTCATGCTCTTCTTGCCGGCGGCCACGTCATGCTGCAGGGCCAACTGGTAGGACGACTTGTCGAGCACGCCACGGTTCAGCGGCAGGTTGATGGCATCGCCACGATCGTTGCCGGTGACCTTCTTGGCGTTCCAGTCGAAGTTCAGGTCGACCTTCTTGGCCTTGCCCAGGCCGCCGCGCTCGAAGTGATACTGCTGCGGCAGCAGGGTATCGTTGTCCATGCGCAGGGTACTTTGCTCGGTCAGGCTGGCGATCATCATGGAAGCCTTGAAGTTAAGGTCCCACGTACCGTTGGCATTCTTGACCAGGCTACGCTCGGCGGTGCCGCTCATGGGCAGCTGCTTCCAGTCGGCGGTGTAGCTGGCCGAGAAAGGCTTCAGATCAGCTGCCTGGAGGGGCAGGGCGAGCACGGCGAGAGCCAAGAGCAGGGCGCGACGCATAAATTCTCCTAGGATCGAATCAGGTGACCGCTGGCCGCCAGGGGTTGGCCATCCAGTAACGCGCCCTGTTCGCCGAGGCGCAAGCGCCCCTCAGCGTACCAGCGCACCGCCAGCGGGTAGATCAGGTGTTCCTGACGGTGTACCCGCTGGGCCAGGCTTTCGACGGTGTCGTCAGACGCCACCGGCACTACAGCCTGTACGACCAATGGGCCGCCATCGAGTTCCTCAGTCACGAAGTGTACGCTGCAGCCATGCTCGGCGTCGCCTGCCTCCAGTGCCCGTCGGTGGGTATGCAGGCCCTTGTACTTGGGCAACAGCGACGGGTGGATGTTGAGCAGGCGGCCCTGGTAGTGGCGTACGAAGTCGCCACTGAGAATGCGCATGAAGCCGGCCAGCACCACCAGGTCCGGGGCAAAACCGTCGATGCGCGCCATCAGCGCGGCATCGAAGGCTTCACGGCTGTCGAACTGGGTGTGCTCGAGCACCACGCTGTCGATGCCGGCCGCCGCGGCGCGTTGCAGGCCGTAGGCGTCGGCGCGGTTGGAAACCACCGCGCGGATGCACACCGGGCTGTCCGCGCCTTGGCAGCTGTCGATCAGCGCTTGCAGGTTGCTGCCGGAGCCCGACAGCAGTACCACTACATTGCAGGTCTTGCTTGGCATCAGTGTGCCTTGAGGTTCTGCAGCTCGACCTGGGCAGCGCCCTCGGCGGCTTCGGCGATGTGGCCGATCACCCATGGCTGCTCACCGGCGGCGCGCAGTTCGTTCAGGGCGGCTTCTACCTGGTCCTGGGCTACGCAGATGACCATGCCGACGCCACAGTTCAGCACGCGGTGCATTTCATGCTCGTCGACGTTGCCTTTTTCCTGCAGGAAGTCGAACACCGCCGGGCGCTGCCAGCTGGCCACGTCGATCACCGCCTGGGCGTTGGCCGGCAGTACGCGCGGAATGTTGTCTAGCAGGCCGCCACCGGTGATGTGGGCCATGGCCTTGACCGCGCCGGTGTTCTTGATCAGTTGCAGCAGCGGCTTGACGTAGATGCGGGTCGGCGCCATCAGCAGGTCAGCCAGCGGCTTGCCGTCCAGCTGGGTGTTTTCGATGTCGGTAGCCGACACTTCGAGGATCTTGCGGATCAGCGAATAGCCGTTGGAGTGCGGGCCCGAGGAGGGCAGGGCGATCAGTGCGTCGCCGGTGGCGACCTTGGAACCGTCGATGATCTCGGCCTTTTCCACCACGCCGACGCAGAAGCCGGCCAGGTCGTAGTCTTCGCCTTCGTACATGCCTGGCATCTCGGCGGTTTCACCACCGACCAGCGAGCAGCCGGCCAGTTCGCAACCGGCACCGATGCCGGTGACCACGGTGGCCGCCACGTCGACGTTGAGCTTGCCGGTGGCGTAGTAGTCGAGGAAGAACAGCGGCTCGGCGCCGCACACCACCAGGTCGTTGACGCACATGGCGACCAGGTCCTGGCCGATGCTGTCGTGCTTGTTCAGGTTCAGCGCCAGGCGCAGCTTGGTGCCGACGCCGTCGGTGCCGGAGACCAGCACCGGTTGCTTGTAGCCGGCCGGGATCTCGCAGAGGGCGCCGAAGCCGCCCAGGCCACCCATGACTTCAGGGCGTGCGGTGCGTTTTGCCACGCCCTTGATGCGTTCGACCAGTGCTTCGCCGGCGTCGATGTCTACACCGGCGTCCTTGTAGCTCAGGGAGGGTTGCTTGCTCATTGATCCAGGCCTTTAGGAGGGAGGGATTCTAAAAAAACGACCATGACGGCCAAGGCCGGCTGGTAAGCGGCGGCTGCCTGAAACGTCAGTGGTCTGTGAAGGCGCGCGATTTTATCAGGGTTGCCGTGCAGCGGCCATCCTCAGGCCGACGGGCAGGGCGGTAATTATTGAAAAAAGCCTGAGGGTGGTTGATGCGGTTGCATGTGTATAAGCTGCAAGCAACGAGTCGCAAGCTGCTTCGCAAGGCAGCCTGGCGCTCGGCCTGCTTTTTCTTGCCGCTTGAAGCTTACGGCTTGAAGCTCGACTGGACAGGAATCCTCCATGCGTTTGTTGAATATTCTGGCGGCCGGTTGCCTGGCCCTGATCTCGGCCACCGTCCAGGCTGAAAATGTCTCCGGCCTTTACCAGGTACGCGAAGCGGTGACCGGGCCGGGCGCCGAAGCCCGCGCAGCGGCTACTGCCAAGGCGCTCGATACCCTGGTGCTGCGCCTGACCGGCGACCCCAAGGCGGCGCAGAACCCGGCACTGGCCGAACTGCGCAAGGACCCGCAGCAAATCATCAACCAGGTGGGCAGCGAAGCCGGGCCACCCGAGTCGGTGCTGGTCGAATTCGACCCCGGCAGCACCGAGCGAGCCCTGCGCAAGGCCGGCCTGGCCTTGTGGGGCAGCAACCGTCCGTCGATCCTCGGTTGGTGGCTGAACGACAGCGCCGAAGGCAGCAGCCTGGTCGGCGACGGCCAGGCCAGCGCCCAAGCGCTGCGCCGCGCCGCCCAGCACCGTGGGCTGCCGCTGCGCCTGCCGCTGGCCGACCTGCAGGAGCAACTGGTGGCCAACGCCGGGCAGATCGAAGGCAGCAACCCGGCGCCGTTGCGTGAAGCCTCCGAACGCTACGGTGCCGATGCGCTGCTGGCCGTGCACGCCCGCGAGGCCGACGGCAAGTGGCAAGGCAAGTGGCAGCTGTGGCTGGGTGACCAGCGTGAGCAAGGCACTGCCGAGGGGGCCGACCCGGCAGCCTTGGCCGACGCCGTGATGCGGGCGGTCAGCGTCCGCCTGGCGCCGCGCTACGTCACGCGCCCCGGGGCCAGCAGCCAGTTGCAGGTGCAAGTGCAGGGCATGAACCTGCAGCGCTACGCCGAACTGGCTCGCGTGCTCGAACCTTACGGCCCGCGCCTGCAGATGGCCGAGGGCAGTACCCTGACCTACGCGGTGACCGCCAGCCGTGAACAACTGCGGGCCCAGCTTGGCCTGGCCAGGCTGCAGGAAGTACCGGCCGAGCAGGCGCCGGCGTTACCGGCCCCGCCAACTGCGCCCGGGGCAGCGGGCGTGCCACCGGCCACGCCGGCCCAGCCTGCGGGCACGCCGTTCGACGGCCTGCGTTTTCGCTGGTAAGGGGAGGCACACAGCATGACCGACGTACGCCGTTGGATCTGGCTGGGCGCTGCCTTGCTTGTCGCCGTGCTGCTTTATAGCCTGCACAACATTCTCACTCCGTTTCTGGTCGGCATTCTGCTGGCTTACCTGGCCGACCCGCTGGTCGATCGCCTCGAGCGCCTGGGGCTGTCGCGCACCTGGGGCGTGATCGTGGTGTTCGGCTTGTTCACCCTGCTGTTGCTGGCCCTGCTGCTGGTGCTGGTGCCGCTGCTGGCCAAGCAACTGTTGCGCCTCTACGAGCTGGCGCCACAAATGCTCGACTGGCTTGAGCACGTGGCGTTGCCCTGGGTGCAGAGCCGCCTGGGTCTGGCTGACGGCTTCTGGAAATTCGACCGGATCAAGGCCGCCATCGGCAGCCACATGGGCCAGACCACCGACATGGTCGGCGTGCTGCTGTCGCATGCCACCGCCTCGGGCCTGGCGCTGATGGCCTGGTTGGCCAACATGGTGCTGATCCCGGTGGTGGGCTTCTATCTGCTGCGTGACTGGGACCTGATGATGGCCAAGCTGCGCAGCCTGCTACCGCGCCAGCGCGAGCCGCAAGTGATGGGCCTGGCCGGGGAATGCCATGAAGTGCTGGGTGCTTTCGTTCGCGGGCAGTTGATGGTGATGGTCGCCCTCGGCGTCATCTATTCGGCCGGGCTGATGCTGGTGGGGCTGGAGCTGGGGCTGCTGATCGGCATGCTTGCCGGGCTGGCGGCCATCGTGCCGTACATGGGGTTCGTCATCGGTATCGGTGCGGCGCTGGTGGCTGGCCTGTTCCAGTTCGGCGGCGACTTGTACCCGATGCTGGGCATCGTTGCGGTGTTCATGCTTGGCCAGGCGCTGGAAGGCATGGTGCTGACGCCGTTGCTGGTGGGGGACCGCATCGGCCTGCACCCGGTGGCGGTGATCTTCGCCATCCTGGCCGGCGGTGAGCTGTTCGGCTTTACCGGTGTGTTGCTGGCGCTGCCGGTGGCGGCGGTGATCATGGTGCTGCTACGGCATGTGCACGACCTGTACAAGGAATCGGACATGTATGCCGGGGGCGTCGACCCGGAGCTTTGATGCCAGGCTGCTCGTGCACGGCGTGCAAGCCTTGCTTGCACGCAACTCCTTGATTTTGCTTGTGCTATCCGCTGCCGTGATTGTGCGCCCCGCGCTGCGGGTATAGACTTTGCAGATTGTTCACCAAAGGCCCCCCTGCGGTCCTGCGACCGCCCGCGAGCATGAAACCACCGATCCAGTTGCCCCTGGGTGTGCGCCTGCGCGATGACGCCACCTTCATCAACTACTATCCGGGCGCCAATGCTGCGGCATTGGGCTACGTCGAGCGGCTATGCGAAGCCGACGCCGGCTGGACCGAAAGCCTTATCTACCTGTGGGGCAAGCAGGGTGTTGGCCGTAGCCACTTGCTGCAGGCTGCCACCCACCGCTTCCAGCAACGCGGCGAGCCTGCCGTGTACCTGCCGCTGGCGCAATTGCTCGACCGTGGCGTCGAACTGCTCGATTACCTGGCTCAGTACGAGCTGGTGTGCATCGACGACCTGCACGTGATCGCCGGCAAGGCCGACTGGGAAGAGGCCATGTTCCACCTGTTCAACCGCCTGCGTGACAGCGGCCGGCGGCTGCTGCTGGCGGCCTCGGCGTCGCCGCGCGAATTGCCAATCAAGCTGCCGGACCTGAAATCGCGGCTGACCCTCGCGCTGGTGTTCCAGATGCGTGGCCTGTCCGACGAAGACAAGCTGCGCGCCCTGCAATTGCGTGCTTCGCGCCGTGGCCTGCATCTGACCGACGAAGTCGGTCATTTCATCCTTACCCGCGGTGCACGCAGCATGAGTGCCCTGTTCGACCTGCTCGAACGCCTCGACCAGGCCTCGTTGCAGGCACAGCGCAAGCTCACCATCCCGTTCCTCAAGGAAACACTCGGCTGGTAAGTGCCGAAAACGCTGGGCCAGAGCGGCAAAACAAAAAAGTCACATCTTTTTCGATAAAATTTGCAAATGGCCATGATAGAGGGCATAGTTTCACCCTTCTAAAGGATTACAGACACGGTCGTGCCCATGCTGAAGCGCTTCGCACCCCTCGTGCCACTCGCACTCGTGACCCTGCTTTTTGGCTGTGCGGCCCATGGCCCGGCTTCTCAATCCGAGCAGCAGCCCCAGGATCACACCCCGATCGCCGCAGAATCGGCGTTCAAGGCCAAAGCCTCGTCCTCGTCGGTGTTCGGCGAGCCGGAAGAGCTGGCCACCGAAGATGACCTGGAGGCGTTCTCCAGCAGCAAGCCTTATCAGTTGCCAGTCTTGGCTGACAGCATTCTCGAGCGTGGTATGTCGCTGATCGGCACCCGCTACCGCTTCGGCGGCACCTCGGAGAAGTCCGGCTTCGATTGCAGTGGTTTCATTGGCTACCTGTTCCGCGAAGAGGCGGGTGTGACCCTGCCGCGCTCGACGCGTGAAATGATCAACGTCGATGCCCCGAAAGTGGCGCGCAACAAGCTCAAGCCGGGCGACTTGCTGTTCTTCAGCACCAACGGCCGCGGCCGCGTCAGCCATGCCGGCATCTATCTGGGTGACAACCAGTTCATCCACTCCAGCAGCCGCCGCAGCGGTGGCGTGCGCATCGACAGCCTCGGTGATCGCTACTGGAGCAAGACCTTCATCGAAGCCAAGCGTGCCTTGGCCATGGCGCCGACCAATATCGCGCGCAACTGATAGCAAAATGATGTACCCTGCGCGGCGGCGATGCTTTGAAAAAAAGCTCGCCGCCGTGCGCATTTATAGAAAGCGTCTAATCTAATTTCTCAACTCTTTTCGGCTGCGGCCCCGCGACCTCAGACAGGATGTTCTGGCCATGGTAAAAATGGCGCGCTTCGCATTGATCTCCCTGGCAGCCTTGCTGGCTGCCTGCTCCAGCCGCGCGCCTGCGCCGGCCCCTGTGGTACAGCCACAGGTCACCTACAGTCAGCCCAGCCCATCGCCAATCGCCGACGACGTGTTGATGCGTGCCATCGGCCTGGTGGGCACGCCTTATCGCTGGGGCGGCAATACACCGGATTCCGGCTTCGACTGCAGTGGCTTGATCAAGTATGTCTACCGGGATGCGGCTGGCATCAGCTTGCCGCGTTCGACGCGAGAGATGATTGTCATGCGTGCGCCGACAGTGGATGCCGGGTCGCTGCAGTCCGGTGACCTGGTGTTTTTTGCCACCGGCGGTGGTTCGCAGGTCAGCCATGCCGGCATCTATGTCGGTGAGGGGCGCTTCGTGCATGCGCCTTCCACAGGCGGCACGGTGCGCCTGGACTACCTGTCGAACAGCTACTGGGCCAAGGCCTACCTGCAGGCCAAGCGGGTGATCCCTTCAGGGCACCTGGCGCAGAATCCGTGAATGCCAGCCTGGCGCAGACCCTGTGGGGGGGCGCCGGGCGCTAGCGGTAGTCCACCGCGGCAAGGCTCATCGGGCCTTGCTCACCCGCCAGATCACATTGCCGACATCATCGGCTACCAGCACTCCGCCGCGGCCATCATTGATCACCCCTACCGGACGCCCCATGGCTTCGCCCCGGGCATTGAGAAACCCGGTGAGCAGGTCCACGGGTTGGCCCGAGGGTTTTCCTGCGGCGTCGAACGGCACGAAAATCACCTTGTAGCCGCTGTGCGGCTTGCGGTTCCACGAGCCGTGCTGACCGACCAATGCGCCCTGTTCGAAGGGCGCTGGTAGCCCACCTGGCTCGGCGAATGCCAGCCCCAGCGACGCCGTGTGTGGGCCCACGGCATAGTCGGGTGCCAACGCCCGGGCCACCTTGTCAGGGTCAGGTGGTTGCACACGCTCGTCCACGTGTTGGCCGTAGTAGCTGTAGGGCCAGCCGTAGAAGCCGCCTTCCTTCACCGAAGTGATGTAGTCCGGTACGAGGTCGCTGCCGATCTCGTCACGCTCGTTGACCGCTGTCCACAAGGCGCCGCTGTGTGGTTCCCAGGCCAACCCGTTGGGGTTGCGCAAGCCGGTGGCGAATAGTCGGTAATGGCCACTGGCAGGGTCCACTTCCCAGATCGCGGCACGGTCCTGCTCCTTGTCCAGGCCGTTCTCACCCACGTTGCTGTTGGAGCCCACCGTCACATAGAGCTTCTTGCCGTCGGGGCTGGCGATCACATTCTTGGTCCAGTGGTGATTGAGCGGGCCGGCGGGCAGTTCGACTACCCGCTGCCCTTCGCCGCGCAATTGCATCGCTCCTGGCTCGTAGTGATAGCGCAGCAGTTTGTCCGTGTCGGCGATGTACAGGTCCTTGCCGACCAGGGCCATGCCGAAAGGGGACTCAAGCCCTTCGATGAAGGCGGTGCGTATTTCAGCTACACCATCATGGTCGGCATCACGCAGCAGGGTGATGCGATTGGCGCTGGGTACAGCCGCACCTGCGCGTTTCATCACTTTTTTCATGACCCAGCCGCGAATGCCTCTGTCGTCCTCCGGTTTGGCCGGCGCGTTGGTTTCGGCCACCAGAACATCGCCGTTGGGCAGCAGGTAGAGCCAGCGTGGGTGATCGAGGCCTTTGGCATAAGCGGCCACCTGGGTGCCGGGAGCCGACCGGGGTTTGGCGTCCGGTGGCCAACCGACGGCTGGGGCGATATTCACCGTAGGGATCCACGTGCTGTCGGGGGGCGGCAGGTGAGGGGCCGGGCCTGTACCTTGGTCGATTCCCAGATGGGCGGTTTCGCCACAGCCGGCCAGGCACGCGCCTAACGCGTAGGTGAGCATGAAGCCGGTGCGGTTCATGAGCGCAGTCCTCCGACGTGGGTCTTTGGAATTCAGAGCCTGCCGTGCCAGCAGAGGTTCAGTCACCGCGATGCAGATGCACAGCTACCCGCTTCGATTGACGCTCCCGGTGCAACCCTCTAACCTTCGCGCGTGTTTCAGGTGTCCTGCCAGCGCTGTCTGGGCGGGGTGAAACTGGGAAGCCGGTGGGCGCCAGCAAGGTGCGATTCCGGCGCTGCCCCCGCAACGGTAGGTGAGACGCGGCCGCGCAGGGCCACTGGGTGCCGGCACCCGGGAAGGCGCGCAGGCTCGGGCAAAGGCCCGCTCACAAGCCCGGAGACCGGCCTGATACTGCCAACGGCATCACGGAGGGTGATGCGCGGTGCACCGTGGCTCGCGGCCATGGCCTCTGCGCGTTCTCCGTCTGCCCGCCTATTACCTGTCGTCGCGCGTTGCCGTGGCGCCAGCCAGCGGAGAACCCTGATGAGCGAGTCCACCGAACGCGACGAACGCCACCTGGCGCGCATGCAGCGCAAGAAAGCGATCATCGACGAACGTATCGCCAATTCCCCCAACGAATGCGGCCTGCTGCTGGTGCTGACCGGCAATGGCAAGGGCAAGAGCAGCTCGGCCTTTGGCATGCTCGCGCGCGCCCTGGGGCATGGCATGCAGTGCGGTGTGGTGCAGTTCATCAAGGGCCGCAACAGCACCGGCGAAGAGCTGTTCTTTCGTCGCTTCCCGGAGCAGGTGCGCTACCACGTGATGGGCGAGGGCTTTACCTGGGAAACCCAGGACCGCCAGCGTGACATTGCCGCGGCAGAAGCGGCCTGGGCCGTGTCGCGCCAGTTGCTGCAGGACCCTGGCGTACAGTTCGTGGTCCTCGATGAGCTGAATATCGCCCTCAAGCATGGCTACCTCGACCTTGACCAGGTGCTGGCCGATATCCAGGCGCGCCCGCCGATGCAGCATGTGATCGTCACTGGCCGCGCCGCCAAGCCTGAAATGATCGAGCTGGCCGACACCGTGACCGAGATGGGCATGCTCAAGCACGCGTTCCAGGCCGGTATCCGCGCACAGAAGGGCGTCGAACTGTGAGCCAGCCGCGTCATTGCCCTGCCGTATTGATTGCGGCACCGGCCTCCGGCCAGGGCAAGACCACCGTTACCGCCGCCCTGGCCCGCCTGCACCGCAACCTCGGGCGCAAGGTGCTGGTGTTCAAGTGCGGGCCGGACTTTCTCGACCCGATGATCCTCGAACGGGCCAGTGGTGCGCCGGTGTACCAGCTCGACTTGTGGATGATCGGCGCCGAGGAAAGCCGCCGGTTGCTCTGGGACGCTGCCGGCGAGGCCGATCTGATCCTGATCGAAGGGGTGATGGGGCTGTTCGACGGTACCCCGTCCAGCGCCGACCTGGCCCGCCATTTCGGCGTACCGGTGCTGGCGGTGATCGATGGCACGGCCATGGCGCAGACCTTCGGTGCCCTGGCCTTGGGCCTGGCGCGCTACCAGCCCGACCTGCCGTTCGCCGGCGTGCTGGCCAACCGGGTGGGCAGCCTGCGCCACGCGCAACTGCTGGAAGGAAGCCTGACCGAAGGTCTGCGCTGGTATGGCGGGTTGTCCCGCGAGCGCGGCATCGAGCTGCCCAGCCGCCATCTGGGGCTGGTGCAGGCCAGCGAACTGAACGACCTGGATGCACGCCTGGACGCCGCCGCCGAGGCACTCGGTGCGAGCTGCGACGCTGCCTTGCCACCGCCGGTGGCGTTTGCCGAGCCTGTCCCAGAAACCTGCGCCACGCCGCTGGCCGGTGTGCGGATCGGCGTGGCGCGGGACGAGGCGTTTGCCTTCATCTATGGCGCCAATCTTGACCTGTTGCGCACGCTTGGCGCGCACCTGGAGTTCTTCTCGCCATTGCACGACTGCGCATTGCCTGCGGTGGATAGCCTGTACCTGCCGGGTGGTTATCCTGAACTGCACCACCACGCGCTCGCCGCCAATGTGCCGATGAACGAAGCGATCCGGGCTCATCACGCCCAGGGCAAGCCCTTGCTGGCCGAGTGCGGCGGCATGCTTTACCTGCTCGATGCCTTGACCGACGTGGCGGGCGTGCGGGCCGAGCTGCTCGGCCTGTTGCCAGGCGAGGCGACCATGCAAAAGCGCCTGGCGGCCCTGGCGTTGCAGGCCGTGGAGTTACCTGAAGGCACCTTGCGCGGGCACACCTATCACCATTCGCTGACCACCACCGCGCTGGAGCCGATCGCCCGGGGCCTGAGCCCCAATGGCGGGCGTGGCAACGAAGCGGTGTACCGCCTGGGACGGCTGACGGCTTCCTACGTGCACTTCTACTTTCCTTCCAACCCGGATGCGGTGGCGGCGTTGTTGCGACCATGAGCGAACATGCATACAGCGACGCCGAGCGCGCCGCGATCTACCGCGCCATCGGCGAGCGCCGGGACATGCGCCATTTCGCCGCTGGCGAGGTGGCGCCGGAGCTGCTCGGCCGCCTGCTGGCCGCTGCGCACCAGGCGCCCAGCGTAGGCCTGATGCAACCTTGGCGATTCATCCGTATCAGCCGGCGTGACCTGCGCGCGCAGATCCAGGCGTTGGTGGAAAGCGAACGGGTGCGAACTGCCGAGGCCCTGGGGGAGCGCTCCGATGCCTTCATGAAACTGAAGGTGGAAGGTATCAACGACTGCGCCGAATTGCTGGTGGCCGCCCTGATGGACAACCGCGAAGCCCATATTTTCGGCCGCCGCACCCTGCCGGAAATGGACCTGGCCTCGCTGGCCTGCGCTATCCAGAACCTGTGGCTGGCGGCCCGTGGCGAAGGGCTGGGCATGGGCTGGGTGTCGCTGTTCGACCCGCAGGCCTTGGCTACGCTGCTGGGCATGCCGACCGGAGCCAAGCCGGTGGCGGTACTGTGCCTGGGCCCGGTGACCGAGTTCTACCCGCAACCGATGCTGGTGCTGGAAAACTGGGCTGAGGAACGGCCCTTGAGCGAAATGCTGTTCGAGAACCAATGGGGAGAGCGCCAATGAGCGTGGCCTTGCTGACCGTGGCCGGGGTGGCCCTGGATGCCTTGCTGGGCGAGCCGCAGCGGCGTCACCCACTGGTGGCGTTCGGCAACATGGCCGGCAACCTCGAACGCCGCCTGAATGCCGGCGGGCGCGGCTGGCGCAGCCACGGTGTGAGCGCGTGGTTCCTGGCGGTGGTCCCGTTGACCCTGGTGGCCCTTGTCCTGTCCTGGTTGCCGTACATCGGCTGGCTGGTCGACGTGCTGGCGCTGTATTGCGCCGTCGGCCTGCGCAGCCTGGGCGAGCACGTGCTGCCGGTCGCCAATGCCTTGCGCCAGGGCGATCTGGAAGAAGCGCGACGCCGCGTCGGTTTCCTGGTCAGCCGCGAAACCCGCGAGCTGGACGAGCCCGCCGTGGCCCGGGCGGCCACCGAATCGGTGCTGGAAAACGGCAGCGATGCGGTGTTCGCCGCACTGTTCTGGTTCGTCGTGGCCGGCGCGCCGGGCGTGGTGCTGTATCGCCTGAGCAACACGCTCGACGCCATGTGGGGCTATCGCAATGAGCGTTTCGAACGCTTCGGCTGGTGCGCGGCGCGTGTCGACGACGTGCTCAACTATATTCCCGCCAGGCTGGTGGCGCTGACCTATGCACTGCTGGGCAAGACCCGCCTGGCCCTGGCCTGCTGGCGCCAGCAAGGCCCGCTGTGGGACAGCCCCAACGCCGGCCCGGTGATGGCCGCCGGTGCGGGCGCGCTGGGGGTGGAACTGGGGGGCGCGGCGGTGTACCACGGTGAGCTGCATGAGCGACCGCGCCTGGGGCAAGGGCCAATGGCCGATGCCGAGGCCATCGAGCGTGGCTGGGGGCTGGTGCAGCGCGGTGTGTGGCTGTGGTTGCTGGTGATCTGCCTGGGGGCTTACATCAATGCTTGAACATGGGGGCCGCCTGCTGCGTGCGGTGCAGCAATATGGTATCGCCCGCGAACAGTGGCTGGACCTGTCCAGCGGCATTGCGCCGTGGTCTTTTCCGATCCCGCCGATTCCGCTGGAGGCCTGGGCTCGCCTGCCGGAAACCGGGGACGGCCTGGAACAGGCTGCGTGCGCGTACTACGGCGCCCGCCAATTGCTGCCGGTAGCCGGTTCGCAGGCGGCGATCCAGGCCCTGCCGTTGCTCCGCTCAGCGTGCCGTGTGGGCGTGCTCGCACCGTGCTATGCCGAGCACCCGTACGCCTGGCAGCGGGCTGGGCACCAGTTGCTGGAGCTGGACGACACCAAGGTCGAGGCGACGCTGGACAGCCTCGACGTGCTGGTGCTGGTCAACCCGAACAACCCAACCGGCCGCCGGGTGTCGCCTGAACGCCTGCTGGCGTGGCATGCGCGCCTGGCCGCCCGCGGTGGCTGGCTGCTGGTCGACGAAGCGTTCATGGACAACACCCCGGCCGACAGCGTGATCGGCCATGCCGAGCGCCCGGGCCTTGTCGTGCTGCGCTCGTTCGGCAAGTTCTTCGGCCTGGCCGGCGTGCGCCTGGGCTTCGTCGCCGCCGAGCGCAGCCTGCTGCTGCGCCTGGCCGAGTTGCTCGGCCCGTGGACCGTCAACGGCCCGACCCGGGTACTGGCTCAGGCCAGCCTGGCCGACCATGCCCGCCAACGCATGCAGGCTGAGCGCTGCGCCGCTGCCAGCCAGCGGCTGGCCGTGCTGCTGGACCGCGCTGGCCTGACGCCCAGCGGCGGTTGCGAGCTGTTCCAGTACGTGCGCTGCGAGCATGCTGCGCAACTGCATGATTTTCTCGCCCGCCGTGGCATCCTGGTACGCCTGTTCGAACAGCCGCCGGCGCTACGCCTGGGGCTGCCTGCCTGTGAAGCAGATGAACTGCGCCTGGCCCAGGCCCTGGCCGCCTATCAGAAGGAAACGGCATGACCACCCTCATGGTGCAAGGCACCACCTCCGACGCGGGCAAGAGCACACTGGTGACTGCGCTTTGCCGCTGGCTGTTGCGCCAAGGTGTCGGGGTGGTGCCGTTCAAGCCGCAGAACATGGCGCTGAACAGCGCAGTGACCGCCGACGGCGGTGAAATCGGCCGGGCCCAGGCAGTGCAGGCCCAGGCCTGCCGGCTGGAACCGCACACCGACATGAACCCGGTGCTGCTCAAACCCAACAGCGACACTGGCGCCCAGGTCATCATCCATGGGCGTGCCGTCACCAGCATGAACGCGGTGGCCTATCACGACTACAAGGCCATCGCCATGCAGGCGGTGCTGGCGTCGCACCAACGCCTGAGCGCTGCCTGGCCAGTGGTGATGGTCGAGGGCGCGGGTTCGCCGGCGGAAATCAACCTGCGTGCCGGCGACATTGCCAACATGGGCTTTGCCGAAGCGGTGGACTGCCCGGTGATCCTGGTCGCCGACATCAACCGCGGCGGCGTGTTTGCCCACCTGGTGGGCACGCTGGAGTTGCTGTCGCCCAGCGAGCAGGCGCGGGTCAAGGGCTTCGTCATCAACCGCTTCCGGGGCGACATCGCCTTGCTGCAGCCCGGGCTGGACTGGCTGGAGCAGCGCACCGGCAAACCGGTGCTGGGTGTACTGCCCTATGTCAGCGACCTGCACCTGGAAGCCGAGGACGGCATCGATGCACGCCAGGGAGCCAAGGCCGGCCGCGTGCTCAAGGTAATCGTCCCGGTACTGCCACGCATCAGCAACCACACCGACTTCGACCCGCTGCGCCTGCACCCGCAGGTCGACCTGCAGTTCATCAGCCCGGGCCAGCCGATCCCGGCTGCCGACCTGATCATCCTGCCGGGCTCGAAAAGCGTGCGCGGCGACCTGGCTCAGCTGCGCGAACGCGGCTGGGACAAGGCCATCGCGCGGCACCTGCGCTATGGAGGCAAGCTGATCGGAATTTGCGGCGGCCTGCAGATGCTTGGCCGGGAAGTGCATGACCCGCTCGGTCTCGAAGGCGCTGCCGGCTCGAGCCCCGGGCTTGGGCTGTTCGACTACGTCACGGTGCTCGAAGCCGACAAGCAACTACGCAACGTTGCTGGCACGCTGACGCTTGAAGGCGTCCCGCTTGCCGGTTATGAAATTCACGCCGGCGTCACCAGCGGGCCTGCCCTGGAGCAGCCTGCGGTGCAGCTTGCCGATGGCCGTTGCGATGGTGCTGTCAGTGCCGACGGCCAGGTGCTGGCCACTTACCTGCACGGCCTGTTCGAAGGCAGCCAGTCGTGCGCGGCGCTGCTGCGCTGGGCTGGCCTGGAGGAGGTGCAGAGCATCGATTACCAGGCCCTGCGCGAACGCGATATCGAGCGCCTGGCCGACCTGGTGGAAAACCACCTGGACACCGCGCGCCTGCGCCAGCTGTGTGGAGTGGCCTGACATGCGTAACCTGATCCTCGGCGGTGCCCGCTCCGGCAAGAGCCGCCTGGCCGAACAACTGGCCAGCGCCAGTGGCCTGCCTGTGACGTACATCGCCACCAGCCAGCCGCTGGACGGTGAAATGAATACCCGTGTGCAGTTGCACCGCCAGCGGCGCCCGGCAGACTGGGGCCTGATCGAAGAGCCGCTGGCCCTGGCCGCCGTGCTGCGCGCCGAAGCGGCCGAAGGGCGCTGCCTGCTGGTGGATTGCCTGACCTTGTGGCTGACCAACCTGCTGATGCTCGAAGACGACCAGCGCCTGGCCGAGGAGCGTGATGCGCTGCTGGCCTGCCTGGAGCAACTGCCGGGCACTGTCATCCTGGTCAGTAACGAAACCGGCCTGGGCGTCGTGCCCATGGGCGAGCTGACCCGGCGCTATGTCGACCTGGCCGGCTGGTTGCACCAGGCCGTGGCCGAACGCTGCCAGCGCGTGGTGCTGACCGTGGCTGGCCTGCCCCTAATGCTCAAAGGACCTGCACTATGACTCAAGCCTGGTGGCGTGACGCCTGCCAACCCCTCGACAACGCCGCCATGGACCAGGCCCGCGCCCGTCAGCAACAGTTGACCAAACCCGCCGGTTCACTCGGCCAGCTGGAAAGCCTGGCCATTCAGCTGGCTGGCCTGCAGGGGCGCGAAAAGCCAAGCCTGGACCAGCTTGCCATCAGCCTGTTTGCCGGCGACCACGGCGTGGTCGAAGAGGGCATCTCGGCCTACCCGCAAGCGGTGACCGGGCAGATGCTGCGCAACTTCGTCAACGGCGGCGCGGCAATCAGCGTGCTGGCGCGCCAGCTTCAGGCCAGGCTGGAAGTGGTCGACCTGGGTACCATCGACCCGCATCTGCAGCTGCCTGACGTGCGCCATCTGCGTTTGGGTGCCGGCACGGCCAACTTCGCCCGCCAGCCGGCGATGACCGATGAGCAGTTGCAGGCGGCACTGCAGGCCGGTCGCGACAGCGCCCTGCGCGCTGCCGAACAGGGCGCACAACTGTTCATTGGTGGCGAGATGGGCATTGGCAACACCACCGCCGCCGCAGCCCTGGCCAGCGTGCTGCTGGGCTGCCCGGCTATCGAGCTGAGCGGCCCGGGCACCGGCCTGGATGACGCCGGTGTGCGGCACAAGGCCGAGGTCATCGAGCGGGCGCTGCGCCTGCACGGCCTGCGCGCCGAAGCGCCATTGCGGGCGCTGGGTTGTGTAGGCGGCTTTGAGATCGCCGCGTTGGCGGGGGCCTACCTGGGCTGCGCGCAGGCGGGTATCGCGGTGCTGGTGGACGGTTTCATCTGCAGCGTCGCCGCGCTGCTGGCGGTGCGCCTGAACCCGCAGTGCCGGGCCTGGCTGCTGTTCGCCCACCAGGGCGCGGAGCCTGGGCACAAGGCGGTGCTGGCGGCCTTGCAGGCCGAACCGTTGCTGGCTTTGGGCCTGCGCCTGGGCGAGGGCAGTGGTGCGGCCCTGGCGGTGCCGTTGTTGCGCCTGGCCTGTGCCCTGCACGGGCAGATGGCGACCTTTGCCGAAGCCGCCGTGGCAGACCGCCCGGCATGATCCTCGATTTGCTGCGCCATGGTGAAACAGAACACGGCGGCTTGCGTGGCAGCCTCGACGATGCCCTGACCGACAAGGGCTGGGCGCAGATGCGCAGTGCCGTGGCCGAAGCCGGTCCGTGGCAGGTGCTGGTCAGTTCGCCGCTGCAGCGTTGTGCGCGTTTTGCCGATGAGCTGGGGGCACGCTTGAACCTGCCGGTGCAGCTTGAACCGGCCCTGCAGGAGCTGCATTTCGGTGACTGGGAAGGCCGCAGCGCGGCGCAGATCATGGAACAACAGGCGGATGCACTGGGGCGCTTCTGGGCAGACCCGTACGGGTTTACCCCGCCCAATGGCGAGCCGGTCGCGGCGTTTGCCGAGCGTGTATTGGCGGCTGTCGAGCGCCTGCGCCATCAGCATGCCGGCAAGCAGGTACTGCTGATCACTCATGGCGGGGTGATGCGGCTGTTGCTGGCCCGTGCCCGTGGCCTGCCAAGGGCCCAACTGCTGCAGGTAGAGGTCGGCCACGCTGCATTGATGCGGCTGCTGCCGGGTGATGACGGCCACTGGGTCGAAGGGCGCTGAGATGTTACCGTTCTGGATTGCCTTGCAGTTTCTCAGCAGCTTGCCGGTGCGTCTGCCGGGCATGCCGGCACCGCGTGAAATGGGGCGTTCGCTGTTGTGCTACCCGCTGGTAGGGTTGCTGTTCGGCCTGTTGCTGTGGCTGGCCAGCCACCTGCTGCAGGCGACCCCGGCACCGCTGCATGCAGCTTTGCTGCTGACATTGTGGGTGCTGCTCAGCGGTGCCTTGCACCTGGATGGGCTGGCTGACAGCGCCGATGCCTGGTTGGGCGGTTTCGGCGACCGCGAACGTACCCTGCAGATCATGAAAGACCCGCGCAGCGGGCCGATTGCCGTGGTCACCCTGGTCCTGGTGCTATTGCTGAAGTTCTGTGCCCTGTGGGTACTGGTCGAGCAGGGTAGCGGGGCGCAGTTGCTGCTGGCACCGCTGATCGGGCGGGCGGCGATGCTCGGGTTGTTCCTGAGTACGCCCTACGTGCGCCCAGGCGGCCTGGGGCAGGCGCTGGCCGAGCATCTGCCTCGGGCTGCGGCCGGTTGGGTGCTGCTGGGCTGTGCGCTCTTCTGCCTGGTGCTGGGTGGGTGGATCGTGGTGCTGGCGCTGGCTGTTTTCGGCTGGCTGCGGCAACTGATGTCTCAGCGTCTCGGTGGAACCACCGGGGATACTGCTGGCGCCTTGCTGGAGCTGCTCGAACTGGGCGTAGTAGTGGGATTGGCGTTGGGCCTTTAAGTAATGCGCAAGACCTTTCTGTAGGCGGTTTCTGATCGGAACGTGACGGTAACTTTCCGAAAATACTTCGCAAAAAGTCCCTATCGTCACTGGCGTATGCTCGACCCTCCAACCAACGAACGAGGAGGGTTCGCATGCGTCAAATCATTCTTGCGGTTGTTTTGTTGGTCATCGGGCCTGTTGTAGGCGCAGCGGATCTCATTGCGTTCTGGAACACCCCGCGCCACGGTGGCAACAGCTTCAACCGGCTGCCTCCCGATCAGGCCTACTTCGATGCCTTGCGCGGCTATGGCGCGACCTGGGTGCGGCTGTCCTACGACAAATGGCAACCGGCGGGGCGTGACTTTCTGCTTGGCGATGCCGATGCCTATCAAGGCCTGCCGGCGGCTGACCTGGCCACGCTGCGCGCCACGCTTGACCGAGCCCACCAGGCCGGGCTCAAGGTGGTCATCGCACCGCTCTCGCTACCCGGCATGCGCTGGTCGCAAAACAACCAGGGCCGGTTCGACGACCGCTTGTGGCAGGACAAGCGCTACTGGTTGCAGGCTGCCGCTTTCTGGCGCGATATGGCCCGCGAGCTGAAGGGCCATCCGGCCATCGCGGCCTACAACCTGATCAATGAACCCGCGCCGGAGAAGGAGGGTGGCCTGGCCGAGCATGCCGACGCCAGGCAAATGCAGCGGTGGTACGCGCGAGCGCAGGGTAGCGCGCGCGATCTGCCGGCGCTGTATCAACAACTGATCGCAGCCATTCGTGAGGAAGACGCCGAGACACCGGTCATGGTCGATGCTGGTTGGTTTGCTGCCGCCGACGCCTTTGATTACTGGCCAGCCCCACTGGATGACCAGCGGGTGCTGTACAGCGTGCACATGTACGAACCCTACGCGGTTACCAGTGCGCCGAACATGACGCGCAAACAGCCTATGGCTTACCCCGGCCCGGCTCCGTTCGCAGGGCAGACCCAGCAGTGGGATGGTCAGCGGGTGGCACGCTACCTGCGCCAACCGCTCGATTGGGCCGAAGCCATGAAGGTGCCGCGCGAGCGCCTGGTGGTGGCTGAGTTTGGCTGCATGCGCAGGTTGCCGGGGTGCCGGCAATACCTGGAAGACGTGCTCGGCGTGCTGGAGCGCAACCGCTTGCACTGGGCGTTCTACAGTTTTCGGGAAGACAGCTGGGATGGCATGGACTACGAACTGGGCTCAGCCAAGGTCCCTTGGCGTTACTGGCAAGCGATCGAAGAGGGGGCTGCGGACCCGTTGCCGCGCAAGGCCACCGTGGAATTCGAGCCGATCCGCAAGCGTTTGAACCCGGATTGAGATCGTCAGTCGGTCACGAAATATCTTGCAACGCTCTGTATGCGGGTATATACACGTATCCATGCTGACCAGTGAATGTATCTGTACCCATCTGCGTCGCGCCGCCCGTGGGGTGAGCCGACATTACGACGAGGCCCTCGCCGGCTTCGGAGTCAATGTTGCGCAGTTTTCCCTGTTGCGTCACCTGCAACGGCTCGACCGTCCTAGTATCACCACCTTGGCCGAGGCCATGGGCCTGGAGCGCAGTACCCTGGGTCGCAACCTGCGGGTATTGGAGGCCGAAGGGCTGGTAGCCCTGGCTGATGGCGATGACCAGCGCAACCGCGTTGTGTTGTTGACCGACGCCGCTACGGAGTTGCTGCGTGTCGCCCATCCGGCCTGGGAGCGAGCCCAGGCCGAACTGGTGGAACGCCTGGGGGCAGGGCAGCGGGATGAACTGGTGCGCCTGCTGGGCCTGCTGGCTTGAATTGATACGATCATAAGCGGGTATATACCCGTAAACCCTTGCGATGTGCTGGAGATAACGACAATGACTTCGGTGTGGCGAACCAGCGGGTGGGTATTGTTGGGGGCAGCGTTGATTCTGGCGCTGTCCTTGGGTGTGCGGCATGGCTTCGGCCTGTTCCTGGCGCCGATGAGCGCCGATTTCGGCTGGGGGCGTGAGGTGTTCGCCTTCGCCATTGCCTTGCAGAACCTGATCTGGGGCTTGGCACAGCCCTTTGCCGGTGCGCTGGCCGACCGCCTCGGCGCGGCGCGGGTGGTGATCATCGGTGGCATTCTCTACGCCGCCGGCCTGATCCTGATGAGCCTGGCTGACTCGGCCTGGTCGCTGTCGCTGAGTGCCGGCCTGCTGATCGGCATCGGCCTGTCCGGCACCTCGTTCTCGGTCATCCTCGGTGTCGTCGGGCGCGCCGTGCCGGCAGACAAGCGCAGCATGGCCATGGGTATTGCCAGTGCCGCCGGCTCTTTCGGCCAGTTCGCCATGCTGCCGGGTACCCTTGGCCTGATCCAGTGGCTGGGCTGGTCTGCGGCACTGCTGGTGCTGGGCCTTTTGGTTGCACTGATCGTGCCCTTCGTCGGCTTGCTGCGCGACCGCCCGTTGCCCAGCCATGGCACGGAACAGACCTTGGGCCAGGCCCTGCACGAAGCGTGTTCGCATACCGGCTTCTGGCTGCTGGCCCTGGGCTTCTTCGTCTGCGGTTTCCAGGTGGTGTTCATAGGTGTGCACCTGCCGGCCTACCTGGTAGACCAGCATCTGCCCGCAAGCACCGGGACCACGGTACTGGCGCTGGTCGGGCTGTTCAACATCGTCGGTACCTTCACCGCGGGCTGGCTGGGCGGGCGCATGTCCAAGCCGCGCTTGCTGACCGGGTTGTACTTGCTGCGTGCGGTGGTCATCGTGCTGTTCCTCTGGGCGCCGGTGAGCGCGTTCAGCGCCTACCTGTTCGGCATTGCCATGGGTCTGTTGTGGCTGTCCACGGTGCCGCTTACCAACGGTACCGTGGCCACGCTGTTCGGCGTGCGCAACCTGTCCATGCTTGGCGGTATCGTCTTCCTGTTCCACCAGCTGGGTGCGTTTCTGGGGGGCTGGCTGGGTGGGGTGGTGTATGACCGCACCGGTAGCTACGACCTGGTCTGGCAGATTTCCATCCTGCTCAGCCTGCTGGCTGCCGCCCTGAGCTGGCCGGTACGCGAGCGCCCGGTCGCTCGCCTGCAGGCCCAGGCCGCATGAACCGCTACCTGGCCCGTGGGCTGCTGGCCGTTGCCGCGTGGTTGCTGCTGGCGTTGGTCTGGTGGGGCTGGCACAAGGGCGGGATGGCATTGATGCAACTGGGCATGAGTGTTTGTTAGGCGCTACCCTGCAAGCTCAAGGATTGTTTTGCAGGAGAAACGAACATGCGTGCACGTGGGTTGACGTTGCCGGTGCTGGCCCTGCTTGCCAGCGCTTCGAGCTGGGCTGCCGATTGCCCGGCCTTGTTGCAAGGCAGCCTGCCGGAGTTGCGGGGCAAGGGGCAGGTCGACCTGTGCCAGCGCTTTGCCGGCAAGCCGCTGGTGGTGGTCAATACGGCCAGCTATTGCGGCTTTGCACCGCAGTTCGAGGGGCTGGAGGCAACATACAAGGCGTACCACCAACAGGGCCTGGAAATGCTCGGCGTGCCCTCCAACGACTTCAAACAGGAAGATGCCGATAGCGAGAAGACGGCCAAGGTCTGTTATGCCAACTATGGTGTCACCTTCACCATGACCAAGGCGCAGCCGGTGCGGGGCAAGGATGCGATTCCGCTGTTCGTCGAACTGGCCAGCCAGAGCAGTGCGCCGAAGTGGAATTTCTACAAGTACGTTATCGATCGCAAGGGCAAGGTGATCGGCAACTTTTCCAGCCTGACCAAGCCGGATGACCCAGAATTCCGAGCCGCCATTGAAAAGGCCATCGCTTCGCAGCAGTAATGTAGCCGCTCTTGCTCTTGCTCTTGCTCTTGCTCTTGCTTTTGCTTCTAAGCGCGCGATAGTTCAGGCAGCGCCGAATGCGACTTCAGGAGGCCGAGCAGGCCTTGCTCCCGGGAGGACGCGCTGCAGGCCCCATCCATGGGGCCTCAGCGCTTGACGGGCATCCATGCCCGTCACCTCCCTCCGCAAGGCCTGCGTTCGGCCTCCTGAAGTCGCGAAGATCAAGATCAAGATCAAGATCAAGATCAAAATCAAGATCAAAGGCGAAAGCGGGTTATGTGCCTAGGGTTGCTTCACATGCACTGTAATTGCCACCAACCGTACCACCAACGGCCTGACCATCAATACGCAAACGAAAGCTACCGGCATCGCCAATTGATAGGCCTTCAGCACGTTATTCAAGTACTCCGGGTTGATCCCGGCATTCGCCGCAGTGATCACGAAGCACATCAACAGCGCCATGATCGACGACATGTAGAAGGCAAAAACGTAGGGTGTGGCGCCCGGTTTCAATTTGCGTCGGCTGCGCGCCTGCGACAGGTTGCTCATGCGAACTCCTGAAAAGTGAATGGGATCGCAGGTTAGCAACGTACCTGGTAGCCGCTGTAGACCAGCCGTATTAAGTTCTTTATAAAGAGATGCTTACGAATCCAAGGGCCAAGCATGGACCTGCTCAATGCCATCCGCAGCTTCATCAAGGTGGTCGAAGCCGGCAGCATCGCCGCCGGCGCACGCAACCTGGGCCTGAGCCCGGCCGCGGTCAGCCAGAACCTGGCACGCCTTGAAAGCCACCTTCAGGTGCGCCTGCTCAGCCGCACTACCCGCAGCATGGCGCTTACCCCTGCCGGAGCTCAATATTACGAGCGTGTCCGGCACGTCGAACGTGACCTGGCCCTGGCCGAGCAAGCCATTACTACTCCGGACAGCGAGCCCCAGGGACGTTTGTGCATTGCCTCGACCTCCGCCTTCGGTCGCCACGTGCTGGCGCCGCTGATACCCGCGTTCAATGCCCGTTATCCGTTGCTGTCGATAGAACTGGTAACGACTGATCGCCGGGTCAACCATGCGCGGGAAGACGTGGATGTAAGCTTGCGCATTGCTCCACAGCTGGAAGACCAACTGCTGGCCCGGCAGGTTGCCCGTATACCGTTCATGTGTTGTGCCTCGCCCGGTTACCTGCGTAGCGCCGGCGTGCCGGCCACACCCGAAGCCTTGCGTGATCACCGTTGCCTGGTGTTCCGCTACCCCGTGGACGGGCGATTCCTGCGCTGGGGGTTCATGCGTGACGGGCTGCGTTTCGAGGCCGAGTTCGGTAGCGTATTGATCAGCGATGACATCGATGCCCTGACCCAGATGGCACTGCACGATGGTGGCATTACCCGCTTGGCCGAGTTCATCGTACGGCCGCACCTGGCCTCTGGTGCGCTGGTACCGTTGTTCGAATACCGCGACAGCGGCCAGGCCTATGCCCAGACTGAGCCGATGGATATCTACCTGTGCCTGGCCGATCGTTTCGCCATGACCGCGAAAGTCCGCGTGTTCATGGACTACCTGCGCGAATGCCTGGGTGACAGCTGGCAATTGCAGGGATGAACAATCTATGGTCACCCATTTTTTGCAATACTGATTAACGGATGAAATGGGCCAAATCGCTCATGATGATGGCCTCCGGAATGAAAACACCCTGCGAAAGCGTAGCCCTCGCAGGGTGTCGGGGTGACCATCTCATTAACCGCCACGCGGGCGGTTTTTCATGCAGCGCGTATGAATCATCAGAAGCGGTAGGTGAGGGAAGCACCAATACCGTGAGCGCTGTTCTCGTACTTGGCCTGATAGGTGCCTTTCAGCGCCTGTTGGGTTGGCGAGCCCGACACGTTGTTTACCTTGGTATCCTCTTCCCACAGGTAGGAGTAGGCCACATCGATGGTCATGTCATCGTTCGGGCTCCAGCCGGCACCAAAGCTGACCGCTTTACGATCGCCAGTCGGAATGCGTGGCGAGCGATCGTGGTTGTTGGTGGGCGACTGGTCGACCGAGAAGCCTGCACGCAGGGTCCATTCCTTGTTCACCTTGTAGGCCGCGCCAATGGCGTGGGCCCAGGTGTCATGCCAGTTCTGCTCTTCGGTGATGGTCTGCAGCGGGTAGCCCGCTGGTGCGTCGTTCTTCACGATGATGCTTTCCAGGCGGCTCCAGCGCGTCCAGGTGCTGCCTGCATACAGTGTCCAGTGGTCATCCAGTTCATGAGTGATCGAGAAATCCACCGACTCCGGGGTTTTGACCTTCAGGCTGGCGTCGAACTTGCCGCTGAGGCCAAGCTGTGGAATCGGGTAGGAAACACGGGTGTCGCCTTCAAGTTCGTAGTCGACCATCGAGTGGTAGGTCAGGCCAAGGCGGGTACGGTCGGTAGCCTGCACCAGAACACCGATGTTGTAGCCGACCGCGGTGTCGTCGCCCTTGATCTTGACCTCGCCATCCGGGCCATTGGGCCCCAGGAGGGCCTTGCTGCTCAGGTTCGAGCCGAGTTCACCCTTGATGCGGTTGATGGTCGGGCCAAAACCGATCGAAACCTTGTCGTTGAAGGCGTAGCTGATGGTTGGCTGGAAGGTGACCACCTCGACCTTGCTCTTCTTGCCCCAGTAGCGTGCCGCGTCACCGCTGCCGTAGTCGGTGATCAGGCCGAATGGCACGTAAACGCCGAAGCCCACGCTCCAGTGATCATCGAGTGGCTTGACGTAGTAACCCATGGGGACACCCACGACCGGGACCATGTCGCCATCGGTTTCCCCCCCGAAATTGCTCCCACGGCCCGAAATATCAGTCTTGGCAATGACGGCTGCGCCACCCACGGTGACCTGTTCGCGCTTCAGGCGCGACATGCCGGCAGGGTTGCCGTACACCGTGCTGGCATCTTCGGCAGAAGAGGAACGCCCTGCGAAACCGGTTCCCATGCCGCTGATGCTTTGTTCGTTCAGCGCGAACCCGGCGGCGAGCAACTGGCTGGAAGCAAGAGCAACGGCAATGCCGAGGGAGGTTTTGAGCATTACTTTTTTCATTATTAGAAAACTCCTTGGGATCTCCGGGGCGAAACGCTACCAACAAATCACGCGTCGCGCCATAGCCGCGATCGAGGGAGATAGAGCAGTTTTGTAGGACAATCCGACCAAAATCCCATTTTTTCCGGTATCTTGTAGGAGGAGTCTCAAGATGCCTGCGGCAATTTCTGGTTTATGCAGGTATGCCAAGCGTGGGTGAAGTCGCGCAGGCGGCCTTGTGGGTTGAAAACCTGGCGCCAGATTCGTGCCTGCGCCAGCAGGTCATCGGCTGCGGGCAAAGGGGCGGCTTGCTCTTCGACCAGCATCCAGGCAATGGCGGTGGAATAACGCAGGTTGACCGCAAGTTCCAGGTGCGGGCTGCCGAGGAAGGCGTGCTGGCTGGCGAGGCCGCGGACCAGGCTGGCCAGGTCGGGATCGCGGGCCAGGTATGCGTCCCAGAGCGCTTGATGACGATGTTCGCCGATGCGATACAGGCCATGCCCGCGGCGGTCATGCAAGGCCGAGCCCAAGGCCGACTGGCTGGCGGCGATGCCCAGCAACAAGGCTTCGGCGCTGGCGCTGTGACGATTCAGGTAGACCAAGGTGGGTCGGATCACATACTGACACAATTCATTCGCCGCGATACCCATGATGCCCTCGAGCAGTTAAGGGCCGGACGGGCGCTGGAGCTTGGCAGCTGGTGAATGGTCAGGCCCGCCGGAAGCGGCAAGCACCGCTCGAGTTGAAGTGTAGTGTGATAATGGTCGTGTAAAAGGCTGTTTTTAAATCGATTGCTGCCTGACGTACCGGGCTATATGCCTTACGGCAATTACGCCGGCATCGTTCAGGCAGGCTTGCGATGGGATGATTCAGCGCTTGAATACCGCCGTATTCATGGCTCACGCGGTGAGCGACTGACGTGTGCGGTCGATAACCGCTTGCAGCGGTTCACTGCGGCTGTACTGCTCGGGGTACAGGCGCTCGGTGTGGCAGGCGACGCCGTGTTCGTCCACCAAGGTAAAGCTGAAGCTGCCCTTGCGTGGGGCAACGATCAGGCACTTCAGCGGCGAGAAGGCCTGGGAAAGGGTGCCAATGGCAGCCTGAATTTGATGATGAGTTTGCATATTATTGGAGGTTCCTGCTTTAAACACGGGGATTATGATCCGTGCATGATAGAAACGTTCCAGTGACGCCTTTATTAAGGGACGAACGAACCTGACTGGAACAGGGCAGCCAGAGGGGGCGCAATCAAAAGGTGGGCGCTTGGGCTGACTGGTAGGTACTTCAGAGGGCAGGCAGCACACCGGGGCCAAGGTTCTAGGCCGTCGGGGTGGGATCCTGATCAATCTGTCACGTGATTCGTGCTTGGACAGCGCAGGGCTGGCGAGTGAATCATCGAATGGGCCGGTCCAGGTTTCAGCAGGACACACTTGGGCGGTGTGGGTCTGCAAGGACGCTTGAGGCCAGAATTGACTTTCAGCTTGGTACTAACGATGCGCACCCTACCGGAAACGCATGCGTTTGGCAAGCACCACAGGTTTTTTCAGGTGAGCCGCGCAGTATGGCGCTTAATTTCCATGCTGGAAAGGGGAGCAGATGAACCGAAACCGACATGATGTCCTGTATCACAGCACCCAAATGAGGGTTCCAAGGTGAACTTGTTCACACTCGAGGACGCGCTTGTAACAACTTGGCAACAGGCTGCGACGCACTCGCCAATGCCTTGACTGGGCGGTTAAGTCAATGAAAAAAAACACTATTTTCAGCTGGTGAAAAAATCGTCAGTTTGACCGAAACCCACGATTCACGGGGGTTTGCGGGGTGTGGGAGGGGGTTGTCCACCGAGTTATCCACAGGAACTGTGGATTGTCCGAAGCGCTTGCTCTAGGACGGGCGTGCCAGCAACGTAATGAACTGTTCGACAATCGACAGGCTCCAATGGGCCCTCGATCCATTCACTTGAAAACGTCAAGAAAAGATCGCTGAAAACTTTTTGCAATTTTGCGGAAAATGCCCCACCGGGACTCAGCAAAGGGCGGTGCGACCCTCTGCTGTTCCACAATCCGCGCCTTCAGCGTTTGCTGATAAGCTGCGCGGCAATCATCCAGGATCATTCGGGGTAAGCATGGCAGTGGATCTGGCCAGCATTCTGCTGGGCTTGGTGGCGGGGGCCTTGCCCTGTCTGGGGTGGATCATGCAACTACAGCGCCGCCAGGCGGCGCGGCAGGCCGAGCAGGCCTTGCTCGAGGAACGCCTCAGCGCCGCCCTGTTGGCCCAGGCAGGCCTGCAGGCGCAGCTGGAAGCCAGCCGCGACGAGATCAGCGACCTGAGTGAAGCCAACTCGGTCAAGCAGGCCCAACTGGCCGCTCAGAGTCGCGAGCTGGAATTGCTCCAGATCGACCGCGACAACGCCCGCGATGCTGCCCACGCGTGGAGCCTCGAGCGCGCCAGCCGCGAAGCCGAACTGCGCCGTCTGGAAGCCCAGACGGCGCGCCTGGACGCCGAATTGCGCGAACAGCAGGAAAGCCACCAGCAGCGCCTGGAAGACTTGCGGGAAGCACGCGACACCTTGCGTGCTCAGTTCGCCGACATGGCCACCAAAATCTTTGACGAGCGCGAGCAGCGCTTCGCCCAGACCAGCCAGCAGCACCTGGGCCAGTTGCTCGACCCACTCAAGGAGCGTATCCAGGCTTTCGAAAAACGCGTGGAGGAAAGCTACCAGCAGGAAGCCCGCGAACGCTTCTCGCTGGGCAAGGAGCTGGAGCGCCTGCAGCAGCTGAACATGCGCCTGTCCGATGAAGCCACCAACCTGACCCAGGCGCTGAAGGGCCAGAAGACCCAGGGCAACTGGGGTGAGCTCATTCTCGAGCGGGTGCTGGAGCATGCCGGCCTGGAAAAGGGCCGCGAATACCAGACCCAGGTCAGCCTGAAGAGCGCCGATGGCGAGCGCTTCCAGCCCGATGTGCTGATCATGCTGCCCGGCGACAAGCAGGTGGTGGTGGATGCCAAGGTCAGCCTCACGGCCTACCAGCAGTACGTGGCCGGCAATGACGAGGCTGCGCTCAAGCAGCATGTGCAATCGCTGCGCAGCCACGTCAAAGGCCTGTCGAGCAAGGATTACAAGCGCCTCGAAGGCCTGCACAGCCTGGATTTCGTGCTGCTGTTCGTGCCGATCGAGGCGGCCTTCTCGGCGGCCCTGCAGGCCGAGCCGAACCTGTTCCAGGAAGCCTTCGACCGGCATATCGTGATCGTCAGCCCGACCACCTTGCTCGCCACCCTGCGGGTGATCGACAGCCTGTGGAAGCAGGAACGCCAAGGCCAGAACGCCCGCGAAATTGCCGAACGCGCCGGCTGGCTGTACGACAAGTTCGTGTTGTTCATCCAGGACCTGGACGAGCTGGGCAGCCGCCTGCAGCAGGTGGACAAGGCCTATGCCGCTGCGCGCAACAAACTGTGCGAAGGGCGCGGCAACCTGGTCAGCCGCAGCGAACAGCTGAAACTGCTGGGCGCCCGCGCCAGCAAGAGCCTGCCGGCCGACTTGCTGGAACGGGCGCTGTCCGATGAAGCGATGCCGGAGGAAGTGCTCACTGAACCAGGCTCAGATGGCGATTGAGCAGGGCGCGCAGGGCCGCTGGCTTGACCGGCTTGGCCAGGTAGTCCAGGCCCGAAGCATGCACCATGGCGAGGGTTTCCTTGCTGCCGTCGGCGCTGATCACCACGCCCGGCACCGGCTCGCCCAGGCGCGCGCGTAGCCAACCCATCAGCCCGATGCCGGTCTCGCCGTCGTCCAGGTGGTAGTCCACCAGCGCCAGGTGCGGGCGCATGCCCTTGGCCAGCAGGGCTTCGCATTCGGCCTGGTTGCGCGCGGTCCACACCTGGCAGCCCCAGCGGCTGAGCAGGCTGTTCATGCCGATCAGGATGCTGTCTTCGTTGTCCACGCACAGCACCTGCAGCCCTGCCAATGGCTGACCGGCCTGTTCCACCGGGGCACCGGCTGCCGGCGCGGCCTGACGGGCAATCGGTACGCTGACGCGGAACACCGTACCCTGGCCCGGCCACGAGCGTACTTCCAGCGTGTGGCCCAACACCCGGCACAGCCCGTCGGCGATCGCCAGGCCGAGGCCCAGGCCTTTCTCGGCTCGGGTCTGGTGGCTGTCCAGGCGCTTGAACTCCTGGAAGATCACCTGCAGCTTGTCGTCGGCGATACCAGGGCCACGGTCCCACACTTCCAGCCACAAGCGTTCGCCCTGGCGTCGTACCCCCAGCAGGATCGGGCTCTTGCCATAGCGCAAGGCGTTGGTCAGGAAGTTCTGCAGCACCCGACGCAGCAGCTTCATGTCGCTCTCCACCCGCAGGCGACTGCCGCGCAGGCGGAATTCCAGGCCTTTTTCGGCGGCCAGCAGCTTGAACTCGGCGCCCAGGGTGTCGAACAGTTCGTTGAGGGCGAAGGGCTTGGGGTCCGGGGTGATCTTGCCGTTTTCCAGGCGCGAGATGTCCAGCAGGTCGCTGATCAGCTCTTCCGCCGAGCGCAGCGAGCTGTCCATGTGCTGCACCAGTTGCCGGGCCTCTTCATTCATGCCTTCGGCCTGCTGCGACAGGGCCGCGGAGAACAGCCGCGCCGCGTTCAGCGGTTGCATCAGGTCATGGCTGACCGCGGCCAGGAAGCGGGTCTTCGACTGGCTCACGGCTTCGGCATGGCTCTTGGCTTCGGACAATGCCTGGTTCAGTTGCGACAGTTCGTGGGTGCGTTCGGCAACCCGTTGTTCCAGGCTTTCGTTGGCGTCACGCAGGGCCTGCTCGGCCTCGCGGAACGGTGTGATGTCAGTGAAGCTCATGACGAAGCCGCCGCCAGGCATCGGGTTGCCGATCAGCTCGATCACCCGGCCGTTGGGGAACAAACGCTCCGAGGAATGCGCACGGCCCTGGCGCATCCAGTGCAGCCGGCGCGCCACGTGCACTTGCGCTTCGCCCGGGCCGCACAGGCCGCGTTCGGCGTTGTAGCGGATGATATCGGCAATCGGCCGGCCGACGCTGATCAAGCCGTCGGGGTAGTTGAACAGCTCCAGGTAGCGACGGTTCCAGGCCACCAGGTGCAGGTTCTGGTCTACCACGCTGATGCCCTGGTTGATGTTCTCGATGGCGCCTTGCAGCAGGGCGCGGTTGAACTGCAGCACCTCGCTGGCTTCGTCGGCGATGCGCACCACGTCTTCCAGCTGCATGTCGCGGCCTTCGATGGCGGCCTTGACCACGGCGCGGGTCGATGAGGTGCCGAGCACCCCGGCCAGCAGGCGTTCGGTGTGTTCGATCCAGTCACCGTCGGCGTTCTGGTTGGGGTTGAAGCCCTTGCCCTGGCGGTAGGCGAAGCGGATGAAGCTTTGCCGCGCGCGCTCTTCGCCGACAAAGCGCGAGGCCAGGGTCAGCAGGTCATCGATCTGCACCGCCAGCAGCGGCTTGCTGCTGGGGCGGGCACTGGTCTGCTGGCCGATGAAGCGGCCGGCCTGCCAATGTTCGGAAACCCGCGTGCGCGACAGCACCGAGACCCAGGCGAACAGGGTGAAGTTGCCCGCCAGCGACAGCACCACGCCTTGGGTCAGCGGGCTGATCGGCAGGTGCAACGGGTTGCCGTGCAGCCACGCCAGCCCCGGAAACAATTGCAGCGACCAGCCTACACTGTGCGCGGCAATCGGCAGCACCAGGGTGTAGAACCAGAGGAAGATGCCCGCCGCCAGGCCGGCGAACACGCCGCGGCGGTTGGCCTGCTTCCAGTACAGTGCGCCGAGCATGGCCGGGGTCAGCTGGGTCACGGCGGCGAAGGCGATCTGGCCGATGGTCGCCAGGCTGGCGGTGGAGCCGAGCAGGCGGTAGCTGACGTAGGCCAGCAGCAGGATCACCACGATGGTCACCCGGCGTACCGACAGCATCCAGTGGCGGAATGCCTCGAACGGTCGCTCGGCGTTGGTCCGGCGCAGCAGCCAGGGCAGCAGCATGTCGTTGGAAACCATGGTCGACAGCGCCACGGCCTCGACGATGACCATGCCGGTAGCCGCCGAGGCGCCGCCGATGAACGCCAGCAGGGCCAGGCTCGGGTGGGCCTCGGCCAGTGGCAGGCTGATGACGAACGAGTCGGAAATCACCGTGCCCGGCAGCAGCATCTGCCCGGCCAGGGCGATGGGCACCACGAACAGCGCGGCCAGCGCCAGGTACATCGGGAACACCCAGCGCGCCAGGCGCATGTCCTGGGGTTCGATGTTCTCCACCACGGTGACGTGGAACTGCCGTGGCAGGCAGATGATTGCCATCATCGCCACGGCGGTCTGCACCACCATCGACGGCCAGTTGATGGTCTCTTGCCAGTAGTCCTGCAAGTGGACCGACTGGCGCGCCTGGCTGAACAGGTCGTCGAAGCCGTCATACAGGTTGAAGACGACGAAGATGCCCACGGCCAGGAAGGCCAGCAGCTTGATCAGCGATTCGAAGGCGATTGCCAGGACCATGCCACGGTGGTGTTCGGTCACGTCTAGGCTGCGGGTGCCGAACACGATGGCGAACAGTGCCAGCACCAGCGACACCACCAGCGCGGTGTCCTGCACCCGTGTGCCGGTGGCGTCGGCACTGGCGCCGATCAGCAGGTTGACACCGAGCACGATGCCCTTCAGTTGCAAGGCGATGTAGGGCAGCACCCCGACCAGGCAGATCAATGCCACCACGACTGCCAGGGTCTGCGACTTGCCGTAGCGTGCGGCGATGAAGTCGGCGATCGAGGTGATGTTCTGCTGCTTGCTGATCAGCACCATTTTCTGCAGCACCCATGGTGCGAAGATCAGCAGCAGCACCGGGCCCAGGTAGATCGGCAGGAACGCCCAGAGCTGTTCGGCGGCCTGGCCGACCGCGCCGAAGAAGGTCCAGCTGGTGCAGTACACCGCCAGCGACAGGCTGTAGACCCAGGCGCGCAGCTTCGGCGGCAACGGCGTGCTGCGGCGGTCGCCGTAGAAGGCGATGGCGAACATGATGGCCATATAGGCCAGGGCGACCACGGCGATCAGCCCGCTGGACAACGACATGAAGACTCCGAAGCAAAAAAGATAACGCGGTCCCGATCAATCAGTCTGGCACGCAGGTGTCGCTTCGTCAGCGCAGACCATGGTCGCAGTGGCAGGTGGTCGCAGGGTGCATTTCAACCTGTGTGGGTACCCAGCCGATAGAACACCCCTGCCAGTATCACCGACAACACCAGCAGGTAGAAGATCGCCTCCGGCCACAGATGCGCCAGGGCAAACCCCACCATCACCGGCCCCAGCGCCGCACCCAGGTTGGACAGGTTCTGCGCACCGTAATACACCCCGCGCAAGTGTTCCGGTGCAATCAGGTCGATGAACATGTACTCGGCGGGGATGACGATGATTTCGCCCAGGGTGAATACCAGCATCGCCAGGCACCACAGCAGCGTCGACCCGGCCAGGGCAAAGCCCAGCAGCCCGGCGATGAACAGGCCCATCCCGGCGAGCAGCCAGGGCATCAGGCGCTGGCGGCTGATACGCCGGCCGATGAGGTACTGCAAGGCAATCACCGTCACTGCGTTGGTGGTCACCAGGTAGCCGACCAGGCGCGCTGCCTCGCTCGGGCTGCTGGTCACCACCAGGTACTGCGACAGGTAGGCGGTGAACTGGCCGAACACCACCGCGCTCAGTACCCCGCCGAGGGTGAAGCACACCAGCCGACGGTCAGCGGCCAACCCCAGCGCCACCTGGCCAAAGCCGGCAGTGGGCTTGCTCGGCGCGCTGGCGCGCAGGCCGCGGTCGCCAAGGCGCCAATAGGCCAGGCTCATGGCCAGCCCAAGCAGGGCAGAGGCGATGAACGGCAGGTGGCCGTCCAGCTCCAGCATGGCCACGCCCAGCAACGGCCCGGCGGCATAGCCGACGTTGCTGAGGGTGTACTTGATGGCGAACACCTCGGCCCGTTCTTCCACTGGCAGCAACGCGCAGAAGCCCGCCTTGGCGGCGATGTCGACCACTGCCAGGGCCAGGTTGATCAGCACCAGGCAGATGAAGAACGGCATCGCTGCGCGGCTGGCAACGGCACCTACGAATGCCAGCGCGAACAGCAGCATGCAAGCGCTGACCAGCGTGTGGTTGCGCCAGGTATCGACCAGGTGGCCGCCATACAGGCTCAACAGCGAGGCGACAATCAGCGCACCGCCGATCAGCAGGCCGATCTGGCTGATCGGCAGCTGGAAGTTGTCGGCCAGATACACCACCAGATAGGGCAGGGTAAGGGCACGGGCGACGGTCAGCGTGAAGGTAGTGAGCAGCAGCAGGCGAACGGTATGCGGGTAGCGTTTGATGGCGGCAAGCATTGCCACGTCCTTGTTGTTCTGGTTTGCCGGGCTCAAGCATATGCCAACAGTGGCCCGCTGCGCAGGTCATTTGCAGGCGTGCCCGCGAAGGATGCCGGAACAGGCGACCGCTGGTGCTCAGGGCATCAATTCAAAGCTGGCTGTCTGTACGGTTTGCGAGTCCAGGCCGACCATTACGTCGAACCAGCCGGGTTCGCTGACCCAGCGCAGGTTGCGGTCGACGAAGCTGAACGCTGAAGGGGGCAGATGGAGGTTCACCTCTCGTACTTGCCCAGGAGCCAGCCACAGCTTTTCGAAGCCCTTCAGTTCCTTCACAGGTCGGCTTATCGAGGCGCTCCGGTCGCGAATGTACAGTTGCACGACCGTTTCCCCTGCGCGCGAACCGTCGTTGCGGACAGTCACTTGCACCTGCAGGGCTTGTCCGGCTGGCAAGCGAGTGCTCGACAAGCGCGGCGAAGAAACGCTGAAGCGGGTATAACTCAGCCCGTAGCCGAAGGGGTAGAGCGGCGTATCGTCAATGTCGTAATAGCGTGAGCGGTAGGCAGATGGCCTGGCCGGATCGAACGGCCTGCCTGTGTTGAGGTGGTTATAGTAGAGAGGGATCTGGCCCACGCTGCGCGGAAACGTGACAGGTAGCTTGCCTGACGGGTTGTACTCGCCAAACAGCACGTCGGCGATGGCGTTGCCACCTTCGCTGCCACTGAACCAGGTTTCCAGTACAGCATCGGCCCATTGGCTTTCTTCGGTGATGGTCAATGGCCGGCCATTCATCAGCACCAAGATCAGCGGCTTGCCGGTCGCCTTCAGTGCTCGCAGCAGAGCCCGTTGCTGCCCAGGCAGGTTCAGGTCGGTTCTGCTGGCACCCTCATGAGACATGCCGCGCGCCTCACCCAGTGCTGCCACCACCACATCGGCCTGACGAGCCGTGGCCACGGCCTCGGCAATCATGGTTTCAGCCGGACGTGGGTCGAAGGCGACCTGGTTATCTGCAAGCAGGACGAAAGCCTGCGGGTTGTCACTGATGTTTGCCCCCATTGCATACAGCAGGCGTGCGCCGGGGGCCTGGGCATCTCGTAAACCTTGGCGCAGTGTCACGGCCTGCTCGGGTTGGCCATTGGCATGCCAGCTGCCAAGGATATCCACGGCATTGTCGGCGAGGGGGCCGATCAGGGCGATGGTTGCTTGCCGGCTCAACGGGAGCACCTGGTGACTGTTCTTCAGCAGTACCAGCGAACGGCGTGCCATGTCCCTGGCCTGGGCACGGTGCAGTGTTTGTTCGAGGTGGTCCGGGGTAGCCCGCAGGCGGCGATAAGGGGCATCGAACAGGCCAAGTTCGTATTTGGTGGCCAGCACCTGGCGAACGGCGTTGTCGAGCTGTTGCTCGGGCACCTGTCCTTGCATGACCAGGTACGGCAGGTCGTGGACGAAGTAGCGGTCGCTCATGCTCATCTGCGTGCCGGCCATGAGTGCAGCCTGTGCGGCTTGCCTGCCGTTTTCGGCCACGCCATGGGCGATCAGTTCCTCGACGGCGCCATGGTCACCGATAACCAGGCCGTTGAACTGCCATTGCTGGCGTAGTATCTCCTGCAACAGCCAGGCGTTGGCGGTCGCCGGAACGCCGTTCAAGGTGGTCAACGTAGTCATCACCGCACCTGCTCCGGCATCCAGCGCGGCCTTGAACGGCGGAAGGTAGTCTTGTACAAGGCGCCGTTCACTGATGTCGGTGGTGTTGTAGTCGCGGCCGCCTTCCACCGCGCCGTAGCCGACAAAGTGCTTGACGCAGGTCATCAGGCTATCCGCCGCGCCCAAGGCCGGCCCTTGCAATGCACGTACCACCGTCCGGGCGATACTTGACACCAGGTAGGTGTCTTCGCCATACCCTTCGGACATCCTGCCCCAGCGCGGATCGCGGCTGAGGTCAAGGACCGGGGCGAAGGTCATGTCCAGGCCGTCAGCGGTAGCTTCGCGTGCGGCGGAACGCGCACTCTTGGCAATCGCCTGCAAGTCCCAGCTGGCGGCCTGCCCCAGGTTAATGGGGAATATCGTCCGCCGGCCGTGCACCACGTCCCCGGCAAAAAACAGCGGGATGTGCAGTCGGCTGCGCTGCACCGCTGCGTCCTGCAGTTCGCGCAATGCTACCGGGTCTGCTCTCGCGGCTGTAAACATGGCACCGACTTGGCCATTGGCAATGCTGTCGAGGCTGGCCTGCGGGGGCGGGCCTGCGTCTGCGTACACCATGCGTAACTGGCCGACCTTTTCCTGCAGGGTCATCTGCGCCAGCAGTTGATCGAGAAAGCGCTCCTTGCCTGTCTGCGTGCCGGTGGCAGCGGCGTTGGCAGTCATCGCGCAGGCGGCCAGTGCTGGCAAAAGCCTGGTCATGGCCCAATTCAGGCGGGCGAACAGTGATTCCATTCGATCGATTCGCGGCTGATAAAAGCCGACAATGGCGCCTGGACGCTGCAACACGCTACTGGTAGTTCTGTCAGTTGACGTCGACGATGTGGCTTGGCATAGCCCGAGCGCATTCTAATAAGACAACTGCCATCCATGGCTGAACCAGGACCAAGGACGATGAGTCATTCCTCGCAATTCACCTTGCTCGGCAAACGGCGTTTCCTGCCGTTTTTCATCACCCAGTCGCTGGGTGCGTTCAACGACAACCTGTTCAAGCAGTCGCTGATCCTGGCGATCCTGTTCAAGCTCAGCCTGGGTGACGGTGACCGTTCGATCTGGGTCAACCTGTGCGCCTTGCTGTTCATCCTGCCGTTCTTCCTGTTCTCGGCGTTGGGTGGGCAGTTTGGCGAGAAGTTCGCCAAGGATGCGTTGATCCGGGCGATCAAGCTGGCCGAGATCGCGATCATGGCAGTCGGCGCGCTCGGCTTCGTCACCAACCACCTGGCGCTGATGCTGGTGGCACTGTTCGGCATGGGCACGCATTCGGCGCTGTTCGGCCCGGTGAAGTACTCGATCCTGCCGCAGGCGCTACGCGAAGAAGAACTGGTCGGCGGCAACGGGCTGGTGGAAACCGGTACCTTCCTGGCCATCCTCGCCGGCACCATCGGCGCCGGGGTGATGATGTCGGCCGACAGCTATGCCACGGTGGTCGCTGGCGGCGTGGTCGGCACGGCGCTGCTGGGCTACCTGGCCAGCCGCTGGATCCCGCGCGCCGCCGCCGCGTCGCCGCACATGCCACTGGACTGGAATATCTTCAGGCAGTCCTGGGCGATCCTGCGCATGGGCCTGGGCCAGCCGCCGGCGGTGTCGCGTTCGATCGTCGGCAACTCGTGGTTCTGGTTCGTCGGGGCTATCTACCTCACTCAGATCCCGGCCTATGCCAAGGACTGGCTGCACGGTGACGGTACGGTGGTAACCTTGGTATTGACCCTGTTCTCGGTCGGTATCGCCCTGGGCTCGCTGTTGTGCGAGCGTCTGAGCGGGCGCAAGGTGGAAATCGGCCTGGTACCGTTCGGCTCGTTCGGCCTGAGCCTGTTCGGCCTGCTGTGGTGGTGGCATTCCGGCGATGTGCCGGCTGCCGCCGCCCCGCACGACTGGCTGGCGCTGCTGGGCATGGGCCAGGCCTGGTGGATCCTGCTGTCGATCGTCGGCCTCGGCGTGTTCGGCGGCTTCTATATCGTGCCGCTGTATGCGCTGATCCAGGCACGCACTGCCGACGACCAGCGCGCCCGGGTGATCGCCGCCAACAATATTCTCAATGCCTTGTTCATGGTGGTATCGGCGCTGCTCACCATTGTTCTGCTAGGCCTGGCCAAGCTGACCATCCCGCAGCTGTTCCTGGTGGTGTCGCTGCTCAATATCGCGGTGAACGTGCATATCTTCAGGATCGTGCCCGAGTTCACCATGCGCTTCCTGATCTGGCTGCTCAGCCATTCGATGTACCGCGTGCAGCACCGCGGTCTCGAGCGCATTCCCGAGCAAGGCGCGGCATTGCTGGTGTGCAACCACGTGTCTTTCGTCGACGCGCTGCTGCTCGGTGGGGCGATCCGTCGGCCGATCCGCTTTGTCATGTACTACAAGATCTACAACCTGCCGGTACTCAACTTCGTGTTCCGCACTGCAGGTGCCATTCCGATTGCCGGGCGCAATGAAGATCTGGCCACTTACGAGCGCGCCTTCACCCGAATTGCCGAGTACCTGGCAGATGGCGAACTGGTGTGCATCTTCCCGGAGGGCAAGCTGACCGGGGACGGTGAAATCGATGTATTCAAGGGCGGCGTCAACCGCATCCTCGCCGACACCCCGGTGCCGGTGATTCCGCTGGCCTTGCAGGGGCTGTGGGGCAGCTTCTTCAGCCGTGACCCGGCCAAGGGCTTTTTCAAGCGCCTGTGGTCACGGGTAACCATCGTGGCGGGTACTGCCATCCCGGTGGAGGCCGCGCAGCCAGAAGCGTTACGTGAGCAGGTCAGCCGCCTGCGCGGCGACCTGCGATAACGGCGGGTGTCAGCTGGCGCTGACTTTCAGGCCGACCAGGCCGGTAACGATCAGCGCCACGCTGACCAGGCGTACCAGTGCCACCGACTCGCCGAACAGAAGGATGCCGGCGATCACCGTGCCGACCGCGCCGACGCCGGTCCAGATGGCGTAGGCGGTGCCCAGCGGCAATTCCTTCATGGCCAGGCCCAGCAGGCCCAGGCTGATGGCCATGGCGGCGACGGTGAGTACGGTGGGCAGCGGCTTGCTGAAGCCATCGGTGTATTTCAGGCCGACGGCCCAACCCACCTCGAACAGGCCGGCGAAGAACAGGATGATCCAGGACATGGTGCGTCTCCATCGTTGCGAAGGATGGGGCCGTCCCCGAAATGGTCACGCGCTGCGTCGTGAGGTCGTCCTCACCGTGGGCACCATGGTGCACATATGCAGCCCACTGGGCAAGCCTGTGCGGCCTCTTCGCGGATAAACCCGCTCCCACAGGGATCTCCACAATTTTCAGACCTGTGCAGTACCTGTGGGAGCGGGTTTACCCACGAAAGGGCCCGTACAGGCAACATCAATGCCTGGCCGGCTCCCCACCTTCAGCTTCGGCCGCAGGTTTTCCCATGCGCCGGAACCAGGTTGACAGCAGCGCCCCGGAAATATTGTGCCAGACACTGAACAGCGCACTCGGCACCGCCGCCAGCGGCGAGAAATGCGCCGCTGCCAGGGCCGCGCCCAGCCCCGAGTTCTGCATGCCCACCTCCAGCGCCAGCGACTTGCGTTGGGCCAGCGGCAGCTTGCACAGCTTGCCGGTCAGGTAGCCGAGCAGATAGCCGAAGCTGTTGTGTAGCACGACCACGGCCATGATCAGCAGCCCTGACTCGGCGATTTTCGCCTGGCTGGCCGCCACCACTGCGCAGACGATCATCACGATACTGACCACCGACACCAGCGGCAGCACCTGTACCGCCGCCTGCACCTTGCTGCCGAGCAGGCGCTGGGCCAATACGCCAAGCACGATCGGCAGCATGACCAACTGCAGGATCGACCAGAACATGTCCATGAAGGACACCGGCAGCCAGGCCGAGGCGAGGAACCAGATCAGCGCCGGGGTCAGCAGCGGGGCGAGCAAGGTGGTCACGGCGGCGATCGCCACCGCCAGCGCCAGGTCGCCGCGCGACAGCCAGACCATCACGTTCGACGCCGTGCCGCTCGGGCAGCAGCCGACCAGGATCACGCCCACGGCGATTTCCGCTGGCAGCTGGAACATCTGGCACAGCAGCCAGGCCATGCCCGGCATGATCACGAAGTGCGCAACCACGCCCAGCATCACCCGCCACGGCTGGCGGGCGAGGGCGGCGAAGTCGTCGAACTTGAGGGTAAGGCCCATGCCGAACATCACCAGGCCCAGCAGCGGCACGATGGCTACCTTCAGGGCGATGAACCATTGCGGTTGCAGGAAGGCCAACACGGCGAACACCAGCACCCACAGGGCGAAGGTGTTGCCGACGAAGCGGCTGAGGGCGGCGAGGGCAGGCATGGGGCAAGTCCTTTTTCTTGTGGCTGGGTAATTATCAAGGGCCCAATCGCCGGCGCTGTCCGAGAATATTCCCCATGCCAGCACCGGCATTCCATGGCAGTCAGACCCCTTGCGGAATCTCCTCGCCACCCAGCGCCTCGAACAGCGCCGGCAGGAATTCGGCAAAGGTCATCATCATCAGCTGGAAACTGGCGTCGAACTGTTGCGCAGCTTCATCGCCGCCATCCTGTTCGGCCTGCTCCTGCAGCAACTCCTCGAATTTCACGCGCTTGATCACCATCTTGTCGTCCAGCACGAACGACAGCTTGTCCTGCCAGGCCAGGGCCAGCTGGGTGACCACCTTGCCGGTGCTCAGGTGCAGCTGGATTTCCTCGCTGGTCAGGTCCTGGCGCTTGCAGCGTACGATGCCGCCGTCTTCAGCGGTATCGCGCAGTTCGCATTCGTCGAGGACGTAGAAACCTTCGGCGGCCTGCTGCGACTTGACCCAGTCGGTCATGGTGGCGGCTGGCGCGATCTTCACCGTCGCCGGGCGCACCGGCAGCGAGCCCATCACTTCGCGCAGGGTGGAAAGCAGGTCTTCGGCACGCTTGGCGCTGGCCGAGTTGACCAGGATCACCCCCAGGCGCGGGGCGATGGCGGCGAAGATCATCGAGCGGCGGATGAACGCGCGCGGCAGGAAGGCCTGGATGATCTCGTCCTTGATCTGGTCGCGTTCCTTTTTATAGACCTTGCGCATCTGCTCGGTCTCGATCTCTTCGACCTTTTCCTTGACCGCGTCGTTGACCACGCTGCTGGGCAGGATGCGTTCTTCCTTGCGTGCGGCAACCAGCAGGTACTCGCCGCTGACGTGCACCAAGGGAGCGTCTTCGCCCTTGCCGAAGGGCGCGACGAAACCATAGGTGGTCAGCTCCTGGCTGGCGCAGGGGCGGGCCGGCTTGCTGGCCAGGGCCGCTTCCAGCGCTTCAGGCTCGAACGGGACTTCCTGGGTCAGGCGGTAGGTCAGCAGGTTCTTGAACCACATGAGGGGCAATCTCTCCTTAATGCATAAGGCGGGCATTATTCTCCGAGCGGTGCTCCGAGGCCAACCCTGTCAGAGGGCCAGCAGCCATCTGGATGCCGGGAAAACGCCCGGCAGCGCTAGGTCTTTGAAAGATCTGGAATTTTTTTTGGGAAAAGTTGAAAAAACGCTTGCCAGGGTAACGGGGCGTCCGTAGAATGCGCGCCACACCGAGACGAAGGGTGATTAGCTCAGCCGGGAGAGCATCTGCCTTACAAGCAGAGGGTCGGCGGTTCGATCCCGTCATCACCCACCACTCGATGTTTAGCGCAGCGGTAGTTCAGTCGGTTAGAATACCGGCCTGTCACGCCGGGGGTCGCGGGTTCGAGTCCCGTCCGCTGCGCCATATTTCACTTTCAGGGCCTACTGAACACCCGGAAGTCACAGAGAAAGCGACCTTAGGGTCGCTTTTTTTGTTTCTGCGACGACTACAGTGCCTTTACCGGAATGCAGATGTCGCAGCTGAACTCCCCCGTTTGAGGGTTGAAGGCCGTTGCGGCGTGAAACCTTTCAAAACACGGCCGCTCGTCACATTGCAGGCCGTTGGACGGCATCCACTCGCGAAGCAGCCGCGTCCAGGCATCAGCAATGTTCTCCACCCTGCCTTTGAAGCCAAACAGCGCATAGCGCCCTCCCGGCAGGGTCTGGATGTCTGCCTGACCACTGGTGACAAAATCGGCAGGTACCTCGACACAAGCGTCATAACGGCACTTGTCGGCGGGCGTGATGGACGGATCGTCATGACCGATACCGTAGCAAACGCCTTCGCTGAAACCGTGCGAGTACATCCAGGGCGTCATCTTGTTGCGCCAGAATTCGCCAATGGCGGGGCCATAGGGGCCGATCAGACGCTGGTAGGCCACGCGCGTTGCGGGCAAGTCGGTGATACGAACGTTCATGGCGGGATCCTTTGCCGATGGACTGGAGACGGCAGCATCAGCGAAGGCGCATTCGTGTGCCTGATTTACATTGCTCAAGACCTGATCAGGATTGCTGTCTCCATCAGCGGGGCGCTGGCGGGTGGCTTCAACCAGTGCTGCCGCTCGCTGCGGAGCAGTGGCCCGCCAGTCCGATGGCGTACAGCCAAACCTGAGCTTGAAGGCCCGTGCGAATGCCTCAGCCGAATTGAAGCCAGAAGCCAGGGCGGTCTCCAGCACTGTTTCATGGCTGCTGGCGGAAAGTCGCAGTGCTGCTTTCTCCAGCCTTCTGCGCCGGATGTAGTTGCCCAGGGTTTCGCCCATCCATGCAGCGAAGATCCGATGAAAATGAAAGCGTGAAAAATTGGCGACGTCGGCTAGTGCTGCGCCATCCAGAGGTTGCTCCAGGTGAGCATCGATATAGTTGAGCACGCGATTCATGCGTCGTGTGTACTCAGCGCGGGATGCCTGAGCGGCGGGGGCGGTCGTCATGGCGCAAATTATAGCCTCGGGTGGGAAAAGTAGCGGCTCACGGGTTGCAGCGGAGTAGAACGCTTCCAGCATTCCAAAAGCTAGTCTACCCGCTGCCATCAGCATGAATGTGCTCCAGCATGGCGCCAGCAAGCCCGCGCGTGCCATTGCATGGTGCGCTACCGGTGCCGGCTTTTTCGCCGGCCAGCCCACCCCTCACAGTGCAGCTCGGCCATCAGCCCTTTGAAATCCTGGTGTGAGTCGGCATGCCCGCGCAAGGGTCGGCACAGCTGGCCCACAAATTGCTGTTTCCCCTCCATCCAGGGCTATCAACGTCGACAGCCCGTAAACCTTCACGACAAAGGCGCCGTGTTGCCCCGCTTGCCAAGCAAGCCGGGCAGCCGGCGCCTTTTTGCGTTTCACAGGAGCCCGCCCCATGGCCAACAGCGAAGTATGCAGCGTCTGTCCCTATTGCGGCGTTGGTTGCGGCATCGTCATGAGCGTTGTCGATGGCAAGGTCGCCAAGATCAGCGGTGACAAGCAGCACCCCAGCAACTTCGGCCGCCTGTGCACCAAAGGCCTGACCGCACACCTGCCGCTGAGCGCCGCAGGGCGCATGGCCGACGCCTATGTACGCCAGCAGCGCAATCAGCAGCCGGCGCGTACCGGCCTCGACCAGGCCATTGCCGAGGCCGCCGCACGCCTGCGCGGCATCATCGACCAGCACGGCCCTGACGCCGTGGCACTGTACGTGTCCGGGCAGATGTCGCTGGAGGCCCAGTACCTGGCCAACAAGCTGGCCAAGGGGTTCATTCGCACCCGTCACATCGAGTCCAACTCGCGTCTGTGCATGGCCAGTGCTGGCAGCGGTTACAAGCTGTCGCTCGGCGCCGATGGCCCACCCGGCAGCTACCAGGACTTCGACCACGCTGATGTGTTTTTGGTGATCGGCGCGAACATGGCTGACTGCCACCCGATCCTGTTCCTGCGCCTGCTCGACCGGGTCAAGGCCGGCGCCAAGCTTATCGTCGTCGACCCGCGGCGCAGTGCCACCGCCGACAAGGCCGACCTGTTCCTGCAGGTGCGCCCCGGCACTGACCTGGCGTTGCTCAACGGGCTGCTGCACCTGCTGCAGCGCAACGGCCATACCGACCCCGATTTTATTGCCCGCCATACCGAGGGCTGGGACGAACTGGTCGGCTTTCTCGACGACTATACCCCGCAACGCGTAGCCGCCATCACCGGCCTGGCCGAGGCCGACCTCATCAAGGCCGCCGAATGGATCGGCACCGCCAGCAACTGGATGAGTTGCTGGACCATGGGCCTGAACCAGAGCATCCACGGCACCTGGCACAGTAATGCCCTCTGCAACCTGCACCTGGCCACGGGTGCCATTTGCCGCCCCGGTAGCGGGCCGTTTTCACTGACCGGCCAGCCCAATGCCATGGGCGGCCGCGAGATGGGCTACATGGGCGCCGGTCTGCCAGGCCAGCGCTCGGCGCTGGTGGCGGCGGACCGCGCCTTCGTCGAGCGGCAGTGGAGCCTGCCGCCTGGCAGCCTGCGGGCGGAAGAAGGCGAGGGCACTATCGCCCTGTACCAGCAGATGCAGGCAGGTGAGGTCAAAGCCTGCTGGATCATCTGCAGCAACCCGGTGGCCAGCGTTGCCAATCGCCAGCAAGTGATTGATGGCTTGCGCCGGGCCGAGCTGGTGATTGCTCAGGATGCCTTCCTCGACACTGAAACCAACCGTTACGCCGACATTCTTCTGCCAGCCGCGCTGTGGGCCGAAGGCGAGGGCGTGATGATCAACAGCGAGCGCAACCTGACCTTGATGCCGCGCGCTGTCGCGCCGCCCGGGCAGAGCCTGCCGGATTGGCAGATCATTGCCCGGGTTGCCTGCGCGATGGGCTACGCCGATGCCTTCGACTACCCCGATGCCGAAGCGGTGTACGAAGAGATCCGCCGCTTTCACAACCCCGCAACCGGCTACGACCTGCGTGGCATCGGTTATGCCGAGCTGCGCGAGCAACCGCGCCAGTGGCCCTGCGCGCCCGGTCGCGACGACCCGCGCAGCCCGTTACGCTACCGCAACGATGGCAGCAGCCAAGTGCTGTTGCACGATGCCCGCGGCGAACGCCCGGCACTGGCCTTTGCCACCAGCAGCGGCAAGGCGCGCTTCTTCGCCCGGCCCTGGCTGCCGGCGGCGGAGTTGCCCGATGCTGATTACCCCATGGTCCTGAATACCGGCCGTGTTCAGCATCAGTGGCACACCCTGACCAAGACCGGCAAGGTGCCGGCGCTGAACAAGCTGGAGCCTGGCCCTTTCGTCGAGCTCCACCGCGAAGATGCCGCACGGCTGGGGATCGCGGAAAAGGACCAGGTGGCCATCCGCTCGCGCCGGGGGCAAGCCGTGTTGCCCGCGCGTATCAGCGACCGGGTGATGCCGGGCAACTGCTTTGCCCCTTTCCACTGGAACGACCTGGTTGGCGATCAGCTGGCGATCAATGCGGTGACCTGCGATGCGGTCGATCCGCTGTCGTTGCAGCCAGCGTTCAAGCATTGCGCCGTGGCCCTGGAGCGGGTGGCCGGTGAACGCATCGAAGCCTTTGAACTCAGCGCTGCCATTGCGCAGCCAGCCCGCAGGCCGACCGCTGTGCTATCACAGGTACTGGGTCTGGACGCGCTGCCAGTCCCGGCGCTGGCCGAGGAGGAACGCCATTACCTGCAAGGCTTCCTGCTGGGCCTGGACCAGGTCCACGGCGAAGGCGTGCGCTGCCTGCCGGCCAATGCACCGCTGGCTAGCAATAGCCGGCTGTTCGTCGATGGCTTGCTGGCCGGGCTGTTCGCCCCGCCTGTGCCAGTGCACCAAGCCGCGCCGGCAGCCCCACGGCACCAGGTACTCTGGGCGTCGCAGACCGGCAACGGCGAGCGGCTGGCCGAGCGCTGTGCCGCACATTTGCGCAGTGCCGGCCTTGCTGTGCAGCTCAACTGCATGGATGCGGTCAGCCCGCATCAGCTGCAGGGCGCGGCCAGCGTCGTGCTGATTGCCAGTACGTTCGGTGATGGCGATGCGCCGGATAGCGCAGCGGCGTTCTGGCGTGCCTTGCAAGGCGAGGAGGGCGCCCATTGTGCCGAGCTGCCGTACGCCGTGCTGGCCCTGGGCGATTCCAGTTACCAGCAATTCTGCGGTTTCGGTCGCAAGCTCGACCAGCGCCTGGCCGAGCTGGGTGGGCGACGCCTGCTGCAGCGGGTCGATTGCGAGCCCGATTTCGACGATGCCTTCGCCGCCTGGCTCGATGCGCTGCTGCCCACCCTGCGCAGTGTCGCTGCGCCACAGCCGCGCAGCGAAGCCGCACCGGCGGCGGCCTGCAGCAAGCAGCAACCTTGGGCCGCTACCGTACTGGAGAACCGCCTGCTCAACGGCGCGGGCGCCAGCAAGGAAACCCGTCAGCTGGTGTTCGACCTGAGTGGTAGCAGCTTGACCTATGCCCCGGGTGATGCCCTGGGGGTATGGCCGCGCAACTGCCCGGCGCTGGTCGACGAACTGCTGGCGCTGATGCAGCTTGATGGCCAGGCCAGGGTCGAGCTGAACAACCAGCCGCCCATGCCGTTAAGAGAAGCCCTGCAAGCGCACCTGGAAATCGCCAAGGTTACCCCGCAGCAGTTGCAGGCGTTTGCCGTCAATGCCCCGGACCTGCAGCGCTTGCTGCAGCCCGAATGCAAGGCCGAGCTGCAGGACTGGCTGTGGGGCCGGCAACTGGTCGATGTGTTGCATGCCTTCCCGCAGCAATTGCCGCTGGCCAGCTGGCTAGAGCTGCTCAAACCGCTGCAGCCGCGGCTGTACTCGATCAGCTCCAGCCCGTTGGCACACCCTGGGCAAGTGCACCTGACCGTTTCCACGGTGCGCTATGGCTCACGTAAAGGCGTGTGCTCAAGCTTCCTTGCCGACCGCGCGCAGGCACTGAAGGTGGCGATCTTCCCGCAGGTGGCGAAGCACTTCCGGTTGCCAGAGGATGACGGTGTCTCGCTGATCATGGTCGGCCCCGGCACCGGCATTGCGCCGTTCCGGGCCTTCCTCGAGGAACGTGAGGCGCGTGGAGCCAAAGGCGCCAACTGGCTGTTCTTCGGTGAACAGTACGCGGCCACCGATTTTTACTACCGGGAGCAGCTGCAGGCCTGGCAGGCCGCAGGGCACTTGCGCCTGGACACGGCCTTCTCGCGGGACCAGGTGCAGAAAATCTACGTGCAGCAGCGCATGCTGGAGCGCGGCGCGGAACTCTGGCAGTGGCTGCAGGCGGGGGCTTACTTCTATGTGTGTGGTGATGCGCAGCGCATGGCCAAGGATGTAGAGGCGGCGTTGCGGGTGATCGTGGCCGAGCATGGGGGCATGGATGCGGCCGCGGCTGCGGCTTATATCGAGGAACTGGGCAAGGCCAAGCGGTATCGGCGGGATGTGTATTGAATGCGCCAAGATGGGGAGTGATGCACTTGGAGTGTGCATTTACTGCGCTGGCCCCATCGCTGGCAAGCCAGCTCCCACAACGGTTTCACCAGCTTGTGGATCTGTGGCGGCCCTTGTGGGTGCTGGCTTTCCGGCGATAGGGCCAGTTCTGGAAACAGCTTTGGCACAGTCCCTGCTTTAACCTGGTTACAACAAAGCCCACTGATCAACGGCGATCAATTCGGGCCCCCTACCGTGATGAATACAGGCAAAGGCGCCTGGAGCTTCGGCTCCAGGCGCTTTTTTTTGATCGAGGATCGGCTTATGAAGGCAACAGCGAGCAGCGGGCAACGACAGCGACTGATCATCGTCGGCAACGGCATGGTCGGCCATCACTGTGTCGAACAACTGGTCAGCCGCGGCGCCCTGCAGCGCTTCGAGCTGCACGTGTTCGGCGAAGAGCGGCAACGCGCCTACGACCGTGTGCACCTGTCCGAGTACTTTGGCGGCAGCTGCGCCGAAACCCTGGCCCTGTGTGGGCAGGACTTCTACAGCGCCAGCGGCGTGCACCTGCACCTCGGTGAAGCGGTGCTGGGAATCGACCGCGAGCGCAGCGAAGTAGTCACCGCCGAGGGCCGCTACGGTTATGACCAGCTGGTGCTGGCCACCGGTTCGTACCCCTTCGTACCGCCGATCGAAGGCTCCAGCGGCAATGCCCGCCTGGTTTACCGTACCCTCGATGACCTCGATGCCATCCGCGCTGCCGCAGCCAGCGCCCGCCGTGGCGTGGTGGTGGGCGGTGGTCTGCTCGGCCTGGAAGCGGCCAACGCCCTCAAGTCGCTGGGCCTGGAAGCCCACGTGGTGGAATTCGCCCCACGGCTGATGCCGGTGCAACTGGACGGCGAGGGCGGTGCCGCGCTCAAGGCGCAGATCGAAGCCCTGGGTGTAGGCGTGCACCTATCGCGCGCCACCCAGTCGATCAGTGCCGGTGAAGACTACCGCTACCGCATGAACTTCGACGGTGGCGAGCACCTGGAAACCGACCTGATCGTGTTTTCTGCCGGTATCCGCCCGCAGGACGCCTTGGGCCGCGCCTGTGGCCTGGACATTGCGGCGCGTGGCGGGGTGGTGATCGATAACCACTGCCGCAGCAGTGACCCACGCATCTTCGCCATCGGCGAGTGCGCCTCGTGGAACGGCAGCGTTTTTGGCCTGGTCGCCCCAGGCTACAGCATGGCGCGCAACCTGGCCGCGTTGCTGGTGGGTGAAGCTGTTGGCGAATTCACTGGTGCCGACATGTCCACCAAGCTCAAGCTGCTGGGCGTGGACGTCGGCTCGATCGGCGATGCCCACGGCGCCACGCCAGGCTCGCGCAGCTACCGCTTCATCGATGAAGCCAACAGCGCCTACCGCCGGCTGGTGGTGGACGCCAGCGGCAAGCGCGTGCTCGGTGCGGTGCTGGTTGGCGACAACAGTTACTACGACACCTTGCTGCAGTACGCCCAGAACGGCATCGCCCTGCCGGCCGACCCGGCGGCGCTGATCCTGCCGCAAGGCGGCGGTGCGCCGGCCCTGGGTGCCGATGCGCTGCCCGACAGCGCCACCATCTGCTCCTGCCACAACGTCAGCAAGGGCGCGGTCTGTGCCGCCATCGACAGCGGCTGTGGCGATCTTGCCGCAGTCAAGGGTTGCACCAAGGCCGCGACTGGCTGTGGGGGTTGCGCAGCCCTGCTCAAGCAGGTGTTCGAGCATGAGCTGAGCGCCCGTGGCGTGGCGGTGGACAAGAGCCTGTGCGAGCACTTTGCCTACACCCGCCAGGAACTGTACGGGCTGGTGCGGGTAGAGGGCATCCGTACGTTCAACGAACTTCTCGCACGCCATGGCCAGGGGCACGTTGGCTGTGACATCTGCAAGCCGGCGGTAGGCAGCATCCTCGCCTCGTGCTGGAACCAGCCGATCATGGACCCGGCGCTGGTGCCGTTGCAGGACACCAACGACACCTTCATGGCCAACATGCAGAAGAACGGCACCTACTCGGTGGTGCCGCGCATACCCGGTGGCGAAATCACCCCCGACAAGCTCATCGTGATCGGCCAGGTGGCGAAGAAGTACGACCTGTACACCAAGATCACCGGTGGCCAGCGCATCGACCTGTTTGGCGCCCAGCTGCACGAACTGCCGCTGATCTGGGGCGAGCTGATCGAGGCCGGCTTCGAAACCGGTCACGCCTATGGCAAGTCGACCCGTACGGTGAAGTCCTGCGTGGGCAGCACCTGGTGCCGCTACGGCGTGCAGGACAGCGTCGGCATGGCCCTGCGCCTGGAAGACCGCTACAAGGGCCTGCGCAGCCCGCACAAGCTCAAGTTCGCAGTGTCCGGCTGCACCCGTGAATGCGCCGAGGCACAAAGCAAGGACATCGGCGTGATCGCCACCGACAAGGGCTGGAACCTGTACGTGTGCGGCAATGGCGGCATGCGCCCGCGGCACGCCGAACTGTTCGCTACCGACCTTGACGACGAAACCCTGGTGCGCCTGATCGACCGGGTGCTGATGTTCTATATCCGCACGGCGGACAAGCTGCAGCGCACCTCGGTGTGGCGCGAGAGCCTGGAAGGCGGGCTGGACTACCTCAAGCAGGTGGTCATCGACGACAGCCTGGGCCTGGCCAGCGAGCTGGAGGCGCAGATGCAGCATGTGGTCGACCAGTACGAATGCGAGTGGGCCAACGCCCTGAACGACCCCGAGAAACTCAAGCGCTTCCGCACCTTCGTCAATGACCGCCGCGCTGACCCGGACGTGCACTTCGTGCGCGAACGCGAACAACGCCGGCCTGCGGCGCCGCTGCACCTGATCCCAACTATCGAGGAGGCTGTGTGATGAACCTGTCCAATGCTGCTGTGAAAACCCGAGTGAACTGGCAAACGGTATGCCAGGCCGACGACCTGGTAGCCGATTCCGGGGTGGTGGTATGGCTCGATGGCGACCAGGTGGCCTTGTTCTACCTGCCGGCGCAGGCACAACCGCTGTACGCGGTGGGCAACCGCGACCCGCGTTCCGGCGCCAATGTCATTGGTCGGGGGCTGGTGGGCACGGTGAAGGGCGAGCTGGTGGTTGCAGCGCCGCTGTACAAGCAGCACTTCAGCCTGCACAGCGGCGAATGCCTGGAAGATTCGGCGCAGCGCTTGCGGGTGTGGCCGGTGCGCTTGAGGGGCAGGGCGGTAGAGTTGGCGGTGGATTGATGCATTGTTTATCGCCTGTGAGATCGAGCGCCGCGCGCGCGGCGCTCGATCCCCATACGGCGAAAATACTGCGACCAGCGCAATGCGTTAAGCTTGCGCCCATGAACCTCGACACCCGTATCAAGTACCGCCACCTGCTGTGTTTCCTGGAGATTGCCCGGCAGGGCAGCCTGGCCAGGGCGGCAGATATCCTGGCAATCAGCCAGCCGGCGATTTCCAAGACCCTCAAGGAGCTCGAGGACCTGCTCGAAGCGCGCCTGTTCGAGCGCAGCCGTCAGGGCGTCGAGCTGACCCCGGCCGGCACGCGTTTCATGCGTTACGCCGGGCCTAGCGTACAGGCGCTGCGTGATGGCGTCAGCAGCCTGCGCGGTGAGGCGCGGGCGCCGTCGCAGGTGCGCATTGGTGTGCTGTCCACGGTGGAAGGGCTGCTGATGCCCGAGGTGCTGTGCCGCCTGCACCAGCGCCATGAGGCCTTGGTGATCAGCGTGGTCACCGGGGTCAGTGCGCAGTTGCTCGGGCAACTGCACCTGGGCGAACTGGAGCTGGTGGTCGGGCGCATGACCGACAGCCCGCAGATCCAGGGGCTGTCATTCGAGCACCTGTACAGCGAGTCCATGGCCCTGGTCGTGCGCCCCGGGCATCCTTTGCTGGCGAGCGCCCCGGTGGAGCGGCAGCGGGTCGGGCGGTATCCGTTGGTGCTGCCGCCGCCGGGCACCACCATCCGCCAGCATGCCGACAGCCTGTTCGTGCAATGCGGCATTCAGCTGCCGGCACAGCGTCTGGAAACCCTGTCTCTGGCCCTGAGCCGGCGTTACCTGCTGGGCAGCGATGCGCTGTGGGTGGCGCCGCGCGATGCGGTGCTGCTCGACTTGCGCCGTGGCGAGCTGGCCGAACTCGACCTGGGCGTGCGCGAGCCGGGCGGCTCGGTAGGCATCTGCCGCAACGCGGCCTTGCCACAGAGCCTTCCCGGGCAGTGGGTATGCGAGGTGCTGCGCGAAGTGGCCGGGCAGTACCGCGACGGTGCCTACCCCTGAAGCGGTGCGGTCAGCAAGGCGTTGATGGCCTTGAGGCTGTCATCGCTGAGGCTGCCACTGGCTGCCATCAGGCGTAGCTGCGCCTGCACGATGGCGTAGCGCTGACGGGCCAGTTGCAGGCGGGTGCGGGTCAGCTGCTGCTCGGCATCCAGCACATCGTTGCTGATCCGCGCACCGGCCTCGAAGGCATGCGTGGTGATCTGCAGGTCACTCTGGCTGGAGCGCAAGGCTTGCTGCAGGGCCTGGTACTGGCTGATGCCGCCCGTCAGGTTGAGGTAGGCCTGACGCGCCATGAAGTCCGCCTCGCGCCGGGCATCTTCCAGTTCATCCTCGGCGGCACCCTGCAGGGCACGGGCTTCGCGGGTAAGGCTCTGGGTACCGCCACCGGCATACAGCGGCACGCTGAGTTGCACGCCCACCACCGTCTGGGTGTACTTCTCTTCCGGCACGGTAACGTCGTACAGGCTGCCACCGACCGAGGCAAAACGGCCATGCGCCGCCACCAGGTCGAGGGTAGGCAGGTGCCCGGCCTGTTGTTTGTCCACCTCCTGTTCGGCGATCAGCTGGCGCACTTCGGCGGCCTGCACCTTCAGGTTGTGCTGACGTGCCTGTTCGGTCCAGGCATCCAGGCGGGCCGGCTGCGGGCCGCTGAACGCCACCTGGTCGTCCAGCCTGGCCAGTTCGCCCGGCGTGCTGCCGGTCAGCCGGGCCAACGCCTGCTGGTTCAGGCGCAAGGCGTTGCCGGCGGCGATCTGCTCGGCCTGCGCCAGGTCGTATCGCGCCTGGATGCGCTGCACCTCGTTCTCGGTCCCGGAGCCCTCGCGGCGGAAGCGCTGTGCCTTGTCCAGTTGCTGGGCCAGGGTTCGGACCTGCTGGCGGCTGGTGGCCAGCTGGTCCTCGGCCAGCAGCAGCTCGAAGTAGGCGTCGGCCACGCGCAGCATCAGGTCCTGGCGTGCAGCGAGCAAGTCGATTTCGCCCGCCGTTGCCAGGGCCTTGCCCTGCTCATGGCCGATCACGTTCTGCCAGCGCAGCAGCGGCTGGACCAGTACCAGCGCGTAGGCATTGGAATTGTCGCGGTCGCGGCTGGCCGCCCCGCTGTGTTCGCGATCGACCCAGGCTGCGCCGCTTTCCAGGGACAGGTGCGGCAACAGTCTGGCCAGCCCTTGCGGAGCCTTCTGCGCAGCCGCCAGCTGGCGTTGCTGGGCAGCGGCATAGGCCATGTCATGGCCCAGGGCCTGCTGGTAGCTCTGGTACAGGTCGCGAGCCTGGACGAGGCCTGTGCCGAACAGGGTGAAGGCCAGCACGCCTAGGCGGATTCGTGTGCTTTGTCCGAACACGTCACGGACTCCTTTGCAGGTGAGGGCTTGGGTTGGCGGGGGTTGCGCATCAGCAGCACCATTGGCACGCCGATCAGCATCACTGCGCCGAGCAGACCGAAGAGCATGCTGAAACCGAGCATCTGCGCCTGCTCCCGGGCCTGGAAAAAGGCCAGCACGGCATTGGCCTGGTCGGCACTCGGCAAGTCGGTGGAAAGCCGCCGTGGGTCGAGGTTGGCCAGGTCCCAGCCACTGGCAAGCAGGGTGTTTTCATCGACGTGCTCGGAAAGCTGTCGATAGCGCGCCCAGGAAAACCGCGTCAGCAGCGTGGCGGCGATGGCGATGCCGACGCTGCCGCCTAGCTGGCGCATCAGGTTGAGCACGCCGGAGCCCACCGAAATCAGCTGCGCGGGCAGTTGACGCATGGCCAGGTTGGTCAGCGGCACGAAGATCATGCCTAGCCCAAAGCCACGGATGATCAGCGGCCAGTACAGGGTGTCGGGGTTGCTTTGCAGGGTGAACTGGGTGTGCAGGTACATGGCGTAGCCGTAGACCAGGATGCCCACGCAAATGAAGTAGCGCTCGTCGATACGGTTCTCTTGCGACAGTTTGCCGATTACCAGGGTGCTGACCGCGCTGGCCAAGGCCCCGGGAAAGATCACCAGGCCACTCTGGTAGGGGCTCTGTTCAAGCAGCGTCTGCAACAGCAGGGGCACCATGAACAGCGTGCTGTACAGGCCGAAGCCGACGCAGAAGGCGCAGACCGAACCCAGCAGGAACTCGCGGTTGTTGAACAACGCCAGGTTGACGATCGGGTTGGCTACCCGCCGTTCCCAGTAGCAGAACCCCAGCAGGCCGAGCAGCGCCAGGGCCAGGCACAGCAGGCTCAGGTTGGATTCCAGCCAGTCCCAGTGCTCGCCACGCTCCAGCAGGATCTGCAAGCTGCCGACACCGACGGCAAGCAGGATGAAGCCCAGGTAGTCGATGCTGCGTGGGCGCCGTTCGTTGGGCGAGTCGCCCACGCACAGCCAGGCCAGCAGCAGCGCCAGCGCACCGATCGGCAGGTTGATCAGGAAGATCCAATGCCAGGAGAACTCGTCGATCAGGTAGCCGCCCACCGACGGGCCGAGGGTTGGCCCCATCATCACCCCGACGCCGTACAAGGCCAGGCCAGCGCTGACCTTCTCCTTGGGGAACACGTCGTAGATGATCGCCTGCGAGATGCCCAGCAGGCCGCCCCCGGCCAGCCCCTGCACCACGCGCCACAGCACCATCTGCCACAGCTCCTGCGACACTGCGCAACCCAGCGAAGCCAGCACGAACAGTGCCGATGACATCCAGTAGTAGCGGCGCCGGCCAAACCAGGCCGACAGCCAGCCGCTGGCCGGCAGGATCACCACGTTGGCGACGATGTAGCCGGTCGAGACCCAGGAAATCTCGTCCACCGAAGCGCCAAAGCTGCCCATCAGGCTTGGGATGGCGACGTTGACAATGGTCACGTCGAGCAGCTCCATCATCGAGATCAGGGTGACCGTCACGGCCACCAGCCAGGGCGATTTCATAATGTCTGCCCGCTATCGCGGGTATCGACCTCGACGAACACGCTCATGCCTTGGCTGAGCGCCTGCTGCATGGCAGTGGGTAACTGGCGGAACTCGATGCGCGCCTGGATACGCTGCACCACCTTGGTGAAGTTGCCGGTGGCGTTTTCCTGTGGCAGCAGCGAGAAGCGCGCGCCAGTGGCCGGTACCAGGCTGTGCACCACCCCTTCGAACTGCTGCCCCGGGAAGGCGTCGACGCTGATGCGTGCCGGCTGGCCGACCCGTATGCGGGCGACCTGGGTTTCCTTGAAGTTGGCCACCACCCATATGTGCTCGGTGCTGACCAGGCTCAGCAGCTTCTGCCCGGCCACGACGAACTGCCCGGGCTGTACGTCCTTGTGCACGATGACCCCGGCCCGCGGCGAGGCCTGGCGGGTGTCCTGCAATTCGATGCGGGCCAAGGCCAGTGCCGACTCGGCGGCCTTGATCCGGTACTCTTCGACTTTCAGGGCGGCCTTGTTGGCCAAGGCGCCTTCACGGGCCGCGGTGGAGTTGTCGCGGGCCGCCTGCAACTGGTGGTTCAGGGCATTGAAGCGGGCCCGTGCGGCTTCCAGGTCCTGGGTGCTGACCACGCCTTGTTCGGCCAGGCGTTGGCTGCGCTGGTAGTCACTGCGCGCCTGTTCGACATTGGCCACCAGCTGGCCGATGGTGGCCTGTGCCGCCTGGCTGCGCGCCGCAGCGCTGCGCACCTGGCTGTCGACCAGGCCGGGCATGCCGCCCTGGCCGGTAGCCACCAGGGCGCCGAGGTAATTGGCCTGGGCTTGCTCGACCCGCTGCAGGTATTCGTCGTCGCGCACCTGGAACAGCAGGTCACCCTTGTTCACCCGGGTGTTCTCGTGCACCGGCACTTGCACCACCACGCCACTCAAGCGGGCCCGAATGGGAATGATCACGCCTTCCACTTCGGCGTTGTCGGTGCTGACGTACTGCCTTGCGTATTGCCAGCGTTGCAGCCCCAGCACTGCCAGGCCAGTGATGACCAGCGCCGATACTGCCAACTTGGCGTACTTGCCTTTCACCATGTCACACGCTCTCGTCCTTGTTATGGAGCCAGTGCCCCTGCCCGCAGCTGGCGCAGGCAGGGGCCGCCACTCAGCTGGCGGCTGCCGCGCAAGCGGCCTGGCCACCGGCGCTGGCCCGCTGTTGCAGCAGGTCGAGCACGCCGTCCCACAGTACCGTGCGGGCCACCAGGGCATCGGCGGCGCTTTTGGCCAGGGCCTGCTGTTGTGCCGGCTCGCTGACGATCTCGGTAATGATGCGTTTGGCTGCCGGGCCGTGATCGTCGCCGTCCATCTCGATGTGGCGCTTGAGGTAGTAGGTGAGCATCGGCACGCTGGTTTCATTGATGGCCCAGCGCTGCAGCAGGCCGGTGAACATGTCCGGGATAATGTCTTCGCGGCCGAAGAAGAAGTACGCCAGTACCTGCTCGGTCGAGCCATGCAGGGCTACGTCGAGGGTCTTGCTGACGAACACCTTGGCCGGCAACGGGATGTCGACGTTGGTCAGCGCCTGGGCCAGTGGCACGCCCGCTTGCAGCAGGGACTGGAACTGGCGGAACGGGCCGGTATCGGCACCAATTTCATCCATGGCGCTGAGGTACAGGTCGAGGTGGCTGATGAAGCCACCGTCGGGGTGTTCGTCGGTTTCCTCGCCGGTGACGATCTCGTTGATCAGCCGCGCGGCAATGATGTGCCGGGGTGGCAGCCAGGGCAGGCTGACGCAGGTCAGGTCGCGCTGGATGCGTTTGAGCAGCGTCATGAAGTCCCACACCGCGAAAACATGGTTTTCCATCAGCAGGCGCACGTCATCCAGTGTGCTGATGCGGGCGAACAGCGGGTGTGCCAGCAGGGTGCGACGTTCATTTTCAATCAGTTCATCTACGTCAAAAGACATACTCGGCTCCTTGAGTGTGGGGTGAGGCTGCGGGCGGATCACTGCCCTGAGCGGCCGGGTGGTGGCATTGCCTGCCAGGCACCGGCATAGGGGAAACGTGCCTTGCAGTAGCGCAAGGCGCCAAAGAAACGCGGTTCGAGCAGTGCCTGGCGGCCTTCATACCAGCCGCTGGCGAGCAACTGGCGATGCAGGCGCGGTAGCCGCCAGCACGGCACCCGCGGGTACAGGTGGTGCTCCAGGTGGTAGTTGGAACCCAGGTGCAGCAGGGTGCTCAGGCAGGCCGTACGCGAGCGGGCCACCGGCAGCTTAACGCTGGCCTCGAAGGCATGTTCCTGGTAGGCATTGAGGGCCGAAACCAGCAATGCCAGCAGCAGGCACCCGGCCACGGCGGGCAGCAGCAACGGCCACCGGCTTGCCAGCGCCAGCCACAGCGCCGGCCACAACAGCAGGCAGGCCAGGTTGACCCGGGCCAGCAGGCGGATTTGCTGGTCCGGCAGCGGCAGGGTGCCGCTGACCTTGGCGCCGGGCAGGGCCAGGCGCACGGTTTGCAACAGGTACCAGGCGGTAACATGCAGGCGCGACAGCAGCAACCGGGTGAGCGCCAGGCGATAGCGCCGCAGCAGGCGCCAGTCCGGGTCCTTGGGGCTGCCGTTGTAGCGATGATGCTGCCAGTGGTCGACGAAGTAGCCGGTGACGCAGAAGCCGGTGAGCATCGAACTCAGCAGCACCGCCAGCAGGCAGCTGTACAGGCGGTTGTCACTGAGGTTGAAGTGAAACCCCTCGTGGCCGAGGATGCCCTGCAGGAACAGGCCGTAGCCGGCCAGCACCAGCAGCGGCAGGGCCAGCGGCCATGCCTGGGGCGCCTGGCTGAGGATGGCCACCACCAGCGCCAGCGGTACGGCGAACAGCAGCAGCGCATAACCGACCACCAGGCTGGTTTCCAGTGCCGATGGCTTGAGCAGGCTGCGGTCCGGGCGCAGCGTGGGCTTGTCCAGTGCCAGTTGCGTCATCGGCCTGGCCTCAGTCGATCAGTTCAGGCTTGAGCGACAGCTGCCCGGCCTTGCTCAGGCTGCGCAGGCGCAGGCCGATGAAGGCATCCACCAGGCTCGGCAACCAGCGGGCGGTATACATGGCCACGCTGCCGAGGAAGGTCAGGCCGCGATTGCGCAGGCCGCGCTGAGTGCAGGCACGCACCAGGCCGTTGCTGGCGTCATCGAGCTTCTCTTCCAGCGACAGCAGCACGCGGTCGCCGCGCTTGAAACTGACCAGGCGCTTGACCGACAGGCCGACCCGTTCCGCCGGGTCGTGAATGGCGGTGTCGATGAACCCGGGGAACACCGTCACCACGTCCAGCTGCCCCGGGTACTGCATGCGCAGCACATCCGAGTAGGCGCTCATGGCGCGCTTGCTGGTGGCGTAGGCCGCGACGTAAGGCGCGTTCACCAGGGCGAACAGCGAGGACACGTTGACCACCTTGCCACCGGTGCGCAGCAGCGCCGGCAAGAACCGCGAGGTCAGTTGCCAGGGCGCCAGCAGGTTGACCTCCAAGGCGCGACGCACGTCTTCGGTAACCCCGGTCTCGCCGCGCTCGAGGGTCAGCACCCCGGCATTGTTGACCAGGATGTCGATGTCGCCGAAGCGCTCCAGGATCGAGGCGGCGGCCTCGTCCAGGCGTTCGCGGTCGCACAGGTCGAGCACGTAGTAGGCATCGAAATTCAATGCCGTGTGCGGCTCGAGCCGGTCGATGCCGATCACGGTCGCCCCCTGACGCTTGAGCTTGCGCGCGGTTTCCAGGCCCAGGCCACGTGCCGCGCCGGTAATGACGACGATCTTGTTGAGCAGTTTCACGGGGTGACTCCATTGGCAATGCTGAAGGTGGTGCCTTGCAGGTAGCGGTCGAGGTTGGCGGTCATGCTGAATCGCCCTGGCGGGTGGAACTGCAGGCCTCGGGTGCTGGCCAGCCAGTCGCAGCCCTGGTTCGAGCGGATGAAGGCCAGGCCACCGAGCATCTGGTGGGCCAGGTCGGAGGCGCTGGCCAGTTGTTGCTCGATGCCGTAGCGGACCAGCAGCAGGCGCGCCAGCAGGTCATCGGCGTCGTCTTGCAGCTGCTCCACTTCGTGGGCCAGGCCTTCCAGCGCGCTCAGGCACAGTTGCAACTGGCAGGCCAGCTGCACCCGCTGCTGGTCGCTCCAGCGGCGCTCGTCGACAGCCCGCTCCACCAGGCCCATGCAGGCCCCCAGGTAACTGGCGCTGATCAGCAGCTCGAACCAGATGAAGCCGATGGTCTGTACCTCGCCCAACTGCGACTTCAGCCCGGCGGAGAAGATCATCTTGTCGTTGACGTAGACATCCTCCAGGCGCAATTCCTGGCTTTGCGCCGCCGCCAGGGCGCTGTTGCCCCAGAACGGGTGGTGGCTGATGCCCGGTGCATTGGCAGGAATGAGCGCAATCATCAGTTCCTCGCCGTGCTCGCCGGCCCGGCTGAAGCTGGCGGTCAGCAGGTCCATCGAAGTGCTCAGGCTGCACGGTTGCTTGCTGCCGCTCAGACGCACGCCATCGGCCAGCTGTACGGCCTCCATGCCGGCATCGAGGATGCCGCCACCGGGCACGCCCTCGGCGAAGCCCGAGGCCAGCAGCAGACGCTGCTGGGCGATGGCCGACAACAGCAGGCCTTCGGCGCCGGCGCCATTGGCGGCAACCGCGACCAGGCTGGCCACGGAAAACTGATGCATGGTGCTGGCCACCGCCAGCGAGGGCGACAACGCCCCGAGGGCGAGCTGCACCTGCAGCGCTTCGCAGGCGCTGGCGCCCAGGCCACCGCCAGCCTCGGGTACCAGCAAGGCAACCGGGCCGCTGTGCTTGAACCAGTCCACCACCGGGCTGTCGGCGGCCTCGCGCTGCTCGAATGGCAGTTCCAGCAGCAGGCTGGCGAAGCCCGGGGCAAAGCGCTGCAGCGTTTGCCGGGCGTTGTTCAGGAGGGACAAGGGCATGGCATCACTCCTTGATCTGGCTGTTCGGGAACAGGCCATGGATGATGGCGCTGATATTGTCGCGAATTGCCTGCCGAGCCACCGGGTCGAGCATGTCGGCCAGCATCGGCAGGCCCAGGTCGAAGCAAGAGCGGAAGGCGATGCTGGCGCCGCCGTCGGTTTCGCTGACTTGCCACGAGCCGGAGAAGTGCTCGATGTCGCCAGCGGTCTGGCGGAAGTGGATGTGCAGGTTGTCACGGTCGAAGACATCGCGTTCCTGCCACTTGAGAATGCCGCTATGGAAATTCACCTCCCAGTGGCTCAGTACTTCGTGCTCGGCGATGGTCTCGATCTCGATGTTGCGCACCGACTCGCACAGCTGCGGGTAGACGCTGAAATTGCTGATGGCCGCGTAGACCTGCTGGGCGCTCTGGCTGGGAACATGGGCGTTCAGGCTGACTTCATTCATTTCGATGTCCTATTCGAAGGTGCAGGCAAGGGCGCGGGCGAAACCGCCCAGCAGCCATTCGACGTCGCTGTCGCTGTACAAGGCTGGCGGTGTCAGGCGGATTACCCGGTGATCGTTGAGCGAATGGTTGACCACGATGCGTTGGTCGATCAGGTGCATGACCATGTTGGCCGCCAGCCCGGCGTCGGCGAACTCCAGGCCCAGCAGCAGGCCCAAGCTGCGCAGCTGCACCTGGGCGCCACGCGGGTGCTGGCGCAGCAGTGCCTGCAGGCCTTGGCGCAGGCGCTGCCCCAGTGCCGCGGCACGGCTTACCAGTTGGTCGCGCTGCATCACGTCGAGGGTCGCCATTACTGCGGCCATGGCCAGCGGGTTGGCGCCAAAGGTGGAGGTGTGCATCAACGGGTTGCGGTTGAGCGGTGCCTGCATTTCGGCAGTGCAGACCATGGCGCTGACCGGTACGCAGCCACCGGACAGGCTTTTGCCGACCAGCAGGATGTCGGCCACCACACCCTCGTGGTCGCAGGCCCACCAGCGCCCTGTGCGGCCCATGCCGGACTGGATCTCGTCGGCGATCAGCACCGCCCCGTACTGGTCGCAGAGCTGGCGCACCTGCTGCAGGTAGCCGGGCTCTGGCACGATCACCCCCGCTTCGGCCTGGACCGGTTCGAGGATCACGCAGGCGCGGGCGGGCTGGGCTTGCAACCGGCGGCGCAGCGCTTCGGCATCGCCATAGGGCACGAAGTGGCTATCGCCCAGGCGCTCGGCGAACGGGGAGCGGTACAGTTCTCGTCCGGTGACCGCCAGCGAACCGAGGGTCTTGCCGTGGTAGCCGCCCTGGGTCGAGATCACCTGCTGGCAACCGTTGAGCCAGGCCAGCTTGAGCGCCGCCTCGGTGGCTTCGGTACCCGAGTTGCAGAAGTACACGTACTGCAGCGGGGCGGGGCATACCGCAGCCAGCGCTGCAGCGGCCTGGGCCTGGAACGGGTTGAGCAGCAGCTTGCTGGCCATCGGGTGGCTGTGCAGCTGGCGGCTGACCTGTTCGACCACCTGCGGGTGCGAATGGCCAAGCAAAAACACACCATAACCACCGGCATCCAGATAGCGGTTGCCGTCCATGTCGAACAGGTAGACGCCTTCGCCAGCCACCTCGATGGGCAGGTTCATCATTGACGCCAGGCGGGCATAGCCGGCATTGACATGGTCACGGTACTGCGCGCGCACGCGCTCGGCGTCCAGCCCTTCGGGCAAGGGAGTGAAGCTGTTCATCGTCTCAGGCCTCCATGGCCAGTTCGCCACGGCGCTCGCCGGCTACCGGAATCTTCAACATGCGCTGCATGGCCGAAAGCTTGGGCGACAGGCGCGCCAGGGTCAGGGCCAACTCCTGGCGTGGCGAACGGCGGGCCAGGCGCTGCGCCGGCAACAGTTGCTCCAGCGAGCTGGGCAGCGGCTGCAGCAGGCTGGCGTAGCGGCACAACTGGGTGGCGCGGCCAAGGGCGGCGCGGATGTTCTCTTCCAGGGCGGGCAGGAATACCGGGCGCACCAGACGCTCGTAAATGTCCGGGTTCATGCAGCGCGGGCGCTGAAAGGGCTTGCCCTGGTCCTGCATTTCCGCGCACATCAGGTCGAGCAGGGTACGGATATCCAGCGCCTGCGGGCCGTTGCTGAGGAAGTAGTCGTCACCGATCAGGCGTTGGTCCAGGGCGCTGGCGATGCCGGCCGCTGCCACATCGCGGGCGATCACATCGACCCGCCCGGCTTCCGGGCAAGGGATGATCGGCAGGTAGCCCGACATCATCAGCCCCATGGTCAGGTGGAAACCTTGCAGGATCGGCATGTGGCCGCTGTGACTGTCGCCGATGATGATCGACGGGCGGAAGATCGACACCGGTACGCCTGCCTCTCGTACCAGGGTTTCGGCCTGGCGCTTGACCTCTTCGTACGGGGTCGAAGGCATCACCCCGGGGTGATAGTCACACGGGTGGGTGAAGGCGGTGCTGATGTGATACAGCGGTACGTCGGCGTCGCGAACGAATTCCAGCACCTGCTCGGTGCCTTGGTAGTTGACCGAGAACACGGCTTCGGCGTGGCCATCCAGGCGGGTGATGGCTGCGCAGTGGATGACCCAGTCGACCCGCTTGGTCAGTGCCAGGTAATCCGCGGCGGACAGGCCCAGGCGCGGTTGGCAGATATCACCGCGCAGGGTCTCGACCCCAGGGTGGTTGATGCTGCTGCGGCGGGTCAGGCAGATCAGGTGATAGCGCTCGGCCAGTTGGTCGATCAGGGTATCGCCCAGTACACCGGCTCCGCCGGTGAGGAAAACGGTCAGCCGCGTGGGTCCTGACATTGGCTAGCACTCCTTGCTCGCTAAGGTTGATGAAGTGGCATGGCACCCGTCCGCCTGGCAGCCGTCTAGGAGCGCCGGGAGCGGAACGATTAAAAAAGCCGACTGTAGTTACACAGCCGGCAAGTGCCCCTGCGCCTGGTGGTGGAGACCCCGATTGGCGCGGGCTGGGGGGATAATGGCGTTTTACAACTGCTGATTCTTGAACGAATCGCTTGTATTGCGCAGCACCGCGGCAACGCGGCTCGGCGACATGCCAACCATGCGCCGCATCATGCGGGTGAGGTGGGCCTGGTCAGCGAAATCGCCTGCAATCGCGGCATCGCTGAGGCTGGCGCCGTTGGCCAGGGCATGGCAGGCCCGTTCAAGTTTGCGCCAGATGATCCATTGCGACAGCGGCACGCCCATTTGCCGCGTGGCGAAAAAGCGCAGGCGCGGGCTGGACAGGCCAACCGCACTGGCCGCACGCGATACCGCACCGATGCCGGCGCAGTCCTGGCGCAGCAGGTGCAGGGCGTTGGACAACCGCGGGTCGAAGCTGTCCAGCGGGACCAGCTTGAGCTCCAGTGCCCGGACCACGTCATTGAAGTTGGCCGCGTTTCGCACGCAATCGACAATATCGGGGCTGATCGCTGCCGTGCCGCTGTCGTCGAGCAGGGCCTTCAACGCACGGCCAAGAGGAGCGTCGGGGTAGAAGTAGAGAAAGGCAACACGGCCTGGGTTGGGCAGCGAGCGATGGTCGACAGAAGGCCCGATCAATACCCCTGGCGCGGTGAGGACGTGGTTGCCGAACTCCACCGTGATGTCGTAGCGCAGGCCGATGCACAGCTGAATGGCAACGTGGGCGTGGGCGGCAGTCTGGTCGGTCTTGCCGATATAGCCCAGCCAGTAATCACCGAAGGTTACGGCTCCATCCCATCTCATCGTGCATCCCTGAAACCTGTGCTAGATGGCCTGGCCGCGCCCGGGCCAGTATTCTGAAAGCGGCAGATGATAGCGTTATGGTATATCTTGGTCGACACAAAACGTAACGAAGCATCTTTTGCCTTCCTCAACGCCTTTTTGCCGCGTGCATGGCTGTGGAACTAATCCATGTCTGCCCGCTCTTATGCCGGTAGCCATGGGTCGGGGACGCCTGATAAGCTCGCGGCTTTACCCTGATTGCCCTTATGGCGCATGAACAAGGAAATCACATGAAACAGCATCGTTTGGCGGCTGCGGTTGCCCTGGTAGGCCTGGTACTGGCTGGCTGTGATCAACAGACCAGCAGCCCCGAGCTGAAGACTCCGGCGCAGAAAGCCTCCTACGGTATCGGCCTGAACATGGGCAAGAGCCTGGCTCAGGAAGGCATGGAAGACCTTGATTCGAAAGCAGTCGCCCTCGGCATCGAAGACGCCGTCGGCAAGAAAGAACAGCGTATCAAGGATGAAGAGCTGGTCGAGGCTTTCACCGCATTGCAAAAACGCGCAGAGGAACGCCTGACCAAGGCCAGCGAAGAAGCTGCTTCTGCCGGCAAGAAGTTCCTCGAGGAAAACGCCAAGAAGCCAGGCGTGGTCACCACGGCCTCGGGCTTGCAGTACGAAGTGGTCAAGAAGGCCGACGGCCCGCAGCCCAAGCCGACCGACGTGGTCACCGTCCACTATGAAGGCAAGCTGATCGATGGCAAGGTGTTCGACAGCTCCGTCGAGCGCGGCAGTCCGATCGACCTGCCGGTCAGCGGTGTGATCCCGGGTTGGGTCGAAGGCTTGCAACTGATGCACGTTGGCGAGAAGTACAAGCTGTTCATCCCGGCGGAACTGGCCTACGGCGCACAAAGCCCGAGCCCGCTGATCCCGGCCAATTCGGTACTGGTGTTCGACCTTGAACTGATCGCCATCAAGGACCCGGCCCAGCTGCAAGGCGCCGAGCCGGAAGCCGAGGCCCCGGCCGAAGCTCCAGCCGAGGCACCTGCCAAGTAACACTGGCTGGCCCATGCAAAACGCCCCGTCCCGACGGGGCGTTTTCGTTTGTGCCGGATGGTTGGACGAACCCGCAACTGCTGATACTGTCCGAGCAAATGCAGCGTGAAGAAGCCGGACGCTTCTGGCAAAAACGTTTGCGCTGCACGCATACGCAGGCTGTGAAACGACTGTGTAAAAAACGCCCGATCTGACCGGGGCCCTTGCCTGGCAGGCACCTGCGGTCGGAAACGTCGCCCTGTTCACAAGGTTATCCACAATAAATGTGGATAACCTTTCCGCTCCGGAGGCTACATGAGCGCACCCTGGAATTTCACCCGTTTCCTGCCCCTGGCCGAGCGCCTGCTCAGCCGTGGCCGGTTGCCGGCCCTGTTGTTCGCGGTGGCCCGCAAAGGCCCGCGCCTCGGCCAGCTGCGGGAGGATGTGAAGTTGTTGCAGTCGCTGTGCCTGGCCTGGTGGCGTGGCGAGTACCGCGCCATCAGCGCCAAGGCCCTGGTCACCATCGTCGCCGGCCTGTTGTATTTCGTCAGCCCCATCGATGCCATCCCAGACTGGTTGCTCGGTGTCGGCTTGCTCGACGACATCGCCGTGCTGGGTTGGGTGCTGAAGACCGTGGCCGACGAACTGGCGCGCTTCAAGGCCTGGCGCGACAGCCAGGCGCCCGAGCGGCTGCGCGTGGTCGAACGCCTGCCGACCACCCCGGAAGCCTTGCAGCTGGAGCGCAAGGCTTAGTGAAACCGGCCTGAGCGACACCTTGGTTGCAGCTCGACTGCACAGACCCCGGAGTTGGTCATATAATTGGCATAAGGGTTATGCCTACGGATTACATGCAGTAATCCTTACTGAGGGGTTTGTATGGGTATTCAGGTCATCAGCCGGGACGGTCAACCCGAGTACGCCGTGGTTCCCTGGGAGGACTACCAGGCGCTGCTCAAGGCAGCAGGGCAGGCGCCTGCCGAGGCGGCTGTGCGGGATGCGGGGAGCGCCGCTGCTAGCGCACCCTTGCCGGCATTCAGTGAGGTCGCACAGATTCGCCAGGCCAAGGGCATCGCACCTGAGCAACTGGCGCGCAACGTCGGGGTAAGCCCGGCTTACCTGGCCATGATCGAGGCAGGCGAACGCCAACCGGATGCCGCCATCCGCCGCGCCCTGGCCTGGCATCTGGGCGTGGCCGGCTGGAGCGAGCCATCATGAGCCAGGTCAGGATCAGCCGTCAGCACTGGGATAACCTGCTGGGCGAGCTTGACCTGGCCCGTCGTCAACGTCATTTGCTGACTTACCGTGCACTGATCGAGCGCTTGCAACTGCCCAGCCCGGCCATGCAGACACTGACCGCCGCGCTGGAGTACCTGGCGGTGCTGGATGCCCGTGCCGAGCAGCCACTGCGCAGCTCGCTGGTCATCAGCCAAGGTGCCAGCCGGTTACCGCGTACCGGCTTTTTCGAGTGCGTGGAGCGCCTGGGCCGTTTCTCCGGGCCGGTCGATGGCATGGAGGCGGCATCGTGGCATGCTTCCGAAGTTGTCCGGGTGTTCGAGTACAGCTATCCCGAAACGGCCTGATTGGTTACCTGTTCCGGCCGGGCGGGTACCCGCTGTGGGAGTGGGCTTGCCCGCGAAGCAGTCATTACCGGCAAGGTATGCCTGTGGATCAGCCCACAAGGCCTGCCTTCGGCATCCACCACTTCCAGGGCGTTGAGGTGCTGATGGCGACCAAACAATTCCAGCAGCTGCCCGATCGTGGCGTTCAGTTGCACCGTAGGCTGTGCGGCCAGCCTGACACTCGTCGACACCGGTAACGCCCGGCTTTCGCGCACACCCAACTCCTGCGGCCGCCCCAGCAGGTAGCCCTGCACCAGGTCCACACCCATCTCGACCAGCACCGCCAGTTCCTCCGCCAGCTCGATGCCTTCGGCAATCACCTGTGCCTTTGACGCCCGAGCAATCTGCAGGATCGAACCGACGAACTCGCGCTTGAGCGGGTCGCGGTGGATGCCGTCAATGAAGTGGCGGTCGATCTTGACGTATTCGGGGCGCAGTTCCGACCACAGGCGCAAGCTGGAATAGCCTGCCCCGAGGTCATCGATGGCAATCGAAAAGCCCATGTCGCGGTAATGGTGCAGGGCATTGGAAAGCAGCTGGAAGTCGTCGGTCGGGGTGTGTTCGGTCAGCTCGATGACCACGCGGCTGGGCGCCAGGCCGACCTGTTCGAGCAGTTTCAGGGTCTGGCCGGAGGGATAGTCCGGTTCCAGCAGCGACTCAGGCGAAACGTTGAGGAACAGCTGGCCCTGCAACTGCTGTTCACTGAACCGCCGGCAGGCGCTTTCCCGGCAGGCGGCCTCCAGTTCGGTCAGGCGCCCAGCCTGGCGGGCGATGGTAAACAGGTTCAGCGGAGCGTGCAGCGGGCTGTTGGACGGGCCGCGGCTCAGCGCTTCATGGCCGAACACCCGTTGTTCGCTCAGGCGCATGATCGGCTGGAACAGACTGTGAATGCTGCGTTGAGCCAGGATGGCACCCAAGGCACTGAGCTGTTCGACGACGGTCATGACGGATTCCTGAAAATGAAAGGGCCGGACGCTTGCACGCCCGGCCCCTCTATTTCACGACAGCGCGATGACTGTTTGATGACGGGTCACATTAATTTGCCATCATTGCTGCCGTTGTTACTTCTTGGCCACCTTGGTGCTTGCACTGAGGTAGTCGATCAGGATGCGACCGGTCTCCGCCAGGTAGGCGTCGTCTTCCGGCTTGGTGTTTTCATCCTCGGTCGGCAACGCGTCCTCATCCTCTTTTTTCAGCTCTTTCAGCGGCTCTTCACCCTTGGCCTTGCGGCGGATATTTTCCAGCGCCAGTTGCTTGGCCTCGATTTCATCATGGCGAGCGCGGCGGTCCTGCTCGTTGAGGCTGACGGTTTTCTCGTTCAGCAGCTTCTGGGTCAGGGCCAGGCGGTCGCGAATGTAGGTGAACTCCGCGTCCTTGTCGCTGCGCGCTTCATGCTGCGCCTTGAGCTGGGCAAGGAACGGCTTGAACGGGTCGGCCGCCGGCTTGACCACCGGGCGGATGGTATCCCACGGCATCGCTTCGGGCAGGGCGCTCTCGCCGATTTCCTTGGTGTCGATGATCGACGGGTAGTCGATGTCCGGCAGCACGCCCTGGTGCTGGGTGCTCTGCCCGGAAACCCGGTAGAACTTGGCCAGGGTCAGCTTCAGCTCGCCATGGTTGAGCGGCTGGATGGTTTGCACGGTGCCTTTGCCGAAGGTCTGGCCACCGATGATCAGGGCCCGGTGGTAGTCCTGCATGGCGCCAGCGAAGATCTCCGATGCCGAGGCCGACAGGCGGTTGACCAGCAGTGCTAGCGGGCCCTTGTAGAAGGCGCCAGGGTTTTCATCTTCCAGCACGTCGACGCGGCCGTCGCTGTTGCGCACCAGCACGGTCGGGCCTTTCTCGATGAACAGGCTGGTCAGTTCGGTGGCTTCCTGCAGCGAGCCGCCGCCGTTGTTGCGCAGGTCTATGACCACACCGTCGACTTTTTCCTTCTGCAGTTCGGTGAGCAGCTTCTTCACGTCACGCGTGGTGCTCTTGTACTCCGGGTCTCCGGCGCGGTAGGCCTTGAAGTCGAGGTAGAAGGCCGGGATCTCGATGATGCCCAGCTTGTAGTCACGCCCGTCCTGCTTGAGTTTGAGCACCGACTTCTTCGCCGCCTGCTCTTCGAGCTTCACCGCCTCGCGGGTGATCGACACGATCTTGCTGGTCTGGTCGCTAGGGGCGTTGCTGGCTGGAATGATCTCCAGGCGCACCACCGAACCTTTCGGGCCACGGATCAGCTTGACCACTTCGTCCAGGCGCCAGCCGACCACGTCGACCATTTCCTTGTTGCCCTGGGCCACGCCGATGATCTTGTCGGCCGGGGCCACCTGCTTGGTCTTGGCCGCCGGGCCTGCCGGCACCAGGCGCACGATCTTGACCTGGTCGTTGTCGCTTTGCAGCACCGCGCCGATGCCTTCGAGCGACAGGCTCATGTTGATGTCGAAGTTTTCCGCGTTGTCCGGCGACAGGTAGTTGGTGTGCGGGTCGTAGGACTGGGCGAAGGTGTTGATATAGGCCTGGAAGATATCCTCGGCACGGGTCTGGTCCAGGCGCGCCAGCTGGTTCTTGTAGCGCTTGGTCAGGGTTTCCTGGATCTGCTTGGGCTCTTTGCCGGCGATCTTCTGGCGCAGCACCTCGTCTTTCACCCGCTTGCGCCACAGCTCGTCGAGTGCGGCCTGGTCCTTCAGCCATGGGGCGTCCTTGCGGTCTATCAGCAAGGTTTCCTTGGCGCTGAAGTCGATCTTGTCCACGCCTTTGTCCAGCTCGGCCAGAGCGAAGTCCAGGCGTTGCTTGACGCGGTCCAGGTAGCGTTTGTAGATGGTGAAGCCCGGGTCCAGGTTGCCGCTCTTGAGGAAATCGTCGAATTGCGTTTTCCACTTGTCGAATTCGGCGATGTCGGCAGCGGTGAAGTAGCTGCGCGCCGGGTCCAGCAGCTTGATGTAGCTGTCATAGATGATGACCGAACGGGCGTCGTCCAGCGGCGGCTTGCTGTAGTGGTGGCGCTTGAGCAGTTCCACCACGTTGAGGCTGGCGACGATCTCGTCACGGTCAGGCTGCAGGCTGTCCCATTTGTTGGCGGCCGCCGCATTGCCGCCGAGCGTGAGGCTGCCCAGGCCGACAATCAGCGCCAGGGCGGTGCTTGGGAGGAAATGCTTCATGCTGATTCGACGTGGAGGCAATTGATCACGCATAGTAGGCCGTCTTTTCCGTTCGCCGGTTCCAAAAAACCGGACGCATACTGCAAAAAGCCTGGGACATAGCATTCCCAGGCTCGGTCATATGATTCAACTATGGAGGCACTGTGAAGGCATTGCAAGGCGTTGACGGACATGTGGCCTGGGTCGAGGCCGAACGCCCGGCCTGTGACGCGGGCCAAGTGCGCATTCGCGTAGCCGCAGCGGGGCTGAACCGCGCCGATCTGCTGCAGATGAAGGGCCTTTACCCGCCACCGCCAGGCGCCAGTCCCTACATGGGCCTGGAGTGCGCCGGGGTGGTCAGTGAGGTGGGGGCAGGCGCCGACTGGCGGGTGGGAGACCGGGTATGCGCGCTGCTGGCCAGCGGCGCCATGGCCGAAGAAGTGGTGGTGGATGCCCGCCACGTGCTGCCGGTACCCGAGGGCCTGAGCCTGCATGAAGCCGCAGCGTTGCCGGAGGTCTACGCCACCGCCTGGTTGAACATCTTCCAGCTTGGTCAGGTGAAGGCTGGCGAGAAGGTATTGGTGCACGCTGGCGCCAGTGGCGTTGGCTCGGCCGCCATCCAGTTGTGCAAGGCGTTCGGCAGCCCGGTGTGGGTCAGCGTCGGTTCGCGGGACCGCCTGGCCTATTGCGAGGCGCTGGGGGCTGCCGGTGGTGTGGTGCGCAACGAGAACCTGCAAGCACTGGAAGCTATCGGCCCGTTCGATGTGATTCTCGACCCGGTGGGGGCGAGCTACGGTGAGCTCAACCTCAAGCTACTGGCCCGTGATGGCCGCTGGGTGATCATCGGCCTGATGGGCGGACGCAAGTTCGAACTGGACTTGGCGCAGGTGCTGGGCAAGCGCCTGGAAATCACCGGGTCCACGCTGCGCAACCGCGATGACAGCTTCAAGGCAGAGCTGCTGCGCGAATTGCAGCAGCAGGTATGGCCGCTGTTTGCCGAAGGGCGCCTGTCGCCACAACTGGTCGATACCTACCCGGTGGAGTTCGCCCAGGCGGCGTATGCCGAGCTGGAGAGCAACCAAGTGTCGGGCAAGCTGGTGCTGGTGATCGACCCGAGCCTGGTGTAAGCAGGCCCGGCCCTTTCGCAGGCACGCCCGCTCCCACAGGCACCCCGGAATATTCAAGTTGTGGTGATTCCTGTGGGAGCGGGCGAGCCCGCGAAGAGGCCCACGCAAATCTTCAGGTCCAGCTCAGAATCGGCCAGCCATTGATCTCGGCATGCTCGCGCAACACCGCATCCGGATTCACCGCATGCGGGAAGTCCACTTTCAGCAACAACGGCAGGTCATTGCGCGAGTCGGAATAGAAACTCGCCCCTTCCAGGTTCTCCTGTTCCTGATCCAGCCACTCCAGCAGCCGGGTGATCTTGCCCTCGCGGTAGGTCAGCACCCCATGGGTCTGGCCGGTATACACCCCGTTCACCGCCTCCAGCTCGATCGCCAGGTACTCGTCCACGCCCAGCCGCGCCGCAATCGGCCCGACCAGATGGGTGCCTGAAGCCGAAATGATCAGGATGCGGTCCCCGCGCTTGCGGTGCTCGGCAATGCAGCGGCAGGCGTCGCCGTAGATGATCGGCTCGATCACCTCCTCGACCCACGGCTCGACCAGGTGCTGGACCTCTTCCAGGGTGCGCCCGGCAATCGGTTCCAGGCTGAAGGCCATGTACTCCTCCATCCTCAGGTGGCCTTTGCCGTAGGCCTCCATCAGCTCATGGTCGCGGCGCAGGAACTCCTTGCCGTCGACCCAGCCCAGCCGGGCCATCTGCTCGCTCCACAGCGTCGCGCAGTCGCCGTGGATCAAGGTTTCGTCCAGATCGAAAATTGCCAGTGCCATGGGTAACTCTCCTTAAGCCACTTCCCGTAGCGCCGTGGGGTCGATCGACAGGCTTACCCGCTGCCCGTCCGCGTGCAGGTCGGCCGCCGAACGGTTGAGCACGTCGACCACCAGCTCTACCTCACGCACGCGTACCCGGTAGCGGATCACGTTGCCCAGCAGGCTGTGGCTGCGCACTTCCGCGTCCAATGCGCCGTCGCGGCCCAGGGTGATCGATTCCGGGCGGATCGCCAGGCGGCTGGCCACCGGGCGCTGCAGCAGCCGGCTGGCACTGTCGGCGTCGAGCAGGTTGTAGTTGCCGATAAAACCGGCGGCAAACAGGTCCACCGGCGCGGTGTACAGGGTTTCGGCGTCGCCACTCTGGACGATACGCCCTTGGTTCATCAGGAAGATGCGGTCGGACATCGTCAGCGCTTCTTCCTGGTCGTGGGTGACAAAGATGGTGGTCAGGCCCAGTTCACGCTGGATGGCCCGAATCTGCTCACGCAAATGCTTGCGAATGCGCGCATCCAGCGCCGACAGCGGCTCGTCGAGCAGCAGCAGGCGTGGGCGGGTCACCAGCGAGCGGGCCAGGGCCACGCGCTGGCACTGGCCACCGGACAACTGGTGCGGGTAGCGCCCGGCGAAGTTGCCCAGCTCCACCAGGTCCAGTGCTTCACGCACACGCTGCTGGCTTTCATCGGCCTTGACCTTCTGCATGCGCAGGCCGAAGGCCACGTTCTGCTCCACGGTCATGTTGGGGAACAGTGCGTAGCTCTGGAACACCATGCCGATGCCGCGCTTTTGCGGGCTCAGCGGCACGATGTCGTGGCCGTCGAGCAGGATCTGCCCGCTGTCCACCGGGGTCAGCCCGGCGATGCAGCGCAGCAGCGTGGACTTGCCGCAGCCGGACGGGCCAAGCAGGGTGACGAATTCGCCGCGCTCGATGTGGCAGTCGATGTTCTCGAACACCGGGCTGCCGGCGTAGCTCTTGTGCAGTTTCTGTACGCTGACGAAGCTCATGTCAGGTCTTGTCCTTGTTCAGGCGGTTGGCGACCCAGGTCAGTACCAGCACGAAGGCAAAGTACGAGATCACCAGTGCGCTGTTGAAGTGGCCGCTGCTGTTACGCATGTTGTTCAGGTACACCTGCAAGGTCTCGTAGCGGGTGCCGACCAGCAGGTTGGCGAACACGAATTCGCCGAACAGGAATGAGAACGACAGCAGCAGGGCTACCATCAGGCCCTTGCGCAGGTTCGGCAGCACCACCAGCAGCGCCGCCTGCCAGGTGCTGGCACCGAGCAGTTGGGCGGCGTCCATCAGGTCGCGCAGGTTGATCGCCTGCAGGTTGTTGGTGATGGCCCGGTACATGAACGGCAGGGCGATGGTGAAATAACAGCCGATCAGGATCCACGGGGTACCGACCATCGCCATGGGCCCGCTGCCGTAGAGCTGCAGCAGCCCTACCGAGGACACCACCGGCGGTACCGCGAATGGTAGCAGGATGAGGATGTTCATCAGCGCGTCGAGCCTGGGGAAGTGGTAGTGCACCACGAACAGCAGCGGCAGGATCAGCACCACCGACAGCAGCAGGGCGCCCACGCACACCAGCAATGATTGGGCAAAGGCGGCCAGGAAGCGCGGCTCGCTCCACAGCGCGAGGTACCATTTGAAGGTCAGCCCGCTGGGCAGCAGGCTGGCTGACCAGCTGGTGGCCAGCGAATAAAGCAGGGTGCCAGCCAGTGGCAACAGCAGGATGAGGAACAACAGGTAGACCACGGCGCGGTGGTACCAGCCGGCAGAACGCGTGTCAGCGCGCATGGTAGCTCCTTTTCAGCAGCCATTGATGCACTACCGTGACCAGCGTCATCAGCCCCACCAGGACCATGGCCAGGGCGCTGGCCAGGTTGGGGTCGAGGCTGATGTCACCGGCCACCAGGCCAGCGATGCGGATCGGCAGCACGTTGAAGTTGCCGGTGGTCAACGCGTACACGGTGGCGTAGGCACCGAGGGCATTGGCCAGCAGGATGACGAAGGTGCCCAGCAGTGCCGGGGTCAGCACCGGCAGGCCGATGTGCCGCCAGAATTGCCAGTGGCTGGCGCCCAGCAGTGCGGCCGACTCGCGCCAGTCTTCACGCAGGGCGTCGAACGCCGGGTACAGCAGCAGCACGCCGAGCGGGATCTGGAAGTAGGTGTACACCAGGATCAGCCCGCTTTTGGAGTAGATGCTGAAGTCTTCCAGCAGGCCGGCCTGCTTCAGCAGCAGGGTCAGCGCACCGTTGAAGCCGAGCAGGATGATGAAGGCGAAGGCCAGCGGCACCCCGGCGAAGTTGCTGGTCATGTTGGCGAAGGCGCTGACGAAGTCGCGCAGCCTCGAGTCCACCTGGCGCAGCGAGTAGGCGCCGAGGGTGGCAATGACGATGCCGAACAGGCTCGACCAGAAGCTGATCTCCAGGCTGCGTTGCAGGGCCTGCAGATAGAACTTCGAGGCGAATACCTTGCTGAAGTTGGCTACGCCCCAGCCTGCTTCCGATTGCAGGCTGTTGATCGCTACCCAGGCCAGCGGGGCGATCTGGAAAATGACGAAGAACACGGCGAACGGTAGCAGGCAGAGCAGGGCCAGGTAGCGGCCATGGTTGCTGCTGCGCTTGGCTTTGGTCACTTCAGCAGCTCCCGGCAGACGCTCTTGTCATGCGCCGCGCCAAGCAGCTCGCAGATGGTCCCGCACAGCTCGGTCTGCAGCGGCTTGGCCGCCGGGTCCAGGCTGAAGGCATCGCCGAAGACAAACAGCGGTACTTCGCGCTCTTCTGCGAGCAGGCCATTGTGCGAGCGGTCGTTGTTCATGCCGTGGTCGGCGGTGACCAGCACCTGGTAGCCCTCTGCGAGCCAGCCTGGCAGGTAGTCGGCCAGCAGAATGTCTGCGCTGCGTGCGGCGTTGCGGTACTGGCTGCTGTCCAGGCCGTGATGGTGGCCGACATCGTCGATGCTCATGGGGTGCACCAGCAGGAAATTGGGGGTATGGCGGCGGCGCAGGTATTCGCCATCGGCCAGCAGGTGCGAATCGGGATAACGGTCATCCCAGTAGAACAGCCCATGCTGGATCGGCAGCTTGGGTGCGTGGGTGTGGCGGTCGCGTTGCGCGTCGAAGGGTGAGCGGTTGTACAGCTCGCTGATCCAGTGGTAGGCCGCCGCGGCAGTGCTCAGGTTGGCTTCGCGGGCGTAGTGGAACACGCTGCGCTGGCTGGACAGGCGGCTGACCTTGTTGTGCACGATGCCGCTGTCGATTGGCGGCACACCGGTGAGAATGCACTCGTACAGCGGCCGAGACAGTGATGGCAGCTCGCATTCCACGCGGTACAGCGCGGCGCGGTCAGCTTCGACATAGGCATGCAGGTGGCCCATGGCATGGTGGGCGACCTGATAGTTGAGGCCGTCGAGCAGGACCAGGATGACGTTGTGGCTCATTCAATACTCCGCAAAGGAACCGGGGAGGGCTTCGCCCTCCTTTCGCGGCACGAGGCCGCTCCTACAGGGACAGCGCAAACCTCCAGGGCGACGCAGGCCCTGTGGGAGCGGCCTTGCGTCGCGATCGGCTGCGCAGCAGCCCCAGGATGGTCCTGCCTTACTCCATCTCGATGATCACCTGCTCCTGCCACATCTGCGGCAGCTTCTTCGAGGTTGCCTCCCAGGCTTCGGCATTCTTGATCGGCTGCGCCGCCTGGTACTGCTCGTTGGGCAGCAGCTTGGCCTGGACATCGTCGGGCAGCTTCAGGTGCTCGGCACGGATCGGCCGCGCATGCCCTTTGGCCAGGTTGATCTGCCCGGCATCGCTGAAGATGTACTCACGCGTCAGCTTGGCCGCGTTCGGGTGCTTGGCGTACTTGTTGATGATGGTGGTGTAGCCGGAGATTACCGAGCCGTCCGATGGGATCAGCACTTCGAAGCGCTTGGGGTCGATCTGTTCGCGGTAGCTCAGGCCGTTGAAGTCCCACACCACGCCAACCTCCACCTCGCCCTTTTCCAGTGTCTGGATGGTCGGGTTGGCCAGCGACAGGCGCTTCTGCTGGGCCAGTTTGGTGAACAGCTGCAGGCCCGGCGCCACGTTGCTCTCGTCGCCCTTGTAGGCGATGGCCGCAGCGAGCACGCCGTTGGCGGCCTGGGCGGCGGTACCGACATCGCCGATGGCGACCTTGTACTTGCCTTTTTCCAGGTCATGCCAGGTTTTCGGGCGCTCGCTTTCCTTGACCAGGTCCTTGTTGATGATGAACGCGATGGTGCCGGTATAGGCCAGCGCCCAGTGACCGTCCTTGTCCTTGGCCCACTCTGGTACCTGGTCCCAGGTGCTGGGTTTGTAAGGCTGGCTCACACCCTTGGTCACGGCGATCGGGCCGAACGCGGCGCCTACGTCGCCGATGTCGGCGCTGGCGTTGTCCTTCTCGGCGTCGAACTTGGCGATTTCCTGGGCCGAGCTCATGTCGGTGTCGCTGTGCTTGAGCCCGTACTTGCTGGCCAGGTCTTCCCAGGTGCCTTTCCAGTTGGCCCAGGCATCGGGCATGCCCACGCTGTTGACGTTACCTTCCTTGCGGGCCGCGTCTTCCAGGGCCTTGAGGTCGGTACCGGCGGCCATGGCCGTGGTGCACAGGGCGATGGCCGAACCGAGCAGTGACGCCATGAAGAACTTTTTCATCCGAAGCTCCTTTGGGTGAGTGCCTTGCGAATCGTTGTTATGAGTAAAGCCGTTGCCTGAGACCCTTGGTCTAGGTCAGCAAACCTTGAGCCAAGGTAGGCCGCTTGCGTGACAATTTGATGTAGGGCAAAGCCCGCGCAGGTGTAAGCGGGTTCCTGGCAATACAGCGTAGACCATGGGCAGACCCCGGTTTTGCGGGGCTGGCCCGATTCTGGCAGTGGGTCTGGTGCAGCTTTGTCACAGGATGTTCATCAGCCCTGCCTAGGCTTGCACTATTCTCCAAGTGCCCTGTCATGGGGCTGGACTAGTCCAGATAGGTAACCTTTGATGCAGTCGATGCCTCCGCGTGCGGTAACAGCCATCTGCCATGCCCTGCAGGAGCAGATCGAGCACGGCCTGTTGGCGCCGGGTGGCAAGCTGCCGGCGGAACGCAGGCTCAGCGAGGTGTTCGACACCACCCGCATCACCCTGCGTGAGGCGCTGGTGCAGCTGGAAGCCCAGGGCCTGATCTACCGCGAAGAGCGCCGCGGCTGGTTCGTTGCGCCCGAGCGGCTCACCTACGACCTGATCCAGCGCAGCCACTTCCACGCCATGGTGCGTGACCAAGGGCGGGTAGCCAGCACCGAATTGCTGTCCGCGCGGCTGCAGCCGGCCTCGGCCGCGATTTGCGCACGCTTGCAATTGCCGGCGCTGTCCAGCGTGGTGCGCATCTGCCGGTTGCGGCGGATCGACGGGCGAGCGGTGCTGTATGCCGAGCATTACCTCAATCCGCGGTATTTCCCGGCGATTCTCGAACAGGACCTGGCCCAGTCGCTGACCGAGATCTATGGGCGGGTGTATGGCATTCAGTATGGGCAGGTGTGCTTCGAGATCTGGCCGACGGCGTTGCCGGTGGAAGCGGCCAGCGCGTTGAAAGTGTCGGCGGGCAGCGCCGGGTTGCATATCACCCGGGTCAACAGCGACCAGCATGGACACCTGATCGACTGCGACCTCGAGTATTGGCGGCATGATGCCATCCGCATTCGTGCCCAGGCCGGGTGAGCAGGGTGCCTGGTGTCGCGATGGGGCTGCGAACCGGCCCTAGTTCGCTGCACTGCTGCCGTCTGCCATGCTCCCACCCCCGGCCGTCACCACCTGCACCGACAGGCGCGGTGTCGCCAGGTCCAGCCCGGCCTCATCCAGCTGCCGCTTCAACGCCAGGTTGAATGCCCGCGATACTTCCCACTGCTTGATCGGCGCGGTCTTGAACCGCGCCCGCAGGATCGCCGAGCCCGACTCGAAGCTTTCCACGCCCTGCAGCTCCAGTGGCGACCAGATATTGCGGCGCATCAGCGGGTCGTTGCGCAGTTTCTGCCCTACCTCGCGAACCAGGCTGATCGCCTGGTCGATGTTCATGCTGTGCGGGATCGCCACGCGGAAAATCGCGTAGCCGAACTCGCGCGAGTAGTTCTTGATGCTCTTGATCTCGCTGAACGGGATGGTATGCACGATGCCGTCGATGTCGCGCAGGCGCACGGTGCGGATGGTCAGCCCTTCCACCGTGCCCAGGTGGCCGCCGACATCCACGTAGTCATCGATGGCCAGCGAGTCCTCGATGATGATGAACAGCCCGGTGATCAGGTCGGCCACCAGCGATTGTGCGCCAAAACCGATGGCCAGGCCGATCACCCCGGCACCGGCCAGCAGCGGGGTGACGTTCATGCCCATGTTGGCCAGGGCGACGATGACCGCGATGATGAAAATGACCACGAACATGACGTTGCGGATCAACGGCATCATGGTTTGCGCGCGGGCGTTGGCCAGGCCGCGACGCGAACGCACCAGGGCGTGGTGCACGGCGGTGTCGGCGAGAATCCACACCAGCCAGGCGACAATCAGTGTGCCGGCCAGGCCCAGCAGGCGCAGGCTTATGTCGTGGCCCTCGCCCTCGGCGAAGCTGATCATCGACAGGCCCCACACGCGCAGGCCCAGTTCGATGAACACCAGCCAGATGAACAGGTGCACCAGCAGGTAGGCGAAATTGCGCAGGCGTTCGGCATATACCGCCTGGCGCCTGCTGGCCCGCTTCGGGTTGGCGGCGTGGCGGCGCACCAGGCCATTGAGCACCATGCACACCACCACCAGCACGGTGCACATCAGCGACTGGCGCAGGGCGGTGCTGGTGTCGCCGGCGGAAACGAAGGTGGCGAACAGCGAGATGGCCACCAGGATCAGCGCCGGCACGAACCAGAAGCTGCCGAGGATTTCGATGGTGTCGCTGAGGGTGCGCCGGGTCAGGCGCCGTGACAGCGGCTGGTTGCGGATCAGATGGGCAATGGGCCGGCGAAAGCGCAGGATGAACAGCCCGGTGCACAGCGCCGCGATCACGTTGGCCAAGGTCGCCAGGGTGTGGGCCAGGTGGGTGCCGAGGGCGACCGTCAGGCGTGGGTCGCTCATGGCCTCGCCGAACGCGGCGAAGCTGCCGATCAGCCACAGCGGGCGGAATGCCTGGTGGCGCAGGATATGCAGGGCGCGGTGGCGGTGCGGGCCGTCGAGCAGCGAAAAGGCGATCACGCAGATGGCCGAGAAGCAGGTGCCCACCACCAACGCATAGGCCAGCACCATGGCCAGCGACTTGCCCAGCGACGGTGGCAGCACGACGCTGAGGTACACGGTGAACACCAGCGCCACCAGCCATGGGCCCAGTTTACGCAGGGCGAAACGCACCAGGTCCCAAGTGCGGGGGTGCTGCGGCAGCTCCTCGCTCAGGCCGAAGCGCAGGCGTACCCGGTGGCCGACCCAGTTGAAGGCGTAGGCCAGCACGCTCCACACCGCAATGACCGCAGCAAAGCCGAACAGGATGGCCGGCCACTGATGAACCGGCACCATCAGGTCGCTGAGTTCGACCTGGGCCTGTTCGATTTCCGCAGCCCAGCGGTGGAACGGGCTGGCATCGCCGCTGAACTGCTTTTCAAAATCATGCAGGGCGCCGCCGATCAGGCCGAGCACGCCTTGTTCGACGTTGGGTTGCGATTGTTGCGTGGCGTCGCGCAGTTTTTTCAGGTCGGCCAGCAGCTTGGCCCGCTGCTGATCGTTTTCCAGGTTCTTGATCACCTCATCCAGCGACTTGCCCAGCGGTTCAGTGGCTTGCGGTTGCGCGGGCGTGCTACCGCCCAGCAGGCCGGGCAGGCCGGCGGCTTGGACCGGGGAAATGAACAGCAACAGCAACAGGAACAGGCAACGCAGGAGGGCGGGCACGGGCAAAACTACCTCAGGTCAAACGATGGACCGAGTGTAGAGCTTTACGACGGTAGTTGCTCCAGGATCTTCCAGCAGGTGAGGCCGAATATACCCAGTGTGCCGACCCACATCATCACCACGCCAATGTTGCGCTCGCGCAGGCTGAAGCCGACTGTCAGCAGCAACAAAAACAGGAACACCGGCACGAACAGGGACAGGAAGGGGGACATGGACAGCAATCCTTTTGCAGTGGGGCCATGTAACAAGCATAGCGGGTAGCGGGCGGAGCGGGATTGACCTTGAGCAGGCCCGGCCTCTTCGCGGGCCTGTCCGCTCCCACAGGATCATCTGTGCGGTACCTGTGGGGGCGAGCCCGCGAAGAGGCCGGGCCTGCTTACATCAAGGCAAATCGCGGCAACGATAGAAGGCGCTCAGCACCTTCACCAGGTGCGCCAGGTCATGGCTGCCGCACAGCTCGCGGATCGAGTGCATGGCAAAGGTCGGCAGGCCGATATCCACCGTACGCACGCCGAGGTGGCTGGCGGCAATCGGGCCGATGGTCGAGCCGCAGCCCATGTCGCTGCGCACCACAAAGCTCTGCACCGGTACTTCCTCGGCCATGCACAGGTGGCGGAAGAAACCGGCGGTTTCGCTGTTGGTGGCGTAGCGCTGGTTGTTGTTCACCTTGATCACCGGCCCGGCGTTGAGCTTGGGCCCGTGGTTGCCGTCGTGCTTGTCGGCGTAGTTGGGGTGCACGCCGTGGGCGTTGTCGGCCGACACCATCAGCGAGCGCTGGATGGTGCGCACGTAGGCATCGCCGTCCGGCAGCAGGCGCTGCAGGGTCTGCTCGAGCATCGGCCCGTCGGCGCCACAGGCCGAGCAACTGCCGACTTCTTCATGGTCGGTGCACACCAGCACGCAGGTTTCATCGCTGTCGGCCGCCAGCAGCGCCTGCAGGCCGGCGTAGCACGACAACAGGTTGTCCAGACGGGCGCCGGCGATGAAGTCGCCGTTCAGGCCGACCAGCGCGGCGTCCTGGGTGTCGTAGAAGCTCAGCTCGTAATCCAGCACCACATCGGCGATCAGTTCGTGCTCGCGGGCCAGCTGCTCGGTGAGCAGGGCGCGGAAGTCGATGCGCTCGTCACCCGCGACCTGGGCGAGGATGGGCGGCAGCTCGTTCTGCGGGTTGATCGCCCAGCCTTCGTTGGCGGTGCGGTTGAGGTGAATGGCGAGGTTGGGAATGACCGCGATCGGCAGCTTGAAGTCGATCAGCTGGCTTTCCACCTTGCCGTCACGGCGGTAGGTGACCCGGCCAGCCAGCGACAGGTCGCGGTCGAACCAGGGCGCCAGCAGCGCTCCGCCATACACTTCGACTCCCAGCTGCAGGAAACCCTGGCGCTGCAGCTCGGGCTGTGGTTTTACCCGCAGGCACGGGCTGTCGGTGTGCGCGCCGACCATGCGGATGCCGTTCAGCAGCGGCGCTTGCTTGCCCAGCTTGATGGCGATGATCGATGAATCGTTGCGGGTGACGTAGTAGCGGCCGCCAGGCACGGTGGCCCAGCTGTCGCGTTCGTCCAGGCGCTGGTAGCCGGCAGCTTCCAGGCGCTGGGCCAGGCTGGCGGTGGCGTGGAAGGGCGTAGGGGAGGCCTTGAGGAAGTCGATCAGGCCAGAATTCAGTGCGTCGCGCATAGCTCACTCCAGACAGCAGTGGCGCGAGTTTAGCGTATTAGGTCGACGAATTGTGCTTGCCTCTTCACGGCTAAAGTCGCTCCCACAGGGACTGCACCACCCTCGAAAGCGGTGCAGTCCCTGTGGGAGCGGCTTCAGCCGCGAAGAGGCCAGTACAGGCCGTACGAATTCAGAACGGCGCCGGGCACTCGAACTTCAACCGCTCCCCGGTCACCGGGTGGGTAAAGCTCAGCATCGATGCATGCAGGCACAGCCGCTCATGGGCCGCCAGTGCCTCGGGGTTGGCATACAGACGGTCGCCCAGCAGTGGGTGGCCGATCGACAGCATGTGCACGCGCAACTGGTGCGAGCGCCCGGTGATCGGCGTCAGCTCGACCCGGCAATGATTGCCACAGCGCTCGATGATGCGCCAGAAGGTCAGCGCGTGCTTGCCCTGCGCGTGGTCCACCACATGGCGCGGCTTGGTCGGCGGGTCGTAGCGCAGCGGCAGGTCGATGCTGCCGCTGTCCAGCGCCGGCTGGCCCCAGCACAGTGCGGTGTAGGCCTTTTCGGTTTCGCGATCATGGAACTGACGCGACAGCTCTCGGTGGCTGTCGGCATCGCGCGCCAGCAGGATGATGCCGGAGGTTTCCCAGTCCAGGCGGTGCACGATCAGCGCATCGGGGTAGCCGTTTTCCTGCAGGCGGGTGATCAGGCAGTCCTTGTTGTCCTCGGCACGGCCCGGTACCGACAGCAGCAGGGTCGGTTTGTTGATCACCAGGATGGCGGCGTCTTCGTGCAGGATCTGGATGTTGGACAGCGGCATTGCTTGGTCTCGGTCAAATCGGGGAAAACCAGAGGGGCCGCCTTGCGGCCCATTCGCGGCACAAGGCCGCTCCTACAGGGGCAATGCATAACGCCTGTAGGAGCGGCCTTGTGCCGCGAACGGGCTGCAAAGCAGCCCCAGCTTCCAGCCTGATCAGCGATCGGGCAAGGTAATGTTCAGCTCCAGAATCGAGCAGCTGCCCTGGTTTTCCAGTTCGATATGCACGTCGTCGTTGCCGATGTTCACATACTTGCGGATCACTTCCAGCAGTTCTTTCTGCAGCGCTGGCAGGTAGTCCGGCTCGCTGCGTTGGCCGCGCTCGTGCGCCACGATGATCTGTAGACGCTCTTTCGCTACCGACGCGCTGGTCTGTTTCTGTCTGCCACGAAAGAAGTCAAAAAGGTTCATGGTTTACTTGCCTCCAAACAGGCGCGCGAAGAATCCTTGCTTCGGCACTTCGATGAACCGCAATGGCTTCTCTTTGCCCAGCAGACGGTCGACGGTATCGCTATAGGCCTGGCCGGCATCGCTCTGGTCGTCGAGGATGACCGGGATACCCTGGTTGGAAGCCTTCAGCACAGCCTGGGATTCCGGGATCACGCCCTTGAGCTTGATTGCCAGGATCTCTTCGACGTCAGCGATGCTCAGCATTTCGCCCTTTTCCACGCGCTCCGGGTGGTAGCGGGTGATCAGCAGGTGTTCCTTGATCGGCTCTTCGCCGTTCTCGGAGCGGCGCGACTTGCTCGACAGGATGCCCAGCATGCGGTCGGAGTCGCGTACCGAAGAAACCTCGGGGTTGGTCACCACGATGGCTTCGTCGGCGAAGTACATGGCCAGGTGCGCGCCTTTCTCGATGCCGGCCGGCGAGTCGCAGATGACGAACTCGAAGTCTTTCTTCAGTTCCATCAGCACCTTTTCCACGCCTTCCTGGGTCAGCGCGTCCTTGTCACGGGTCTGGCTGGCGGCCAGCACGTACAGGTTCTCCAGGCGCTTGTCCTTGATCAGTGCTTGTTGCAGGTTGGCTTCGCCATTGACCACGTTGACGAAGTCGTACACCACGCGGCGCTCGCAGCCCATGATCAGGTCGAGGTTACGCAGGCCCACGTCGAAGTCGACGATGACTGTCTTGTGGCCACGCAGTGCGAGGCCGGTGCCGATGGCGGCGCTGGTGGTGGTCTTGCCCACACCCCCCTTGCCGGAAGTAACGACGAGAATCTTGGCCAAGGTGTTTCACCCCTAAATAAGACGGGACAGTTGTCCCTGCAAAATGCAAAAAATGGCAACAGATGAAAAAGTTGCTCTAAAAATGACGGCAAGTATCCGTTAAAGACGGGTGATGTTCAACACGTCACCGGACAGGCTGACTTGCACGCCGGTGCCCCACAGCGGGTCGCGGCGCAGGTCTTCGCAAACCTTGTACTGGCCGGCGATGGAGACCATTTCGGCAGTCATCTGCTGGCAGAAGATACGTGCCTTGGTATTGCCCTTGATGCCGGCCAGGGCGCGGCCGCGCATGGCGCCGTACACATGGATGTTGCCATCGGCCAGAAGTTCCGCCCCGGGGCTGACCGAAGCGGTCACCACCAGGTCGCCGCCCTGGGCGTAGATCTGCTGGCCGCCACGCACCGGCGCGGTGATGATGCGCGTCGGACGCACCTCGGGTTCGACAACCGGCGGCGGCAGCGGGGCCGGCTCGGGCTTCTTCACCTCGGGCTCGGGCTCCAGCGGTCGTTCGCGGGCACCCGACGGCGGCAGCACCGGTAGGTCGATGGCTATGGCGGCGGCAATGTCCTCGATACGGCTGGCGCGGATGGCCAGGGTGCGCAGGCCGTGGTGGCGGCAGATCCGCATCAAGCCAGGCAGGTCGATTGCGCCCACGTCGGCCGGCAGCTTGTCCAGCGCCAGCACCAGCGGCGTGTTGCTGAAGAAGTTCGGTGCCTGGGCGACTTTGGCCGCCAACTGGCGGTCAAGGGCCTCAAGGTCATTGCGCGCCAGTTCCAGCACGGTAATGGCAAGCATGCTGCCCTTGAGCTGGAACACGGAGGCGGAGTCGGGTGTGGTGTTTGGGCTCATGGTCTGCATAGACGGCTTGTTGCGAAAAAAGTGCCCTGACTTATAACGATAAGACCGGTTGCCCGCAACATGCGCTGATCCGTTGTAGAATGCGCGGCCTTTGTCTTTCCGGAAGCTTCAATGGAACGTCCGCGTTTTCGTCCCTATTTCCTTCACCCACGTTTCTGGGGCCTGTGGCTGGGCCTGGGCCTGCTGTGGCTGGTGGTCCAGCTGCCGTACCGGGTGCTGTTGAAGGTCGGTGCCGGGCTGGGGGCGGTGATGTACCGCTTTGCCGGTGAGCGGCGGCGCATTGCCGCGCGCAACCTGGAGCTGTGCTTCCCGGAGCTGTCGGTCGACGAGCGGCAGCGTCTGCTCAAGGCCAACTTCGCCTCCACCGGCATCGCCTTCTTCGAAATGGCCATGAGCTGGTGGTGGCCGAAGGCGCGGCTGGCGCGCCTGGCCCACGTCGAGGGGCTGGAGCACCTGCAGGCCGCGCAGCAGGCGGGGCAGGGCGCCATCCTCATGGCGGTGCACTTCACCACCCTGGAAATCGGCGCCGCGCTGTTGGGCCAGCAGCACACCATCGACGGCATGTACCGTGAGCATGGCAACCCGTTGTTCGATTTCATCCAGCGCAGCGGCCGTGAGCGGCATAACCTCGATTCGCTGGCCGTAGAGCGCGAGGATGTACGCGGCATGCTCAAGCTGCTGCGCTCGGGCCGGGCGATCTGGTACGCACCGGACCAGGACTACGGCGCCAAGCAGAGCATCTTCGTGCCGCTGTTCGGTATCCCGGCGGCGACGGTGACCGCCACCACCAAATTCGCGCGCCTGGGCAAGGCGCAGGTGATTCCGTTCACTCAGAAGCGCCTGGAGGACGGTAGCGGCTATCGTCTGGTAATACACCCGCCGTTGGCGGACTTCCCTGGCGAAAGCGAAGAGGCCGACTGCCTGCGTATCAACCAGTGGGTCGAGCGCGTGTTGCGCGAATGCCCCGAGCAGTACCTCTGGGCACACCGGCGCTTCAAGTCGCGGCCCGAAGGGGCGCCGCGGCTTTACGACAAGAAGAAGCGCTGAACTGATTTTGCCTGTGCCGGCCTCTTTGCGGGCTTGCCCGCTCCCACAGGTCCGTGGATTGCCAAGCCTGTGGTGATCCTGTGGAGCGGGCGTGCCCGCTAAGAGGCCGGGCCTGAAAACAACTGATCCAGGAAGGATGACATGGCCCCACCCCCGGTAACCGGTCTTATTCTTTCTGGCGGCGGCGCCCGTGCCGCCTACCAGGTCGGCGTGCTGGCCGGCATCGCCGAGCTGCTGCCTGCGGGCGCACATAACCCGTTCCCGGTCATTGTCGGCACCTCTGCCGGTGCCATCAATGCCGTGACCCTGGCCAGTGGCGCCACCCACTTCCATGACACCGTGCAAAAGCTCACGGCGTTCTGGCAGAACTTCCGCAGCCACCAGGTGATCCGCAGCGACTGGCCGGGCGTGGTCCGTCAGGCCAGCCGCTTCGTTGGCCACAACCTGCTGGGCCTGGGTGGCCCGGCGCCGGTGGCGTTGCTCGACAGCAGCCCATTGCGTGGCCTGCTGCAGGCGCATCTGAACCTGGACGGCATCGCCCATTCCCTCGCTGCCGAACAATTACGGGCCGTCGCGGTGACGGCGTTCGGCTATGAGTCCGGCCAGGCAGTTACCTTCTACCAGGGCCGCGGTACCATCGAGGCCTGGTTGCGCCACCGCCGTATCGGCATGCCCACGCCGTTGACCATCGACCACCTGCTGGCCAGCGCCGCCATCCCGCTGTTGTTCGCCCCGGTGCAGCTTGGCGATGAGTATTACGGGGATGGCGCGGTACGCCAGTCGGCGCCGATCAGCCCGGCCCTGCACCTGGGCGCCAGCCGCGTTCTGGTGGTCGGGGTCAGTGGCAACCCGCAGCGGCCAGCGCCGCCATTGCCGACCCAACGTGTGTTCAGCGGGCAGCAGCCGAGCCTAGCGCAGATCGGCGGGCACATGCTCAACAGCACATTCATCGACAGCCTGGAAGACGACATCGAACTGCTGCAGCGCCTCAACCACCTGAGCCGTCTGTTGCCGGCGCACCTCGATGCCCGGCGCCTGGGGCTGGCGCCCATCGACGTGCTGGTGGTTGCACCCAGTCAGCCGCTGGACGAGATTGCCGCTCGCCACCGGCGCGAGTTGCCGGCGGCGTTGCGCCTGTTCCTGCGCGGGCCGGGGGCGACCCGGACCAGTGGCGCGGGGGTGTTGAGTTACCTGTTGTTCGAGGCCAGCTATTGCAGTGAGCTGATCGAGCTGGGGCGCAGGGATGCCTTGGCCAAGAAGCGGGAGCTTTGCCAGTTTCTGGGGATTTGATGTTGCCTGTGCCGGCCTCTTCGCGGTAACCCGCTCCCCTAGCGACTGCACGCCCCTCAGGTATTGTGCGATCCCTGTGGGAGCGGGTTTACCCGCGAAGAGGCCAGGCCCGCTTACTCGGCTATCTGCAGCTTGCGCGCCTGGGTATACACATAGCGCACCTTTTCATACTCGAACGGCGAGTTGAGCTGGCCGTAGCGGAAGTTGGTGGTGTAACGCTTGTCCACCACGCGCAGGGCAAAGAGTTCCGGGTGGTCACTGCTGGCTTCGGCCACGTTCAGGTAGTTGATCGCCTGCTCGCCGGCATAGTCCACCACCAGCCCGGTGGTATCGCGCAGGTTCGACGGGCCCAGCACCGGCAGCATCAGGTATGGGCCGTCCGGCACGCCATAGAAGCCCAGGGTCTGGCCGAAGTCTTCGCTCTGGCGCGGCAGGCCCATCTTGGTCGCCGGGTCCCATAGCCCCCCGACACCGATGATGGTGTTGAACATCAGCCGCGCGGTGATCTCCGCCGAGCGCTTGGCCTTGAGCTGCAACACACTGTTGAACAGGTTCGGCACATCGCCCAGGTTGTTGAAGAAGTTGCTCACGCCAGTGCGCACGAAGCGCGGCGTGACGTACTGGTAACCGCTGACCAGCGGCAGCAGCACCCATTGGTCGAGGCGGTAGTTGAAGTGGTAGATGCGGCGGTTGATCGACTCCAGCGGGTCGTACACGTTCAGCGCTTCCAGGGTCGAGCGTTCGAACTCGCGCTGGTCCAGCCCCGGGTTGAATTTCAACTCGCGCAACGGGTCGAGGAAGCCGTCGGCCTCCGGCGTCAGCGGCGCGCTGGTGACCTGCGGGTCGGCCTCGATCACGCTGGCACGCGGGGCGGTTTCGGCAGCCAGGGCATGCCCGGCGGCGAACAGGGCAGTGGCGAAGAGGAGTTTGTTAACCACGGAAGAACTCCAGCATGGCGTCACTGTTGACGCGGTAATTGAGGTTGCCGCAATGGCCGCCGTGGGGGTAAAGGGTCAGGCGGTCGCCGAACACCTTGCGCAGGAAACCGATGTCGCCCGGGCCGAGGATGACGTCGTCGGCGTTGTGCATCACGGCGATCTTGTCGCTGCTGCGCAGGTAGTCTTCCAGGGCATACAGGCTGACCTGGTTGACCAGCTGCAGGATGCTGTTGCCGTCGGTGCGGGCGCGCCACATGGGGATGACCTGCTCGGTCATGTAGCAGTCGAAGTCGCACTGCAGCGCGCGCTTGAAGAACGGCGTGAGGCTGCTGCCCTCGGTGATCGGGAACTTCGGCGGAATGATCAGGCCGCGGCGGTTGATCAGGTCCGAGGTGAAGGCGATGTCGGCTGCGGAGAAGCGGAACGACGTGCCGATCAGCATGGCCATCTGTTCGTTGGACAGGTGCTGGCGCGACTGCTGGAAGTCGTACAGCAGGGCTTCATTGAGGTCGATGTAGCCCTTGTCCTGGAAGTAGCGGGTCAGCTTGGCCAGCATCAACTCATAGAACGTGGTACTGCGGTCGATGCCCTTGACCTGGGTTTGCACCAGCTTGTCGAGGTTGTTGATCGAGGTGTACAGGTTCACTGGCGGGTTCAGCAGCAGCACGCGCTTGAAGTTGAAGCTGCGGCGGGTTTCGTCCAGGTGGCTGACAAACGCCGCATCCAGTGCCCCCAGGCTGTAGCCGGTGAGGTAGAAGTCGCTGACCGGCAGGCGCGGGTGCTGCGCACGCACCGCCTGCATCACCCGGTACATGTCTTCGGCATCTTCCTGGCTGACGCCGGGGGTGGCGAAGCGTGAGGCAGCGCTCATGAAGTCGTAGCTGGTAGGTGACGACAGTTGCACCACATGGAAGCCGGCCTGGTAGAACAGCTTCTTCAGGTATTCGTTGATGCTGCTGCTATAAGGGGCGCCCGTGCCGGCGATGATGAAGATCAACGGTGCCTGACGGTCCTGGCGGGCCAGGCGGTACTTGAGCTTCTTCACCGCCCAGAAATTGTCGGGCAGGCTGAATTCACGCTCCGGGCGCAGGTTGAGGCTGTAGTCGGACTGGTTGATTTCGTCATCGCCGGGCAGGGTAGGGCGCTGCTCCGGCGGCGTCGTGGCGATGGTGGCCTCGAACGGGTTGGTCAAGGGGTAGCCATAACTCGCGGCGTCGATATCCCGCGCCGAAGCGGCCACAGCCATGAGCAGGCCGCCGAGCAAGGCAGCGAGGCGCAAAGATCGAAGCATGTAATCCCCCAAAAGAACGCAAGGTCGAGCAGTGTGCAGGCTAGGACCACAGCGGGCCGGGCAAAGTTGCCAGGCGTGGTGGCCTTTTGTGTACTTGTTATCTGCAACATAGCTGCAGGGTTGTGATTTTGCCTTACAACAAGGCATCAGCGATCATGGATGCTTTCGATTACCGCTATTGGAGAACCGGATGTCTCGTTCGCTGCCGCCTGCGCTGCTTGTGCTGTTTCTGGGGCTGTGGCTTGCTGCCAGTTATGGTGTGCGCTATGGGCTGATGGAGGACGCGCAGTGGGTAGGGCTGTGCACCGCGCCGGCGGCTTATTGGCAATGTGAGGTGCGCTCGTTGCTGGGGCTGGGCATTCATCATCAGGTGCTGGCCTGGGGCGGGCTGGGGCTGGCGTTGCTGGCGCAGGTCATCGGCGGCCGTCGTGGCTGGTGGCTGGCGCTGCTCGGGCTGGTCTTCGCGGTGCCGGCGCTGGTGCTGTATACCGCCAGCATGGCGACGTTTGCGCTGGTACTGGCGGGGTTGCGGTTGGTGCGAAATGCTGGGGCTACGCCGTCTCTATAGGAGCGGCTTCAGCTGCAATCACCGGCACAGGCGGTGCCATACACCGCGTCGCCTGCTTCGCGGATAAATCCGCTCCTACCTGTTGGCGCTATTCCTCTAGATACAACGAGCTGCCTGGTGTCGCGGTGGGCCACTCCTGCCGGGTATCTGCTTTCAGGCCTTGCGAGTAATGCGCAAACTGCGCCACAACGCCGCCGTCATCAGCAAACTGACCAGCGCCCACAGCCAGGCCTGCTGGTTCTCCAGCCCTTCCACGAACAACTGCGGCGCCACCCCGGCACCCACGATGAACGCCAGCAATGCCACTTCCGCCCGCCGCGCCGGTACCGGCCATAGCGCAAACACCAGCGCCGGCAAAGCCAGCGCTGCGCTGGGGAAGCTGCGATAGCGTGGGTCAAACACCATTGCCAGCATGCTCACCGCAGCGGCAAAGCCCGCCGCCAGCAACAGCCAGCCCGCCCGTGCGTGCAGCCAGGCGAACAGCCGCTCGCGCCAGCCGCCGCGCCGTGCCAGGGCCAGCACGGCATGGGCCAGCACCAGCAGGTTAAGCCCCGCCAGCAACAGCGCCCACAGCCATTCCCCGGCAAACCGTGCATGGGTGCGCATCAGCTCGCCCCACAGCCCCAGGCAACCTGCGCCAAACGCCGCCAGCAGCGGTAACAGCAGCGCCGCTGCCGGTGTAGCGGGGCGCCCGGCCAGCATCAGCATGGCCGCCGCCAGCAGCGCACTGGCCAGCAACCACTGCGGCCAGTGCGGCAAGTTGCTTACTGGCCCTTCGAGCACGCCCTTGTCCTGCCGGTCGGCATCGTAAAGCCCCCAGTAACCGCCGACCGCCCCTTCGTTGGCGCGCTTCCATGGCTGGTCGAACGCCTCGATCAGGTTGTAATGCCAACCGTTGCTTTGCGCCATGGCGACGAAGCCGCGAATGAAGCGAGCCTCGTTGACCCGGCTCGGTACCGCTGTCTCGCGCTGGCGGCCTTCGCTGGGCCAGCCGGTCTCGCCGATCAGGATGTCCTTGGGCGCGAAGCGCGTGCCGAATACCCGGCGCACATCGGCGACATGGGCCAAGGCTTGATCGATGCCACGCGGGTCGTCCTCCCAGTACGGCAGCAGGTGGATGGTGAGGAAGTCCACCGCCGGCGCCACTTGCGGGTGCTGCAGCCAGAACTCCCACACATCGGCGTAGGTCACCGGCACCTTTACCTGGCTTTTCACCCGGGCGATCAAATTGGCCAGCTGGGTGCCGGTGACTTCCTTGCGCAGCAGCGTCTCGTTGCCGACGATCACCGCGCTGACCACGTCGGGGTTGGCGTTGGCGGCGGCGATCAGCAGCTCGATTTCCTTCTCGGTGTCGGCCGCGTGGGCGTTGACCCAGGCGCCCAGTATCAGCTTCAGCCCATGTTTGCGGGCCAGCGCCGGAATTGCCTCAAGACCGGTCTGGGAATAGGTGCGGATGCACTGGAATCGCTCGGCGAGCAACGCCAGGTCGGCGTCCATGCGCTCCGGGCGCAGGCGGAACGGGCGGTCGTAGGGCGACTGGTCCTTGTCGAACGGTGTGTACGAGGCGCATTGCAGCTTGTGCGTCGGGCTGGCGGCGTCGGGCAGTCGCACCGGCTTGCCGAGCCCGTACCAGAGCCCTCCCAGCCCCAGCAGGGCGAGCAGGCAGGCAAGCAGGTACAACGGCAACAGCAGGCGGGCAGAGCGGGGCATCGGGCGGTCCATCGTCAGGTGCAAAAGGCTAGATAGTAGCCTGACGCCAAACCTTTGGCATGCAAGGATCGCGCAGGTCGGCGCTGGGGGATGGCGCTAATGGCATAGTGCTGTCGCATATGGGCGGGTACAGGTCGCACGTGGAGCAGGTCGCCCGGTGTGGCAGGAAGATGATGCAATCTCCTAGACCTGACGAGGGGATGCTTTGATGGCTGCTTTGAGAAAAATGCGACGTTTCCTGGGTGTGGGCACCGCCTTGGTAATGGCCATGGGCGCTGCACAGGCAATGGCTAAAGAAGTAAGCATTGGTTACGTGGATGGTTGGGCCGACAGCGTGGCAACCACCAACGTGGCCGCCGAAGTGATCAAGCAGAAGCTCGGCTACGACGTCAAGCTGCAGGCTGTGGCCACCGGGATCATGTGGCAGGGCGTGGCTACCGGCAAGCTCGATGCCATGTTGTCGGCCTGGTTGCCGGTGACCCATGGCGAATACTGGGCCAAGAACAAGGACAACGTGGTCGACTACGGCCCTAACTTCAAGGACGCCAAGATCGGCCTGATCGTCCCCGAGTACGTCAAGGCGGTGAGCATCGCCGACCTCAAGACCGACGATACCTTCAAGCAGAAGATCGTCGGCATCGACGCCGGTTCCGGGGTGATGCTGAAGACCGAGCAGGCCATCAAGGACTACGACCTGACCGGCTACAAGCTGCAGGCCAGCTCCGGTGCGGCGATGACGGCAGAGCTGGGCCGTGCCTACAACAAGCAGCAGTCGATCGCGGTGACCGGCTGGGTACCGCACTGGATGTTCGCCAAGTGGAAGTTGAAGTTCCTCGAAGACCCGAAAGGCGTGTATGGCGCTGCTGAAACCGTGAACAGCATCGGCAGCAAGGAGCTGGCGAGCAAGGCGCCGGAAGTGGCGGAGTTCCTGAAGAAGTTCAGCTGGCAGTCGAAGGACGAGATTGGCGAGGTGATGCTGGCGATCCAGGAAGGGGCCAAGCCTGAAGCGGCGGCCAAGGACTGGGTGGCCAAGCACCCTGAGCGCGTGAAGGAGTGGACCGGCAAGTAACAACCCGTCAGGGCCAGTTTTGCTGCTTCCGGGCACGCCCGCTCCCACAGGAACTGCACCGACTTCAAGGGCAGCGAAAATCCTGTGGGGGCGGGCGTGCCCGCGAATGGGCCTTCACATGGGCCTTCACTTTGTTACGCAACGGGTAAAACACCGTTGCATCTAAGACTAAGGTCGTCTGGTTGGCGTCCGACAGCCGCATAAAGTAGGGGTCGTGGGTTCTCCCCTATCTGTGCTGCTAGGACAAAAACAATGAACGACAGCATTTACCTCTCGATACAAAACAGCCCCCGTTTCAAGGAGCTGGTCACCAAGCGCGAACGGTTCGCCTGGATCCTCTCGGCGATCATGCTCGGCCTGTACTGCGCCTTCATCCTCCTGATCGCCTACGGTCCGCATATCCTGGGTACCAAGCTCAGCCCGGACTCCTCGATTACCTGGGGCATTCCCCTGGGCGTCGGCCTGATCGTCTCGGCATTCGTGCTGACCGCCATCTACGTGCGCCGCGCCAATGGCGAGTTCGATGAGCTGAACAAGGCCATCCTGAAGGAGGCGCAACAATGATTCGACATGCCAAAACCTTGGCCGTACTGGCCTGCGGTGCCTTCGCACCCGCCGTGTGGGCCGCCGATGCCCTGACCGGCGAGGTGCAGAAACAACCGCTGAACGTTTCCGCCATCGCCATGTTCGTGGCCTTTGTCGCCTTTACCCTCGGCATCACCTACTGGGCTTCCAAGCGCAACAAGTCGGCTTCCGACTACTACGCCGCAGGCGGCAAGATCACAGGTTTCCAGAATGGCCTGGCAATTGCCGGTGACTACATGTCGGCGGCCTCGTTCCTGGGCATTTCCGCGCTGGTGTTCACTTCCGGCTACGACGGCCTGATCTACTCGATCGGCTTCCTGGTCGGCTGGCCGATCATCCTCTTCCTGATCGCCGAACGCCTGCGCAACCTGGGCAAGTACACTTTTGCCGACGTGGCCTCGTACCGCCTCGGGCAGAAGGAGATCCGCACGCTGTCGGCCTCCGGTTCGCTGGTGGTGGTAGCGTTCTACCTGATCGCGCAGATGGTCGGTGCCGGCAAGCTGATCGAGCTGCTGTTCGGCCTGGACTACCACGTGGCGGTGATCCTGGTCGGTATCCTGATGTGCCTGTACGTACTGTTCGGCGGCATGCTGGCCACCACCTGGGTACAGATCATCAAGGCCGTGCTGCTGCTGTCCGGGGCCAGCTTCATGGCGCTGATGGTGATGAAGCACGTGGGCTTCGACTTCAACACGCTGTTCTCCGAAGCGATCAAGGTGCACGCCAAGGGCGAAGCGATCATGAGCCCGGGCGGCCTGGTCAAGGACCCGATCTCGGCCTTCTCGCTGGGCCTGGCACTGATGTTCGGTACCGCCGGCCTGCCGCATATCCTGATGCGCTTCTTCACCGTCGGTGACGCCAAGGAAGCGCGCAAGAGCGTGCTGTATGCCACCGGTTTCATTGGCTACTTCTACATCCTGACCTTCATCATCGGCTTTGGCGCCATCCTGCTGGTCAGCACCAACCCGGACTTCAAGGACGCCGCTGGCGCCCTGCTGGGTGGCAACAACATGGCAGCGGTGCACCTGGCCAATGCCGTGGGTGGCAGCGTGTTCCTCGGCTTCATCTCGGCAGTGGCCTTCGCCACCATCCTCGCGGTGGTTGCCGGCCTCACCCTCGCCGGTGCCTCGGCGGTATCCCACGACCTGTACGCCAGCGTATGGCGCAAGGGCAAGGCCAACGACAAGGACGAGATCCGCGTGTCGAAGATCACCACCGTCGCCCTCGGCGTACTGGCGATCGGCCTGGGCATCCTGTTCGAGAAGCAGAACATCGCCTTCATGGTCGGCCTGGCGTTCTCCATCGCCGCCAGCTGCAACTTCCCGGTACTGCTGCTCTCGATGTACTGGAAAAAGCTGACCACCCGTGGCGCCATGATCGGCGGCTGGCTGGGCCTGGTCAGTGCGGTGACGCTGATGATCCTCGGCCCGACCATCTGGGTACAGATCCTCGGCCACGAAAAGCCGATCTACCCGTACGAGTATCCGGCACTGTTCTCGATGCTGATCGCCTTCGTCGGTATCTGGTTCTTCTCGATCACCGACAAGTCCAAGGCTGCCGAAGACGAACGTGCGCTGTTCTTCCCGCAGTTCGTGCGTTCGCAGACTGGCCTGGGAGCATCGGGCGCTGTTTCGCACTGATCCTCACGGCAATGAAAAAACCGCGCTTCGGCGCGGTTTTTTCTTGTCTGCGGCGCTAGATCATGCCTAGCAGCAACAACACCAGCAGGATCACCAGCACCACGCCGATGATGCCGGACGGGCCGTAGCCCCAGCTGCGTGAATGTGGGAAGACCGGTAAGCCACCAATCAACAGCAGAATCAGGATGATGATCAGAATCGTGGTCATGACGGAGTCCTTGCGTGGTTGGGGGTCAAGGGCCTCGGACTGCTGGCCTCTTGTAGATTGGGACCGACGCCGCTTGGGAAAGATTCCATTGGTGTACGGGCAGTGCTGGCACGGACGCATGCTGCCCCATTCACTACCCTGATGAACCCTGCCGTTACCCTGGCCCTTGTTTAGACTCCAGTCACTCTTCATGCAAACAAGGCCAGCCACCATGCAAAACCGCATCATGATCACCGGCGCCGGGTCCGGCCTCGGTCGCGAGATCGCCCTGCGCTGGGCGCGCGAGGGCTGGCGCCTGGCGCTGGCCGACGTCAACGAAGGCGGCCTGCGCGACACCCTGGAAGGCGTACGCAAGGCCGGCGGCGACGGCTTCGTCCAGCGCTGCGACGTGCGTGACTACAGCCAGCTCACCGCCCTGGCGCAGGCCTGCAGCGAGCAGTTCGGCGGCATCGATGTGATCGTCAACAACGCCGGTGTCGCCGCGGGCGGGTTCTTCGCCGAATTGTCGCTGGAAGACTGGGACTGGCAGCTCGCGATCAACCTGATGGGGGTGGTCAAGGGCTGCAAGGCGTTCCTGCCGCTGCTGGAGCGCAGCAAGGGGCGCATCATCAACATCGCTTCGATGGCGGCGTTGATGCAGGGCCCGGGCATGAGCAACTACAACGTGGCCAAGGCCGGCGTGCTGGCCTTGTCGGAGAGCCTGCTGGTGGAGCTGCGCCAGCTCGAAGTAGCGGTGCATGTGGTGTGCCCGTCGTTCTTCCAGACCAACCTGCTGGATTCGTTCCGCGGGCCTAACCCGGCGATGAAGGCGCAGGTGGGCAAGCTGCTGGAGGGATCGCCGATCAATGCTGCGGAAATCGCCGACTACATCCACCGGCAGGTTGCCGCCGGCGAATTCCTGATCCTGCCCCACGAAGCCGGGCGCCAGGCCTGGCAACTGAAACGCCAGGCGCCCGAGCGGCTGTATGACGAGATGGCCGACATGGCAATGAAAATGCGTGCCAAGGCCCATTCACGATGATTGGTCTGTAAGACAAATTACTTCGTTATGTAGGGCGCTTCTGAATCGCCGCGGAACTATTGAGTAGCCAGATGTCCGCAAGGCAGGCTCCGGTTTTCCCTTTCGCTGGAGGACTGGAGCATGTTGGTAATAGGACGCGAAGTGGGGGAGGTCATCATGATCGGCGATGACATTCGGCTCATGGTGGTGGACGCGCGCGACGGGGTAGTGCGCTTTGGCGTGGATGCACCGCGCGAGGTGCCGGTGCATCGGGCCGAGGTGTACAAGCGCATCAAGGACGCCAGGCAAGACGCCTGCCCTGGCCAGTGTTCCGGTAGACCCGCCCGCACACGGGGTTGAGCGGGCCGGGAGCAGCATGCCGTGGCTGTGGGGCGAGTTTGCCCGCGAACGGACCAGACCTGCTAGCCGAGCAGCTCGCGCGGCACATCATGCCTGGCCAGCAACTGGCACTGCTGGCTTTCCGGATCGAACAGGATGAACGCCTGGCCTTTGGCCAAGGCCTGACGCACCCGCAGCACGCGGGTTTCCAGCGGGGTATCGTCGCCGTTGTCGGTGCCGTCGCGGGTGACGAAGTCTTCGATCAGACGGGTCAGGGTTTCGGCTTGCAGTTGGTCGTAAGGGATCAGCATGATGGGCGTTGCCTAGGGTGTGGGTGCGGGCATGCTACGCGAAACATTCGGCATTTTGGCGCCGCGATGGGCTGCAGGGCAGCCCCGGGGCCCTCAAGCTTTGTGACCGACCAGGCTATCCACCGCGGGTACCCGTGTCTCGCTCTCCATCTGCGCATCATGTTCCAGCTGGTGGCTGAAGCGCTCCAGGGACGCATTGGCCGGCTGCGAGTCGCTGGCAAACACCGGCGGGCTCAACAGGTACGCCGACAGCAACCGGCTCAGCGCCGCCAGGCTATCGATGTGGGTGCGTTCGTAGCCATGCGTGGCATCGCAACCGAACGCCACCAGTGCGGTGCGGATATCGTGGCCTGCCGTCACCGCCGAGTGGGCATCGCTGAAGTAATAACGGAACAGGTCGCGGCGCACCGGCAGGTCGTAGTCGCCAGCCAGCTTCAGCAGGTGTCGCGACAGGTGGTAGTCGTAAGGCCCCGACGAGTCCTGCATGGCCACGCTCACCGCATGTTCGCTGGAGGCCTGGCCGGGCGCCACCGGGGCAATGTCGATACCGACGAACTCGCTGACATCCCAGGGCAGGGCACCGGCGGCGCCCGAACCGGTTTCCTCGGTAATGGTGAACAATGGATGGCAGTCGATCAGTGGCTGACGGCCGCTTTCCACCACTGCCTTCAGTGCCGCCAACAGTGCCGCCACGCCGGCCTTGTCATCCAGGTGGCGGGCGCTGATATGGCCGCTTTCGGTGAATTCGGGCAACGGGTCGAAGGCGACGAAGTCACCGATGCTTACACCCAGCGCCTCGCAATCGGCGCGGGTGGCGCAGTAGGCGTCCAGGCGCACTTCCACATGCTCCCAGCTGATCGGCATCTGGTCGATGGCGGTGTTGAAGGCGTGCCCGCTGGCCATCAGCGGCAGCACGCTGCCACGGAACACGCCGGTGTCGGTGAACACGCTGACCCGGCTGCCCTCGGCGAAGCGGCTGGACCAGCAGCCCACCGGCGCCAGGGCCAGGCGGCCATTGTCGAGCAATTGCCGGACGCTGGCGCCGATGGTGTCCAGGTGGGCGGACACGGCGCGGTCCGGCGAGCTTTGCCGCCCCTTGAGCGTGGCACGGATGGTGCCGCGGCGGGTCAGCTCGAAGGGAATGCCCAGCTCCTCCAGGCGCTCGGCCACGTAGCGCACGATGGTGTCGGTGAAACCTGTGGGGCTGGGGATGGCGAGCATCTCCAGCAGGACGCGTTTGAGGTAGTCGAGATCGGGTTCGGGATGTCGCTCGGACATGGTCGGACTCCTTTACTGCTGTGTCGGCCTTTTCGCGGCTTACCCGCGAAGAGGCCGGCACGGGTTCACGCCAAAGGCCGGCTATGCGGAAACAGCAGGTCGATGAAACGCTCGGCGGTCGGCTGCGGCTCGTGGTTGGCCAACCCGGCCCGCTCGTTGGCTTCGATGATCACGTACTCCGGCTGCCCGGCATCGCGCACCATGAAATCCAGCCCCACCACCGGGATCTCCAGCGTCCGCGCTGCCCGGACGGCGGCCTCGGCCAGCGTCGGGTGCAGGCGTTCGGTCACGTCTTCCAGGGTGCCGCCGGTGTGCAGGTTGGCGGTGCGCCGCACGTTCAAATGCTGCCCTGGTGGCAGCACATCGTCGTAGCAATGGCCCGCCGCGCCCAGGGTGCGTTCGGTCTCTTCATCGAGCGGAATCTTGCTTTCGCCGCCAGTAGCCGCCTGCCGGCGGCGGCTCTGCGCCTCGATCAGCTGGCGAATGCTGTGCTTGCCGTCACCCACCACCTGCGCCGGGTGGCGAATGGCGGCGGCCACCACTTCATAACCGATGACCACGATGCGCAGGTCATGCCCGGCATGGAAGCTTTCCAGCAATACGCGGCTGTCGTACTGGCGCGCATGCTCGACGGCGCGGGTGATGTCCTCGATCGTGGTGAGGTTGACCGCGACACCTTGGCCCTGCTCGCCATCGACCGGTTTGACCACCACTGCTGCGTGCTCGTCGAGAAACGCCAGGTTGTCGTCGGCGTTGCCGGCCAGCTGCTGTGCCGGCACCTTGAGCCCGGCGTTATGCAGGGCCTGCCGGGTCAGGCGCTTGTCCTGGCACAGGGTCATGGTGACGGCGCTGGTCAGGTCGCTCAGCGATTCCCGGCAGCGAATTCGGCGCCCGCCGAGGCTGAGGGTGAACAGCCCGGCAGCGGCGTCGTCTACTTGCACCTCGATACCCCGGCGCAGCGCTTCGTCGACGATTATGCGGGCATAGGGGTTGAGGTCTGCCTGCGGTCCAGGGCCGAGAAACAACTGCTCGTTGATGCCGTTCTTGCGCTTGACCGCAAAAGTCGGCAGGTTGCGAAACCCTAGTTTCTGGTACAGGCGCTTGGCCTGGCGGTTGTCGTGCAGCACCGACAGGTCCAGGTAAGCCAGGCCGCGGCTCATGAAATGCTCGATCAGGTGGCGTACCAGCACTTCGCCGACGCCGGGGCGGGTGCAGTGCGGATCCACCGCCAGGCACCACAGGCTGCTGCCGTGCTCGGGGTCGTCGAATGCCTTGGCGTGGTTCAGGCCCATGACGCTGCCGATGACTGCGCCGCTGTCTTCGTCCTCGGCCAGCCAGTAGACGGGACCACCCTGGTCAAGGGGGGTGAGCAGCTCGGGGACGACCGGCAACATGCCGCGCGCTTGGTACAACGTGTTGATGGCCTGCCAGTCGCCGGGATTCTGCGCCCGGCGTACGCGGAAGCCGCGGAACACCCGCTGCGCCGGGCGGTAATCGGTGAACCACAGGCGCAGGGTGTCGGACGGGTCGAGAAACAGCTGCTGTGGCGCATGGGCCAGCACCTGCTGGGGCGCCGCCACATACAGCGCGATGTCGCGTTCGCCCCGGCACTCGCCGAGCAGGTCCTCGGCCAGCCGGGCCGGGTCGGCGTAGGTGTGGCCGATCAGCAGCCGGCCCCAGCCGCAATGTACGGCGCGCGGCTGGTCGTGGGGCTGGCTGCCATCGCCGGCCAGGCGTGCCTGCAGGCGCTCGTAGGAAGGCGCCTGGCCGCGCAGCAGGCGCTGGCCGTAAGCAGTTTCGTGGGCTTTCATCGATCAGAGTCCTTGTTCGGTCAGCCACAGGTTCAGTGCCGCCAGTTGCCACAGCTTGGAGCCGCGCAGCGGGGTCAATTGGCCGTGCGGGTTGCTCAGCAGGCGGTCGAGCATGGCCGGGTTGAACAGCCCCCGGTCCTGGCTGGGGTCGGTCAGCAGTTCACGTACCCAGCCAAGGGTGGCGCCTTCCAGGTGCTTCAGGCCTGGCACCGGGAAGTAGCCCTTCTTGCGGTCGATCACCTCATGCGGGATCACCCGCCGGGCGGCCTGCTTGAGTACCTGCTTGCCACCCTCGGGCAACTTGAAGCGCGCGGGGATGCGCGCCGACAGCTCCACCAGGCGGTAGTCGAGGAACGGCGTGCGCGCCTCCAGGCCCCAGGCCATGGTCATGTTGTCCACCCGTTTGACCGGGTCTTCCACCAGCATCACCGTGCTGTCCAGGCGCAGGGCCTTGTCCACCGCATCGGCGGCGCCGGGGCGGGCAAAGTGTTCGCGCACGAAGTCGCCCGCCGCATCGGTTTCCAGCAGCCAGGAGGGTTGCATGGTGTCGCGGTATTCGGCGTGGCTGCGGTCGAAGAAGGCCGCACGGTAGGCGCTGAAGGCGTCCTCGGCGCCGTCCACCTGCGGGTACCAGTGGTAGCCGGCGAACAGTTCGTCGGCGCCCTGGCCGCTTTGCACGCCCTTGCAATGTTTCGCCACCTCCCGCGACAGCAGGTAGAAGGCGATGCAGTCGTGGCTGACCATCGGTTCGCTCATGGCGCGGAACGCCGCCGGCAGTTGCTCGATGATTTCGTGTTCGGCAATGCGCAATTGGTGGTGGCGGGTACCGTAGTGCCGGGCGATCAGGTCGGAGTACTGGAACTCGTCGCCGCGTTCGCCGCCAGCGTCCTCGAAACCGATGGAGAAGGTCGACAGGTCGTCCACGCCTGCTTCGCGCAGCAGGCCGACCAGCAAGCTGGAGTCGACCCCGCCGGAGAGCAGCACGCCCACATCCACGGCGGCACGTTGGCGAATGGCCACGGCCTCGCGCGTGGCATCGAGCACGCGGGTGGTCCAGCCTTCGAGGTCCAGCTCGCGCTCGTCTGGCGTGGCGCCGTAGTGCAGCTGCCACCAAGTCTGGCGTTCCACTTCGCCATGGCGGTCGACGCGCATCCAGGTGCCAGGCTCGAGCTTCTGCACGTTGGCCAGCAGGGTGCGTGGTGCCGGTACCACCGCGTGGAAGTTCAGGTAGTGGTTGAGTGCCACCGGGTCGAGCACCGGGTCGATGTCACCGCCCTTGAGCAGTGCTGGCAGGGTCGAGGCGAAACGCAGGCGCTCGCCATTGCGCGACAGGTACAAGGGTTTGACACCCAGGCGGTCGCGGGCGAGGAACAAGCGCTGGTTGTCGCGCTCCCAGATGGCCAGGGCGAACATGCCGTTGAGCTTTGGCAGCAAGGCGGCGCCCCAGGCGTGGTAGCCCTTGAGCAGCACCTCGGTGTCGCCGTCGGACCAGAAGGTGTAGCCCAGCGCCTGCAGCTCCTGGCGCAGTTCGGGGAAGTTGTAGATGGCGCCGTTGAACGCCAGCGACAGGCCCAGGGTGTTGTCGACCATCGGCTGCGCCGAGCCGTCGGACAGGTCCATGATTTTCAGGCGCCGGTGACCCAGGGCAATCGGGCCCTGGCTATGGAAGCCCCAGGCGTCCGGGCCGCGCGGCGCCAAGTGATGGGTAATGCGCTCTACCGCAGCCAGGTCGGCCGGGCGAGGGGCTTGGTCGATGGGGGTGAAACGCAACTCTCCTGCTAATCCGCACATAGGTCCTTACCGGTTTTTCCGTTGGGGAGGGAGTGCCCCGGATTAGGGCACTTGAAGGAACTGACCTGTGCGGTTTGTGAGAGTTTTAGATCGATCTGTTATATACCACCGTTTCCTTTGTGAGCGCTGGCTCGCCGGCGATGGGCTGCGCAGCAGCCCCGGTCCGCTCATTTGCCGCGAATCAACCTGCGCAAGGCAAACCGGTTCGGATGACAAGCCTCCGCCACTGCCCGCGGCAACGGCAGCGGCTCGCCGCATACCCAGGCGGCCACCAGCTCGCCACTCAGCGGTGCGGTGATCAAGCCCCGCGAGCCATGCCCGCTGTTCACATACAGGCCACCCAGCCACGGGCAGGGCACCTCTGGCACCTGCCGCGCATCGCGGCCGAGCACCGCATAGGCTTCGCTGAACGCCAGGGTATCGGCCATCGGGCCGACGATCGGCAGGTAGTCGGGGCTGGTGCAGCGGAACGCCGCGCGCCCGTGCAACTGTGCCGGGTCCAGTCCGGCGGTGCCCAGGCGCCGGGCCAGGTCGGGGGAAATTTCATCCAGCAACGCCAGGTTGCCTTGGTGCTCGGCCACCGTCGGCGCCAGGTCTTCGCTATGGAAGTCGAAGCTCGCGCCCAGGGTGTGTTCATCGTCGCGCGGTGGCGCCACATAGCCCTCCGCACACACCACGGTGCGCAGCGCGCGGCTCCCGGCGGTGGCCGGCAGGCGGGTGATCTGCCCGCGGATGCGCTTGAGCGGCAGCTGTGCGCACGGCTCGAAGCGCCGTACTTCGGCGGCCCCGGCCAGCACCACCACGGGGGCGCAGGCCAGCAGCCGTTCGCCAGCCCAGGCTTGCCATTGCTCACCGACCCTGCGCAGGTCGAGCACCGTCTGGTGTGTCAGCAGGCGGATGCCAGGGTGCTGCAACTGCTGCTGACACAGCGCCGGCGGGTGGACCCAGCCACCCTCGGGATAGAACAGCCCACCGGCCGGCAACGCCACACCGGCCATGGCTTCGGCTTCTTCACGCTGGAGTGGGCGTAAAAGGTCAGGGGCGAAAGCCGCCGCCAGTTTGCCCTGGCGCTCGGCTTCCTTGCTGTCGAAGGCCAGTTGCAGCACGCCACAGGCATCCCAGTCGCGGCCTCGCTGCAGGCGCTCCAGCTGGCGTCGGGTGTAGCCGAAACCGGACAGGATCATCTGCGACAGTGCGGTGCCATGGGCAGACAGCTTGAGGTAGAGCACCCCTTGCGGGTTGCCTGACGCTTCCCGTGCCGGCCCGTCGTGACGTTCCAGCACGGTCACCTGCCAGCCGCGCCGGGCCAGGCTGGCGGCGCTGCAACTGCCGGCCAGCCCGGCACCGATGACCAGCGCCTGGCGTGGCCCCGCTACGGCCTCCGGGCGGGCATACCAGGGCGGGCTGGCGCTGGGTGCAGTGCCGACATAGGCGCCGTTCATCACCTCCCACTTCTTGCCGATGCCCGGCACCTTCTTCATCGCAAAGCCGGCGTCGACCAGGCTGCGGCGCACCCAGCCGGTGGTGGTGAACGTGCCCAGCACGGTGCCGGGGTGCGACAGTCGCGCCAGCTGTGCGAACAGCGCCGGCGTCCACATGTCGGGGTTCTTGGCCGGGGCGAAGCCGTCGAGGAACCACACGTCGACCTGCGCATCGAGTTGCGGCAACTGTTCCAGCACGTCACCAATCAACAAGGTGAGGGTGACCCGCCCATTGGCGAAGGTGAACTGTTGGTAACCTGGGTGCAGCGCCACGTACTGCGCCAGCAGCGGTTCGCTGTAGGCCGCCAGCTCTGGCCACAGGCGCACGGCCCGGGCCAGGTCGTCACGGCCGAGCGGGTACTTCTCGACGCTGACGAAATGCAGGCGGGCCTCGGCGCCAGCCTGTTGCTCGAACAGCTGCCAGGCGCAGTAGAAATTCATGCCGGTGCCAAAACCGGTTTCACCTATCACCAGGCAGGCGTGCGGGGCGAGGGCGGCGAACCGTTCTGCCAGGCGGGTTTGCCCGAGGAAGACATGACGGGTTTCCTCGATGCCTTCATTGACCGCGAAGTAGACGTCGTCATATTGCCGCGAATGAGGGCGGCCCTGGTCGTCCCAGTCGATCTGGGCGTGCTGGAGAAGGGTGGACATGGTTGGCTCGGTTGCAGCGGATGGGCGGATTTTAAGCTATCCGGGCGGTTTGCACAGGCTGTGCCGAGCGCTTCGCGGGCGTAAATGAAATCCGCTAGTCTTGCTTATCCATTGAAGGAGCCAATGCATGTTCGAATCTGCCGAAATCGGCCACAGCATCGACAAGGAGGCTTATGACGCCGAGGTGCCCGCTTTGCGCGAGGCCCTGCTCGAAGCCCAGTACGAACTCAAGCAGCAGGCGCGCTTCCCGGTGATCGTGCTGATCAACGGGGTCGAAGGCGCCGGCAAGGGCGAGACAGTCAAGCTGCTCAACGAGTGGATGGACCCGCGGCTGATCGATGTGCTCACCTTCGACCAGCAAACCGACGAGGAGCTGGCCCGGCCTCCGGCCTGGCGCTACTGGCGGGCGCTGCCGCCGAAGGGGCGGATGGGCGTGTTCTTCGGCAACTGGTACAGCCAGATGCTCCAGGGGCGGGTGCATGGCCTGTTCAAGGACGCGGTGCTGGACCAGGCCATCACCGGCGCCGAGCGGCTCGAGGAAATGCTCTGCGACGAGGGGGCGCTGATCATCAAGTTCTGGTTCCACCTGTCCAAGAAACAGATGAAGGCCCGCCTCAAGGCACTGAAGGACGACCCCTTGCACAGCTGGCGCATCAGCCCGCTGGACTGGCAGCAGTCAGAAACCTACGACCGCTTCGTGCGCTTCGGCGAGCGCGTGCTACGCCGCACCAGCCGCGATTATGCACCCTGGCATATCATCGAAGGCGTCGACCCCAACTACCGCAGCCTGGCGGTGGGGCGCATTCTCCTGGAAAGCCTGCAGGCGGCCCTGGCCAACGACCCCAAGGCCAAGCACCGTGGCAACGTTGCCCCGCTGGGCCGCAGCCTCGACCAGCGCAGCCTGCTCGGCGCGCTGGACATGACCCTGCGCCTGGACAAGGCCGACTATCAGGAGCAACTGGTCACCGAGCAGGCGCGCCTGGCTGGCCTGCTGCGCGACAAGCGCATGCGCCGGCATGCCCTGGTGGCGGTGTTCGAAGGCAACGATGCTGCTGGCAAGGGCGGTGCCATTCGCCGCGTGGCGGCGGCGCTGGACCCACGCCAGTACCGCATCGTGCCAATTGCCGCGCCCACTGAAGAAGAGCGCGCACAGCCTTACTTGTGGCGGTTCTGGCGGCATATTCCGGCGCGTGGCAAGTTCACCATCTTCGACCGTTCCTGGTATGGCCGGGTACTGGTGGAACGGGTGGAAGGCTTCTGCAGCCCGGCCGACTGGATGCGCGCCTACAGCGAGATCAACGATTTCGAGGAACAGCTGGTCAACGCCGGCGTGGTGGTGGTCAAGTTCTGGCTGGCGATCGACCAGCAGACGCAGCTGGCGCGCTTCGAAGAGCGTGAACAGATCCCGTTCAAACGCTACAAGATCACCGAGGACGACTGGCGCAACCGCGAAAAGTGGGACGACTATGTGCAGGCGGTGGGTGACATGGTCGACCGGACCAGCACCGAGATCGCGCCGTGGACGTTGGTGGAGGCCAACGACAAGCGCTGGGCGCGGGTGAAAGTGCTGCGCACCCTCAACCAGGCACTTGAGGCGGCGTTTGCCAAGGACAAGAAATAAGCGAAATTGTTGCTGCCGGTTCTGGCCCTTTCGCGGACACGCCCGCGAACAGGCCAGGGCCGGTACCACGCCTTCCCAGCCATGCCACAAAAGAATGACCTGATGAATTCTTTTCTCGGCACTCACGCCCGCCCCAGCCCTCCAAGCCTTTAGAATTCAATCACCCCCACCACGGGCTTGATCGAGGACTTTATGCACACCACTTCCGGCCGCTGGGGCTATGGCCTGTTCCTGGCACTTCTGACGGCGTTGCTCTGGGGCATCCTGCCGATCAAGCTCAAGCAGGTGCTGCAGGTGGTCGACCCGGTCACGGTCACCTGGTACCGCCTGCTGGTTTCCGGTGGGCTGCTGTTCGCCTGGCTGACGGCCCAGCGCCGCCTGCCGTCCATTGGCAAACTGACGCCCAGGCGCAAGGGGCTGGTGCTGGTCGCCGTGCTCGGCCTGATGGGCAACTATGTGCTGTACCTGATCGGCCTGAACCTGCTGAGCCCGGGCACCGCGCAACTGGTGGTGCAGCTCGGCCCGGTGCTGTTGCTGGTGGCCAGCGTGTTCGTGTTCCGCGAACGTTTCAGCCTGGGGCAGGGCATGGGCTTGCTGATCCTGCTGGCGGGGTTTGCTCTGTTCTTCAACCAGCGCCTTGAAGAGCTGCTGACTTCGCTGGGTACCTATACCACAGGCGTGCTGACCATCCTGCTGGCCACCACGATCTGGGTGTTCTACGCGCTGAGCCAGAAACAGTTGCTGACCGTGTGGAATTCGCAGCAGGTCATGATGGTGATCTACCTTGGTTGCGCCGCATTACTCACGCCATGGGTACACCCACTGCAGGCGTTGCAGCTGAGCCCGGTGCAGGGCTGGCTGTTGCTGGCCTGCTGCCTGAATACCCTGGTGGCCTATGGCGCATTCGCCGAGGCGCTGGCGCACTGGGAGGCGTCGCGGGTGAGTGCCACGCTGGCGCTGACGCCGCTGGTCACCTTTGTCGCGGTGGCCTTGGCGGCCTTGCTGTGGCCTGGCTACGTACATGCGGAGGATATCAACGCCCTGGGTTATGTCGGGGCGGTCACGGTGGTGCTGGGGTCGGCGCTGGTGGCGCTTGGGCCATCGCTGGTGGCGAGCTGGCGGGCGCGGAAATTCCGCAAAGTCGCGCGCTCGGTGTAGGCGCGGCCTTGCGTCGCGATGGGCTGCGCAAGGCCGCTCGTGCAAGGGGCGCGCTGTCCGGATGTCAGCCTTTTCCTCCTGGGGCCAGCATGTTCTCCGGCCGCACCCACTGGTCGAACTGCTCATTGGTCAGATACTTCAACTCCAGTGCCGCCTCGCGCAAGGTCTTGCCCTCGCCGTAAGCCTTCTTGGCAATTTCCGCAGCCTTGTCATAGCCGATATGCGGGTTCAGCGCCGTTACCAGCATCAACCCGCGCTCCAGGTGTGCCGCCATCTGCTCGGCATCCGGCTCGATACCTGCCACGCAGTGCTTCTGGAAGTTACGGCAACCATCGGCCAGCAGTTCGATCGACTGCAACAGGTTGTGGATGATCACCGGCTTGAACACGTTCAGCTGCAAATGGCCCTGGCTGGCGGCAAAGCCGATCGCCGCGTCGTTGCCCAGCACCTGGCAGGCAAGCATCGACAGTGCCTCGCACTGGGTCGGGTTGACCTTGCCCGGCATGATCGAGCTGCCGGGTTCGTTGGCCGGCAGGCGTACCTCAGCCAACCCGGCACGTGGGCCGGAACCCAGCAGGCGCAGGTCGTTGGCAATCTTCATCAGCGCCACTGCCAGGGTCTTCAGGGCGCCGGCCAGGCTGGTCAGCGGCTCATGCCCGGCCAGGGCGGCGAACTTGTTCGGTGCGGTGACGAACGGCAGGCCCGACAGCGCCGCCAGCTCGGCCGCGATGGCTTCGGCGAACCCATGCGGAGCATTCAGCCCGGTACCCACGGCAGTGCCGCCCTGGGCCAGTTCACAGACTGCCGGCAAGCTGGCGCGGATGGCGCGCTGGGCGTAGTCGAGCTGGGCGACGAACGCGGACACTTCCTGGCCGAAGGTGATCGGCGTGGCGTCCATCATGTGCGTGCGGCCGGTCTTCACCAGTTGGTGGTGACGCGCCGACAGCTCGGCCAGCCCCGAGGACAGCTCGGCGATGGCTGGCAGCAGCTTGTCATGTACCGCCTGGGCTGCAGCGATGTGCATGGCGGTGGGAAAGCAGTCGTTGGAGCTCTGCGAACGGTTGACGTGGTCGTTGGGGTGCACCGGCGCCTTGCCGCCACGGCCCTTGCCGGCCAGTTCGTTGGCGCGCCCGGCGATCACCTCGTTGACGTTCATGTTGCTCTGGGTGCCGCTGCCGGTCTGCCACACCACCAGCGGGAATTGGTCGTCGTGCTGGCCAGCCAGCACCTCGTCGGCAGCCTGTTCGATCAGCCGGGCGATATCGGCCGGCAAGTCGCCATTGCGGTCGTTGACGCGTGCGGCGGCCTTCTTGATCAGCGCCAGGGCGTGCAGCACCGCGATGGGCATGCGTTCCTTGCCGATGGCGAAGTTGATCAGCGAACGCTGGGTCTGCGCACCCCAGTAGGCGTCCTCAGGAACTTCGACCGGGCCCAGGCTGTCTGTCTCGATACGGCTCATTCTGTACGCACTCCTGTGTAGTTCGAAATCGCAGTTTAGGCCCTGATTCGACCGAGCGGTTCCGTCGCTCGTCGTGCCACTTGAGCACATCGCCACCACGGCGCAGAATGCTCTACCCTGAGGTACCTGCCTCTGTCTCTTCTGAAGGAAATGCAATGACCCGTCTCCGTGTCCTTTGTGCCGCCGTTGCCCTGGCTTGCGCCAGCGGCCAGGTACTCGCTGCCACCGCCAGCCACAATGCTGCTGCCGAGAAATTCCTGACCCTGGCCAACGCCGACAAGCTGGGCACCCCGGTGTACATGCAGGTCCAGCAGATGTTCGCCCAGCGTTTCGCCCAGACCAAGGCCCCGGCCACCAAGCAGTCGGTGCTGGAAAGCTACCAGGCCAAGGCCAACGCGGCGCTGGACAACGCCATCGGCTGGAACAAGCTGAAGCCGAAGATGGTCGACCTGTACACCCAGACCTTCACCGAGCAGGAGCTGAAGGACCTGGTCAAGTTCTACGAATCGCCGCTGGGCAAGAAAGTGCTGCGTGAAATGCCCAAGGTCACCCAGCAGTCGGCCCAGCTGACCCAGCAGAGCCTGGAGCCTGCGGTGCCGGTGGTGAACAAGCTGCTCGACGACATGACCAAGGAACTGGACCCGAACGCCGGCAAGGCCGCCGCCCCGGCGAAGAAGTGAGCACGCCGCGATGACCATGCAGCAGCGCATCGAACAGCAGCTGGCCGCCCTGGCGCCGCAACACCTGCAAGTGCTCAACGAAAGCCACATGCACAGTCGTGGTCAGGAGACCCACTACAAGGCAGTGATCGTCAGCGAGCAGTTTGCCGGGTTGAACAGCGTCAAGCGCCACCAGAAGGTCTACGCCACCATGGCTGAACTGATGGGCGAGATCCATGCCCTGGCCATCCATACCTACACAGCCGAGGAATGGGCCAAGGTCGGCGTGGCACCGGCCTCGCCGGTGTGCGCGGGCGGCGGGCACTGAAACCTTGCTGTTGTTCTGGTAGAATCTGCAGTACTCCGGGGGCCGCTTTGCGGCCCATTCGCGGCACAAGGCCGCTCCTACAGGGATAGCGCAGCCCGTCGGCTGGTGCATTGCCCTGTAGGAGCGGCCTTGTGCCGCGAATGGCGCGCAAAGCGGCCCCTGCTTTTTTGTCACACTGTCAAACCCGGTCCGCCCCTTACGAGGGCAACCACCTGGAGATTGCGCTTCATGTCCCAACCCATCGTCGTCGCGGCGTTGTACAAGTTCGTCACCCTGGAAGACTACGTCGAGCTGCGGGAGCCGCTGCTCAAGACCATGCTCGACAACAACGTCAAAGGCACCCTGCTGCTGGCCCACGAGGGTATCAACGGCACTGTCTCGGCCACCCGCGAAGGCATCGACGGCCTGCTGGCCTGGCTGCGCAACGACCCGCGCCTGGCCGATGTCGACCACAAGGAATCGTACTGCGACGAACAGCCGTTCTACCGTACCAAGGTCAAGCTCAAGAAAGAGATCGTCACCCTCGGCGTACCCGGCGTGGATCCCAACAAGGCAGTCGGCACCTACGTCGAGCCCAAGGACTGGAACGCGCTGATCAGCGACCCGGAAGTGCTGCTGATCGACACCCGCAACGATTACGAAGTGGCCATCGGCACCTTCAAGGGCGCCATCGACCCGAAGACCGAGACCTTCCGTGAGTTTCCCGACTACATCAAGGCCAACTTCGACCCCAGCAAGCACAAGAAGGTTGCCATGTTCTGCACCGGTGGCATCCGTTGCGAAAAAGCCTCCAGCTACATGCTCGGTGAAGGCTTCGAGGCGGTCTATCATCTTAAGGGCGGCATCCTGAAATACTTCGAGGAAGTACCTCAGGAAGAAAGCCTTTGGGACGGCGACTGCTTCGTCTTTGACAACCGGGTCACGGTGCGCCATGACCTGAGCGAGGGCGAATACGACCAGTGCCACGCCTGCCGCCACCCGATCAATGCAGAGGAGCGCGCGTCCGAGCACTATTCGCCAGGGGTCAGCTGCCCGCATTGCTGGGACACCCTGAGCGAGAAGACCCGGCGTAGCGCCATCGACCGGCAGAAGCAGATCGAGCTGGCGAAGGCCCGCAACCTGCCGCACCCGATCGGTTACAACTACAAAGCCGAGGCTTGATGCATGTCCGCGCGCCTGATCTATGTGATGGACCCGATGTGCTCCTGGTGCTGGGGCTTCGCACCCGTGGCCGCGGCCCTGATCGCCCAGGCGCGTGAAGCAGGCGTGCCCACCCGCCTGGTCACTGGCGGCTTGCGCACCGGTGGTAGCGCCCTGGACAGCGCCACCCGCAAGTACATTCTCGAACATTGGCAGGCGGTGGCCGAAGCCACCGGCCAGCCGTTCCGCTTCGAAGGGGCCATGCCCGACGGCTTCGTCTATGACACCGAGCCGGCCTGTCGGGCCCTGGTCACTGCCCGCGAGCTGGACGCCGAGCGCGTCTGGCCGCTGCTGGCGTTGATCCAGCGTTCGTTCTACGAGCAGGGCGTGGACGTGACCGTTGCGCCGCATCTGGTCGATCTGGCCGAACAGTCAGGCTTCGACCGTGCCATGTTCGCCGAGGCCTTCACCCGTGCCGACACCCGCGCCGCCACTGCAGCCGATTTCAGTTGGGCCCAGGACCTGGGCATTGCCGGTTTCCCGACCCTGCTGGCCGAACGCAATGGCCAGCTGGCCCTGCTGACCAACGGCTACCAGCCGCTGGAACGCCTGCAACCCTTCCTCGGCCGCTGGCTGCAGCAGGCCGCCTGTGCTTGATGTGCCTGGGTCACCCGACCCGGTGCCGGGCAAGCCTCACACTGCGGCCGATCGACTGAGCTGGGCGGAAATCCGCCGCCTGGCCCTGCATCACAAGAAGAACCTCTGGTCCGCCAACCTCATCGCTGTGCTGGCAGCCTGCTGCAGCGTGCCCATCCCGTTGCTGCTGCCGCTGCTGGTGGACGAAGTGCTGCTGGGCCAGGGCGATGCCGCGCTGAAGTGGATGAACCACCTGCTGCCGTCCAGCTGGCAGGTGGCGGCCGGCTACATTGGTCTGATGTTGCTGCTGACCCTGTGCCTGCGCCTGGCCGCCCTGGCGTTCAACGTGACCCAGGCCAGGTTGTTTGCCGGCTTGGCCAAGGACATCGTCTACCGCCTGCGCATTCGCCTTATCGAGCGGCTGAAGCGCATTTCGCTGAAAGAATACGAAAGCCTCGGCAGCGGCACGGTGACCACCCACCTGGTCACCGACCTGGACACCCTCGACAAGTTCGTCGGCGAAACCCTCAGCCGCTTCCTGGTGGCCATGCTGACCCTGACCGGCACCGCGGCCATCCTGATCTGGATGCACTGGCAGCTGGCCTTGTTGATCCTGCTGTTCAACCCGCTGGTCATCTACTTCACCGTGCAGTTGGGCAAGCGCGTCAAGCACCTGAAAAAGCTCGAGAACGACAGCACCGCACGGTTCACCCAGGCGTTGGCGGAAACCCTCGATGCCATCCAGGAGATCCGTGCCGGCAACCGCCAGGGCTATTTCCTCGGGCGCCTTGGCCTGCGCGCCCGCGAAGTGCGCGACTATGCCGTGGACTCGCAATGGAAAAGCGACGCCAGTGGCCGCGCCAGTGGCCTGCTGTTCCAGTTCGGTATCGATATCTTCCGCGCCGCGGCGATGCTCACCGTGCTGTTTTCCGACCTCTCGATCGGCCAGATGCTGGCGGTGTTCAGCTACCTGTGGTTCATGATCGGCCCGGTGGAGCAACTGCTCAACCTGCAATATGCGTACTACGCCGCCGGCGGTGCGCTGAGCCGTCTCAACGAGCTGCTGGCGCGTGCCGACGAGCCGCAGTACGCGGCCGCCAGCGACCCGTTCGCCGGTCGCCAGACGGTCGGTATCGAAGTACATGACCTGCGCTTTGCCTATGCCGAAGAGCCAGTCCTCGAACACCTCGACCTGTGCATTGCGCCGGGCGAGAAGGTGGCGATCGTCGGCGCCAGCGGCGGTGGCAAGAGCACCCTGGTGCAATTGTTGCTGGGCCTTTATAGCGCCCAGGCCGGGACCATCCGCTTCGGTGGTGCCAGCCTGCAGGAAATCGGCTTGGAAACCCTGCGCGAAAACGTCGCGGTGGTGCTGCAGCACCCGTCGCTGTTCAACGACAGCGTGCGTGCCAACCTGACCATGGGCCGCGACTGCAGCGACGAGGCCTGCTGGCAGGCGCTGCGCATCGCCCAGCTGGATGCCACCATCGTCGCCTTGCCGCAGGGCCTGGACAGCGTGGTGGGGCGCTCCGGCGTGCGCTTGTCCGGTGGCCAGCGCCAGCGCCTGGCGATTGCCCGCATGGTGCTGGCCGAGCCCAAGGTGGTGATCCTCGACGAAGCGACCTCGGCCCTGGACGCCGCCACCGAGTACAACCTGCACCAGGCCCTGGCGCGTTTTCTCAGCGGCCGCACCACCCTGATCATCGCCCACCGTCTGTCGGCAGTGAAGCAGGCCGACCGGGTGCTGGTGTTCGATGGCGGGCACGTGGCAGAGGATGGAGACCACCAGCAGCTGATTGCAGAAGGTGGGTTGTATGCCAAGCTTTATGGGCACCTGCAACAAAATTGAACTTGGACAATTTCGCCGATCTTCTGTCATGAAAAACCCAACCACAGCGATGGCATATGGCCTACGCTGTGCTTGTCTGGGTTGATCTGCGCCATATCTGCTCTGTGACAGGGACTCCATGAAGGGACATCGCACTCTAGAAGCGCCAAAGCTGCTCGGCATCACCTGGCCCTTCATCGCCGTTGTGGTCTTCCAGGTGGCCCTGGGCAGCGTCAGTTTCTATGCGCTATCGGCCGTACGCGCCTATGTCGCGGGTGAAAGCCTGTGGTCCAAGGCGCAGAAAGACGCTATTTATTACCTCGACCTGTACGCCGAGACCCGCGACGACAGTACCTACCAGCGCTACCGCCAGGCGATAGCCGTGCCCCAGGGCGACCAGCGCGTGCGCGAAGTGCTCGACCAGCCCGTTCCCGACCTGGATGCCGCGCGCCAGGCCGTGCTGCAAGGCGGCAACCACCCCGACGATGTCGAGCGGATCATCTGGTTCTATCGCAACTTTCGCAACCTCAGCTACATGCAGACGGCGATCGACTACTGGAATATCGGCGACGACTACCTGGCCAGGCTGGACCTGCTTGCCGTCGAAATGCGCAGCAAGTTTGCCGCTGGCCCGGTAGACGCCCGTACGGTCAGCGAATGGAAGGCGCGCATCGTCACCATCAACGAAGGCGTGACCCCGGCTGCCAAGGCATTCAGCGATGCCCTGGGCGAAGGCTCGCGCATGCTGTTGCGGGTGCTGCTGATCACCAACCTGGTGACGGCACTGTTTCTGATTGCCATTGCCTGGCGCCGCTCCAGCAAGCTGCTGGCCCAGCGCGAGGCGTTTGCCAGTGCACTGCAGGTGGAAAAAGAGCGGGCGCAGATCACTCTGCAGGCCATCGGCGACGCGGTGATCACCGCTGATGTGGAGGGCAGCATCGGTTACATGAACCCTGCCGCCGAACAACTGACCCACTGGCAGGCGGCCCAGGCCCAGGGCCTGCCGTTGTCGGCATTGTTCAGTCTGGTCGACGAGCAGGCCGCAGAGGATGGCCGCAGCCTGGTCGAGCAGGTACTCAGCGGCAGCCTCAAGGGCGGCGCCGAGCATGCCCGGCTGATCCAGCGCCTGGACGGCAGTACCGTGTCGATCAACCTGGTCGGTTCGCCCATCGTCAATGACGGCCAGGTCAGCGGCATCGTCCTGGTGCTGCATGACATGACTCAGGAACGCCAGTACATCGCCAACCTGTCCTGGCAGGCCACCCACGACGCCCTGACCGGGCTGGCCAACCGCCGCGAGTTCGAATACCGTCTGGAGCAGGCGCTCAATGACCTGGCGCGCCAGGCCGGGCGGCATTCGCTGATGTTCCTCGACCTCGACCAGTTCAAGCTGGTCAACGACACCTGTGGGCATGCCGCTGGCGATGAATTGCTGCGGCACATCTGCGCCGTGCTGCAGTCCGGCTTGCGTGAAGGCGACACCCTGGCCCGCCTGGGCGGTGACGAATTCGGCGTGCTGCTGGAAAGTTGCCCGCCCGACCAGGCCGAACGCATTGCCGAGCAGTTGCGCCAGCTGGTGCAGAGCCTGCACTTCGTATGGAAGGGGCGGCCGTTCGTCACCACTGTCAGTATCGGCCTGGTGCACATGGCCCAGGCCCCCGGTACCCTGGAGGCCTCGCTGCGCGCAGCCGACATGGCCTGCTACATGGCCAAGGAGAAGGGCCGCAACCGCGTGCAGGTGTACCACGCCGACGACAGCGAGCTGTCCATGCGCTTTGGCGAAATGGCCTGGATTCAGCGTTTGCACGTGGCACTGGAAGAAAACCGCTTCTGCCTGTACGCCCAGGAAATCGCCCCGCTGAAAAGCTTCGAAGGGCCGGGCCATATCGAGATCCTGTTGCGCCTGCACGACGAAAGCGGTCGCACCATCCTGCCCAACAGCTTCATCCCGGCGGCCGAACGCTATGGCCTGATGACCGCGCTGGACCGTTGGGTAGTGCGCAATGTGTTCCAGGTCATCCGCCAGTGCCTGGACCAGGAGCGGGAAGGGCCGCTGTCGATCTGTGCGATCAACCTGTCGGGGTCGAGCATCGGCGACGACAAGTTCCTCGAATACCTGCAGCGGCTGTTCGTCGAATATGCCATCCCGCCGCGGATGATCTGCTTCGAAATCACCGAAACCAGCGCGATTGCCAACCTCGGCAGCGCCATCCGCTTCATCAACGAACTGAAGGGGCTGGGCTGTCGCTTCTCGCTCGATGACTTCTGCGCTGGCATGTCATCGTTCGCCTACCTCAAGCATTTGCCCGTGGATTACCTGAAGATCGACGGGAGTTTCGTCAAGGACATGCTCGACGACCCGGTCAACCGGGCAATGGTCGAGGTCATCAATCACATCGGTCATGTAATGGGCAAGCGCACCATTGCCGAGTTCGTCGAAACACCCTTGATCGAGCAGGCCTTGCAGGAGATTGGCGTTGATTACGCCCAGGGCTACCTGATTGAACGCCCCCAGGTGTTCACCTGTGACAGTCTGCAGCGCCAACGGATCGCCACCCGGCCTCTGTTGCAGCGGGCACCTGGCACGTTTCGTTAGCTAGTGATCGCAAGGATCAAGGAGCTCAAAGTGATTGATGCATTCGTTCGTATCGGCCCTCTGATGGACCCTGCCAGCTACCCCCAATGGGCCCAGCAACTGATTGAGGATTGTCGCGAAAGCAAGCGCAGGGTGGTAGAACACGAGTTCTACGCACGGTTGCGTGATGGCCAGTTGAAGCAATCGACCATTCGTCAGTACCTGATCGGTGGCTGGCCGGTGGTGGAGCAGTTCTCGCTGTATATGGCGCACAACCTGACCAAGACCCGTTATGGCCGGCACCAGGGCGAGGATATGGCGCGGCGCTGGTTGATGCGCAATATCCGCGTCGAGCTCAACCATGCCGACTATTGGGTCAGCTGGGCCCAGGCGCATGGCGTGCACCTGCATGAATTGCAGGCGCAGAACGTACCGCCCGAGCTGAACGGCCTGAACGACTGGTGCTGGCGCGTGTGTTGCACCGAAAACCTGGCGATCTCCATGGCGGCGACCAATTACGCCATCGAAGGCGCGACCGGAGAGTGGTCGGCGGTGGTGTGTTCGACCGACACCTATGCGTTGGGCTTTGCGGAGGATGAACGCAAGCGGGCGATGAAGTGGCTGAAGATGCATGCCCAGTATGACGACGCGCACCCGTGGGAGGCGCTGGAGATCATCTGCACCCTGGCCGGCGAGAACCCGACCCTGGGGCTGCGCACCGAATTGCGCAGGGCGATATGCAAAAGCTATGACTGCATGTACCTGTTCCTGGAACGTTGCATGCAGTTGGAAGGCCGCCAGCAGGGTCACATGCGCCCGGCATTGGTGGCGGGGTAAGGCCCGGGCCGCTGCGCAGCCATTGCGGCAAGGCCGGTCCTGCAGGGGGCGAACCCCTGCAGGACCGGCCTTGTGTCGCGATGGGCTGCCAGCCAGCCGCGGCAACCCCGTGCCTTACTGGGCGTCGAACGCCTGCCCGTTCACGCCTTTGCTGTCCGGCCCCATCAGGTACAGGTACAGCGGCATGATCGCTTCCGGCAGCGGGTTGTTCTGCGGATTCTCGCTGGGGTACGCCTGGGCGCGCATCGCCGTGCGCGTGGCGCCCGGGTTGATGCTGTTCGAGCGCACCGGCGCCACGCCTTCCAGTTCGTCGGCCAGCGTCTGCATCAGGCCCTCGGTGGCGAATTTCGACACGCCATAAGCGCCCCAGTAGGCCCGGCCCTTGCGCCCGACGCTGCTGCTGGTGAATACCACCGAAGCGTCTTCCGACAGCTTGAGCAGCGGCAGCAAGGTGCTGGTAAGCATGAACGTGGCGTTGACGTTGATGTGCATTACGCGCATGAAGTTGTCACCCGACAACTGCTCCAGGGGCGTCCGCGGGCCGATGATCGAGGCGTTGTTGAGCAGGCCGTCGAGGCGGCCGAACTGATCCTCGATCATCACCGCCAGTTCGTCGTACTGGTGGGGCAGGGCGGTTTCCAGGTTGAACGGGATCACCACCGGTTGCGGGTGGCCGGCGGCTTCGATCTGGTCGTAGACCTCGTTGAGGTTGGCCTCGGTCTTGCCCAGCAGCAGCACGGTGGCGCCGAGTGCGGCGTAGGCCTTGGCAGCGGCGGCGCCGATGCCACGGCCGGCGCCGGTAACCAGGATGACCCGGCCTTGCAGCAGGTCGGGGCGGGCGGTGTAGTCGAACATTGCGTATTCCCTTTTTATGGCGCGCCAGACCGTGTGGGAGCGGGCGCGCCCGCGAACACCGGCAAAGCCGGTGCCATGCACCGCAGTGCCTGCCTCGCGGGCTTGCCCGCTTCCACAGCGTCTGGCGTCAGCCGTTGCTACTCAGCAGCCGCACAGCGCGCTGTCGATCACTTTGCGCAGCTCCAGCGGGTGGTCCACCACCACGTCGGCGCCCCAGTTGTTGGGGTTGTCCTCTGGATGAATATAGCCGTAGCGCACCGCCGCCGTACGGGTGCCCGCATCGCGGCCGGACTCGATGTCGCGCAGGTCGTCGCCGACGAACAGGACGCTGGCCGGGTCCAGGTTCAGGGTCTTGCAGGCCAGGATCAGCGGCTCCGGGTCGGGCTTGCTGTTTTTCACATGGTCCGGGCAGATCAGCAGTGCCGAACGCTCGGCCAGGCCCAGCTGCTGCATGATCGGCTCGGCGAAGCGCACCGGCTTGTTGGTGACCACCCCCCACAGCAGGTTGCCTTTCTCGATATCGGCGAGCAGCTCGGCCATGCCGTCGAACAGCTTGCTGTGCACCGCGCAGTCGCGCTGGTAGCGCTCGAGAAACTCCAGGCGCAGGGCCTCGAAGCCTTCGGCCTCGGGGCTGATGGCGAACGTGGTGGCAACCATGGCGCGGGCGCCGCCGGAAATCACGTCACGGATGCGCTGGTCGTCGATGGCCGGCAGGCCGCGCTCGGCGAGCATGGCCTGGCAGATGGCGATGAAGTCCGGCGCCGTGTCGAGCAAGGTGCCGTCCATGTCGAAGAGAACCGCTTGCAAACGCATGCTCATTCCTCGCGCAGGGTCTGGATCATGTAGTTGACGTCCACATCGCTGCTGAGCTTGTAGTGCTTGGTCAGCGGGTTGTAGGTCAGGCCGATGATGTCCTTGACCTGCAGCCCGGCAACGCGGCTCCAGGCACCCAGCTCGGACGGGCGGATGAACTTCTTGAAGTCGTGGGTACCGCGCGGCAGCATCTTCAGGATGTACTCGGCGCCGACGATCGCCAGCAGGTACGCCTTGGGGTTGCGGTTGATGGTTGAGAAGAACACCTGGCCGCCAGGCTTGACCATGCGATAGCAGGCGCGGATGACCGAGGACGGGTCGGGCACGTGCTCGAGCATTTCCAGGCAGGTGACCACGTCGAACTGTTCGGGCATTTCTTCGGCCAGGGCTTCGGCGGTGATCTGCCGGTATTCCACCTGCACGCCCGACTCCAGCTGGTGCAGCTGGGCCACGGCCAGCGGTGCCTCGCCCATGTCGATGCCAGTGACGGTGGCGCCACGCAGGGCCATGGCCTCGCTGAGGATGCCGCCGCCGCAACCCACGTCCAGCACTTTCTTGCCGGCCAGGCTGGCGCGCTCGTCGATCCAGTTGACGCGCAGCGGGTTGATTTCATGCAGCGGCTTGAACTCGCTTTCGCGGTCCCACCAGCGGTGGGCCAGCGCTTCGAACTTGGCGATTTCGGCGCGGTCGACGTTGCTCATTGAACAGTCCTCTGAAACTTCGCAAAATTGCGCCGGAGTATACCCGAGCGCTTGGCCCCGAGGGTCGCTATAATCGCCGGCTTTTGATATCCGAACGACGGGGAGAGGCGATGCGCGAGCGACTTTTGGCGGCGGAGAAGGTGACCGCGATCCGCTGGCAGGGCGGCGTCTTGCACCTGCTCGACCAGCGCCTGCTGCCGTCGGAAGAGCGTTGGCTGGCCTGCGACAATGTCGCGCAGGTGGCGGCAGCGATCCATGACATGGCCGTACGCGGCGCCTCGGCCATCGGCATCGTGGCGGCCTACGGCCTGGTGTTGGCCGTGGAAGAGCGCCTGGCCCAGGGCGGCGACTGGGAAATGGACCTGGAAGAGGACTTCCTGTTGCTGGCCGAGGCGCGCCCCACCGCAGCCAACCTGTTCTGGGCGCTGAACCGCATGCGCGAGCGCCTGCAGCGCCTGCGCCCGGACGAAGATGTGCTGGCAGCGCTGGAAGCTGAAGCACTGGCCATCCATGAAAGCGACCGTGAAGCCAACCTGACCATGGCCCAGCATGGCATCGAGCTGGTTCGCCGGCACCAGGGCAACGCCCAGACCCTGCTTACCTACGGTAATGCCGGCGCGCTGGCCAGCGGCGGCTTCGGCACCGCGCTGGGGGTGATCCGTGCCGGTTACCTGGAGGGCATGGTCGAGCGGGTATATGCCGGCGAGACCCGTCCCTGGCTGCAGGGCTCGCGCCTGACGGCCTGGGAGCTGGCCAACGAAGGCATCCCGGTGACCCTGTGCGCCGACTCGGCGCTGGCCCACCTGATGAAGACCAAGGGCATCACCTGGGTGGTGGTGGGCGCTGACTGCGTGGCCGCCAATGGCGACATGGCCGGCAAGATCGGCACCTACCAGCTGGCGGTCAGTGCCATGCACCACGGGGTGCGCTTCATGGTGGTGGCGCCGAGCACCAGCATCGACTTCAACCTGGCCACAGGCGAAGACATCCCCCTGGAAGAGCGCGCGGCCGACGAGCTGCTGGACATTGGCGGCACCCGGGTCGCGCCGGATGTCGAGGTGTTCAACCCGGTGTTCGATGTGACCCCTGCGGACCTGATCGACGTGATTGTGACCGAACGAGGCATTGTCGAGCGGCC
>NZ_JATAAG010000069.1:0-73528 GCF_030341915.1 Pseudomonas sp. BCRC 81390 | reverse complement strand
GGCCTCTTCGCGGGTAAACCCGCTCCCACAGGGATAGCACAAGGCCTGAGGGCGGTGGTGTACTTGTGGGAGCGGGTTTACCCGCGAAGAGGCCGGCACAGGCGTAAAATTTCCGGATTCAAACCGCTTCGAGGCCACCTGCCACATCTCCCCACCGCCCCTGCCTTTGTGATAACATCCGGCAGTTTCCAGGACCGCTTACCACGGCGGCCTTCATTGCGCAGATCCATGGCACAACTCATTGATTTGTCGTAAGTCGTCGCACCACATGCGCTGCGGCGGCGAGCTTCGTTCGGCCCTTGATGGAGCTGCGAAGTTTCACCAGAAAAAGGAATCAGGCTTCTCATGGGCGAACTGGCCAAAGAAATCCTCCCGGTCAATATCGAAGACGAACTGAGACAGTCCTACCTCGACTACGCGATGAGCGTGATTGTCGGGCGGGCGCTGCCCGATGCGCGTGACGGCTTGAAGCCCGTGCATCGTCGCGTCCTCTATGCGATGAGCGAACTGGGCAACGACTGGAACAAGCCGTACAAGAAATCCGCCCGTGTGGTCGGTGACGTGATCGGTAAGTACCACCCGCACGGCGACACTGCGGTCTACGACACCATCGTGCGCATGGCCCAGCCGTTCTCGCTGCGCTACCTGCTGGTCGACGGCCAGGGCAACTTCGGCTCGGTGGACGGCGACAACGCCGCGGCCATGCGATACACCGAAGTGCGCATGGCCAAGCTGGCCCACGAACTGCTGGCCGACCTGCACAAGGAAACCGTCGACTGGGTGCCCAACTACGACGGCACCGAACAGATCCCGGCGGTCATGCCGACCCGTATTCCCAACCTGCTGGTCAACGGTTCCAGCGGTATCGCCGTGGGCATGGCGACCAACATTCCGCCGCACAACCTCGGCGAGGTCATCGACGGCTGCCTGGCGCTGATCGACAACCCGGATGTCACCATCGATGAGCTGATGCAGCACATCCCGGGGCCGGACTTCCCGACTGCCGGCCTGATCAACGGCCGCCAGGGCATCATCGAGGCCTATCGCACCGGCCGTGGCCGCATCTACATGCGCGCCCGCTCCGAAATCGAGGACATCGACAAGGCCGGCGGCCGCCAGCAGATCGTGGTGACCGAGCTGCCGTACCAGCTGAACAAGGCACGCCTGATCGAGAAGATCGCCGAGCTGGTCAAAGAGAAGAAGATCGAAGGCATCACCGAGCTGCGCGACGAGTCCGACAAGGACGGCATGCGCATCGTCATCGAGCTGCGTCGCGGCGAGGTGCCGGAGGTGGTGCTCAACAACCTGTATTCGCAGACCCAGCTGCAGAGCGTGTTCGGCATCAACGTCGTCGCGCTGGTCGATGGCCGTCCGCGCCTGCTCAACCTCAAGGACCTGCTGGAAGCCTTCGTCCGTCACCGTCGCGAAGTGGTGACCCGCCGTACCGTGTTCGAGCTGCGCAAGGCCCGCGAACGCGGCCATATCCTTGAAGGCCAGGCGGTCGCGCTGTCCAACATCGACCCGGTCATTGCCCTGATCAAGGCCTCGCCGACCCCGTCCGAAGCCAAGGAAGCCCTGGTGTCCACCGCCTGGGAATCCAGCGCCGTGCAGGTCATGGTCGAGCGCGCCGGCGCCGATTCCTGCCGCCCGGAAGACCTGCCGGAGCAGTACGGCCTGCGTGAAGGCAAGTATTACCTGTCGCCGGAACAGGCCCAGGCGATCCTCGACCTGCGCCTGCACCGCCTGACCGGCCTGGAGCACGAGAAGCTGCTGGCCGAGTACCAGGAGATCCTCGAGCAGATCGGCGAACTGATCCGCATCCTCAGCAGCGCCGAGCGCCTGATGGAAGTGATCCGCGAAGAGCTGGAAGCCATCCGCGCCGAATACGGCGATGCCCGCCGCACCGAGATCCTCGATGCGCGCCACGACCTCAACTACGGCGACATGATCCCGGAAGAAGAGCGCGTGGTGACCATCTCCCACGGCGGCTACGCCAAGACCCAGCCGCTGTCCGCCTACCAGGCCCAGCGCCGTGGCGGCAAAGGCAAGTCGGCCACCGGGGTGAAGGACGAGGACTACGTCGAGCACCTGCTGGTCGCCAACAGCCATGCCACCCTGCTGCTGTTCTCCAGCAAGGGCAAGGTGTACTGGCTGAAGACCTACGACATTCCTGAAGCCTCCCGCGCCGCCCGCGGCCGCCCGATGGTCAACCTGCTGCCGCTGGAGGAGGGTGAGCGCATCACCGCCATGCTGCAGATCGACCTCGAGGCCCTGCAACAGAGCGCTGGCGCTGACGAAGAGCTGGAGGACGCGGAAGACACCGTGCTCGAAGGCGAAGTGGTCGAGGCCGAGGAAGTCGACGAGGAAGACGGCGATACCCCTGAGTGGGTTGCCGAGCCGACCGGCGCCTACATCTTCATGGCCACCGCTTCGGGTACCGTGAAGAAGACCCCGCTGGTGCAGTTCGCCCGTCCGCGCTCCAATGGCCTGATCGCCCTGAAGCTGAAGGAAGGTGACACCCTGATTGCAGCGGCCATCACCGACGGCGCCAAGGAAGTCATGATGTTCTCCGACGCCGGCAAGGTGATCCGCTTCGCTGAAAGCGTGGTGCGCGAAATGGGCCGTAACGCCCGTGGCGTGCGTGGCATGAAGCTGGGCAAGGGCCAGCGGATCATCTCCATGCTGATTCCGGAATCCGGCGCGCAGATCCTCACCGCCTCCGAGCGAGGCTTCGGCAAGCGCACCCCGCTGTCCAAGTTCCCGCGTCGCGGCCGTGGTGGCCAGGGCGTCATCGCCATGGGCACCAAAGGGCGCAATGGCCTGTTGATCGGCGCCATCCAGGTGCAGGAAGGCGAAGAGATCATGCTGATCTCCGACCAGGGCACGCTGGTGCGGACCCGTGTTGGCGAAGTGTCCAGCCTGGGCCGTAACACCCAGGGCGTGACCTTGATCAAGCTGGCCAACGACGAGACACTCGTCGGCCTGGAGCGTATCCAGGAACCGTCCGAGGACGAACTCGACGATGTGGTCGAGACGGACGAGGAGGGCGTCGTGGCTGAAGCGCCAGGCAATGACGAAACTGCTGGCACTGAAGAGGCACCGCAGGAGTAAGCAAGCGTTAAACCCGAACGGGGCGACCAAGGTCGCCCCGTTTGACTGATTACAGTTGGCAACGTCCTCAAGGGCGGTGCAATACCCTGTGGGAGCGGGTTTACCCGCGAACAAGACACCGCGGTGCATGGCAAGGGCTTCGCCCTTGTTCGCGGGTAAACCCGCTCCCACAGGGTCCCGGCAGCATTGAAGAATTGTTCTATTTGGCAGAGCGAGAGTGGATGTGAGCAAACGAGCCTTTAACTTCTGCGCAGGCCCTGCTGCGCTTCCTGACGCTGTTCTGCAGCGCGCCCAGGCCGAGATGCTGGATTGGCGTGGCAAGGGCTTGTCGGTGATGGAAATGAGCCATCGCAGCGACGATTACGTGGCCATCGCCGAAAAGGCCGAGCAGGACCTGCGTGACCTGCTGTCCGTCCCCTCCAACTACAAGGTGCTGTTCCTGCAGGGCGGCGCCAGCCAGCAGTTTGCTGAAATTCCGCTGAACCTGCTGCCGGAAAACGGCACCGCCGACTACATCGAGACCGGCATCTGGTCGAAAAAGGCCATCGAGGAAGCGCGCCGCTTCGGCAATGTCAACGTCGCCGCCAGCGCCAAGCCCTACGACTACCTGGCCATTCCGGGCCAGAACGAGTGGAACCTGACCAGTAACGCGGCGTACGTACACTATGCGTCCAACGAGACCATCGGTGGCCTGCAGTTCGACTGGGTGCCCGAGACTGGTGACGTACCGCTGGTGGTAGACATGTCGTCGGACATCCTCTCGCGCCCGATCGATGTTTCGCAGTACGGCCTGATCTACGCTGGCGCGCAGAAGAACATCGGCCCTAGCGGCCTGGTCGTGGTGATCGTGCGCGAAGACCTGCTGGGCCACGCCCGCAGCAACTGCCCGACCATGCTCGACTACAAGGTTTCGGCCGACAACGGCTCGATGTACAACACCCCGGCTACCTATTCCTGGTATCTCTCGGGCCTGGTCTTCGAGTGGCTGAAGGAGCAGGGTGGCGTCGAGGCCATGGAGCAGCGCAACCGCGCCAAGAAAGACCGTCTGTACGGCTTCATCGACAGCAGCGCGTTCTACACCAACCCGATCAGCCACAACGCCCGTTCGTGGATGAACGTGCCGTTCCGCCTGGCTGACGAGCGCCTGGACAAGGCCTTCCTCGCTGGCGCCGATGCCCGTGGCCTGCTCAACCTCAAGGGCCACCGTTCGGTTGGCGGCATGCGCGCCTCCATCTACAACGCCCTGGGCCTTGAAGCGGTGGAAGCCCTGGTGGCCTACATGGCCGAATTCGAGAAGGAGCACGGCTGATGTCCGAGCACGAACTGAAGGCGCTGCGCGTTCGCATCGACAGCCTCGACGAGAAGATCCTCGAGCTGATCAGTGAGCGTGCCCGTTGCGCCCAGGAAGTGGCCAAGGTCAAGACCGCCTCGCTGGCCGAAGGCGAAAAGCCGGTGTTCTACCGCCCCGAGCGTGAAGCTGCCGTGCTCAAGCGCGTGATGGAGCGCAACAAGGGGCCGCTGGACAACGAAGAGATGGCGCGGCTGTTCCGCGAAATCATGTCGTCGTGCCTGGCCCTGGAAGAACCGCTGAAAATCGCCTACCTGGGCCCTGAAGGTACCTTCACCCAGGCCGCAGCCATGAAGCACTTCGGCCACGCGGTGATCAGCCGGCCGATGGCGGCTATCGACGAAGTGTTCCGCGAAGTGGCGGCCGGTGCCGTCAATTTTGGCGTGGTACCGGTGGAAAACTCCACCGAGGGCGCAGTCAGCCATACCCTGGACAGCTTCCTCGAGCACGACATGGTGATCTGCGGCGAAGTCGAGCTGCGGATCCATCACCACCTGTTGGTGGGCGAGAACACCAAGACCGACAGCATCACCCGAATCTACTCCCACGCGCAGTCGCTGGCCCAGTGCCGCAAGTGGCTGGACGCGCACTACCCGAACGTGGAGCGCGTGGCGGTGTCGAGCAATGCCGAGGCGGCCAAGCGGGTCAAGGGCGAGTGGAACTCGGCGGCGATCGCCGGCGATATGGCGGCCAACCTGTATGGCCTGACCCGTCTGGCCGAGAAGATCGAAGACCGCCCGGACAACTCCACGCGCTTCCTGATGATCGGTAACCAGGAAGTGCCGCCGACCGGCGACGACAAGACCTCGATCATCGTGTCGATGAGCAACAAGCCAGGTGCCTTGCACGAGTTGCTGGTACCGTTCCACCAGAACGGTATCGACCTGACCCGCATCGAGACCCGCCCGTCGCGCAGCGGCAAGTGGACCTACGTGTTCTTCATCGACTTTGTCGGCCACCACCGTGACCCGCTGATCAAGGCAGTGCTCGAGCAGATCAGCCAGGAGGCTGTGGCGCTGAAGGTGCTGGGCTCGTATCCGAAGGCGGTGCTTTGATTTGAGATGGTTGGGGGCGCTTCGCGCCCCATCGCGGCGCAGGGCCGCTCCTACAGATACCGCGCAAGCGCTGCCGTTGTGTGGTTCGTGCGCAGTGGCTATCTACAGGTTCGCACGGTCGTTGTAGGGGCGGCCTTGTGCCGCGATGGGCTGCAAAGCAGCCCCAATGGCCCTCACAGGCTGCCTAGATTTCTGAACAGGGTTCGCACCAGTGGTAAAAGCAGTAACAACCAAACCCGCGCCAATCATCAACCGCCTGGTCGTGGTCGGCCTCGGCCTGATCGGTGGCTCGTTCGCCAAGGGCCTGCGTGAAAGCGGCCTGTGCCGCGAAGTGGTCGGGGTCGACCTGGACGCCCCCTCGCGCAAGCAGGCTGTGGCCCTGGGCGTGGTCGACCGCTGCGAGGAAGACCTGGCCACCGCCTGTGTCGGTGCCGATGTCATTCAGTTGGCCGTACCGATCCTGGCCATGGAAAAGGTCCTGGCGCGTCTGGCCCGGCTCGACCTCGGCAACGCCATCATCACCGACGTCGGCAGTGCCAAGGGCAACGTCGTGCGTGAGGCGCGCTCGGTATTTGGCCAGCGCCTGTCGCGCTTCGTCCCCGGCCACCCGATCGCCGGTTCCGAGCAGAGCGGGGTAGAGGCGTCCAACGCCGCCCTGTTCCGCCGGCACAAGGTCATCCTTACGCCGTTGGCGGAAACCGACCCGGCCGCCCTGGCCCTGGTCGACCGCCTGTGGCGCGCGCTGGAAGCCGACGTGGAACACATGTCGGTCGAGCGCCACGACGAAGTGCTGGCTGCCACCAGCCACCTGCCACACCTGCTGGCCTTTGGCCTGGTCGATTCGCTGGCCAGGCGCAATGAAAACCTCGAGATCTTCCGGTACGCTGCGGGAGGCTTCCGCGATTTCACGAGAATCGCCGGCAGCGACCCGACCATGTGGCACGACATCTTCCTCGCCAACCGCGATGCTGTCCTGCGCACGCTTGATACATATCGCAGCGACCTCGACGCCTTGCGCGACGCGATCGCTGAAGGGGACGGGCACCAGCTGCTGGGTGTATTCACCCGCGCTCGGGTAGCCCGCGAGCATTTCAGTAAAATCCTGGCCCGCCGGGCCTATGTGGACGCTATGAACGCCAACGATCTGATTTTCCTGGCCCAACCGGGTGGCCGCCTGTCCGGGCGAATCCGCGTACCGGGCGACAAGTCGATTTCCCACCGCTCGATCATGCTCGGCTCGCTGGCCGAAGGCACCACCGAGGTCGAAGGTTTCCTCGAAGGTGAAGACGCGCTGGCGACCCTGCAGGCTTTCCGCGACATGGGTGTGGTCATCGAAGGCCCCAACCACGGTCGCGTGACCATTCACGGCGTTGGCCTGCACGGCCTCAAGCCGCCACCCGGGCCGCTGTATGTGGGCAACTCGGGTACCTCGATGCGCCTGCTGTCGGGCCTGCTGGCCGGCCAGCCGTTCGATGTGACCATGACCGGCGACGCTTCGCTGTCCAAGCGCCCGATGAACCGTGTGGCCAACCCGCTGCGCGAAATGGGTGCCGTGGTCGAGACGGGGCCTGAAGGCCGCCCGCCGCTGACCATTCGCGGTGGCCACAAGCTCAAGGCGCTGACCTACACGCTGCCGATGGCCAGTGCCCAGGTCAAATCCTGCCTGCTGCTGGCCGGCCTGTATGCCGAAGGCAAGACCACCGTTACCGAGCCCGCGCCTACCCGTGACCACACCGAGCGCATGCTGCGCGGCTTCGGCTACAACGTCGAAAGCAACGGCCCGGTGGCCTCGCTGCAGTCCGGCGGCAAGCTCACGGCGACCCGTATCGAAGTGCCGGCCGACATTTCCTCGGCAGCCTTCTTCCTGGTGGCCGCGTCCATCGCCGAAGGCTCCGAACTGGTGCTGGAGCACGTCGGCATCAACCCGACCCGTACCGGCGTGATCGATATCCTGCGCCTGATGGGCGGCGACATCACCCTGGAAAACCAGCGTGAAGTCGGCGGCGAGCCGGTGGCCGACCTGCGTGTGCGTGGCGCCCGCCTGAAGGGCATCGACATCCCCGAGGAGCTGGTGCCACTGGCGATCGACGAATTCCCGGTGCTGTTCGTCGCCGCCGCCTGCGCCGAAGGGCGCACCGTGCTGCGTGGGGCCGAAGAGCTGCGGGTGAAGGAATCCGACCGTATCCAGGTGATGGCCGACGGCCTGATCACCCTGGGTATCAAGTGCGAGCCGACCCCGGACGGCATCATCATCGACGGTGGTCAGCTCGGCGGTGGTGAAGTGCATGGCCACGGTGACCACCGTATCGCCATGGCCTTCAGCGTGGCTTCGCTGCGTGCCAGCGCGCCGATCCGCATCCATGACTGCGCCAACGTTGCCACCTCCTTCCCCAACTTCCTGGCGCTATGCGCCGAAGTGGGTATCCGCGTGGCGGAAGAGGGCAAGTCGTGAGTGCCCTGGCGCCGGTCATCACCATCGACGGGCCAAGCGGCTCCGGCAAGGGCACCGTTGCCGGCCTGCTGGCGCGGGAGCTGGGCTGGAAGCTGCTGGACTCCGGCGCGCTGTACCGCTTGCTGGCGTTCAACGCCAGCAACCACGGCGTCGACCTTACCAACGAGGAGCTGCTGACCAAGCTTGCCGCCCATCTGGATGTGCAGTTCATTGCAGCCCAGCCCGGTAAGCTGCAGCAAACCATCCTCGAAGGCGAGGATGTCAGCCAGGTTATCCGTACCGAAACCGTCGGTGCCGGTGCCTCGCTGGTTGCCTCGCTGCCTGCGGTACGCGATGCGCTGCTGGAACGCCAGCGTGCCTTCCGTGAACTGCCTGGCCTGATCGCCGATGGCCGGGACATGGGCACCGTGGTGTTCCCCGATGCGCCGCTGAAGATATTCCTCACCGCCAGTGCGGAGGAGCGCGCGCGCCGTCGTTATCTGCAGTTGAAGGGCAAAGGTGAAGATGTTAGTCTGTCGAGTCTGCTGGATGAGATTCGTGCGCGTGATGAACGTGACACCCAACGTGCAGTGGCCCCGCTGAAACCAGCGGCCGATGCCATTCAGTTGGACTCTACCGAGTTGTCCATCGAGCAGGTGTTGCAACGTATCAAGAGTGAGCTCGCCCTGCGCGACCTGCTCTGATAGCCAGGAAAGCAGGCAGGGGCACCAGTCAACGTCCTGCCCGCTTTCCTTTACTTAAAACAGACCCACATTGTCTGGAATGTGGCGAGGGGCGTATGTTTCGCCCGAATCTACAGGAATTAAAATGAGCGAAAGCTTTGCAGAACTCTTTGAAGAAAGCCTGAAAACCCTCAATCTTCAGCCGGGTGCGATCATCACCGGTATCGTTGTCGACATCGACGGCGACTGGGTTACCGTACACGCTGGCCTGAAGTCCGAGGGCGTCATCCCGCTCGAGCAGTTCTACAACGAAGCTGGCGAGCTGACCATCAAGGTCGGTGACGAAGTTCACGTTGCGCTGGACGCGGTCGAAGACGGCTTTGGCGAAACCAAGCTGTCCCGTGAAAAAGCCAAGCGCGCCGAGTGCTGGATTGTTCTGGAAGCAGCTTTCGCCGCCGAAGAAGTGGTCAAGGGCGTTATCAACGGTAAGGTTAAGGGCGGCTTCACTGTCGACGTTAACGGCATCCGTGCGTTCCTGCCGGGCTCCCTGGTTGATGTCCGCCCTGTGCGCGACACCACCCACCTGGAAGGCAAAGAGCTGGAATTCAAGGTCATCAAGCTGGACCAGAAGCGCAACAACGTTGTCGTTTCCCGTCGCAGCGTGCTGGAAGCCGAGAACAGCGCCGAGCGCGAAGCCCTGCTGGAAACCCTGCAGGAAGGCCAACAGGTCAAGGGTATCGTCAAGAACCTCACCGACTACGGCGCCTTCGTGGACCTGGGCGGTATCGACGGCCTGCTGCACATCACCGACATGGCCTGGAAGCGCATCAAGCACCCGTCGGAAATCGTTAACGTTGGCGACGAAGTCGACGTACGCGTTCTGAAGTTCGACCGTGAGCGCAACCGCGTTTCGCTGGGTCTGAAGCAGATGGGCGAAGATCCGTGGGTAGCTATCACTGCCCGTTACCCAGAAGGTACTCGCGTACAGGCTCGCGTTACCAACCTGACCGACTACGGCTGCTTCGCTGAGCTGGAAGAAGGCGTTGAAGGTCTGGTACACGTTTCCGAAATGGACTGGACCAACAAGAACATCCACCCGTCGAAAGTCGTTCAGGTTGGCGACGAAGTGGAAGTCATGGTTCTGGACATCGACGAAGAGCGTCGTCGTATCTCCCTGGGCATCAAGCAGTGCAAGTCCAACCCATGGGAAGACTTCTCCGGCCAGTTCAACAAGGGTGACAAGATCACCGGTACCATCAAGTCGATCACCGACTTCGGTATCTTCATCGGCCTGGACGGCGGCATCGACGGCCTGGTTCACCTGTCCGACATCTCCTGGAACGAAACCGGCGAAGAAGCCGTACGTCGTTTCAAGAAGGGCGACGAGCTGGAAACCGTCATCCTGTCGGTCGACCCAGAGCGCGAACGCATCTCCCTGGGCATCAAGCAGCTGGAAGACGATCCGTTCTCCAACTTCGTTGCTGTCAATGACAAGGGCGCTATCGTCAAGGGCATCGTGAAAGAAGTTGACGCCAAAGGCGCCATCGTCACCCTGGCCGACGACATCGAAGCGACTCTGAAAGCTTCCGAAATCAGCCGTGACCGCGTTGAAGACGCGCGTAACGTCCTGAAGGAAGGCGAAGAGATCGAAGCCAAGATCATCAGCGTTGACCGCAAGTCCCGCGTTATCAGCCTGTCCATCAAATCGAAGGACGATGCTGAAGAGCGCGAAGCCATCCAGAGCCTGAAAAACGCTCCGGAAGCGGCTGCCGACACCACCATGGCTGCGCTGCTGCGCGAAGCAATGGCCAAGCAGAACTGAGTTCTGTTTGATCGGTAAAAAAGGGCGACCCTCGGGTCGCCCTTTTTTTGTGCTATGAATTAGCCATGGCCGAGGGGGATTGGGTGATGTTGATGTTCGCCGACGTTATGAGCGGGCGCGGTCGCGACAACAATTTCCTGGTCATTCGGCTGCTGGCGGCGACCGCTGTGGTAGTCGGCCATTCCTACGCATTGTCCTATCGTGAATGCGCCAGTTGTAGCGACCCAGCGTTATGGCTCGGCCTGCCAGTACCTGTCCACAGTCTGGGTGTGGAAGTGTTCTTCATGCTCAGCGGCTTGCTGATTACCGCCAGCGGCGTGAGCAACAGCCCGCGAAATTTCTACCTGGCACGGGCGCTGCGAATCTTTCCCGGTTTGCTGGTGTGCCTGTTGTTGATGGCCTTCGTGTTGGGGCCTTTGGCGACCTCGCTGCCGCTGGCCGAGTATCTTTCCCAGCGCCAGGTCTACCGGTACGTCTACAGTCCCTTGCTGGTACTCAAGGATGCCCAGTTCGTGCTGCCCGGGGTAAGTTTTACTCCGCGAAACTACGGGATTTCGGTCAATGGCAGCTTATGGACTATACCGTTGGAAATGCGCATGTACCTGGTGCTAGGGCTACTGGTGCTGGTGGCCAGGGCTTGCCGATGGCCGATGGCGGGGCTGACGCTTGCGGCGCTGCTGTTTGCGCTGGGGCTGCATACCCTGCATCCGGCTTATGCGGAGTACCCGTTCAAGCTGGTGGTATGTTTCCTGGCTGGCTCGGCGTTCTATTCGTGCCGGGCGCTGATCCCGTACGGGTGGTGGTTGCTGCTCGCTTTGGTCGGATTGTTGCTACTGAGCAAGGGTGGGCGTTTCGAGGTGTTTGCCTGCGCCGTGCTGACGCTCTACGGCACGTTGTACTTCGCTTACTGCCCGCAGTTGAAGCTGCCTCCATGGGTGCAGGATTACTCGTACGGCATCTACTTGTACGCCTTTCCGATCCAGCAGGTATTGGCAAAGGCGATGCCATGGGCCGGGCCTTACTGGCTGATGTTGGCGGCGGTGCCAGCGTCCTGGTTGGCAGGGTATGTGTCGTGGGAGTTGGTGGAAAAGCCTGCCCTGGCGATGCGCAAGCGCTTTTCCAAGGCAAACCCCCAGCAGCAGCTGGCCTGACCCGATGGGCGCCAGGCCCGCCGGTTCGGCACCTTCCAGGGTCGCCGGCTAGACCATTCCTGCAAAACTTCAATCTTGAATTTTTTTATTAAGTCAAGAACCACCCTGTTCAAATCCCTTCCAGCGTGCTACAAACTGGTTAAGCAATGATCTAGCTGCTTGATAACGAAGGGAAAAATATGACGAAGTCGGAGCTGATCGAACGTATTGTCACCCATCAGGGGCTGCTCTCGTCCAAGGACGTGGAGTTGGCCATCAAGACCATGCTTGAACAGATGTCACAATGCCTTGCCACCGGTGATCGTATCGAGATCCGTGGTTTTGGCAGCTTCTCGCTGCATTATCGTGCACCGCGTGTCGGCCGTAACCCTAAGACCGGCCAGTCGGTCAGCCTCGAAGGCAAGTTCGTGCCGCACTTCAAACCCGGCAAAGAGTTGCGTGATCGGGTCAATGAAGAAGAACACGAGGCCCACACCTGATTCCACAAGGAGCAAACTGATGCGTAACCTCAAGCGCGCCCTGGCGGCGGTGTTCGTGCTGCTGTTGGCGGCTGTGGTGCTGTTCTTCGTGCTGGAGAACCAGCAAGCCGTCTCGTTGGTCCTGTTCGGTTGGGCTGCCCCGGCCATGCCTGTTGCGGTGCTGGTGCTCGCCGCCCTGGTGATTGGTCTGGCCGTCGGGCCGTTGTTGGGGGCGTACGGTGTGCAGCGTAGCAAGCGAAAAATCAGGGCTGCGGCACGTCAGGCAGCGCTGAGCGGTAATTAGGGGCATTTCCTACAACGTTTTCAGAAACCTGAATCTTTTTCTGCTGCGGTCTTCGTGGAGTAATAGCGCACTTCGTTTTCGGCCCAGGCGAGTGTGCAGCATGGAATACCCTGTTCTTTCCCATCACGGCGCTACTTGCGGCGTCACCGGATCCTGCCACCAGTTGCACCTCGATCCGTCCACCAGCTTGCTGATCGACTGCGGCCTGGAGCAGGGCGACGACGCAGCACCAGGCGCGGAATCGGCGCCGCTCGGTTTCAATGTGCAGGGTATCCAGGCGCTGGTCATCACCCATGTTCATCTTGATCACGTAGGTCGCATTCCGGCGTTGCTGGCGGCAGGCTACCGTGGCCCCATCCTGTGCAGCGAGCCGTCTGCCCGGCTGCTGCCACTGGTGCTGGAAGATGCCTACAAGCTCAGTATCAGCAGCGAGCCTGCACAGGTGGCGCGATACATCGATTTCGTTTCCGAGCTGATCGTGCCCTTGCCTTTCGAGCGATGGCATGCGCTGGTAGAGCGCCCTGGCCTCAGTTGCCATATCCGCCTGCAGCGTGCTGGCCATTTATTGGGCTCGGCCTATGTCGAGTGCGACATCCAGCATGAGCAAAACAACACCCGCTATGTGTTTTCCGGTGACCTCGGTGCTTGCAACAACCCCTTGCTGCGACCCGTGCAGCCCCCGGAGCGGGCCGATGTGCTGGTGCTCGAAAGCACCTACGGTGACCGCCTGCACGCGCCTGCCGGCGATCGTGAGCAGCGCCTGGAAGCGGCCATCGACCGCGCCCTGGCCGACCAGGGCACACTGATGATTCCGGCTTTCAGCCTTGGTCGTACACAGGAGCTGCTGTACGAACTGGAAGGTATCCTGCATCGCAAGGCTTTGCTGAACAAAGCCGTCCCGGCCAAAGATGGCAGCCCGTTCGATTGGTCGCAAGTGCCCATCATCCTCGACTCGCCGCTCGCTCAGCGCATCACTGGCGTGTACCGCGATCTGCACGACTACTGGAATGCCGAGGCCAGGGCGCGCCTTGCCGAAGGGCGCGACCCGCTGGGTTTCAGCCAGCTTGTCAGCGTGGACACCCACGCCCGCCACCAGCAGGTGGTCAATTACCTGAAGAGCACCGGGCGGCCCGCGATCGTGATCGCAGGCAATGGCATGTGCTCGGGTGGACGCATCGTCAATTACCTCAAGGCCATGCTGGGGGATCCGCGGCATGAGGTGATGTTTGTCGGCTATCAGGCCAAGGGCACGCCGGGGGCGGTGATCCAGGCCAGTGAGGGGGCGGAGGGGTTTGTTCAGATTGACCTGGATGGGCAGATGTACGAGATCCGTGCCAAGGTGATGACACTGGCTGGCTACTCAGGGCATGCGGATCAGGAAGGGCTGGTTACCTTCGCTACAGCAATCGCGAACGTGCCTGTCAAGGTGGTGCTTGTCCATGGGGAGAAAAAAACGAAAGTGGTGTTGAGGGGCGCGCTTGAGCGGGCGTTTGCAGGTAAGGGGGAGGTACCGCACCTGCTCATACCATCCTGACCGTTCGGCACATCGTATCGGGATTGAGATCCATTGAGGAACATTTCGCATCATGAAGGCTCCAAGTCCATCTGTGTATCGAGCCCGCCAGGTTTGCCTGGGAGATCGCAATCGTGTACAGATAGCAGGCAGGGTGACACAACGCTTCAGCGAGTCACGGCGCGTGTGGCAGTCAGAGCTTCAACGATGTTAGACGGATCTCAGGATAATCAGAATAAATGCTTAATGAACCTCAGCGCCCCCAGCGTGACGATGAAATTGAACTGTTTGACTTGATCCAAGGTGTCTGGCGCCAGAAGCTATGGGTTGGGCTTGTAGCTGCCCCCATTGTGGCAGCGGGTGTTGCCTACGCGTTACTGGCTACGCCGGTTTATGAGGCGAAATTATTTGTCGGGCCACCGACGCAAAACGATATAGCGCAGTTGAATTTTGGTCGCGGCGCAGACTTCGGCCTGGCACCTATTACTGTAAAAGAAGTGTACGACACCCACCTGCAAGCCTTGCAGTCAGAAAGTGTACGAAACAAATTTTTCCGTGATGTGTATCTACCAAGTTTGAGCGAAGAGCTCCGCAATGGTTCGCGCGATGGTTTGTACAGCGAATTTAACAAGGTGCTCACGGTTGCCCCAGCCGGGAAAGGTGCATCTACGCGTTATGCAGTTACTGCAGCGGTATCCGATCCTCAGCAGGCGGCAAAGTGGGTAGTGGCTTATAACGAACTTGCTGCAGAAAACGCAAAGCGCGAGGTGCTGCAAAGTAATCACAGTGATATGTTGATCAAGGCAGACAATCTGCAAAATCAGATCAACGGCGCTAAGATCAGTGCGCGAAAAGAGCGAGAGGACCGTATCGCTCAGTTGAAAGAAGCATTGGCTGTTGCGAAATCTGTTGGGCTTGAGAAGCCTCCGCTGATCTCGGAACCGCTGTCAACCCAGGTTTCGGCAGGGATGGGTGGGTCGTTGACCTATATGCGCGGTAGCAAAGCGCTTGAGGCTGAAATCGCTACGCTCGAAGCCCGAACGTCTGACGAACCGTTTATCGATGGGCTGCGTCCAAAGCAGGAAAAAGTAGCTTTTTATCGTGAGCTGAAGCTAGACCCGTCGGTAATTCAGGTATTCAAGCAGGACGGTGCCGTCGAATTGCCCGATCAACCGATCAAGCCGAAAAAGTCACTCATTGTATTGCTAAGTTTGGTTTTGGGTCTTGGCGCGGGCGGCTTGACCGCAGTCGTCAAGGATCTGTGGAGCAGGCGCGAAGCGTCCCGCGTTAGTTAGTAAGCTAGGTATTGGTTTGCCCGGCGCAGCCATTGCTGATCGGGCGCAAGCGCCAGTAGCTCAGATTACCGAGACGGTGTACTGTTGCGGGGCTGAGCTAGGGTAGGGCATATGAGCCTTCGATTGGCGTTGCCGTCTGCGGCGCAAGAAGGCTCGTCGAGGGCGCGGCGTTACACTGTACCGGGCTGGATTTTATCCAGTCATTGGGTGACATGGACATTTTTTGCACCCCGTCTCCTGCCATGCACGCAGGCGGGTAATATAAAAGGGTGAGTTGCGCGATATGACGGATATCAAGAAGCAGGCGGTTGAGAAGTTCAAGAGCAAAACGGCCGTGGTCGGTATCGTCGGGCTTGGCTATGTCGGCCTGCCGCTGATGTTGCGTTACAACGCTATTGGCTTCAGGGTGTTGGGTATTGACATTGACGAAGCCAAAGTTGATCGGCTTAATGCAGGTCAAAGCTATATCGAACATATCTCCACTGAAAAAATTGCGAGCGCCCGCCAATCCGGGTTCGAAGCAACCACAGACTTCGGTCGCGCGACCGAGTGCGATGCGCTCATTCTTTGTGTGCCCACACCGCTTAACAAGTACCGCGAACCGGACATGAGCTTCGTCATTAACACGACGGATGCCATCAAGCCGTACCTGCGTGCGGGTCAAGTTGTCTCGCTGGAAAGTACTACCTACCCGGGCACTACAGAAGAGGAGCTTCTGCCTCGTGTGCAGGAAGGCGGCTTGAAAGTAGGCGAAAATATCTTCCTGGTCTATTCGCCAGAGCGTGAGGATCCGGGGAACATCAACTTTGAGACGCGTACGATCCCAAAGGTCATCGGCGGCCATACACCAGGTTGCCTGGAGGTCGGCATTGCCCTCTATGATCAAGCGATCGACCACGTCGTTCCGGTCAGTTCGACCAAGGCAGCCGAAATGACCAAGCTGCTTGAGAACATACACCGTGCGGTGAATATAGGTCTGGTCAATGAGATGAAAATCGTCGCCGATCGAATGGGGATTGACATCTTCGAAGTGGTGGATGCTGCGGCGACCAAGCCATTCGGTTTCACGGCCTATTACCCAGGGCCGGGCCTGGGCGGGCACTGCATTCCGATCGACCCGTTCTATCTGACCTGGAAGGCCCGTGAATATGGCGTGAATACCCGTTTCATCGAGCTTTCGGGGGAAGTCAACCAGGCCATGCCAGAGTATGTGCTGAGCAAACTGATGGACGGGTTGAACAATACTGGCAAGGCCTTGAAGGGCAGCCGGGTCCTTGTGCTGGGCATAGCCTACAAGAAGAACGTGGACGATATGCGCGAATCGCCTTCGGTAGAGATCATGGAGTTGATCCAGGCGAAGGGTGGTGTCGTGGCCTACAGCGACCCACATGTGCCTGTTTTCCCGCGGATGCGCGAGCACTATTTCGACCTCAGCAGTGAACCGTTGACTGCAGACAACCTTGCCAGTTTCGATGCCGTGGTGCTTGCCACGGATCACGACAGGTTCGACTACGCATTGATCGAGGCACAGGCGAAATTGATCGTCGATAGCCGTGGTAAGTACCGTACTCCGGCGGCTCATATCATCAAGGCTTGAGCCTGCGTATAGCGCTGGCGTTCGGCCCGGTCAACCGCCGGGCGGATTCATTGTTTTCGAAGGAAGCACCATGAAAAATTTCGCTCTGATCGGCGCAGCTGGTTACATCGCCCCTCGACACATGCGCGCCATCAAGGACACGGGCAACCGCCTGGTTTCCGCCTACGATATCAACGACTCGGTCGGGATCATCGACAGCATCTCGCCTGACAGCGAGTTTTTCACCGAGTTTGAGTTCTTTCTCGAGAATGCCCAAACGCTGAAGCGCGACGCGACGACCGCATTGGATTACGTTTCCATTTGCTCCCCGAACTATTTGCACTATCCGCACATCGCAACAGGCCTGCGCCTGGGTTGTGATGTCATCTGCGAGAAGCCACTGGTGCCAACCCCGGAGATGCTTGATCAGCTTTCGCTCATCGAGCAGGAAACCGGCAAGCGGCTGTACAACATCCTGCAGTTGCGTCATCACCAGGCGATCATCAACTTGAGGGACAAGGTGGCGGCCGAGAACCGTGCCCACAAATATGAGGTCGATCTTACCTATATCACTTCGCGCGGCAAGTGGTACCTGAAGAGCTGGAAAGGCGATCCTCGTAAGTCCTTTGGGGTGGCTACCAACATCGGTGTGCACTTCTACGACATGCTGCATTTCATCTTCGGAAAGCTACAGCGCAACATCGTGCACTTCTCATCGGAGCACAAGGCTGCCGGTTATCTCGAGTACGAAAAAGCGCGCGTACGTTGGTTCCTTTCTGTCGATGCTGATGATTTGCCCGAATCTGTAAAAGGTAAAAAGCCTACTTACCGGTCAATCACCGTAAATGGCGAAGAAATGGAGTTTTCCGAAGGCTTCACCGACCTGCATACCACCAGTTATGCAGAGATTCTCGCCGGACGGGGTTACGGCATCGAGGACGCACGTCACAGCGTGGAGACCGTAAACGTTATCCGCAGTGCTCCTGTGGTTCAGGCCAGGGACAACGAGGCGCATCCGTTTGTGCTCGGGCTGGCTCGCTGAAACGACATGATACGGGCGATCGGGAGGTCGCCCATTTTCTCGCAGCACAATGTTTTCAAGGTCTTGGGTAGCGTGTCCAACAACAACAACGAATCATCGCTGAAAACGTCGAGTTCGCTGGCACAACACAGGGATATCCGCCTGGATGTGCAAGGGCTGCGAGCGGTAGCGGTTCTCGCAGTGCTTGCTTACCACATGAACAGTTCCTGGCTCCAGTCAGGGTATGTGGGTGTCGATGTCTTTTTTGTCATTTCGGGATTCATCATCACGGCTTTGCTAACGGAGTCGGGGCGCCAGATTCACCTGCCGTCGTTCTATGTAAACCGCATCAAGCGAATTGTTCCGGCGTACGCCGTCATGCTGGCAACTGTCAGTGCAGCGTCGTCGATTCTATTTTTAAGTGCTGATTTCGAATTTTTCCACCAGAGCTTGAAGTCGGCTGCCCTGTTTACAAGTAACCAGTACTTTGCGGATTTCGGCAGTTACTTTGCCCCTCGCGCAGAGGAGCTGCCCTTGCTGCATACCTGGTCGCTCGCGATCGAGATGCAGTTCTATCTTTTTTTCCCCGTATTGCTGCTGTGCGTGCCACGTTCCTGGCGTCTGCCCAGCCTGGCGCTGCTCGCAACGGGGCTGTTCCTGTGGAGTGGCATCAGTGTCTCGGAGGGGGGGTACGGCCGTGCTTATTTCGCTTTGCTCGCCCGCATGCCCGAGTTTCTGCTGGGTGGTGTAGTCGCGCTTGGCCTGCGGCATCGAGAAGTACCTGTTCACCTTTCGGCGCTGCTCGGTCTGCTTGGCGCTGCCTTGCTTGCTGTCAGTTTCGTCCTGATTGACAACAAGCATTTTCCGGGCTACTGGTCGATCCTGCCCTGCGTCGGTGCGGCACTGGTGATTGCGGCCCGGCGCGGTCCGGTCACCAGGCTGTTGTCCACACCTTTGCTGGTATGGGTCGGTGGTATTTCCTATTCCTTGTACCTGTGGCACTGGCCGGTATTGGCAGTCGTTCGCTATTACGTGGGGCAATATGAATTGAGTGAGGGATGGCTGATCATTGCTTTGGTCGTCTCGTTCGTCCTGGCGTGGCTTTCCTATCGGTTTGTCGAGCAACCGGCCCGTAAACTATGGGGTGCTCGACGTTTGGCCCCCAGGTTTGCGTTTGCTGCGATCGGGCTTACTTCGATCGTTTTGCTGAGTGCTAAATTCAACCCGCAGATTGTTTCGCCAGTGCCTGTGGAGCAAGCTCGTTATGCAGCGCCCGAGCTGATCTGCCATGGGCAGCAGGTCGGGGAGTGCAAGCGCGGCCTGGCCAGCGCCGTGCCAACGATTCTCGTCATTGGTGACAGTCACGCTGCCCAGCTCAATTACTTTCTGGATCAGGCAGGTGCCGAACAGGGTGTAGCGTATCGTGTGCTCACTGCCAGCAGTTGTGTGCCGATCCCCGGTTTCGATGTCGAGCGCCTGCCTGAGTATGCCCAGCAGCCTTGCCGCTCACAAATCACTGCAGTGAAGCAATCTTTACTAACAATGGATAAGGTGATCATTGCGGGTATGTGGCAATACCAGATGTCGAGCCCTGCATTCGTCAAGGCATTGCGGGCATTCTTGAGTGATGCCGCGACGGCCCACAAGCAGGTTGTGGTTCTAGGGCAGGTGCCAATGTTCCGTTCGGATGTGCAAAGAGTTCGGCGCTTCAGAGAGCTCGGATTGCCAGCTAGCCTGTCGCTGAATGGTGAATGGAGACTGGCAAACCAGCAGGTCGCGGCGGTCACGGCGGGCGTCATAGGCGTGCATTATGTGGATTTCTCCGGTTCGAGCTTTTTCGCTGACGCACCTTACGAAAATGGTGAGCTCATCTACCAGGATAATCATCATCTCAATGAGATCGGGTCGCGTCGCTATGGGCATTTTGCCGGAAAGCAGTTACTACAGTCGTTTGACCCAACTCAATCCAGCGTGAGTCTCAAGCAATGAATCATTATCAGCATCCGAGTGCAATCGTCGACGAAGGCGCACTGATCGGCAAAGACTCTCGAATTTGGCATTTTGTCCATGTGTGCAGCGGTGCTCGGATTGGCCAGGGCGTCTCTCTGGGGCAAAACGTTTTTGTCGGCAACAAGGTCGTCATTGGCGACCTCTGCAAGATTCAGAACAACGTGTCGGTGTATGACAACGTCACGCTGGAAGAAGGGGTGTTCTGTGGGCCGAGTATGGTATTTACCAACGTCTACAATCCACGTTCGCTGATCGAACGCAAGGATCAGTACCGGAACACCTTGGTGAAAAAGGGCGCGACACTGGGAGCCAACTGCACGATTGTGTGCGGCGTCACCATTGGTGAGTACGCATTCATCGGGGCGGGTGCCGTCGTAAACCGTGACGTCCCCGATTATGCTCTCATGGTTGGAGTGCCCGCCCGTCAGATTGGATGGATGAGTGAGTTTGGCGAGCAGTTGAACTTGCCTCTGTCGGGGTATGGGATGGTAATGTGCGAACATAGCGGTGCTTGCTACACGCTAGAAGGAAGTGTCCTGCGCAAAAAGGAAGTTGGGAAATGATCGAATTCATCGATTTGAAAAAGCAGCAAGCACGAATCAAAAGCGAGCTTGATCTGGCTATCCAGCGAGTTTTGAACCACGGTCAATATATTCTTGGACCTGAGGTGGCCGAGCTTGAAGCCAAGCTAGCTTCCTTTGTCGGGGTCAAGCATTGCATCAGCTGCGCGAACGGTACAGATGCGCTGCAGATAGCTCTAATGGCATTAGGGGTTGGTGCCGGTGACGAAGTGATCACTCCCGGCTTTAGCTATATTGCCACAGCGGAAGCCGCTGCTGTGCTGGGCGCCAAAGCCGTTTATGTTGATATTGAAAAAGAAACATACAATCTCGATCCCCGCTTGCTCGAGAGCAAAATAAACAATAAGACCAAGGCTATTATCCCGGTATCATTATACGGTCAATGTGCGGATTTCGATGCAATCAACGCGATTGCAAACAAGTACGGCATAGCAGTGGTTGAAGATGCGGCGCAGAGCTTTGGTGCGACCTACAAGGATAAGCGCTCTTGTAATTTAAGCACTGTGGCCTGTACCAGCTTTTTTCCGAGTAAGCCTTTGGGTTGCTATGGTGACGGCGGCGCGATGTTCACCAATGATGATGAGCTGGCAGTCGTTATGCGACAAATTGCACGGCACGGGCAGGACCGGAGGTATCATCATATCCGAGTGGGCATGAATAGTCGTCTGGATACTCTTCAGGCTGCCATATTGTTGCAAAAGTTTAAAATTTTCGAAGATGAAGTAATGTCGCGTCAGAAAGTTGCCGCACGGTATGCTTCTCGATTGCAAGGTGTCGACCTTCTGAGTATCCCGCATGTTAGGGAATATGCGACTAGTGTGTTTGCACAGTATACGATTCGCGTCAATAATAGGGCCAGTGTTCAGCAGAAACTTCAGCGTGCCGGGATACCAAGTGTTGTTCATTATCCTATTCCGTTGAATAAACAGCCGGCTGTGGCAGATAGTGAAGTCAAGTTAATCGTGGGCGACGAGGTTGCCGAGCAGGTTCTGAGCTTGCCAATGCATCCGTACATGACGGATCATGATATTGATCTCGTAGCTGCAGCTTTAAAGTGAAGAGCATTCGGTTTGCCTCAATGCTGAACACGGGATTCGTTCGCTCCGTATTATTGGTAGCGGGAGGAGCTCTTGTTTCGCAAGGCTTGATCGTTGCTGTTACCCCGGTGCTGACTAGGCTGTTTAGCCCGGAAAGCTTCGGGGTGCTTGCTGCTTTCACGTCGGTGCTCACGATTCTCGTAGCGTTGGCTTCGCTGAAGTACGAGCTGGCCATTCCTCAGGCCAAGGCTGACAAGCATGCCTTCGAAGTGGCTGTACTTTCTTTTAGTGTGCTGGCTGCACTGGGCCTTCTTGCGACTTTTCTAATCGTTGCACTCTGGATGTTTCCGTGGGTCGAATTACCAGCCTATTGCTGGTTCATTCCACCAGGGTTGTTGTTTGCAGGTGCCTTTCAAATTGCCAGTTACGTGGCAATCCGCAACAAGGATTTTTCCGGGCTGACAGCGGCGAACATTCAACGTAGTGTCGTGCAATCCATTTTGCAGGTTTCCGCAGGGCTGGCAGCATTTGGCAGTGGAGCATTAATTCTGGGATATGTTCTCAGTCAAGGCGCAGCAGGTGCGAAAATCATCAGAAAAGCCTTCACTGGACGAAGCGTTCCAGCAAAGTTGCGGCTGTTAGCGCTGGCCAGAAAGTATAAGCGTTTTCCTGTTATGGCGGCACCGGCCGCGCTCTTGAATGCCGCAGCAATGAATGTATCACCTTTCGTTATCATTTATGCTTATGGTGTGCATGAGGCGGGTTTGTTTGCTTTGGCACAACGGGCGATGGGAGTGCCGATGGCCTTCTTGGGTACTGCGATTGCTAATGTCTATCTGTCGGAGATCCCTCGGTTGGTCGAGACCTCTCCCGATGAAGTCATAGTGTTCTACAAAAGGGCATTAAAAACCTTGGTTGTAATTGGTTTGCCAATCGTATTAGGTGCCGCACTATGCCTGTTTTATACTGTTGAGCTTTTGTTTGGCTCTGGTTGGTCAGGTGCGGCGATACTGATGCTGGTGCTTGTCCCTATGTTTTTTGGGCAGTTCGTTGTCTCGCCATTGAGTCAAACGCTTAACGTTATTGAGCGGCAAGATGTTCAATTGCAATGGGACTTTTTCCGGTTGTGCGTGCCGAATCTCGGTTTTTTGATGGTTGCTCTATCTGGCTTTAGTTTTGTTGAGGCACTTACAAGTTTTAGTGTGCTAATGTTTTTTATGTATGTGATGAATGTCGTGGTGACATTTTGGATATTAAAGCGCCGGCAGGCCGGAATCTTGAGGGTCTATAAATGAAAGTGTTCACTGTTGTAGGTGCCCGGCCACAATTTATTAAGGCTGCCGTTTTGTCCAGGGCTTTGGCAAACGCAGATTTTCCGGTGCAAGAGATACTGGTGCATACTGGTCAGCATTATGACAGCAACATGTCAGATGTATTCTTCGAGGAATTGAGTATACCGAAACCGATGTACAGCCTGGGGCTAGGTGGGGGTACGCATGGCCAGAATACCGGACGGATGATTGAGCAACTTGAAGCGTTGATGCTCAAGGAAAAGCCCGACTGGGTGCTGGTATATGGCGATACGGATAGCACGCTGGCGGGCGCGATTGCTGCGGCAAAGCTGCATATTCCAATAGCGCACGTTGAAGCTGGCCTGCGCTCTTATAATCGTGCCATGCCTGAAGAAATCAATCGTTTGCTAACTGATCATGTTTCAACCGTACTATTTGCGCCGACAGATGTGGCAAAGCGTAATCTCCTTAAAGAGGGGATTGCCGAGGATAAAATTCACATCGTAGGTGATGTGATGTGTGATGCCACCGAGTTTTATAAATCCAAAGCAGTGAAGCCAGTTTGGTTCGATGAATTGGATGTCAAGGCGGGTGAATATGTGCTGTGCACCATACACAGGGCAGAGAACACTGACTCTGAAACTCGGTTGAAGGCTATTCTCGAAGGGATCGAGGCATCCGGGGAAAAAATTGTTTTGCCATTGCACCCCCGGACCAAAAACAAAATCAAGATGCTGGGTGTTGAACTCGCCGGCAATATATTCATTGTTGAACCTGTTGGGTATCTAGAGATGAATTGGCTTGAATCCAATTGCAAGTTGATTGCGACTGATTCGGGAGGAGTGCAGAAAGAAGCGTATTTCCACAATAAACACTGCGTAACACTTAGAGATGAGACTGAGTGGGTTGAACTCGTCGAGCAGAATGTGAATACTTTGGTGGGTGCGTCACCAGACAAAATCTCGTGTGCATTGCGCTCTGATCGGGCAGTTGTATTTGCAGAAGGTCTATACGGAAATGGTGATGCTGCAGGCAATATCATCAAGACCTTAAAGGGCAGAGCTTGAGTGGTAAGCGGTTCAATCATAGGCAGGGGTGATTAAAGTGCAGAGTCTCGGCGCCAAGTTTTTCTCCCCACGATTTGGATTTTATCTTTTCGTGGCCGCTGTAGGTCTTACCTATGGCGTCGCTCCTGCTTTGCTGTATTTTTTTGCTGGCGCGACTGACTATTATCTTAAGTTGTCATTGCTGACACTGGTAGCTTTGATAGCGCTTGTGGTTGGGTACAAGCTGCCTGTTCTTGATGGGCAGTTTAGGCCTGGGGCGGTCAGAGTGATAGTATCCAGTCGATTATTCAATCTCTGTGTCTGGAGCTTTTTCTTCGTATTCGCGTTCTACACATATTACACCGCTCCTTCAATACCGTTGATAAGCGCCATTCAGGGTGCTGGGGCCGATGAGTTGAGCCAGCAGAGAGGCGACTTTTTCAAAGGGCGAACCGGCTTCGAGACTATTCTGCTGTATTTAAGTACCATTTTCACAACGGTACTTATTCCGTATAGCTTGGTGGTGATGTTTCTGAAGAAATCACCACTGCGCTACCTATTTTTGTTTGTCGCTTTTGTTTTTTGTATCAGCTTCCTACAGAAGTCTCTATTTCTGAACGTTTTCCTACCTGTCATGGTGTGTTTTGCGTTGGCTGGAAAGTTGTCCTTAAAATCGTTAGCTTTATGTCTGGCTTTGGCTATTTCGGTATTGATGGCTGCGGTTTTTCTCTCGCTGGGTGGCGGGGAGGCAGGGGAAATAAATGCTGGCGGTGCTCCGCTGGCTGAGTATTTCTCAGCTAAGTATCTTCCATCTGGAGCGAGAGACTACTTCATTTGGCGTGCTTTTGCGGTGCCTCTTTTTACCGCAACCGATACCTTGCTGGTGCAAACCGAAATTTTCAAGAATGATTTTTTGATGGGCTCAACAAGTCTGCTGATCTCTGCACTTACCGGGATGGAACGAGTTAATATCGAGCGCTACGTTTTTCAGCACCAATTCGGTAGCTGGAACGAAATTGCGAATGCGAATGCTGTTTACATAACGGATGCTTATGTCAATTTCGGATGGGTAGGTGTGATCGCGTTCAGCATGCTGGTAGGTCAGGTGTTCAGGTGGTTTCGGCTATCGTATGACATTGCGTTCAAGTCCCTTTGGCCGATATTTGCTTTCACTCTTTATTCAGCATCGCTGATCGGCATGCTCATCAGTAATGGTTTTGCTTACATATTGTTCCATGCTCTGCTCATTAGAATTAGCTTGGGGGCCGTGGCGCAGGAAAAATTTCCGCTGACTACGCTCAGTCGTGTGCATTAAGGAAGCACGTGAGATGAATATAGTTTTTATAGTGCATTACTTTCCGCCAGTTAACAGTTCTGGTGCGAAGCGGGTTGAGGCTATCTCAAAATACCTGGCAGCCGACGGTCATGACGTTACAGTGATTACTACAAGAAAAACGGCGTCAGACGGTGGATTTACTGAGGCCTATCCAGAACGGGTGCGAGTGCTTGAGCTTGATCATTTTGGACGCTTGAGGCCCTCCGAAGAGACTTCGGGTGCTTTCGAGCCCATGTACACAGGAAAACCTTCGCTCAAAAGGCGGATAAAAGACCTCGTATTAAATGTGTTGGGCCAAGTACCAGATCCGCGTTTGCCTTTTGCGTTGTCATTCCTCAGTCCTGGGATGCCCCCACAGGTAAAAGAGGTACTCGCGAGAGCTGATGTCGTTATTGGTTCTTCGCCGCCCTGGCCGCTATTGCTGGCAGCGGTTATTTGCAGAAAACGCTTCAAAGTACCTTGCATTCTGGATTACAGGGATCACTTCAGTGAATGCCACGAAATGCCGGGTGGACGCTTTGCAAAATGGTTGGAGCTTAAGATCGACCGATGGTTGGTTGCGAATGCCAGTCAGCTCGTCACTATTTCGGAGCCGATGAGCTCCTATTACCGGACGATGTCCCCGAGCGTCGTAACCATCATGAATGGTTACGATCATGAAGTGTTAGACGCTGCCAGGCTGCGTGCAAACCTGCCAAGCCCCCATAAAATTGTGCTTCGGTATATGGGTATTGTTTCGCCTGGGCGTGTTCCTCACAATATCATGAGCGCCTTGGTTCGATTGAAGAAGCATGCTCCGGAGCTTTTTGAACGTTTCCAGATTGAATATTATGGTGGTGCGGACTTGATAAGGGATGCCTTGGAAAAGCGGTATCCAGATATTAAGTCAGCTTACTCATTCCATGCTGCAGTGCCCTATCAAGATTCGCTTCGGCTGATCGTCGAGGCTGACTATCTGTTGTTCGCCGAAACATCGTCTACGCAAACGCTTAGCGCTCAGGGTATCTTGACGACGAAGCTTTTCGAATATATTGGGGCTGGGCGTCCGGTGCTAGGTGATATATCGCATGAATCACTGGCTGGCTCATTTCTTCGCCGTGCGGACGAGAAGAATGTTATTGGTGTCACTCCGGATATATTTTTCGAGGCTTTTAATGCTGCTAATTTCTACCAGCGAAAGCCTAATGTTGTTTCTGATTTCGCTCAAGGTCTGTCGCGTCGTGCTCAAGCCTATCAATATGCAGATGTCATTCGCCAAGTAGTGGCAAGAGAGCAAGAATGAATTCTAAACATGTAAGTTACAAGATCTGCACTCGATGCATCATGGATACATCGGACCCAAATATTTCGTTCGATGAAAATGGTGTCTGTGAATATTGCGCAAACTTTGACAATGCCATCAAGCCAAACTGGGATACCGGAGCGCGTGGCGAGTCGGAACTTATGGCATTGGCGGCCAAAATCAAGGCGCACGGCAAAGGCAAGGATTTTGACTGCATCATTGGTTTGAGTGGTGGCCTGGATAGCTCTTATGCTGCCTATATCGCTACAAAAGTCATGGGGCTCAGGCCGCTACTGTTCCATGTCGACGCGGGTTGGAACACCGATCAGGCCGTTGGAAACATTGAGCGGCTGGTCGACGGTCTCGGATTGGACCTCTATACCGAAGTGATCAACTGGGAAGAAATGAAGGACCTGCAGGTGGCTTTCCTGCGTGCGCAGATTTCTGATCAGGATCTGCCGCAGGATGCCGCCTTTTTCTCGGGGCTCTATAAATTTGCACGGAAGCACAAAATCAAATATGTGTTGACGGGCGGTAACTATTCGACCGAATGCTGCCGTGAACCTGAAGAGTGGGGCGGTTATCCAGGTATCGACAAAACGCTTTTCAACGATATCCATGGTCAGTTCGGCAAGCGTGCGCTGAAGACCTTCCCGCTGGTGGATATTCTAACCTACAAGATTTACTACCAGCGTATTCTCGGTATGCAGATTGTAAAACCTCTCAACCTTGTGCCCTACATAAAGGCCGATGCAGAGGATACGCTCGAGCGCCTGTTCGGTTGGAAACGGTTTAAACACAAGCACCATGAGTCGCGCTTCACGCGCTTTTACGAAGACTACTGGATGCCACGTAAATTTGGCTACGAGAAACGGCGCGCGCATTTTTCCAGCCTCATCATGACCGGCCAATTAACGCGCGAGGCCGCGCTGGAGCGCATCGCCAAGCCCGAGATGGACGAAAACTTCCTCAAGTCCGAGTTCGAATACGTTGCCCACAAGCTGGACTTGACTGTCCCTGAGCTTCAGGGCATTTTCGAAGGCCAGAACAAGACCTTCCACGACTACAAAAACAAGCGTTTCCTGATCGGCATAGGGGCGCGCGTCCTCAGTGCAATCGGATTGGAAAGAAGGCTGTTCAGATGATCACCATCATTGATTATGGTCTGGGCAACATCCAGGCTTTTGTAAACGTCTATCGGCGTTTGCACATCCCGGTGGCGGTTGCACAAACCGCTGCACAGCTGGATGGTGCGAGCAAGCTGATCCTACCCGGCGTTGGAGCCTTCGATCACGCAGTCGAACGGCTTGATGCATCGGGCATGCGTGCGACATTGGAAGAGCTGGTGCAAGGGCACAAGATGCCGGTGCTGGGTATCTGCGTAGGGATGCAGATTCTTGCCAATAGCAGCGAGGAAGGCCGCCTGGCAGGCCTGGGCTGGGTGCCAGGGCGGGTACGCTCGTTCAAGTCAGTGCCCAACCTCAAGGACCTGCCTTTGCCTCATATGGGCTGGAACGATGTGGCTTCACTTGACGACAACCCGCTGTTCAAGGGTTTGGAAGACGAAGCCCGGTTCTATTTCCTGCACTCGTTCTTCTTTGACTGCGAGCAAGATGGGCACCGAGCAGCGATGTCAACGTATGGTCTGGAGTTCAGCTGTGCCGTTCAGGCAGGAAATGTCTATGGCGTGCAGTTCCATCCCGAAAAAAGCCATCACTTTGGCGTCGGCCTGTTGAAAAACTTCGCAGAACTGTGAGCGGGAACTGACAAATGCTAAGACCACGGATCATTCCATGCCTTCTCATCCAAGATGGAGGGCTGGTGAAGACGGTCAAGTTCAAGGATCCGAAATACGTCGGAGATCCCATCAATGCGGTGAAGATCTTCAACGAAAAGGAAGCCGATGAACTGATCGTGATTGATATCGACGCCACTGCTCATGGCGCCGAGCCGAACTATGCCCAGATCGCCAAGCTGGCAGCGGAATGCCGCATGCCGTTGTGCTACGGCGGGGGTATCCGCACTGCCGAACAAGCCAAGAAGATTATCCAGCTCGGGGTCGAGAAGGTGGCCATCAGTTCCGCCGCGCTCGAAAACCCACGGCTGGTAACCCAGATTGCCGAGGAAATCGGCAGTCAGAGCGTGGTGGTCGTGCTGGACCACAAATCGCGTTTGTTGAGCAAGCATCAGGAAGTATGGACGCATAACGGCACGCGCAATACCAAACGCAGTGTTGTGGAGGTGGCACAGGAGCTGGAACAGCTTGGTGCGGGTGAGATCGTGCTCAATTCGATCGAAAACGACGGCAAGATGAAGGGCTATGACCTGGAATTGGCCGGCAAGCTACGCGCCGCGGTAAAGATTCCGATCACCATCCTGGGCGGTGGTGGATCTCTGGAAGACATGGCCAGTGTGGTCGAGGCATGTGGCGTCGTTGGTGTGGCGGCGGGTAGCTTCTTCGTCTTCAAGGGTACCTATCGAGCTGTGCTGATCAGCTACCCCAGTGCCCAGCAGAAAGAAGAGATCATTTATTCCGTTCTACGAGCCCGCTAACCTCCAGCGCGCGTCGCAAGGGTCAGATCATATGTTCAAAGGCAAGAAGCTCCTCATCACTGGCGGTACCGGGTCTTTTGGTAACGCTGTGCTCAAACGCTTTCTCGACAGCGATATTGCCGAAGTGCGCATTTTCAGTCGCGATGAGAAGAAGCAGGACGATATGCGCAAGCGCTACGACAGCGCCAAACTGAAGTTCTACATCGGTGATGTTCGTGATTACCAAAGCGTGTTGAACGCCACGCGAGGGGTGGACTATATCTTCCACGCGGCCGCTCTGAAGCAGGTACCATCCTGCGAGTTTCACCCGATGGAGGCGGTAAAAACCAATGTCATCGGTACCGAGAACGTGCTTGAGGCGGCGATCCAGAACCAGGTGCAACGTGTGGTCTGCCTCAGTACCGACAAAGCGGTATACCCGATCAACGCCATGGGTATTTCCAAAGCCATGATGGAGAAGGTCATGGTGGCGAAGTCGCGTAATCTCGACCAGACCAACACGGTCATTTGCGGCACGCGCTATGGCAACGTCATGGCATCGCGGGGTTCGGTGATTCCGCTGTTTATCGAACAGATTCGTGCGGGAAAGCCATTGTCGATCACTGACCCGAACATGACCCGCTTCATGATGACCCTGGCAGACGCAGTGGACCTGGTGTTGTATGCCTTCGAGCATGGCAACAACGGGGATCTGTTTGTGCAGAAGGCCCCCGCTGCCACGGTCGCAACCCTGGCCAGCGCTTTGACTTCGCTGCTTGGCAAGCCTGAGCACCCCGTGCAGGTAATTGGCACTCGTCACGGCGAGAAACTCTACGAGGCTTTGCTCAGCCGTGAGGAAATGGCCTGTGCCGATGATATGGGCGATTACTTCCGGGTGCCGCCTGATTTACGCGACCTGAACTACAGCAAGTACGTCGAGCAAGGTGAAGAAAAGATCTCCCGGACTGAGGATTACAACTCGCATAACACCGAGCGCCTGGACGTGACAGGCATGCAGGCGCTGTTGCTGAAACTGGAATTCATCCAGGCCATCCAGCGTGGCGAACATGCTACCCCGGAGGAGTGAGTGATGAAGGTTCTGGTTACCGGTGGCAACGGCTTCATCGCGCGCAATCTCCTGGTTCACCTCCAAGAGCGAGAGGACATCGAGGTGAGCCTTTTTGTTCGTGGCGATGACCTGAGTGCCCTGAGCCTGAAAGTGAATGAGGCGGATTGCATTTTCCATCTGGCGGGCGTGAATCGCCCACAGGATCCTGCCGAATTTGGCAGTGGTAACAGCGAACTTACCCAGCAGCTGTGCAATGCGATCAAGGCCTCCGGACGCAGGATACCGGTGTTGTATTCGTCCTCCACCCAGGCCGAGCGCGATAATCCGTACGGGCTCAGCAAGATTGCGGCTGAGCGGGCGTTGATGAAGCTGCATCAGGAAAATGCGACCCCGGTGTACATCTTCCGTCTGCCCAACGTGTTTGGAAAATGGGCGCGGCCTAATTACAACTCGGCTGTGGCTACCTTCTGCAATAACATTGCGCACGACCTGCCGATCCAGATTCATGACGAATCTGCAGCATTGGACCTGGTTTATGTTGACGATGTGGTCAGCAGGTTCATCGCCATCATGGATGGAGAGACGCCAGGCTGCGGGCTGGTTGCAGTTGACCCGGTCTACAGTACCACCGTGGGCGAACTGGCCAGGCAGATACGCCGCTTCCGCGACAGCCGCGACACGCTGGTTACCGAAAACGTTGGTGTCGGCCTTGTCAGGGCGCTGTATTCGACGTACCTGAGCTATCTGCCGCCCACTGCATTCACCTATGAAGTGCCCAAGTACGGCGACCCGCGCGGCGTCTTCGTAGAAATGCTGAAAACCCCCGAGGCTGGGCAGTTTTCCTACTTCACGGCGCACCCGGGCATCACGCGTGGCGGTCACTATCACCACTCGAAAACTGAGAAATTCCTGGTTATCAAAGGCAAGGCCAGCTTCCGCTTCCGTCAGGTGGTGACAGGCGAGTTCTATGAACTGCAGACCAGCGGCGAGTTGCCAACGATTGTCGAGACGGTGCCAGGCTGGACCCATGACATCACCAACATTGGTGATGATGAAATGATCGTAATGCTCTGGGCCAATGAAATCTTCAATCGTGAACACCCGGACACTTATACGCTTCCGGTCTGCCCCTGACATGGCTGGCCCAGGAATGAGGTTTGTATGAAAAAGCTCAAGATCGTCACCGTTGTTGGAACACGTCCAGAAATCATTCGCTTGTCCAGAGTTCTGAGTGCACTCGACGAGCACTGCGAGCATGTCTTGGTGCACACCGGACAGAATTACGACTATGAGCTGAATGAGATCTTCTTTCAGGACCTGGGCATTCGCAAACCGGACCACTTCCTGAATGCCGCTGGCGCTTCCGGTGCAGAAACTATCGGTAACGTTATCATTGCAGTGGATCGCGTACTGGCTGAAGTAGAACCTGAAGCGCTGCTGGTGTTGGGCGACACCAACAGCTGCATGGCAGTGATCTCTGCCAAGCGCCGCAAGATTCCAACCTTCCACATGGAAGCAGGTAATCGCTGTTTCGACATGCGCGTGCCCGAAGAAATCAACCGTCGTATCGTAGATCATACTGCCGATATCAATCTGACCTATAGCACCATTGCCCGCGATTACCTGTTGCGCGAAGGTTTGCCGGCTGATCGAGTGATCAAGACCGGTAGCCCGATGTTCGAAGTGCTAAACCATTACCGTGACGGCATCGACGCATCAGATGTGTTAGATCGGCTTGGGCTGGTAGCGGGCAGGTTCTTCGTGGTCAGCGCGCATCGTGAGGAGAACATCGACTCAGACAAGAACTTCCTCAAGCTGGTCGATACGCTGAACACCGTTGCCGAACAATTCGACATGCCTGTCATCGTGTCTACTCACCCCCGCACCCAGAAGCGCGTTGATGCAATGGGGGTTACCTTCCACGCAAATGTTCGCTTGCTCAAGCCCTTGGGTTTCAAGGACTACAACAAGCTGCAGCTGACCTCCAGGGCCGTGCTGTCCGACAGCGGTACCATCAACGAAGAGGCATCAATTCTCAACTTCCCGGCTTTGAATATCCGCGAAGCGCATGAGCGCCCCGAGGGGATGGAGGAAGCCGCGGCAATGATGGTAGGACTGGATAAAGAACGTGTGCTGCAGGGGCTGGGTATTCTCGAAAGCCAACTGCGCGGCGAGCAGCGTAGCCTGCGGCTGGTAGCTGACTACAGCATGCCCAACGTTTCTGACAAGGTGGTGCGCATCGTTCATAGCTACACCGACTATGTAAACCGCACGGTCTGGAAACGGTACTGAATCTGTGGAAGAACAATACGGCAAGAAGCTGAGGGTTTTGGTGGTCAGCCAATATTTCTGGCCGGAGAACATGCGGATCAACGACATGGTCCGTGACTTCACGGGAAAGGGCCACGAAGTCACGGTGTTGACGGCTTGGCCAAACTATCCCGAAGGCAAGGTTTTCCAGCCCTACAAAGAGAACCCCGAACAGTTCGGCAATTACGAAGGGGCTGAAATTGTGAGGGTGCCTCTGGTCCCCCGCGGCAAGCGTAGTATCCAGCTAGTCGCCAATTACCTTTCCTTCGTGTTGTCGGCTTCTGTGATGGGGCCGCTGAAGCTCAGGGGCAGGGAGTTTGACGCAATATTCGTTTATGCAGTTTCGCCGATTCTGGCTGCGATTCCTGCTGTGGTGCTTCGCCGCCTGAAGCGTGCACCACTGTTCATCTGGGTGCTCGACTTGTGGCCGGAAACGCTGCGGGCAGTCAATGTCATCCACAGCCCCAAGTTGTTGGGGCTGGTAGGCTTGGCGGTGTCCTGGATATACAACCGTACCGATTACTTGCTGCTGCAATCTCACGGTTTCTTCGAAAACGTGCGCCGTTACTGCACCAAACCCATCGAAGCCGATCGGCTGGTGTATTTCCCAAGCTGGGCCGAGGATGACTTCCTGGTTACCACAAAGGGGCCCTCCACGCTGGTCGAGGCCAATAGCGAGACCTTCACCGTGGTGTTCGCCGGTAACCTAGGGGAAGCACAGGATTTTCCGGCAATCCTCGATGCTGCGCAGGCGTTGCGCGGAAAGGTTGCGGTGCGCTGGGTAATTGTAGGCGATGGCCGCATGAGCGGCTGGCTGGAAGAGCAGGTACGCAGTCGGTCGCTGGACAATGTGTTGTTGCTGGGTCGCCATCCGTTGGACGAAATGCCGCCGCTGTTTGCGCAGGCGGACGCCTTGCTGGTATCACTGCGGACCAATGACGTCTTCGAGAAGACCATCCCTGGCAAGGTTCAGGCATACCTGGCATCCGGTCGCCCGATACTCGGTATGATCAACGGAGAAGCTGCACGCGTGATCCAGGCGTCTGGAGCAGGGTTTGCCTGCGAGTCAGGCAATGGCGAGCATTTGGCTGGCATCACCCTGCAGATGGCTCAGTTGCCTGCTGTACAACGGCAACAAATGGGCGAAGCCGGGCGGCGCTATTACGAACGAGAGTTTGCCCGGCCCGCATTGTTGACCCGCTTGGAACGCCTATTTAGCAACGCCACAATGAGAAGGTCAGGACGATGAGTCACAAGGTTTTTCTTACCGGAGCCAGCGGCTTCGTAGGAAGTGCGATTCTGCGCAGGCTCGTGGCTGACGGAACCCCCGTGGTTGCTGCTGTCAGACAGGGGAGCGTGGCACCCTCAGCATTGGTAAGATGCGTACAGTTCCGGTCGTTCGAGGAAAATAACGATTGGGATGGAGCCCTGGCTGGGTGTGATGTCGTTGTTCATAGCGCGGCGCGTGTTCACGTGATGAATGACACGGAAAGCGATCCGTTGGCCGCGTTCCGACGGGTCAACGTAGAAGGGACATTGACGCTCGCGCGCCAGGCGGTTGCAGCCGGGGTCAAACGGTTTGTATTCATTAGTTCGATCAAGGTGAACGGTGAAGGTACCCAGCCTGGCCGGCCTTTTTCCGCCAGTGATACCCCGCAGCCGCAAGATCCTTATGGCGTTTCAAAGCTGGAGGCGGAGCGCGCATTGCTGGCGTTGGCGCATGAATCCGGACTTGAAGTGGTCATCGTCCGCCCCGTGCTGGTATATGGGCCAGGTGTAAAGGCCAATTTCCTCAACATGATGCGCTGGCTGGACCGTGGCATACCACTGCCGTTCGGGGCCATACACAACCGACGAAGCCTGGTAGCCCTGGATAACCTGGTTGACCTGATTGTCACATGCATTGGTCATGAAGCGGCAGCCAATCAGGTATTTCTGGTCAGTGATGCAGAAGATCTGTCCACCAGTGAGCTTCTAATACGAATGGGCCAAGCGCTGGGCAGGCCTGCTCGGCTATTACCGGTCCCGGCAGGTTTCCTCAGCGCTGCTGCCAAAGCGCTAGGCAAAGAAGGGTTGGCTCAACGCCTGTGCGGATCGTTACAAGTAAATATCGAGAAAACGCGGGATTTGCTCGGCTGGTACCCTCCAGTAACGGTGGATACTGCGCTTGAAGCAGCCGCTAAGCACTATCAGGAATACGATAAGAAATGATGCTTTTGTGGTTTCTCCCGGCCATTTTGGTTCTGTCACTCGTGATGACAGCGGGCTTGCGCCGCTATGCGCTGGCACGCAGTGTGCTGGATGTGCCCAACGCACGTAGCTCGCATACGGTTCCTACGCCAAGGGGCGGCGGAGTGGCAATTGTCCTGACGTTCCTGCTAGCGATGGTTGGCCTCATGCTGGCAGGTGCCGAGCAGATCAATACGTTGCTGGCATTGGGAGGGGCGGGAGCGTTGATTGCGATCATCGGGTTCATGGATGACCATGGGCATATCGCCGCTCGCTGGCGACTCCTCGGACACTTCGTCGCGGCAGCCTGGGTGCTTGGCTGGCTGGGCGGGTTGCCGTCACTGGTAATGCTCGGCTGGACCTTGGACCTGGGCTGGCTGGGCGGGCTTCTGGCTGCTTTTTACCTGGTGTGGTTGCTCAATCTGTATAACTTCATGGATGGCATTGACGGCATTGCCAGCGTCGAAGCCATTACTGCGTGCCTTGGCGCGGCGTGGCTTTACTGGCTCACAGGCCTAGGCGATAACGCAGTGCTGCCGTTGCTGTTGGCGGCGGCGGTTGCAGGTTTTCTTTACTGGAATTTTCCCCCTGCGAAGATTTTCATGGGCGATGCGGGTAGCGGGTTTATCGGCATTGTGTTGGGCGGGCTTTCGTTGCAGGCAGCATGGCTGTCGCCATCCATGTTCTGGTGCTGGCTGATTTTGCTGGGCGTCTTCATTGTTGATGCGACCTATACCCTTGGCAGGCGCCTGCTGCGCGGTGACAAGGTTTATGAGGCGCACCGCAGCCATGCTTATCAATTCGCCTCCCGCGCTTATGGCAAGCACCTTCCGGTTACCATCGCGGTTGCAGCGCTCAATGTCTGCTGGCTGCTGCCAGTCGCCTACTGCGTTGCCCGGCTCGGCCTGGATGGCGCTTGGGGCGTAGTGTTGGCCTATGTACCTTTGATAGTGCTGGCGATAAGGTTTCGTGCGGGTGACCTGGAAAATTGACACGAGAGTGACGGGACAACGGATTGTCGGTTGAAATATGGAAAGCATTTAGAGGGTTTATGGGAAACGTGCGTACAAAACTGCTCGCTCTGCCTCGTCGGCACAAGCGCCTGTTGCAGGTGATGACCGATATCGTGCTGATATGGGTCGCATTGTGGTTGGCGTTCGTGGTGCGTCTTGGTATCGAAGAGCTGGCTAACCCGATTCTCGATCATTCGTGGTTGTTCCTGTGCGCCCCGGTTGTGTCCATCCCACTGTTCATCCGCTTCGGCCTTTACCGTGCAGTGATGCGCTACTTCGGTAATGACGCGCTCATCGCTATCATCAAGGCCGTGACGCTTTCTGCGCTCATCCTCGGTTTCATCATTTATTGGGCGGGCAACCATCAGAACATCGTGCCGCGCTCGATCACCTTCAACTACTGGTGGTTGAGCCTGATCATGGTAGGCGGTTTGCGCTTGGCAATGCGTCAGTACTTCCTCGGCGACTGGTTTGCTGCTGCGGTGCAGCACGTGCCCTTTGCCCAAAGGAATGACGGCCTACCCAAGGTTGCTGTCTATGGCGCTGGCGCGGCCGGTAACCAGCTTGTCGCGGCCTTGCGTATGGATAAGGTGATGCGTCCGGTCGCCTTCATCGATGACGACCCCGGCATTACTGACCGGGTTATTGCTGGCTTGCAGGTTTATCGTCCTGACCAGTTGCAACAGATGATCGATGTAACAGGGGCTGAGCAAATTTTGTTGGCATTGCCCTCCGAAACCCGTACTCGTCGTCGCGAAATTCTCAACTTCCTCGAACGTTACCCCCTGCATGTGCGCAGTATGCCCAGCTTTATCGACTTGGCCAGTGGCAAGGTAAAAGTCGATGACATTCAGGAAGTAGACATTGCCGATTTGCTCGGGCGTGACCCCGTACCGGCCCAAAGCGACTTGCTTGAGCGCTGCATTGCAGAGCAGACAGTACTGGTTACCGGTGCCGGCGGTTCTATCGGCTCTGAGTTGTGTCGTCAGATCCTGGGCCAAGGGCCGAGGAGATTGCTGCTGTTGGATCACAGCGAATTCAACCTTTACAGCATACTTTCCGAACTGGAGCAGCGTGTAGCACGAGAGTCGCTGTCGGTTTGCCTGCTGCCGATGCTGGGGTCGGTCCGCAATCAGGCGCAGATGCTCGACATCATGAAAACCTGGCGGGTCGACACCGTCTACCATGCCGCCGCCTACAAGCACGTGCCGATGGTGGAGCACAACATCGCCGAAGGGCTGATGAACAACGTCATCGGCACCTTGCACACCGCTCAGGCCGCGCTGCAGGCAGGCGTTGCCAACTTCGTGCTGATTTCAACTGACAAGGCCGTACGCCCCACCAATGTGATGGGCAGCACCAAACGCCTGGCGGAAATGACCCTGCAAGCCCTGAGCCGCGAAGTGGCGCCAGTACTGTTCGACGACAGCGGCAACGTCTCGCAGGTGAACAAGACTCGCTTCACCATGGTCCGCTTCGGCAATGTACTCGGCTCGTCGGGTTCGGTGATTCCGCTGTTCCATAAACAGATCAAGGCCGGCGGCCCGCTCACCGTCACTCACCCAAAGATCACCCGTTACTTCATGACCATTCCCGAGGCAGCCCAGTTGGTAATCCAGGCGGGTTCCATGGGCAAGGGGGGTGATGTGTTCGTGCTCGACATGGGCGAACCAGTGAAAATCGTGGAGCTGGCCGAGAAGATGATTCACCTGTCCGGTTTCAGCGTGCGTTCCGAGCGTAACCCGATGGGCGATATCGCCATCGAATTCACCGGGTTGCGGCCAGGCGAGAAGCTTTATGAAGAACTGCTGATTGGCGATAACGTGATTGCCACCCGCCACCCGATGATCATGAGCGCCAACGAAGACTTCCTGCCCTGGGACACACTCAAGGACACGCTGCGCCAATTGCTGGCGGCAGTGGAAGCAGACGATTTCGTGCGGGTACGCCAGTTGCTGCGTGAAACCGTCAGCGGCTATGCACCGGAAGGCGAGATTGTTGACTGGATTTACCAGCAACGACGTCTCGAGCCCTGACCCGCCGAAGTGCAGCGCCGAAGGGTCACCAGTTGTCCCCGGCGTTGCGCGGCGCCTTCGGGGGGCAGCCGGCATGTAACCAATTTTCAAGGCAGTTAAATGAAAGCAACCCCCCTCGCAATACCCGAAGTCCTGCTACTTGAGCCAAACGTCTTCACCGATGACCGCGGATTCTTCTTCGAGAGCTTCAACCACACAGTCTTCGAGCGCCTGGTACAGCGTCCCGTCAACTTCGTCCAGGATAACCACTCCAGCTCGCGCCGGCATGTACTGCGCGGCTTGCATTACCAGGTGCATCAACCACAGGGCAAACTGGTAAGAGTAGTCGCCGGTGATGTGTTCGATGTCGCGGTAGACTTGCGCCGTTCTTCGCCTACGTTCGGCCACTGGGTCGGGGCCCGTCTTTCAGCGCACAACAAGCAGCAGATGTGGATTCCGGAAGGTTTCGCCCACGGTTTTGTCGTGTTGTCCGATCATGCGGAATTCCTGTACAAGACCACAGATTACTACGCCCCCCAGTTCGAGCGTTGCCTGGCTTGGAATGACCCCACCGTTGGTATTCAGTGGCCTGTCGAGCGGCCATTGCTGTCAGGCAAGGATCAGGTTGGCACAGCGCTGCGGGATCTGGATTGCTTCGATTGAGCAAACAGTCTATGCAGGGGTAGGGAAGTAGCACGACGATATCATCTTCCTGCTCGGCTGCAGCGCCGAGCGGCTAGAATCCAGAAGATGCAACAGCAGACCATGACAGCGGAAGCAGACGAACATGACCATTCTGGTAACCGGCGGCGCAGGCTTTATCGGCGCGAACTTCGTGCTGGACTGGCTGGCCGACAATGATGAGGCTGTGGTCAACCTCGACAAACTTACCTACGCAGGCAACCTGCAGACCCTTGCGAGCCTGCAAGGCGACCAGCGGCATATCTTCGTACACGGTGACATCGGCGACTCCACGCTGGTAGCCCGCCTGCTGCAGGAGCACCAGCCGCGGGCCATCGTCAACTTTGCTGCCGAGTCGCACGTCGACCGCTCGATCCACGGCCCCGAAGACTTCATCGAAACCAACATCGTCGGCACCTTCCGCCTTTTGGAGGCTGTACGCGCCTACTGGGGTGGCCTGGATGAGCAGGCGCGCCAGGCTTTCCGCTTCCTGCATGTGTCCACCGACGAAGTGTACGGATCGCTGGCCGCTGGCGAACCGGCCTTCACCGAGACCCACCAGTACCAGCCCAACAGCCCGTACTCGGCCAGCAAGGCCGCCAGCGACCACCTGGTGCGCTCGTACCACCATACCTACGGCCTGCCGGTGCTGACCACCAACTGCTCGAACAACTACGGCCCGTACCACTTCCCGGAAAAGCTCATCCCGCTGATGATCGTCAACGCCCTGGCTGGCAAACCGCTGCCGGTGTACGGTGACGGCCAGCAAATTCGCGACTGGCTGTACGTCAAGGACCACTGCAGTGCCATCCGCCGCGTACTGGAAGCCGGTAAAACCGGCGAGGTGTACAACGTGGGCGGCTGGAACGAAAAGCCCAACCTGGAGATCGTCAACCGCGTGTGCGCCCTGCTGGACGAACTGCGCCCCCGCGCCGACGGCAAGCCCTACGCTGAACAGATCACCTACGTGGCCGACCGTCCCGGGCACGACCGCCGCTACGCCATCGATGCCCGCAAGCTCGAGCGTGAACTGGGCTGGAAACCTGCCGAAACCTTCGAAAGCGGCATCCGCAAGACCGTGGCCTGGTACCTCGACAACCAGGAGTGGGTGCAGAACGTACAGTCCGGCAGTTACCGAGACTGGGTCGAGAAGAACTACGCAGGGCGCTCGGCATGAAGATCCTGCTACTGGGCAAGGACGGCCAGGTCGGCTGGGAGCTGCAACGCAGCCTGGCCCCGCTGGGCCAGTTGCTGGCGCTGAATTCACGCAGCCAGTCGCACTGCGGCGACCTGGCCAACCTGGCGGGCCTGGCCGAAACTGTACGCGCCTACGCGCCTGATGTAATCGTCAACGCTGCCGCCTATACCGCTGTGGACAAGGCGGAAAGCGAGCGCGAGCAGGCCTTCAGGGTGAACGCCGAGGCCGTAGGTGTGCTGGCGCGTGCCGCTGCCGACGTCGGCGCGTTGCTTGTGCACTATTCCACCGATTATGTGTTTCCGGGGCATGGTACCCGGCCGTGGCGTGAAGAGGACGCGGTCGGCCCGCTGAATGCCTACGGTGAAAGCAAGCTGGCCGGCGAACAGGCCATTCAGGCCGTCGGCTGCCGCCACCTGATCTTCCGCACTTGCTGGGTGTATGCCGCGCGCGGCAACAACTTCGCCAAGACCATGCTGCGCCTGGCTGCGGAGCGCGACAGCCTGGGCGTGATCGACGACCAGCACGGCGCCCCGACCGGTGCCGAGCTGATCGCCGACATCACCGCCCACGCCATCACTGCCACCCGGGCCAACCCGGCCCTGGCCGGCCTTTACCACTTGGCGGCCGGCGGCGAAACCACCTGGTGTGGCTATGCCCGCTACGTACTGGAACATGCGGCTGCGCAGGGTGTGCCCCTGAGAGCCCATGCAGAACAGGTCAACCCATTGACCACTGCTGCTTATCCGACCCCGGCCAAGCGGCCGGCCAATTCGCGTCTGGACACCCGTAAATTGCAGGAAGCGTTTGCCCTGGCCTTGCCGGACTGGCGCCTGGGAGTGGCTCGCATGCTCACGGAAATATACGAGAAAGGAATACTATGAAGCGTAAAGGCATAATTTTGGCGGGTGGGTCAGGTACCCGTTTGCATCCGGCTACGCTGGCAATTTCCAAGCAGCTGCTGCCGGTGTACGACAAACCGATGATTTACTATCCGCTGACCACGCTGATGCTGGCGGGTATCCACGACATTCTGATCATCTCCACCCCGCAGGATACCCCGCGCTTCGAGCAATTGCTGGGCGATGGCCACTGCTGGGGGATCAATATCACCTATGCTGTACAACCGTCTCCCGATGGCCTGGCCCAGGCTTTTTTAATTGGCGAGCACTTCATTGGCAGCGCACCCACCGCGCTGGTGCTAGGGGACAATATCTATTACGGCCACGACTTCCAGCAGTTGCTGTGCAGTGCCATGGGCCGGCAGGGCAGTGCAAGTGTCTTTGCCTACCACGTACAAGATCCCGAACGTTACGGTGTGGTCGAGTTTGACACGCAGGGCAAGGCCATCAGCCTGGAAGAAAAGCCGACCAAACCCAAGTCCAACTATGCCGTCACCGGTTTGTACTTTTACGATAACGATGTGATCGAGATCGCCAAGGGAATCCGGCCGTCCGCGCGGGGCGAGCTGGAGATTACCGACGTGAACCGCGCCTATCTGGAGCAGAACCGGTTGTCGGTGGAGATCATGGGGCGCGGGTATGCCTGGCTGGATACCGGGACGCATGATTCGTTATTGGAGGCCAGCGGGTACATCGCTACCATCGAGCGGCGGCAGGGGTTGAAGGTGGCTTGTCCGGAAGAGGTGGCGTACAGGCAGGGGTGGATTGGGGCGGAGCAGTTGCTGAAGCTGGCTGAGCCCTTGGCCAAGAATGGGTATGGGCAGTATTTGAAGAGGTTGGTGCAGGACCGAGTCTATTGAAGGGTGTTTGAACCGCTGCAGGGCGGTCGTCTGCAAGGCGGTAAATGACCGCCTATCCCCCCGCTGCTGAGCCCGCTAGCATGCCTGATTCGCCCATCCCCCCGACCACCAACCCGTGACCAGCCACCATTTGTGAGAACAGAGCTGCTCTTCAAGAAAAGCGGTAGTAAGCGCTGCCAAAACTGTATTATGCGTGGTTCATCGTAAGACCTATGAAAGGGAATTCCCAGATGCAAGTCGCAAAAATGTCTTACCGTCCAGATATAGACGGGTTAAGGGCGCTGGCGGTATTGGCGGTTGTGCTTTTTCACTTTAACAAGCAGTGGTTGCCAGGCGGTTTTGTCGGTGTAGATATATTTTTTGTAATATCAGGGTATTTGATTACAGGTGTTATTCTGAAAGAAGTTTGCAGAGGGCAGTTTTCCTTTGTGAATTTCTATCTGAGGCGGATGAGAAGAATTCTTCCTGCTGCGTTTTTTCTTATTTTTATGACTGCATTGTTCGGCTTGGTCTTTATGGTGCCGATGGATGCCAATGATTTGGCTTCATCGGCAATCGCGTCAATTTTTTCGGTTGCAAATATATATTTCTGGAAGTACCTGGATATCAGCTATTTCGCGGCGTCTTCAGACATGGTGCCGCTCCTGCACATGTGGTCACTGGGGGTCGAAGAGCAATTTTATCTGGTTTGGCCTGCTTTGCTTGTAATGCTGTATAAGCTAGCGGGGCGGAAGGGGCTAGTATTAACTGCTCTGCTGCTAGCCTCAATGTCGGTTCTGTATGGTGAAAGCAAACTGATTTCCGATCCAAAGTTTGCTTATTATATGCTTCCTTCGCGTGCGGGCGAGTTGCTGATAGGTGCGCTCGCTTTTTTCGCTGGCGAGGCCTGGAAAGACCACGTCAATAAAAACATTGCCCAGTTTTTGGCTGTCGCTGGCATGTTTTCAGTTTGCTTGTCGATGGTTGTCGTAACGGAGGCAGGCGGTTTTCCTGGAGTTATCTCGCTGCTGCCGGTAATAGGCGTCGCATGTGTAATTTTTGCCGGGGCGGTGGGTAACAACATAGTCAATGCGTTATTGTCTGCGCGTCCCCTTGTGTTTATTGGGCTGGTATCATTTTCATTGTATTTGTGGCATTGGCCAATTTTGGCATTTTATCGTTATGCCTATGGTCAGCCGGCAGGTGCTGGCTATTTGATCTGTGTCGTGCTGCTGGTGGCAATGACGTTGATCTCCTATTATCTGGTTGAAGTGCCATTCCGACGCCCTGCACAAAGGCGCATGAATTTGAAAGGCTTTGCGGTAGCGCTGGTTGCTGGGCTGACCGTTTCGGTTAGTTATTACGCTATCGGGACCAAAGGCCTTGTAAAAGAGCTTTCGCCAGAGGGGTATCATGCCAAGGTGTCTGAGCACTTCAATCAGACCAAAGCGGCCTACCGCTATGTGTACAATTGTCAAACCTCTCGCTACGATGCCGGTTTGATTGATCAAGAGCGATGCATAATTGGCCCTGGCGGTAAAAAGCCAAGCGTGCTGATTTTTGGTGATTCGAACTCGGCTCATTACGTTGGCTACTGGAAAGTCATTGCAGAGGACCGTGGTATCGCCATGCGCAATATTGCCCACGATTCTTGTGTACCCTTTGCAGGTGGCACCAGTCGTCCTTATGTAAAGGTGGCTAGCCGGGATTCGTGTCAGAAGTTCAATACGCAAGTCAGAAAGCATTTTGACGACTACGATACCATCATCGTGAGTGCGGATTGGCAAGGGTACATGTACAGAACAAAGAACTATGTGGAAGACATAGATAGTTTGATCAGGGAACTATCAGCTACCGGGAAGAATATTATCATTGGGCTGAAGGTGCCGATCTTCAAATCCTATGATAGGTCGTGTGACCTCAAAGCTATCAAGATTCCAGGGGTCGAATGCCTGGCACGCGGTCAGTACGCCGATACGGGTGAAACCGAGATAAATAACCAGATTATCGAAATTGCCAAAAATTACGGCAACGTGAAGACGTTTACACTGCGAGACTATATATGTAAGGGCGGTACGTGTTCGGTTTATTTGCGGGGAAAACCAATCTACTTTGACCTTGGCCACTTGAGCATGGCAGGCTCAGAGCAGATTGGGCGAATTTCCATTGCCGAGAAAAACGTGCCTGGATTGCTTTCTCAAAAATAAAAACAAAAAAAGGCGGCTTGCCAGCCGCCTTTTTTGTCTTGGAGGAGTCAGCGCTTAAAGTTTAGCAAACGCCTCGTGTCGCCATGGGTCATTGAAAGTCGGTGATCTGTTCCACATTGCATTTTGCAGATATTTGATCTTCGGCGGCATCTTTGTAGAAAGCCATGATCTCCAGTGTGTCGTATGTCTCTGGAATCCGGAAACGAGCGTCCGGTGAGGCGTCGTACCAGCGTACATCACGACGCGCACCGTCAATGACAAAATAGAAAGCAAAATTCCCGTTTTCCTGGAGCTTTCCATCAATGACTAACGAGCAATGTGCAAAGACTTCTTCGTCGGCTTTGAATGCGGCTACGGTCAGCTTTGCACCGCTGGAAATCAGCGGCGGAAATGGCCGGGGAACGAAAGGGGAATCTGTAACAGCCTCGTGCAGATGCGCAAATTTGTTCCTGATTTGGCTGAGCGCTTCTACGTAGTAGCCTTCACAGTAATGGAAAGGCGAAACGCCCCACTTGTGTTGTTCATCAGCAGTCAAAAGTGAAGGCGGAAAGCTGATAAATTGGTGCTCGGCCAATTCATGCGCCAATGCATCATACATCCAATTCAGTTCGGCATTGGCTTTTTCAACGAGCGCAGGGGCTACCGGAAAGTGGGTCTCGCTTTCCTTTTCAAACTTTGATGACCAGAAAACTTTGTTGACGACGACGCAATCAAGCTTGTTCCGATCTTTTAAAAAGGTAAATAATTTCTGCATTCCTTGAAGCCAGAGTTTACGGCGCTCCGGTGAACCGTGAGGAATTATGCTGTAACCCTTTATGGAGGGGTCTTCCAAGAGGCCGCTCTCGGTGAGTTCATTCGAAAGCGTTATTAACTGGCCTGAGGGTAAGGCAATTAGATCAAATCGTTCATCGATAAGATCAATTAAAATGATGTCCGAGTCGTGGAATTGGTTGGCCTCGGAAAACATCGCTTTGGAAAAGTCGTAGGCGACCATGCGGCGCCGAAAGGCGGATGGAATACGTTGTAATGCGTCTTCGTTGGCATAAGCCTCGCTGCAAAGCGAAGCCATGGAAGATCTGGCGTAGTATTCCAGGAGATTGAAGTCACTGTTTTCTTCGAGGTTGAAAATGTCCCGGGAAACGCAGCTGCCGTAAATAATTAAATTCTTAGTCACTGTCTTGTTTTAGCCTTCTGGAGTGATGCAGCTTGGGGATGCATCAAACGACGCTACTACGAAGCCGATAAGGCCGTGAGGCGTAACCGAACGGGCAATCTTGGCGCAGGGTTGGCGCGTTTCGATACCCATTGGGCTGATAGTAGTGGCGGTCATATGGGATCCAATTTTCACCCTTTGGAAGCTGGTAAAGCATTATCCCGAGCAGGATCAGGGAATGCAACGACCATGCGGCGCCTGCGAGGCACCCAAAATCCAGGGTACGTCACAATAATCAAATTGGGTTCGTCCGGGCCGTCAGGCCGGTCTAGCGAATGCTCGATCGCATGACGCTCACACAGGTGTCAGGCTGAGACCCATGAGAGAGCCTAGAGTTCAATCCAGTCCAGGCTGAGGGCGCGGGTGCAGGCGTTTACGCCGGGGCTTTCACAGTGCTGCAGCAGTGAAGGCAGGGAGGGGGTAAGCTGCAGAGCACAAATAGTGATTTCAGGACATAACGTCGATAGCGAAGCAGCACAAACCAGTCGTATGCACGAATAACTGATTCGCTACAGTTCGCTTTTAGTCACTTGGCAGGTTGGTCGAGCTGAGTATTTGGACGATAGTTGCAGTATGTCCTTGGCCATCTCCTTTTTGATATTGTGGCGGGAGAATTGCTCGACAAACTCAGATCGGGAAATTTGCTGCATTTCCAAACGCTGGAAAGCTTCAACGGCACCCTCAATATCGCACGGCCCAAAGATTGCGGCGTTTTTAATTCGCTTTTGTGCAAATCGAGCCGCGTAACCGGAAAGGCCACCCCAGATCGGTTTGTGGGTGGCGGCGTATTCAAATAGCTTCGAGGGGAGAACGCGGCGAAAAGCTTTCAGGTTATTCAAGTGCAAAAAAAGGACGTCTGCCTCATGATAAACACGAAGCAGTTCATCTCGCTTCATCGGTGGCGAAATGGATACATTATCAACCTGGGCCTGCTTCAAGGCATTTTTCAGCTGTTCCAATGTACTGCCGTCCCCAATCAGATGAAAGTCCACTTGGTCGGCAAGTCTTTTTGCAAGCTCGGGAAGTATCTGGTGAAGCCCTTGACCGGTCCCGATATTGCCAGCATACACGACTTTAATTCGACGAGGTGGCGTCTTGAGCTCCGCTGCCTGCAAAACCGATAGCTGGTTGATGAATAAATCATCGACGCCGTTAGTGTAAAGCGTAAACTCTCGCCCCGGATAGCGGGTGTTGAAATAGGGCAAAAAACCGGGTGAAATCAAGTTGACCCGAGTTGCACTATTGATCGTCCAGCGTTCAAGGGGTGAAAAAATTGAGGCTGCGAAACGGCCCCAGCGGGAAGGGAGGAAATCGCGCAGCGTATCCACGAAGATGTCGCGAATATCCAAGTATAGCGCGCACGCATTTCGCCGGGCGATAAGGGCGCCAAGAGATGCGGTCATTAAACGCGACGATGTGGCGAACACCAGGTCGTAGTGTTCATTTTGCGTAATCTTCAACGCGCGCATCGCAAAACTGACGAAGGCTTTGGCCTGGTCCTTTATCCCGCTTCGATGTGCTGGGATATCAATCCGTCTTATAGTCAGCAGCGGTGAACGTTCAAGGCTCACTGCATTGGCTACAAAAGAATGGTATCGGTTAGGACGTGTCGTGATCACGTCGATGTCCACCTGCTCGCCCAATTCAGCCCGTAGGGCGCTGACCAGCGCTTCTGCACGAAATGAGCCGGCCGAAAGATCTGGCGGATAGTAGAAGCTCAGCAGAAGAATCTTCGTGGTCATCATCAGGCCTGCTTTTCAGGTGTAGCTACAGGGAGTATTTGCTGGTAGAGATTTACCAGGCGAGCCTCCTGCTCTTCCCAATTCAAGGTATTTGCGGTGAGTTGCGCGTTGTCGGCAAGTCGTTTGCGCAGGTCAGGGTCGCTGACCAGCTGGTTTAGCGCCTGCGCCAGCGCAGCATGATTGTTTGCGGGCACGAGGATGCCTACGTTATTGGTGCGCACGATGCGGCGTATTTCAGGGAAGTCAGTCGCTACAACAGGCAAGCCAGCGATCAGGTATTCGAACAGCTTGTTGGAATCCGTCGTGTAGTGATTTAGGCAGGTGTTTTCGATTGGCTGTACGCCAATATCGGCGGAGGCGGTATATTCTGGAAGTTCTGACAAGGCGACTGTCGGAATGAAATGCACCCGTTCCTGCAGGCCGAGTTCCTCGCAGCGCTGGGTCAGGCTTTCAGTCAGCCTGCCGCCGCCGATTAGCACAAAGTAGGCATTCGGCACCGCTGTTGCAGTTTCGATGAGCTTTTCAAGCCCCCGGCCTTGTTGCAGACCACCTTGATAAATAATGATTGGCCATGGTGCTTTCAGTCCCAACTCGTTTCTGATGCGGTTGGATCCGTGGCAATGAGTCAGTCTGGGACGGTTCTGTAAGACCGTAGGTCGCGCTACGCCATAGGCCCGGGCGAAATACTTCGCCCGAGCGTCCGTGGTAGTAATGCTTCCATCTACTTTCGGCATCAGCTTCTTTTCGACGAAGCCCACCACGCGACGAAAGCTCTGGTAGCCTTCACGGCTGGTACTGATTTCATGGGCGTCATAAATCAGACGCGCCCGGCTTAAACGCGCTGCTAACCAGGCAGTTGGAAGCGTGTTCACATCGTGAGCGTGCACCAGATGAGGGCGATACCGGACCATATGCCAAAGCAGGGCGGCGTGCGTCCAGGTTCGGGCGACAAGTCGGAGTATTTGATGTTTGAGCGACAGTTTTCCTACCGGGCTCTGGATCTTGCTTGCTTGAGCAGGCTGCTGGGATACACGTTTGCCCTTACGCCAGCGCCATAACGGGCTACGCGCAACGCGAAAGACACTGATGCCCTCTTTTAGTCGTTCTTGTTGACGAGTGACACCCGGCGTGTGCAAAGCAAAGACACTAATCTCATAGCCAGCGTGCTGAAGGGTTTGGGCTTCTTTCAGCACACGAGCATCATTAAGAAACTCATTCCAGACGATCATGGCTATACGTTGCATGCGGCCCCCTCTGGCACGGCTTGGTTGAGTGCACTAACCAAATGTGAAATTTGCGGAAGTAGTTCCGCCGCCGATAAGTAATTTTGCTTCACCAGCCATTGATCGAGCTGGAAGCACAATGCCGAAAGGTGCAAATGCTGTCCTGTAACGTCCTGCATGTCTGCACGTTGCTCCTTCAGATCAAGCAGCAGTTCTGGTAGCAACGGTTCCAGCTTACTGGACACCTGCAAGCTGGCGCCGACGGGTTCAAGGCTCCAATTGCCCCAATAGCTGGCAGTCAGGACGCCGGTATCGGAAATGAATATCTGGTCCTTGCCTACCTGGGCGTTGCAGACATGGAGCGGAAGTGTGCGAAGCAGAAAGCGTATGCTTTCTACGTGTCGCATGAATACCTCGAATGCAGCTTGGTGCTTACTGATGTCGAGTGCCTCACCGAGATTGGCGAGGGCCGCATCGTTCAGGCGATCCCATAGCAGGGGCCTGGAACGGGTATATTTTTGTACCAGTGCTGCAGAAGGTGTACTTCTCATGAGCAGCTTGGTCAGTTCCAGATGGTGTATGCCGAATTCCACCGCAGGAATTTTATTGAGGTGCTCTGGTCGGAAGACATGGCAATGGAAGCCATCAAGTACAGTGGCATGAATGAAAGGAACATTGGGCAGGTTCCGGACATTGGGCTCGGAAAGTAAAGTGGCTTCGTTGATGGCCAAAGTACTTCGATTGGTGTTGAATATCTTGATCAGGTGTGTGTCCGAATTTCCAAGACGGCACGTCGAGGTGACCTCGATGGCAAAAATGTCATGCACGCCGCTTTGGTGCCAATTCACGTGATGTTCAATATATGATTTTTGTGTGGCTTGCTCGAGCAGAGCAGGTACCCACTCGTCAATCTGATTTCGGGTAAAAATGTTCCAGAACTTTGTAGCTTTGGATTTGGATTCGGTGGTCAGTTTATGACCATTGAAAAACAAGGCTGAGATCTGCAGTCTCTGCTCTTTAAGCAACATCACGTCCTGGATGAGCAACGTGGCACGCTGCATGATCTGACGGGTTAGCAGTACGCCGATGATGGCTGGAAGCAGACTGGGAGGCGTATCGGAAAGCAGGTCATAAGCGAGATACGAAAATGCGGCCAGGAAACCAAAGGATCCCATGGAGTTGATCAGTTCGTGGGTGCCTTCAGTTAGCGGTGCTGGATGGCCCTTTTTCAGTGCAGTCATCGCTTTGGCGGCAACGCCCATGCATAGCCAGAACGCGATAACGGCAACAGTAAGTTCCAGATAGATAAACCCAAGCGCAGCGATGGTCAGCGCGAGAAAGACGACCGCGGCCAAGCTACGTGTCAGACGAAGATATGCCTTGCGTGCGACATCGTCCTGACCATCGAATACAATGAGTTTGCTGCTGTTGCTGACAAGCTTTTCGCTACCAAGAGTTGTTAGTTTTTTGGTGATCGATTCGGATGCAAGGTAGAGCAGATAGAAAACAATGGCGGCAACGCAGAGGACGATGAATAAATCTTTTTGTTCAAATTCCTTGAGGTAATCAGGGAAGTACGAAGGAATGGAGGGCGAGCCAATAAGAATAATAGCTTTCAATGGCAGGTAGGAAGCCGCCAATAAGCTGATCTGCGCAGCTAAAGTGCAGGTAATGATCGTTAAGGTCAGCCCCGGAATGTTGCGAGTTATTTTGGAAGCAACGGAATAGATCCAGCGGCCTGAATCGAGGGGTGCGCTTTTTGCTTCGCTCATTTATAACTGGCCTTGTTTCATATGCATCTGAACATACCGGGGCATTACGTTAGTTTACGGCCCAGGAAATTACCGCCTGGGTGGATGCTTGGTTCGGGTTGGACTGCTTGAAATTGGCAACAATCATGGCAGCGTTGGGCTTTCTGAAGTAAGCCTGAATGCTTGAGTCATCTTGTGTTTTAATGGTTGCCTTGTAACCGCTCTTTTCCAATGCCTGGTTGAAGTCCTGGTACACGGTCTTCAGGTCCGCAGTGGTTTCGAAGTAATGGAACTGGCGATCTTTTTCATCCTTGGTTGCCATGTAGCTTTTCGTGCTTTTGACATTGCTCAAGGAGATTTTGTTGCCTTCCTTGAGGTTGATGTCAGCCGTGTCAGGTGCATTGCAAGCGGTCAGGAAAAGAGCCAAAATCGAGTACAGAGCGATCTTCTTCATGTTTATTCCGAAGCTTTAGTTTTGGAGAGCTGTAATGGTGAATTGCGCTTTGATAGCGTTCTTCATTTCAAATGCAACCATCGATGTATCAATTTGTTGCATGAAACCAACGCCGCTTATGCCTTTCACGAGTTGGTCGTCATTCCAGCCTGTGACAATCGTGCAGGGGCAGTTCGAAGCGATGGTAATTCGGTAGCTTGAAGCCGGATGACGAATCTCCACGCCGTCCTGGGTCTTTGTCACCTGCGTGCCATCACCACAGTGGAACAGGCTGAACATGGGCTTGTTCTGAACCGCTGAATGGATCTCGTCGCTGATATCGAGCTGCAAGCGGTCCAGATGACCTGTGATACTACGTTTGACCACGGTATCGGCAAATGCGTCATGCGAGCCATGCAAGGCAAAGCCGCTGCCAATGACTTCTCCCGTGAGTTGAGCGTGCCCAGGTTCAATGCTATAGGGCACATCGCCGATAACCGGGTTGTTATGCGAATAGGGACCCCTCAGGAAACTCTGAACTGGCTTGAGATATTCGTGTGAGTAGAAGCTTGGGTCGATGAGCCACTCGATACCATCCATGAACAATGTGAAAGACAGATTGTCCTGGTGCTTGTGCGTTTTACACAGCGAGGTCGCAAACAGGGTCAGCATGTAAGCGGTCTGTGCGTGGTTGCCCTTGATAATCGCATATCCTGCAGTTGGCAGGATCGTTGCGGAGGGTGTTGGGTAATTGCTGCTGTTTCGCACCGTATCCAAATCCGGATTGGCCCGGCGGAACGTGTCGCCCTGTGCCGGGGAGCGATTGTCCGGATAGCGCAAGAAGTCAGAGAACTTGAGTAGCTCTTCAGCGACCGTTGGAATGGTCGTGGTATGGGAGCTCTGCTGCGCCAGTTCGCCAGCGAAGGCGATCAACCGTTGCACGCCCTGGTGGTAACCGATGGAGTTTTCTACAAACACCGCGTAACCGTTATCGCGAACGATCAAGGTGTCCAGCTGGTCGGTCAGGCGTGACAAGGCTAGCGACTGCCAGCGTTCGGAGCATGGGAAGTCGGGCATGGCCAGGCTGGTCGCCAGCAGCGCCATGTCCTGGAACCAGGCGTGATTGTGGTATCGCGAAGCCTGGTGAGAGGCGTAGAACATCTCCGAAGCCAGCAACTGGGCATGCTTGAAGATGGCTGCGCGCAGGCGCATCATGAAGCGGTTGTCGAACTGGTGCAGGGCACCAACATCCCAGATCATCAAGAATGCCAGCAGTCGCTCGGCGGTGCCGTGGTCATACCAGGCAAACTTCCGGTCCTCGTCGGCATTGAAATAGCTCCGTTCCAGCCAGTTGCTGACGAACTCACGCGCCGGGAACAGAGGCGCGATGCTGCCTTCCTGCCGCGCATGCAGCATCAGGATGATTGCCGGATGCAGCGAATGCCACGAAAAACGATAGGTGCCAACCGAATCAAGGTCATCCGGCAGAGTCAGCTGCCAGTTCCAGTCCAGACCAATGTTTCCATAGAGTGGGCAAACGCCTTTTTGCAGGTAATCGTTGGCCTGGGTCGGTACATCCTTGAAGCATTTCTCCATGTAGGCGTACAGGGAATCGCGAAGTGCTTCGGGCAGTGGCGCTTTGGCGAAGCCTTCGGTCAGCCAGGCCGGGGGCTTGTCGTTTTCGTACCAGCAGGTGAGGCGCTCGATTTCCACGGTCGAGCCTTCATGTTGCGGCTGACCCTTGAAATAGAGCTTTATTTCTTCGAAATCGCAGGCGGATGGCACATCCCAGTCATTTTGGATGCCGAATGCCAAGTCGTTGTGCCCGATCGTGAAATCGATCCACTCGCGTCGAGCGGCATTCACGATCTTCACATGGCGATAGCTGCCTTTGAACGTGTAGCCCACGCCGATGTAGTTCAGCTTTTCCCAATCGGATATGCGGAACCTCAGGTGTAGACCATTTCCGTGGAAGCTCCGTGGCAGCTTGAAACGAAGCTGGTAAACGTTCGCGTTGCCACTGAAAGTAAACACCGGATTGCCATCCAGCATGGCGGCGCGCGCATTGCCACTGAAGCCCTGAAGGTTAAAAGGCTCGTCGATTGCGCTGCCGTGATTGCAGTACGATCTGTAGTCGAGAATGTCCCGGTCGGAAAGGAAGTCCAACGCCGGCTTGTCCAGCGCGGGTTCGGCTGTAGCCTCGATTTCATCTTCCTTCAAGAAGTGATCGCGGATTATCTTAAGCATGTCTTTGAAGTGTTTTCTGAAAGTAAAAAAAGGGCACTGGCCTCAGTGGCGCTACAAGGCGCTCAGCCAATCGCGACAGCTGCTCGAAAGGCATGTGTGGCAGTGTTGCTGCCGCGCGGCCGAGGGGGCCTGCAATTGGCTCGGCACCAGGATCACTTATCGAATCAGCTCAAGTTCACGGGCGATGATTGAATGCTTGGCAGTCTGTTTTTCAACACGTACACGAGCCGCAACGGACAGCCTGCGGAACAGTTCCGGTGATTCGATCACCCGGGCGATACCGTCGGCCATCGCCTGGGCATCTTCACCGGGTGCAAGAATTCCACATTCGTCATCGACGAATTCAGGGATAGCCGTAACAGCGTTGGTCACGGCGACCAGACCGGAAGCCATCGCTTCATCGCGGGAGACCCCTTGTGCATCCATACGGGTCGGGCAGAGGAACAGGCCATACTGTTTGTGCAGTGCTGCAATTTCCTGATGCTTGAGGAAGCCGCGCTCAATGGTCACGTTGCTGAATTTGCGCAGTGGGGCGAGGGTTTCCTCGAACAAGGTGCCATCACCGATCATGCGGAATTCAAGGTCCTCGAAGTATGGTTTTCCTGCCAGCAACTCGATCGCTTTGACGCTCAAGTCGTTTGCATACTTGGCCGACGCATAAGGGCGGATTGACAGCAGTTTCATACGCTGCGCATCCGGCTTTGCCTGGTACGAGAAGAGTTCCGTATCAATCGGGTTATGAATGATCTCGTAGCGATCCTCGGGAATGCGGAAGCCCACATCCTCCATGACCTCTTCAGCAAAGTAGCGAGACACGAAGACGAGCTTCAGGTTGGCTGGCATATTGGTCAGCGTCTCGCGCCAGAACGCCATACGTTTTTCGCTCTCGACTTTCGCCAGGGCCAACTGAAGTTCGTCCGAGTAGTTGTACTCACGACGCCACCAAGGCTGAATCTCTGCGCCATGCACCCACACCACTATCTTGACCATATGAGTGAAGCGCTTGAGCACTGCCCACATATCGGGATCCAGGAAGTGCACCAGCACGCTCTTGTATTGGCCACTTTCCAGCATCTTGATGAGTGTGGTCTGGCATCCGGTTACCACGTCCACGTTCTGGAACTCGTGATAGCTGACCGCTTCATTCTTGCGCAGACGGAAAATGTCGACGTTCAGGTTCTGTTCCTGATAGGCCATTACCCGGCTGTGCACAAAGCCATTGCGATACAGGTCTTCATAGGCCGGGTAATGATTGGTGACCACCAGGTGTTGCGAACGGCCAAGCATCTCTGAAGGTTGCAAGTTGCGGTGGCCAAGCACCAGGGCCTTGATTTCGGTATTGCCAGAGGCATAGGCGCGCAGGCCGAAACGCACGAAGGCGGCCTCCGGCGGCACTTCGGAAGTCTGGTTACGGTTGGCGTGCTGCATCACGTGGCTGATTCGCTGCTTTTCGGCATCGAGGAACAGCACCACCAATTGCAGGTTCAGGCCAGGCGTGCAGTCGAGGTAAAGCTTGAGCTTTCGGTCCTGGATATTCAGCTCGTCCAGGCTGACTTCGTTCAGTGCATACACATATTCATGTTTGCCATCTGCCAACTTGGAATTTACGCGCCAGCTGTCCACATCGACGCTCAGGTCGAGGAATTTGTTGTGCTTGGCGCCGAAGATGTCGGCCAAGGCCCGACCACTGATTTCCGGCGAGTCATGGTTGACTTTCAACGGCGCAATGGCCTGGGCGCGAGCTTGCAGTTGATCGATGGTGATGCCGAGGTCCAGTTGCAGGTCATCGACCTTGGCGCTGATCCTTTCGTGCTTCGCCGCACCATTCTCGCAATAGTTGAATGGGTCGATAGCCAAGCCTTGCTCATGCGTATACGTCAGTGACGGCAGGCTCTTCAGCCAGTTGAGCAATGGCTGACCGGCAACGATTTCGGTCGCCACCAGCGAGCGTCGTGCGCTCAGAGACGGAAGCGGATGGTATGCCAATTCAGACGACAGCAGCTCTGCATTCTGCCCCTTGCAGGTGAAATGAGCGGCTTTACCGATCACCTGTGCATTGCTGTAGCGCGTTGCCAGCGCCAGGTCCAACAAATAGTTGGGGCCGTAATAATCGCCCGGTACAAACGCAGCAACCCACGGGGTACTGCCGACCAGCTCGGCAAGGCTGGATTTTTTCAGTTGGGCCGGTTTGAGCACAAGAATGCGAGGGTCATCACTTACAATGCTGCTCTGATAGACATCGGTGATGATGACCATGCGGACCTGGCTGTAGCTCTGGCGGTCAAGGTGGGCGCGCAGCATGTCGAACTGCTGACGGTCTTGCGCTTCGCCGATGACGACGATTTCCGGCAGGCGCTGGGCCTTGGCGGTACCTGTCACCTTGCTGAGCACGTAATCCAGGCGCTGAGTGTAGGTATGCTCTTGCATCACTTTGCGCAGGGCGGCGAGCTTGAGCTTGTCACTGTTGAGCGGGTCTTCTGCCAGCAACTGCAGGCGGCGCAGCATCTCTTCGCCATTGTCAGTAGTGACAACAAGGTCGCCGAACAGCAGGCGTACACCGCGCGAGAAGTTGCTGACAGTAATGGTGTTGCAGCCCAGCAGTTCGAACACTCGACGCGCGAACATCGACTGCGACTGCTTGATCGAGTTCAGGTTGATTGCGTAGCGGTAGCCTTTGTAGGCGGTGTCGATTCTTTCGAAGGGCAGGGTGCCGATGATATACGGCTGGTATTCCTCAGGGAACTGATAGTTCAGGTCGTTCTTACCGAAGTTTCGGTCGAAAATTTCCAGTGGGCGGAACTTCGGCAGCTCGCAAACGAAATTGCCCAGGTCACGGGTGCGCTCCGGGTAACGAGCATAGTAGGCGCCAGCGAAACAGAAGGCATCTTTGCGCTTGTACAGTTCGATCGGGTTGTGCAGCGCTGGCTGGCAGGCAAACGGCAGCAGGTAGACACGGTCGTGACCGAGCGCACCTTTATAGCGATGAATGCAGTCGATATCGGTGGTGAACACATGGTCGAACTGCTTGGCGGTGGTCAGGAAGGTCTCGAAATGAACGGGGTCTTCCTTGTTCCAGAACACGGTGGGTACCTTGTTCTGACGGCACCAGGTCAGAATGTCCTGCAGCTCCTGGCTGTTATGGCCTACCTTGCTGCCCCACAGCTCGTCCTTGCCGCGCCAGGCCGATTCGATGAACAGCAGTTCCGGGCGGAAACCTTCAAGCTCTGCTTTCCAGTTGTTCGGGGTGAGCTGCATCAGGTCGCATTCATAGCGATAGGAGCCGAAGGTGAATTCGTCCATTACGCAGGCTACTTTCAAGCGGCTTACCGGCTGATCGGCCTGGCGTAACAGCGCAGAGCGGCTTTGTGCGCTGGTGGCCAGGGCTTCTGGCAGTTTCAGGTAGTTCTCATCCTGGACGACTGGCGCTGGAGGCAGCAGGGCCTTCAGCGGTTCGCTGGCAATACGTTTCTGTTCACTCTGCTGGCGTTGCTGGTTGGCTTTGCGGTAGAGACGCAACAAGCGCACCGGCAATTTTACGAGACCGCCCAACGAGGTGGCGCTGTTCTTGATCTGGTAACCGAGCTGGTAAGTCATGCTGGCGCGCGTCTTGACCAGCCGCTGTTCAGCCAGATGACGTTGCGTGTTGGCACGCTCCAGATTTGCGTTGAGCTCGTCGATCTTGCGCTGTTGTGCCGCGCTGCGCTCCAGCAACTGATTGAGGTTGGCCTTCAGTTGCGGAATCTGTTCACTGCTGAGGGCACGGTACTTCATATTCGCGGCGCCCAGGCCTGCTTTCGACGAGTTCAGCTCGTTTTCCAGCTGCATCCGCAGCACCTGCCATTGTTCATTGGTAGCCGCCAGGCTCGCTTCCGCGGCTTGGCGACTGGCAATTTCGAGTGCCAGCTGTTCGCCCAACTCGTCCTTTGCCTGACTCAACGAGGCAATGGTCTCTGCCTGTTCTGCCTGGGCTTCCTGTGCTTGGGTGCTTGCCTGCATCAGTACATGCAGCTGCTCCTCCAGGCCATTGCGCACCTCCACCAGGGTATTGATGGTGTTGGCTTGGGCTGCGTGCTCTCGCTCGCTGCGTGCCTGTATTTCGCTCATAGCCTGCAACTGGCCCTCCAGTTCGGCCTGACGTGCTTTCAACAGGGCAATGGTTTCGGCCTGCGCAGCGTCGGCCCGTTGGGTTTGGGCCTGCAATTCATTCATATACTCCAACTCGCTTTCAAGTTCGGCTTCCAATTCCGCTTGGCGCATGCGCAGCGTAGTGATGCACTCATCTTTCACGGCAATCTCCTGATTGCTCGCGTTTTGCAGCTGGCTCATTGCCTGCTGCTGTTCCTCCATCGCGGACTGCATGGCTGTCAGGCGTTCTTGCAAAGAGGCAATGGTGCCTTCAAGGGCGGCACTTGCCTGCTCTGCCTGGGCCTGAGTTGCGGCTGACATCTGTCGCTGGCTTTCCAGGGCAGCTTTCAGAGCTGCCTGCTGAGCACGAAGGGCGGTGATGGTCTCTACGTGGCCAGCATTGGTTTGCTCGGCCTGAGTCCGCAGCTCAGTGGTCGCTTGCAACTGGTTTTCCAGCCTGGCTTGCAAGGCGGCTTGCTGCGCACGAAGTTTGGTGATGGTTTCCACGTGTCCATCGTTGATCTGGCGAGCCTGGACCAGTTGCTCGGAGGATGCCGCCTCACGCTCAGACATCTGCTCAAGCTGGCTTTCCAGCTGATCGTTTTGAGTCTGCAGCGCGGCGACTCTTGCCGTCTCGTTGGCTGCCAGGCCCTCAGCCGCCACACGCTGCTGGTTTGTGGAAGACAGTTGTTCCTCAAGGGTGCGGAGGGACTGCTGCAGCGTCTCCAGCTCCTGAGTCCGTTGCCCCAACAGGTCGCTGGCTACGGTCAGCTCGCTGCACTTCTGCAGCTGAGCTTCTTCAAGCACCGCGTTTTGCTGTTCCAGTTCAGCACACCGCTTGGCAGTAGCGAGAGCCTTTTCATTCGCCTCGCTCAACTCGGCCCTGAGCGAATTGAGTGCTTCATTGAGCTCTTGGCTATTGCGCGCACTGGCCTGTTGCAGTGCCGCAAGGTCGGCATCGCGGTTTTGTAGTTGTCTGGAAAGCGCTTCAGCTTTCTGAGCTTCGGTCTTGAGTTGGGCAATCTGCTCGTTGGCGGTACGATACTTTCTGTTGGTATCTTCCAGCTGCTTGGCGATCGCACCAAGATTTCCACGCAAAGCGCGCTCGATGGATTCGAAGGCTTTTTCGAGCTCACGCACGCGTTCGATAGTCAGCGAGTCGATAACGCCGGGTTTGTGCGTTTCGCTCTTCACCGCAACGATACCCAACCATTTGCCAAGCATCTTCACTTCGATGATTTGCAGATGCTCGGCCAGTAGCCGGAACGGTTCCATCAGGTAGAACGTGTGTTTGTGGTCAATGAAGTCATTGACCCCGAACGGCACGGTGACCACCAATCGACCACCCTGCTTGAGCAGGTCGTAGGCTTTTTCGACGAACAGCTCCGGGCGTACCAGGTGTTCGAGCACTTCACTGATGACAACGGTGTCCGGTTCAACCTCGAGCGTGTCCAGCGCGAGGAAGTCTGAATTGATGTACGTGACGTTCTGCTGGATGTGGGCCGGTTCGGAGGACAAGTAGCCCTTGGCTTCTTCAATAGCCTGAGGGCTGGTGTCGACACCGATGACCTGACAGCCTTCCCGTGCCAGCAGCAGGGGCACGATGCCCTGCGAGCAACCGACATCCAGGATCCGGCGCCCTTTGACCTGGGCGCAGATCCAGTGGATGCGGGACTGCGTTTCGCGCATGAACTGATCCCCCAGCTTGCCGTAGTAGGCTTCCATCACGCGGTCATGAATGTCGGCCAAAGGTGAAGGCAGCTCAGTGTTCACGGTAGGGGTCTCAAGCGTGGGGTTGTTCATGCGGTCTGATCCATCAAGCCTGGGTAACGCCTGCGGCGTCGATCACGAATGCTGCGTCACGCACATTGAAGGTGCCGCGGAATTCGCGGTGTTTCACCAGCAGTACGTGAATGTCTGCGCTGTCCTGCGCATAGTCGAATTCCACATGCTCGTGGTGCGCCAGACGCTGCGGCAGGGCTTCGATGTTCGGCTCGACCAGTTGCAGGGTGGCTTCCAGCTCATTGCCCAGGCGCTCGGCGATGCTCAGCGCCGGGCTTTCGCGCAGGTCGTCGATGTCGGCCTTGAAGGCCAGGCCGTAACAGGCGATTTTCACTTGCTGGGCCGACTTGCCCGGGTGCTTGATCAGGAAGTTGGCCAGGGCCATCTTGACCTTGTCTATCACCCACTCAGGCTTGCTGTCGTTGACCACGCGGGCGGTGCGGATCAGGCGTGCCTGCTCCGGGGTCTGGCTGACGATGAACCACGGGTCGACGGCGATGCAGTGGCCGCCCACGCCCGGGCCAGGCTGCAGGATGTTGACGCGAGGATGGTGGTTGGCCAGGCGAATCAGCTCCCACACGTCGATGTCCAGCTTGTCGCAGATGATCGACAGTTCGTTGGCGAAGGCGATGTTCACATCACGGAAGCTGTTTTCGGTCAGCTTGCACATTTCCGCAGTGCGCGCGTTGGTGACGATGCACTCACCTTCAACGAAGGTGCGGTACAGGCGCACGGCCGCTTCCGAGCACTTCGCGGTCATGCCACCGATGATCCGGTCGTTTTCTACCAGTTCGCGCAGCACATGGCCTGGCAATACGCGCTCGGGGCAGTGGGCCACGCGGATGTCGGAATCTTCACCGTGGGTTTGCGGGAAGCTCAGGTCCGGGCGCGCCTGGGCCAGCCAGAAGGCCATCTGCTCGGTGGCGCCGACCGGCGAAGTAGATTCGAGAATGACCAGGTCACCCTTCTTCAGCACTGGCGCAATGGCCTTGCTGGCGGACTCGATGTAGCTCAGGTCCGGCTGGTGGTCATTGATGAACGGGGTTGGCACGGCGATCAGGAAGGCATCGGCTGCTTCCGGAACGGTAGAGGCGCGCAGGTAGCCTTCGGTGACGGCAGCATGCACCACCATGTCCAGCTCAGGCTCGACGATATGGATTTCGCCGCGGTTGATGGTGTCGACCGCATGCTGGTTCACATCGATACCGATCACCTGCTTCTTGCGAGCGGCGAAAACGGCAGCGGTTGGCAGGCCGATATAGCCCAGGCCTACGACAGAAATCTTGTTAAAGCTCATGCTGCGTCCTTGGGGTTAGAGAAGGCGGAGAGTGCGTCGAGGATTCGCGCGCACGCTTTTCCATCGCCGTAGGGGTTATGGGCAAAGCTCATCTCGCGATAGGTCGCATCGTCGTTGAGCAGTTTCGCCAGGTGCTCGGTGATCGACTCGACGTCGGTGCCGACCAGCTTGACGGTGCCGGCGGCGACGGCTTCAGGGCGCTCGGTGGTGTCGCGCATGACCAGCACCGGCTTGCCCAGGGCAGGGGCTTCTTCCTGGATGCCACCGGAGTCGGTCAGGATCAGGTACGAGCGGGTCATCAGGTAGACGAACGGCAGGTAATCCAGTGGCTCGATCAGGTGGATGTTGCTGACATCAGCCAACAGCCGGTTGACCGGCTCGCGTACGTTGGGGTTGAGGTGTACCGGGTACACGATGTCTACGTCAGGGAATTGACGCGCGGTGTGTACCAAGGCCTGGCAGATGCGTTCGAAGCCGCCCCCGAAGTTTTCGCGGCGGTGGCCGGTGACCAGCACCATGCGGCGCTGCGGGTCCAGGAAGCTGAACTGGGTTTCGAACTGGCTTTTCAGCTGGGGGCTTTCCAGTTTGCGCACCACTTCCAGCAACGCGTCGATCACGGTATTGCCGGTGGTATGGATGGTCGCAGCGTCGATGCCTTCCTTCAGCAGGTTGTCCTGCGAAGTGGAAGTCGGCGCGAAATGCAGGGCGGCCAGGGCGCCAGTCAGGCGGCGGTTGCCTTCTTCCGGCCACGGCGAATACAGGTTGCCGGTACGCAGGCCTGCTTCAACATGAGCAATAGGGATCTGCTGATAGTAGGCGGCCAGGCTGGTGGCCAAGGTTGTAGCGGTGTCGCCGTGGACCAGCACCACGTCGGGCTTGAATTCGGCCAGAACAGGCTTGAGACCCTGCAGGATGGCAGTGGTCACATCGGTCAGATCCTGGCCTGGCTTCATGATGTTCAGATCATAGTCGGGCGAGATCTCGAACAGCTCCAAGACCTGGTCGAGCATCTGGCGGTGCTGGCCAGTGACGCAGACGCGCGACTCGAAACGGGCATCTTGGGCAAGGTTGAGGGCCAGCGGAGCCATCTTGATGGCTTCTGGGCGGGTGCCGAATACAGTGAGGGTCTTGAGGGGCACGGCGACGGTCTTCTGTGTATGGAGGGTGAAGGCGGTTGTATCGGGTGCTACGGGTGCAGCTCGGAGGGTGTTACACAAAACGGCCGAGGGGGGTGGCCTGGGCTACTCCACGCACGCCGAAGCGAGCTGAATGCCTGGGGAAACATGAAGAAAAATTCATCTGGGCTCGGATCCTTCAAGCGTGGCGGTTGTCCAATGAACGCAAATTTATCATTTCGTCATCTCTCTGACACCCTCTATGGCACGTTTTTTTCCCTTTCATGTAGGAAATTGGCCATATTTATCGGATAATTGGATCCGATTTTGCTAAGTTGGATCTGGAAAAACGATTGTTTGATGTTATTCAGGCATCATGCCAATCGGATCAATTCGACGAAGGCATACGACGAATGGATGGAAGCCTTGGCCGATAAGGGTTGTGGGAAAAGCAACGGCTTTTGGTCTGAATGAAACCGAGGTTAAACGGGAATTTAACAGCAGGCGATTTGCTACCGCCGGTTTTTCATGAAGTTACCCGGAAATATGGCTTAATGCCATTATTTTTGCAGTGGCCCAACTTGCTTTCTTTATTGTCGGATTCAGTAACGAATAACCGAAGCGCGAAGCTGTTTGCATTATCGGAGAACCGCTAGGGTTGATTACGCAGCCGAAGGAAAGCGGCTGCAGGAAAAGACCAACCCAAGGAGTGTTCACCATGCGTAACAACGTACTGTCGTACCTTTTGCTGCCCCTGTTCGCCAGCCTGTCCTTTTCCGTCAGCGCGGCTCCCACCAGCACAACGGCAACGTCCGAACCGGTGCCTATGGTCAGTGAGCAACAGGCCCAGCAGCCGCAGCGGCTGGACTTGAACACGGCTGACGCGGCGATCTTGCAGAAGGAACTGAATGGCATTGGGAAGGCCAAGGCCGAGGCCATCGTGGCCTATCGGGAGGCCAATGGGCCCTTCGCTTCGGTGGATGAGCTGCTTGAAATCAAAGGCATTGGCAACGCATTGCTGGAGCGGAATCGGGACAAGCTGATGGTGAAGTAAGCGGGAGGGGAGGCGGCTGTTGCGTTGAGGTTGCCTTGAAACCTCAGGCCGCGTTACAAGCCAATCCGGCGCAAGGCCGCTCTCGCGATGGATCGTTATTCTTTTGCAGGAGCGGCCTTTTATAGCGGGAGGAGCGCAAAGCCCCGCAATAAATACCAAGTAAAACAAGAAGTTATTTTTATCTGCGCGTCGCGTCAAAATGCTGTCTAAAACGTCGGCTTTGGCCTTCAGCGATCTTGCGCATCCTTGGCATCCGCTTCGGCGTTGCGCTCATGCACCTTGCGCAGCTGCTCCTCGGTCAGCGGCAGCTTCTTTGCCGTGTCGCGCAGCAGCATCAGCCCGCCAACGATCGAGCCGAGGGCTATGATGAGTATCAGCCAGGCATACCAGGGCATGTGTCGTTCTCCTTTACCGATGAGGCGCAGTGCTTGTACGAATTTTGAGCAATTACCCGTTCCGTTGGTTCAATTATAGGAGCCAGGCCGTGCCGGGCCAATTCCGTGATCCGCGGTCCCCAAAGCCTGCGCCACTTCGTTTACAATGCGCGCCGTTTTCGACTTGCCAAGAGACCCTGCCCATGTCCGCCTGCCAGACGCCCCTGATCGTCGCCCTGGATTTCCCTACCCGCGAGGCCGCCCTGAAGCTGGCTGACCAGCTTGACCCTGCGCTGTGCCGGGTGAAGGTTGGCAAGGAGCTGTTCACCAGCAGCGCTTCGGGCATTGTCGAAACCCTGTGCGACAAGGGTTTCGAAGTGTTCCTGGACCTCAAGTTCCATGACATCCCCAATACCACCGCCATGGCGGTGAAGGCAGCGGCCGAGATGGGTGTGTGGATGGTCAACGTGCATTGCTCCGGTGGCCTGCGCATGATGGCGGCCTGCCGTGAAGAGCTGGCCAAGCGCAGCGGCCCGCAGCCGTTGCTGATTGGCGTGACCGTGCTGACCAGCATGGAGCGTGAAGACCTGGCCGGTATCGGCCTGGATATCGACCCGCAGGAGCAGGTGCTGCGCCTGGCGGCGCTGGCTGAGAAGGCTGGCATGGACGGCTTGGTATGCTCGGCGCTGGAGGCCCCGGCGCTGAAGACGGCGCACCCGTCGCTGCAACTGGTGACGCCGGGTATTCGCCCTGCAGGCAGCGCGCAGGATGACCAGCGGCGGATTCTTACCCCGCGCCAGGCGCTGGATGCCGGTTCGGATTACCTGGTGATCGGCCGCCCAATCAGCCAGGCCGCCGACCCGGCGCAGGCGCTGGCAGCAGTGGTGGCGGAGATTCGTGGGTAAGTTGCCTGCCTGAGGTGCTCGCCTTGAGCACCATGGTGGCGGCTAGATCGAGCGCCGTCCACGCGGCGCTCGATCTACCAGGTGCTTAGCCTGCCATGGCTTGCACCTACAGGCCCGGTCCCGCAATCAAACCTTCAACACCAACTTGCCAAAGTTCTCCCCACTGAACAGCTTCAGCAATGTCTCGGGGAAGGTCTCCAACCCGTCCACCACATCCTCCTTGCTCTTCACCTGCCCACTGGCCAGCCACCCGGCAATCTCCTGCGCGGCCTTGCCATAGTCCTTGGCATGGTCCATTACCACAAAGCCTTCCATACGTGCGCGATTGACCAGCAGTGACAGATAGTTGGCCGGGCCTTTCACCGCCTCCTTGTTGTTGTACTGGCTGATTGCGCCGCAAATCACGATGCGTGCCTTGAAGTTGATGCGGGTCAGCACGGCGTCGAGGATGTCGCCACCCACGTTGTCGAAGTACACGTCCACGCCTTTGGGACATTCGCGCTTGAGGCCGGCCAGCACTTCTTCGGCCTTGTAGTCGATCACCCCGTCAAAGCCCAGTTCGTCTTTCAGGTACTGGCATTTCTCGGCCCCGCCGGCAATGCCGACCACACGGCAGCCTTTGATCCTGGCGATCTGCCCGACAATGCTGCCCACCGCGCCAGCCGCACCAGAAATCACCACTGTGTCGCCGGCCTTGGGCTGGCCGACTTCCAGCAGGGCGAAGTAGGCGGTCATGCCGGTCATGCCCAGTGCCGACAGGTAGCGGGGCAGCGGGGCCAGGCTGGGGTCGATCTTGTGCAGGCCCTGGGCATCGCCAGTGAAGTAGTCCTGCACGCCAAGAGCGCCGCTTACATGGTCGCCCGGCTTGAAAGCGGGGTGGTTGGAGGCGACCACCTCGCCAACACCCAGCGCTCGCATCACCTGGCCCAGCGCCACGGGGGGGATGTACGACTTGCCTTCGTTCATCCAGCCGCGCATGGCCGGGTCCAGCGACAAATACAGGTTGCGCACCAATACCTGGCCTTCGCCGGGTTGTTCGACGGGAACGGTCTCGAAGCTGAAGTCATCACGGCGCACGGCGCCGACCGGGCGTTTGGCGAGCAGGAAGCGGCGGTTGGTCTGGGTCATGGCAGGTCCTTGTGGGCAGTGGAGAGGTTAGGCATCCAAATCTACCCTGTTGATGGAGGCAGGTCCGTAACATCACTGACAAGCATGGTAGCTCAACCGGAGGGGTGATGATGCTGCCCGGCCGGTTACTGGCTGACTATGCTCCGGACCTCACCCAGCACTCTCAGGAGCACGCGATGAGCATGACCTTTTCCGGCCAGGTCGCCCTGGTCACCGGCGGTGCCGCCGGCATCGGCCGGGCAACCGCCCTGGCATTCGCCCAGGCGGGCCTGAAGGTGGTGGTGGCCGATCTCGACCCGGCCAGTGGCGAGGCCGCTGTGGCGTTGATCCGTGCGGCGGGTGGCGAGGCGCTGTTCATTGCCTGTGATGTCACCCGCGACGCCGAGGTGCGCCAGTTGCACGAACGCCTGATTGCCGCCTACGGCCGGCTCGACTATGCCTTCAACAATGCCGGTATCGAGATCGAGCAGGGCCGCCTGGCCGAGGGTAGCGAGGCGGAGTTCGATGCCATCATGGGCGTCAATGTCAAAGGCGTGTGGCTGTGCATGAGGTACCAGCTGCCGCTGCTGCTGGCCCAGGGCGGTGGTGCGATCGTCAATACCGCTTCGGTCGCGGGGCTTGGCGCGGCGCCGAAAATGAGCATCTACAGCGCCTCCAAGCACGCGGTGATCGGCCTGACCAAGTCGGCTGCCATTGAATATGCCAAGAAGGGTATCCGTGTGAATGCGGTGTGCCCGGCGGTCATCGACACCGACATGTTCCGCCGTGCCTACCAGGCCGACCCGCGCAAGGCCGAGTTCGCCGCTGCCATGCACCCGGTGGGGCGGATTGGCAAGGTCGAGGAGATTGCCAGCGCCGTGCTGTACCTGTGCAGTGACGGCGCAGCGTTTACCACCGGGCACTGCCTGACGGTGGATGGCGGGGCTACGGCGATCTGAGGCAACTGTCACTGCTCCTACACCGAGCGTGCCGCCTGGGCGGTTTTCAGCGAGCCGGACAGCAAGGCCAGCCCAAGCGCCACGCACCCCAGCGTCAGCACCCCACCGAACACCAGCAAGGCCAACCGCGACCCGAGCCGGTCACTCAGCAGCCCGGTGAAGATCACCGGCAAGCTGAACCCAAGGTACGCCAGCAGGAAGAACCCGGCACTGGCCCGGGTCTTCTCGCTGCCAGCCAGCTGGTTCACCGCCGCCAGCCCGCCCAGGTAGATAAACCCGTAACACGCACTGCTGGCCGCTACTGCACCCAGCAGCACGGCCCCCAGTTGTCCGCGGGCCGCGCCCCAGGCCAGCACGGCATAGCTGCACGGCAATATCAGAAGCCCCAGCAAGGTTGCCGTACGGCTGCTCAGGCGCCGCGCCATCGGCTGGAACAACAGCCCGCAGCTGATGACACAAAAGGTCGAGAATCCCGACCAGACGCTTAGCCCATGCTGGCGCAGGATGCCTGGCAGCAAGGCGATGACCAGCCCCGAGCAGGCCCACGCCAGCAGGATGGCCAGGCCATAGCCCACGCTGCCGCGTGGGTAGCAGGGTAGGCGCAGCATAGGAGTGGGCTGTGCCGGCCGAGGGTCGGGCAGGCGCCACGCCAGCGCCATGGCCAACGCAGCCAGCAGCAACTGCAGATAGAAGCTGCCCGGGGCCAGGCTGGGGCCGCGCAGCAGGAACAGGCTGGTCAGCGCTGCGCCCAGGCCAAAGCCCAGCGAGGTGCTGGCAGTCACCCAGGTGGCGGCGCGTGGGTCATGCTCGCGACCCATCAGCTCGCCCATGTAGGCGGTTGCCGTAGCAGTGGCCAGTGCCGTGCCCAGGCCCAGGCACATGCGCGCCAAGCCCAGAGTCTGCAGGCTGGGGGCCAGCAGCATGAGCCCAGTGGCGACCATCGACAGGGCCAGGGCGGTCAGGATCAACGGCCGGCGTCCGACCCGGTCTGCCAGGCCACCCAGGGCCAGCAGCACCGGCAGTACCCCGAGTACATAGCCGGCGAATGCCACTGCCGTGGCGCCAGCGCCCTGGCCGGAAAGGTCGGCGTAGGTGATATACAGCGGGGCCGGCAAGTTGACGGCCATGGTGATCAGGCAGAGGGCGAAGGCCAGTCGGGCCGGAGCGAAGGGCATGGTCAGGGTCCTGGTTTGGTCGTGTTTGCGCCAGCCGCTTGGCAGGTTTACCCGCGAAAGGGCCAGCCCTGCCTACTCTGGTGCCTGCCCATTCCACTCACCAGATACACCCTCAACGCATTTATGCTTAACTGTTCGCTCGAAACCAGCAAACAGTAACCCTGATGCGCCTGACCCTCGACCGTACCAGTCCTACGCCCTTGGTGCAGCAGCTCACCGACCAGTTGCAAACCTGGATCGACCAGCAGCGCCTGCGCCCCGGGGCACGCCTGCCGTCAATTCGCGCCCTGGCCCGCAGCCAGGCGGTCAGCGCGTCGTGTGTGATCGAAGCCTATGACCGCCTGGTTGCCAGTGGCTGGCTGGAAGCGCGTCATGGCACCGGTTTTTTCGTCGCCGAGCGCAAACCAGGCCTGGCAGCAGACGACACCCAACCCTGGGGCGAAGCCGCAGACGGCAGTTGGCGGCAATTCCGCGAAGGCCATGACGAACTGCTCAAGCTGGGCTGCGGCTGGCTGCCGAGCAACTGGCGCGCCGCCACCGAGCTGGCCCAGGTGGTGCGCCAGGTCAGCCGCGGCAACCCCCAGGACCTGTTCGACTACTGCCCACCCCTGGGCCTTGCCAGCCTGCGCCAGCAGTTGCACAAGCGCCTGGCGCAACAGGGCGTCGCCGCCGGTCCCGAACGTATCCTCACCACCCATGGCGCGAGCCATGGCCTCGACCTGCTGGTGCGCACCTTGCTGCGTCGGGGCGACACGGTGCTGGTGGAAAACCCCGGTTATTACAACCTCTACAACCTGCTGCGCCAGCACCAGGTGCAGATGCTGCCGGTACCGCGTGGTGCCGAGGGGCCCGACCTGGCAACCCTTGAAGCGCTGCTGGGCACACACAAGCCACGCTGCCTGTTCATCAACAGCCTGTACCACAACCCCACTGGCACCAGCCTGACGCCCAAGGTGGCGTACCGCCTGCTGGAGCTGGCCCGCGAGCATGACCTGCGCATCATCGAGGACGATATCTACGCCGATTTCCAGGAGGGGCCGGCTACTCGCCTGGCCACCCTCGACAGCGAGCAGCGGGTCATCTACATGGCCAGCTTCTCGAAAACCCTCAGCAGCTCGCTGCGGGTCGGCTATCTGGTCGCCGACCCGGTATTGGTGGCGCGCCTGGCCGAGTTGAAAATGGTCAGTGGTATCGGCACCTCGCGTTTTGCCGAGCAGGTAGTGGGGCAGATGCTGGCCAATGGCAGCTACCGCAAAAGCATGCAGCGGCTGCGTGTACGCCTGGGGCAGCACATGGCGAAGTTGCTTGGCCAGCTGGAGCTGGCGGGCTGGCAAGTATTTTGCGAACCCTATGGCGGCATGTTCGTCTGGGCGCGTGTGCCAGGGCGTGATTTCGCCAGCCTGGAGCGCCTGGCGCTGCAGCATGCGGTGCTGCTGACCCCGGGGAGCGCCTTCGATTACCAGGGTGCTGCCAGCGCCTGGTTGCGTATCAATGTCGCCTATGGGCAGGACGCCCGTGCGCAAGCCTTCTTTCAGCACGCAGGGCGACCTCCGCGAAGCTGATAGCGACATGCTCATAGCTATTTGACACTATTCTGGCGTCAGGCCCTTGTTCATCGGCTGGCAACGTTGCCACCCTTGGCCTTCAAGATAACCTCGCCAGCAGAAGGGGAATCGGCAATGGGCGCGAGCAAGCACGGTGTGCTGGCCAACCTGGGCATGGCCCGCAAACTCAGCCTGGGTTTTGCCCTGGTGCTGGTGCTGACCCTGGCGGTAGCCGCCATCGGCATCGCTGCGCTGCATAGCGTTGGCCAGCGCTTCGACAGCTTGCGCCAGCTGGGCCAGTTCAATACCGACCTGCTGCGCCTGCGCCAGCATGAGCAAGCGTTTGCCTTGCGCTCTGACATAAAACAGGCCGAGGCTTTGCGCAGCGGCCTGCAGAGCCTGGCCGAACGTGCGCGTGGCCTGCCGGCACTGGCCGCGGCGGAGGCCGACCTGACGGCTTATGGGCAGGCGTTCGAGGCCTTTGTCGAGGCGGTCCAGGCCAAGGAGCTGGCGCTGGACATGGCCAGCTGGTCGGTGTCCAGCGTGGCCAACAACCTCGATGTGCTGCAGTCCGGCCTGGCCGACGATGGCGTCTATACCCTCAAGCAGTCCCAAGGTCAGGAAGGTGGTACCTTCCTGGAACAGGCTGCGCAGGTGGCGCAGGTGTCGCGGCTGATGCTGCAGGCCATGGACGAAGCGCGTGTACGCCTGGAAAAAAGCCGTAAAGGGGAAGAGGGCGTCAGCCAGGAGCGCATCGCCCAGACCGTAGAGGCCGCCAGCCTGGTCGGCCAGTTGCAGGGCGCGGTCAGCGATGCCGGCTACCAGAGCGTGCTGGGCGAAGTGGCGGGGCACATCGGCAGCTTTTCGGAGAAACTCAACGAATACACTGACCAGCTGGCCCGCGAACAGGGCCTGAAGGCGCAGTTGCAGGCCAGTGCCGAGCAGGTCACCGGGCGCGTCGACCAGGCCTACCTGGGGCAGGAGCAGGCGCTGCAGGGTGAACTGCAGCGCAACGCCGTGGCCATTGGCGTGGCGACCGCGCTGGCGCTGCTGGTCGGTGTGCTGGCCGCCTGGTTGATCACCCGTGCCGTGGTCGGACCGCTCAGGCATGTGATTGCCCGCGCCCAGCGCATTGCCGCCGGTGAGCTGGGCTTCGACGCCCAGGCGCCACGCCGTGATGAAGTAGGGCAGTTGATGCAGGCCATGCAGCAGATGGCCGAGGGCCTGTCGGGCATCGTCAGCGGTTTGCAGCAGGGCATCGAGCAACTGGCCGGTAATGCCCAGGCGCTGTCGGCGGTAACCGAGCAGACCAACCGTGAAGTGGGTAGCCAGAAGGACGAAACCGAACAGGTGGCGACGGCCATGCAACAGATGACCGCCACCGTCCACGATGTCGCGCGCAATGCCGAAGAGGCGGCCCAGGCGGCCCAGGCGGCGGATGAAAAGGTCGATTCCGGGCAGCAGGTGGTGCGCCAGAGCATGCAGCGCATCGAGCAGCTGGCGGCAGCGGCGGAAACCGCCAGTGCCGGTATCGACAGCCTCAGTGCCGAGATTCACACCATTGGCGACGTGCTGGAAGTGATCAAGAGCGTCGCCGAGCAGACCAACCTGCTGGCGCTCAATGCGGCTATCGAAGCGGCCCGTGCAGGTGAGCAAGGGCGTGGTTTTGCCGTGGTGGCTGATGAAGTGCGCGCCCTGGCGCGGCGTACCCGGCAATCGACCGAACAGATCGAGACCCTGGTCGCCAGCCTGCGCGGCAATGCCCAGCAGTCGGTGGCGCAGATCCGGGGTAGTACCGAGCTGGTGCGTCTGGCAGTTGCCGATGCATTGCAGACTGAAAGCGCGCTGGGCAGCATTGCTGCGGCAGTGTCATTGATTCAGCAGATGAACCAGCAGATTGCGGCAGCGGCCGAGCAGCAGAGCTCGGTGGCGGAAGAGATCAGCCGCAGCGTGACGCAGATCCGCGGCAGTGCCGATCAGGCGGCGTTGGCGATGCAGGACAATGCCAGGTCGAGTATCGAGCTGGCGCAGTTGGGCACCGACCTGAAGGGGATGGTGGGGCATTTCAGATTATGACTTGTGCCTGAGCTGTGTGTTGCCTGCACCGGCCTCTTCGCGGGGTAAACCCGCTCCTACAGGAATACCACAATGCTGAATATTGTGTGATCCCTGTAGGAGCGGGTTTACCCCGCGAAGAGGCCGGTACAGGCAACAAACACCTTCAGGCCCTGCGCGGGTTGAGAATCATCAAGGCCAGTACCCCCGCCACAATCCCCCAGAACGCCGAACCGATCGAGAACAAGGTCAGCCCCGAAGCGGTAACCATGAAGGTAATCACCGCCGCCTCCCGTTCACGCGCCTCGCTCATGGCCACGGTCAGCCCGTTCATGATCGAGCCGAACAACGCCAGCGCTGCAATCGACAGCACCAGCTCTTTCGGCAACGCCGCAAACAGTGCCGCCAAGGTCGCGCCAAACACCCCGGCAATGCCATAGAAAATCCCGCACCACACCGCCGCGGTATAGCGTTTGCTCGGGTCCTCATGGGCATGTGGCCCGGTGCAGATCGCCGCGCTGATTGCCGCCAGGTTGACCCCGTGCGAACCAAATGGCGCCAACAGCAGCGAGGCAAAGCCGGTGGCCGAGATCAGCGGCGAGGCCGGCACCTGGTAGCCATCTGCGCGCAGCACGGCCACCCCGGGCATGTTCTGCGAAGTCATGGCCACCACGAACAACGGGATGCCGATGCTGATGGTCGCCGCCAGCGAGAAGCTCGGCGTGGTCCACACCGGCGTGGCGGCCTCCAGGCGGAAGCCGCTGAAGTCCAGTAGGCCCAGGGCGCCAGACAATGCCGTGCCCACCAGCAGCGCGGCCAGCACGCAGTAGCGCGGCGACAGGCGCTTGACCAGCAGGTAGCTGAAGAACATGCCCAGCACCAGCAAGGTGCGGTGCTGGGCGGCCACGAAGATTTCGCTGCCGATCTTGAACAGGATGCCGGCCAGCAGCGCCGAGGCCAGTGAGGCGGGGATGCGTTTGACCAGGCGTTCGAAGCTGCCGGTCAGGCCGCAGACCAGCACCAGCACGGCGCAGGTGATGTAGGCGCCGATCGCTTCGCCGTAGCTGACCCCACCCAGGCTGGTGATCAACAGGGCGGCACCCGGGGTGGACCAGGCCACGGTGATTGGCGTGCGGTAGCGCAGCGACAGGCCGATGCTGCACACCGCCATGCCGATCGACAACGCCCAGATCCACGAAGAAATCTGCGCGCTGGTCAGCCCGGCCGCCTGGCCGGCCTGGAACATCAGCACCAGCGAACTGGTATAGCCGGTGAGCATGGCGATGAAGCCGGCGACAATCGCCGACGGGGAGCTGTCCGCCAGTGGCCGCAGGCGAGCGGAAGTGGCATCGGTCATGAACAAAATCCTTGTAAAGGTGTAAGCAGTTTTTTCAGACTACAGCGCGCAAGAATGATCCTTGCCATACAGCGGCCATTGCTTTTAGCCGTACAGTCGCCAACTATTGGGCGCAAATGCAGAACTGCTTGGGAGTGAAGGGGCGATGTACAAGGTCTATGGCGACTACCAGTCGGGCAATTGCTACAAGATCAAGCTGATGTTGAGCCTGCTGGGCCGGCCGTATGAGTGGCACACGGTGGACATTCTCAAGGGCGAGACGGAAACGCCCGAATTTCTGGCGATGAACCCCAACGGCAAGGTGCCGGTACTGCAGCTGGAAGACGGCAGCTACCTGTGGGAGTCCAATGCCATCCTCAACTTCCTGGCCGACGGCAGCGAGTTCCTGCCTGCCGAGCCACGCCTGCGTACGCAGGTGCTGCAGTGGCAGTTCTTCGAACAGTACAGCCATGAGCCGTACATTGCCGTGGCGCGTTTCATCCAGTTCTACCTGGGCTTGCCGGATGATCGCGTGGAGGAGTATCGCAAGCTGCACAAGGGCGGCTACAAGGCACTGAGGGTGATGGAGCGGCAGTTGCAGATGACGCCGTACCTGGTCGGTGACCAGTACTCGATTGCCGATGTGGCGTTGTATGCCTATACCCACGTGGCGCATCAAGGCGGCTTCGACCTGGCCGATTACCCGGCAGTGAGGGCCTGGCTGGAGCGGGTCAGCAGCCACCCGCGGCATGTGTTGATGGTGGGCTGATCTTTAACCTGTGCCGGCCTCTTCGCGGGTGAACCCGCTCGCACAGGTATCCCGCTGACCTCAGGTTCAGTGATATCCCTGTGGGAGCGGGTTTACCCGCGAAAGGGCCGGTACAGGCTGCCTACAAACCGTCAGGCCGACGCGAACCGCTCATCCAGGTAGGCAATGATGGCCTTGGACTCATACATCCAGGTCACCTTGCCGGCTTCTTCGATGCGCAGGCACGGCACTTTCACCCGGCCGCCGCCTTCTGCCAGGGCCTGGCGGTGTACCGGGTCGTTCTTCGCATCACGCAGCGTCACTGGCACGTTCAGGCGGTGCAGGGTGCGCCGGGTCTTGACGCAGAACGGGCAGGCATGGAACTGGTACAGCGCCAGGCCCTTGGCCGCTTGTTCGACGCGGGCCTGGGCGGCGGCGTCGCGCTTGCGCTTGGCCGGGCGGCTGATCCAGTCGACGAACACGATGAGCTGGCCGAGGCCAACCCGCAGGGCTTTGACGATCATGGGCAACTCCTGAACATGAAAAAGCCGACCCGCAGGGTCGGCTTGGGGGCGACAGCCAATCACTTGATCAGGCTGAGGAACTCGCTGCGGGTGGCGGCGTTTTCGCGGAATTCACCCAGCATCACCGAGGTGATCATGGTCGAGTTCTGTTTCTCGACACCGCGCATCATCATGCACATGTGCTTGGCTTCGATGACCACGGCGACACCTGCTGCGCCGGTGACCTGCTGCACGGCCTCGGCGATCTGGCGGCTGAGGTTTTCCTGGATCTGCAAGCGGCGGGCGTACATGTCGACGATGCGCGCTACCTTCGACAGGCCCAGGACCTTGCCCTTGGGCAGGTATGCAACGTGGGCCTTGCCGATGAACGGCAGCATATGGTGTTCGCACATCGAATACAGCTCGATGTCCCGGACCAGCACCATTTCGCTGTTATCAGAGCTGAACAGCGCATTGTTGGTGACTTCTTCCAGTGTTTGCTCATAACCGCGGCAAAGGTACTTCATCGCCTTTGCAGCCCGCTTGGGCGTGTCGAGCAGGCCCTCACGGGAGACGTCCTCGCCCAGCTGGCTGAGGATCTCGGTGTAGTTCTGTTCCAGGGACATGGATCTACCTGTGGGAAAAAATCGCAAAGACGAAGGGTACGGCGGCGAGGGCGGCGCTGCAAGCGCGGCGTTACTCGTCGCGGCCTTCGAGCATGGTTCGCTTGAGCATCACGTACACGGCGCCGGTGCCGCCATGGCGGGCGTTGCACGAGGCAAACCCCAGTACCTGCGGGTGCTGGCGCAGCCAGGTGTTGACGTGGCTCTTGATCATCGGGCGCTTGCCGTCCAGGCGCGCGGCCTTGCCGTGGGTAACCCGCACGCAGCGCACTTCCAGCCGGGTGGCTTCGGCGATGAAGTCCCACAGGGTTTCGCGGGCCTTTTCCACGGTCATGCCGTGCAGGTCGAGGCTGCCCTCGAACGGAATCTGCCCCAGCTTCAGCTTGCGCAACTGGCCTTCCTGCACACCGTCGCGACGCCACAGCAGTTCGTCTTCGGCGCCGACGTCGATGACGAACTGGTCGGACATGCCGTCGATCACCAGCGCCTTGTCACTGCGCACGGTCGCCGCCTGACGCAGGCCGGCCAGCTGCTGGCGATCGGCCTTGGGCTTGCCGACGTCGGCGCGGTCGTGCCGGATCGGCTTCACGCCGCGCACCTCGGCCTTGAACAGGGAAAAATCGTCGTCTTGCATGATGCCTCCACATGGGCGGCGTAGTTTACCCGAGAGGCGGTGAGTGCGCAGCCTTGTGTCGCCTGTGCGGGCCTCTTCGCGGGACAAGCCCGCTCCCACAGGTTACAGCGCTATCTCCGGGCGGTGCACTTGACCTGTGGGAGCGTCGTCAGTGCGGGCCTCTTCGCGGGACAAGCCCGCTCCCACAGGTTACAGCGCTATCTCCGGGCGGTGCACTTGACCTGTGGGAGCGTCGTCAG
>NZ_JATAAG010000068.1:0-268 GCF_030341915.1 Pseudomonas sp. BCRC 81390 | reverse complement strand
CCGCCAGTGGCGGCAGCGCCGGCCTGCTGTTTGCCCTGGGCAGCCTGTGGTTTCATCAGGACAGCCTGGGCAGGAACTATCGGGCGTTGCAGGAAACGCATCAGCACAACCCGGAAGCGCTGGCGGCGATCTGGTCTTCGTCGCTTGGGTTGTTGGGGGTTGGGGTTGAAGTGGCTGGGGGTGTCGTCGCGGTAGTACGCCCAAAGATACCGTGGCCCGGGACGGTAACCGAGGCATCATTGGGAAAGAACCTGGCCAGGTATGGCGG
>NZ_JATAAG010000067.1:0-276 GCF_030341915.1 Pseudomonas sp. BCRC 81390 | reverse complement strand
GGAAATCTGGCAAGCCTACGAGGTTGCGGCAGCCGGGACCCTCAAGCGTTTCCCGGTGTCGCAGATGCCCCTGGCGCCACCCAGGCCAGTGCCCCAGTGGTGCGCCACCGAGGGCCATGACGTCATCGCCTCGTTCATCAACATCGATACCCTGCTCTACCGCAAAGCCTGGATCGCCTTCGCCAACGACCCCTGGCCGCGGGTGGTACTCGACCGCTACCGGCAAGGTATCGCCAGCGGCGACCCGGGCACCCTCGCCCGCTTTGTCGAGGTGGA
>NZ_JATAAG010000010.1:437206-454680 GCF_030341915.1 Pseudomonas sp. BCRC 81390 | reverse complement strand
CCTGATCCCATCCCGAACTCAGCAGTGAAACGATGCATCGCCGATGGTAGTGTGGGGCTTCCCCATGTGAGAGTAGGTCATCGTCAAGATTCATTTCGCAAAACCCCTATCTGCACAGGCAGGTAGGGGTTTTGTCTTTGGGGTGCAAAAATCCCGAGCTTGCGTGGCACCTGCAGGCGCGGGTTCACCCGCGAACACCGGCAAAGCCGGTGTCTGCCACCACGTCGCCTGTTTCGCGGCTAAAGCGCTCCTAGACTGTTCGCGTGGTATCGTTCCCCCTCAGCCACCAGCGCCTTGCAGAGACCTGTCGATGCCCAGCACCACCCACCTTCACCCCGGCTTCATGATCGTCCATGGCAACCGCCTCGACGACCTGCGCAGCCTGGTGGTTAGCTGGATGCGTCGTTATCCCCTGGCGCCGCTGGAAAACGAAATCGCCTTGGTACAAAGCAATGGCATCGCCCAGTGGCTCAAACTGGCCCTGGCTGAAGATCCACTGGAAGATGACCTTGGTGGCTGCGGCATCGCTGCTGCAATTGATGTGCAACTACCAGGCAGCTTCATGTGGCAGTTGTACCGGAGCGTGCTGGGGCGCGACGAGATTCCCCAGGTTTCCCTGCTCGACAAGGCACCGCTGACCTGGCGCCTGATGCGCCTGCTCCCAGCCTTGATCGAGCGCCCGCACTTCGAGCCGCTGCGGCGTTTCCTGACCGACGACAGTGACCTGCGCAAGCGCTATCAGCTCGCCGAGCGCCTGGCCGACCTGTTCGACCAATACCAGGTCTACCGCGCTGACTGGCTCAAGGACTGGGCTGGCGGTGAGCACGTCCTCAACACCGCCCGTGGTGAGCGCAAGCCACTGCCCCCGGGGAACCGCTGGCAGGCCGAATTATGGCGTGCATTGCTGGAGGATGTCGGCGAGCAGGGCATGGCGCAAAGCCGTGCTGGCGTCCATCAGCGCTTCATCGAACGTATCAACAGCCTGGAACAGGCACCGCCGGGGCTACCGCCCCGGGTCATCGTGTTCGGCATTTCCTCGTTGCCAGCCCAGGCCCTGGAAGCACTCGCCGGCCTGGCTCGCTTCAGCCAAGTGTTGCTGTGCGTGCACAACCCATGTCGCCACCACTGGGCCGATATCGTTGCCGACAAGGACCTGCTGCGGCATCAATACAAGCGCCAGCAGCGCAAGCAAGGCATGCCCCTGCAACTGGACGACCAGTCGCTGCATCAACACGCCCACCCGCTGCTGGCCGCTTGGGGCAAACAAGGCCGTGACTACATCAACCTGCTCGACAGTTACGATGACCCTGCCAGTTACCAAGGCGTGTTCAGCGATGGCCGCATCGACTTGTTCAGCGACGGCTCGCCTGCCACGCTGCTCAACCAGTTGCAGGACGACATCCTCGAACTGCGTCCGCTCGCCGAAACCCGCGAACTGTGGCCGGCAATCGACCCGACGCAGGATCGCTCGATCCGCTTCCACATTGCCCACAGCCCGCAGCGTGAAGTGGAGATACTCCATGACCAGTTGCTGGCCCGCTTCAGTGCCGACCCCACCCTGCGCCCTCGTGACGTCATCGTCATGCTGCCGGCCATCGACACCTATGCGCCGCATATCCGCGCCGTATTCGGGCAGTTGCAGCGCAACGACCCACGCTACATCCCGTTCACCCTGACCGACCAGGGCCAGCGCGGCCGCGAGCCCTTGCTGATTGCGCTCGAACACCTGCTGAAGCTGCCGGACAGCCGTTTCGCGGTCAGTGAAGTGCTCGACCTGCTGGACGTGCCGGCAGTCCGCGCCCGTTTCGGTATCCGCGAAAGCGACCTGCCCACGCTGCACCGCTGGATCGAGGGCGCCGGCATCCGCTGGGGCCTCGATGCCGAGCAGCGGGCCAGCCTCGGGTTACCTGCAGGGCTGGAACAGAACAGTTGGCGGTTCGGCTTGCGGCGCATGTTGCTGGGTTACGCGGTCGGCGTGGGAGAGGCCTGCGACGACATCGAACCCTACGATGAAATCGGCGGCCTGGATGCGGCCCTGATCGGCCCGCTGGCCGCCTTGCTGGAAGCCCTAGACGTGGCCTGCCAGGCTTTGTCCGAACCTGCCACGGTCAGCCAGTGGGGCGAGCGCCTGCATGCTCTGTTGCAGGTATTCTTCCTGGCCGAGGGCGAGCGTGACGAGTTTTTGCTGATGCAATTGCAGGATCTGCGCGACGGCTGGCTTGAAGTATGCGAGGCCGTTGGCCTGCAAGACCCGTTGCCGTTGACCGTCGTACGTGAAGCCTGGCTGTCGGGCCTTGACCAGGGCAAGTTGTCCCAGCGCTTCCTCGCCGGCTCGGTGAACTTCTGCACGCTGATGCCGATGCGCGCCATCCCGTTCCGGGTGGTGTGCCTGCTAGGCATGAACGATGGCGACTACCCCCGTGCCCAGCAACCGCTGGACTTCGACCTGATGGCCAGCGACTACCGCCCGGGAGACCGTTCGCGCCGCGAGGATGACCGCTACCTGCTACTGGAGGCGTTACTGTCGGCACGCGACCAGCTTTATATCAGCTGGGTCGGGCGTAGCATCCGCGACAACAGCGAACGCCCGGCCTCGGTACTGATCGGCCAGCTGCGTGACCACCTTGCGGCTGGCTGGCTTCTGGCAAATGCGCAGCAAGGGCAGCCAGCCGAGCCCGGCGAGCAGCTGCTGCATGCGCTGACCCAGGAACACCCGTTGCAGCCGTTCAGCCCGCGCTACTTCCAGCAAGGCAGCCCGCTGTTCAGCTTTGCCCATGAATGGCAGGTGCTGCATCAGCAGGAGCCGGATGACGAGCAGGGCGACCCCGGCCTGCCACCCTATCAGAACGACGAAGCCCTGAACCTGACCCTGCTGGGTGACTTTCTGCGCCATCCGGTGCGGCACTTCTTCAGCCAACGCCTGAAGGTGTACTTCGAAGCGTTAGAGGCACCGACCCCGGACGAAGAGCCCTTCGTCCTCGACGCCCTGCAACGCTACGGTGCCAGCGAAAGCCTGCTCGGCGCCGCGCTGGCCGAGCCGGACAATGCCGAACAGGCCCTGCAGATACAGGCCCGGCGCCTGCAGGCCTGTGGCCTGCTGCCACTGGCGGGGTTCGGCGAGTTGCTGCAGCGCGAGCTGATCGAGCCGCTGCCAGACCTGCTGCAACGCCACCGCCAGTTGTTGCAACGCTGGCCGCGCCTGGTCGAGGGCGCGTTGCCGGTGCATTTCGAACATGGCCAACACCGCCTCGAAGGCTGGCTGGGCCGGGTGTTCCAGGCGGATGACCAGAGCCTGCTGAGTATCACGACCGTGCCCAACACCATCAGTGCGGGGCGCAATGCCCTCAAGTGGCACCGCCTGATCGTGCCCTGGGTCACCCACCTGGCAGCCTGCGCAGCGGGCTATCCCTATCACAGCGCACTGGTGGCCAGTGACCTGACCCTGCTGCTTGCACCATTGCCGCAAGCGCAGGCGGCGCAGTTGCTGAGCGACTTGCTGGTGGCCCGTCAGGCGGCGATGAACGCACCATTGCCGGTCGCGGCCAAGACCGCATTCGCCTGGCTGGCCCAGGACGACAGCGACAAAGCCCTGGCCGCTGCAACCCGCGCCTACGAAGGCGACGGCCGCACCAGTTTCGGCGAGCGCAGTGAAAGCGTGGCCCTGGCCCGCCAGTTCCGCGACTTTGCCGCGCTCACGGCTGATGAAACCTTCGAAGGCTGGTGCGAAACGTTGTACCGCCCATTGTTCGACGCCCCTTGGCAGACCCTGGGCAACCCGGAGAAAGGCGCATGACCCAGGACCGTCCCCTGGCACTGAGTTTCCCCCTGCATGGCAGCCAACTGATCGAGGCCAGCGCCGGCACGGGCAAGACTTTCACCATTTCGGCGCTGTACCTGCGCCTGATCCTCGGCCACGGCGGCGAGCAGGGCTTCGATCGCGAGCTGCTGCCCCCGCAGATCCTGGTGGTGACCTTCACCGACGCCGCGACCAAAGAGCTGCGCGAGCGCATCCGCGCCCGCCTGGCCGAAGCTGCGCGGTTCTTCCGTGGTGAACTGCAAGCTGCTGATCCGCTGTTGCACCAGCTGCGCGATGACTACCCGGAAGAGGCCTGGCCGCGCTGTGCCGGCCGCCTGGAGATCGCTGTGCAGTGGATGGACGAGGCCGCCGTGTCGACCATCCACGGCTGGTGTCAGCGCATGCTCCGCGAGCACGCCTTCGACAGCGGCAGCCTGTTCACCCAGACCCTGGAAACCGACCACAGTGACTTGTTGGCGCAAGTGGTACGCGATTACTGGCGGCGCTTCTGCTATGGCATGCAAGGCGATGCGCTGGCCTGGGTGCGCAACCAGTGGGGTAGCCCTGACGCCTTGCTGTCGCGCATCCGCCCGCTGTTCGGCCGGGTGCGCACCCAGCACGAAGGGCTGGAGCCGGCGGCGCTGATCGAGGCGTCGCTGCAGCAGCGTGGCGAGCAGTTGGCCCGGCTCAAGGCACCGTGGGCGCAATGGGCCGAGGAGCTGCGGCAGATGTGCCATGCTGCGGTGGCCGCCAAGCAGGTCGACGGCCGCAAGATGCGTGCGCAGTATTTTGATTCCTGGTGCGACAAGCTCTGCGCCTGGGCTGCTGACGAACAGCTGGTCGAGCTGGAGTTGGGCAGCGGCTTCAATCGCTTGACGCCGGCGGGCATGCTTGACGCGTGGAAGTCCGGTGAGCCACCCGTCCACCCGGCCCTCGATGCCATGCAGGCCCTGCAGCAACAGTTGCAAGCCCTGGACAGCCCGGAGGCGCCCTTGCTTGAGCATGCGGCCAGCTGGGTAGCGGCACGCTTCGAAATCGAAAAGCGTCGGCGTGCGGAAATGGGCTTCGACGACATGCTCATGCGCCTGCAGCAGGCCTTGGCCAGCGAGGCCGGCGAGCGCCTGGCCGGGCTGATCCGCGAACAGTTCCCGGTCGCCCTGATCGACGAATTCCAGGACACCGATCCGGTCCAGTACGGTATCTTCGAGCGCATCTACCAGATCAGCAAAAACCGCAGCCAAACCGGGCTGTTCATGATCGGCGACCCCAAGCAGGCGATCTATGCCTTCCGTGGCGCCGACATCTACACCTACCTGGCCGCGCGCCGTGCTACCAGCGGCCGCCTGCACAGCCTGGACACCAACTACCGCTCCAGCAAAGCCATGGTTGCGGCGGTCAACCAGCTGTTCCTGCAGGCCGAGACGCGTGAAACCGGGCGCGGTGCGTTCCTGTTCCGCGAGGCTGATGACAACCCGCTGCCATTTATCGAGGTTCGTGCCAAAGGCCGCGGCGAACAATTGCTGATCGACGGTCAACCCTGTGCCGCCCTGCAATGCTGGCAGCTGGAAAGCGAGGAGCCGGTCTCCAGCAGCGTCTACCGCCAGCAACTGGCGGCCAGTTGCGCCAGCCATATCGTTGCCTTGCTCAATGGCGGCCAGCAGGGCAGTACAGGTTTTCGCAATGCCGAGGGCGAACTGCGCCCGTGCCTGCCCTCTGACATCGCCATCCTGGTCCGTGACGGCTACGAAGCGCAAATGGTCCGTGCCGAGCTGGCCGCGCGCGAGGTACGCAGCGTCTACCTGTCCGACAAGGACTCGGTGTTCGCCGCCCAGGAAGCGCACGACCTGCTGGCCTGGCTGAAGGCCTGCGCCGAACCCGATTCGGAACGCCTGCTCAAGGCCGCCCTGGCCAGCCTGACCCTCAATCTGTCGCTGGCGGCGCTGGACCGGCTGAACCAGGACGAGCGCGTCTGGGAAGACTGGGTCATGCGTTTTCGCCGTTACCGCGATATCTGGCAGCGCCAGGGCGTGCTGCCAATGCTGCGGCACCTGCTGCATGACTTCCAGCTGCCGCGCACGCTGATCCGCCGCAGTGATGGCGAGCGGGTGCTGACCAACCTGCTGCACCTGGCCGAACTGCTGCAGCAGGCCGCTGGCGAACTGGATGGCGAACAGGCACTGATTCGGCATCTGGCCGAGCATCTGGCCAGTTCCGGCCAGGCCGGCGAGGAGCAGATCCTGCGCCTGGAAAGCGACGAGCAACTGGTCAAGGTGGTGACCATTCACAAGTCCAAGGGCCTGGAATACCCCTTGGTCTACCTGCCGTTCATCTGCACCAGCAAACCGGTCGACGGCAGCCGTCTGCCGCTGGCCTGGCATGACAGCCTGGGTAACGCCCATCTCACCCTCACGCCGGCCCCGGAACAGGTCGAGCGCGCCGATGACGAGCGCCTGGCCGAGGACCTGCGCCTGCTCTACGTGGCCCTGACCCGTGCCCAGCATGCCTGTTGGCTGGGCGTTGCCGACCTCAAGCGCGGCAACCAGAAGAGCTCGCAGTTGCACCGTTCGGCGTTCGGCTACCTGCTCGGTGGCGGCCTCGCCTTGCCGGGCTCGGAACAGCTGGGGAACTGGTTGCAGGCCCTGGCGGCAACCAGCCCGTATATCAGCTGCCCCGGCCTGCCGCAGGCGGACCAGCAGCTGTATCGCATGCCACATGCCGCGCGGGAGCTGCTGCCGGCCCGCAAGCCGCGCCGTGCGGCGGTCGAGCACTGGTGGATCGCCTCGTACAGCGCGCTGCGCATCGGCGAGCAGGCACTCGGCGCCGACAGCTCGCAGGCGCAGCAGTTGTTCGACGACGAAAGGGCCGATGCACAGATGTTGCGCGAGGTCCCGGCCGACAGTGGCGATATCCACCGCTTCCCGCGTGGGCCCAACCCCGGTACCTTCCTCCACGGCTTGCTGGAGTGGGCGGGCCGTGAGGGCTTCGAACAGGTGAGTGGCAACCCGCAACTGATCAAGGAAACCGTCGGTCAGCGCTGCAACCGGCGTGACTGGACCGGCTGGATCACCACCCTCAGCCAATGGCTGCAACGCCTGCTGGGCGAGGCGCTACCCTTGTCAGGCAAGGGCCTGAGCGTGACCCTTGGGCAGTTGCGCCATTATCAGGTCGAAATGGAGTTCTGGTTCGCCAGCCGTCAGGTCGATGCCGAACAGCTCGACCGCCTGGTGGCGCGCCATACCCACCCCGGCCTGGCGCGCCCGGCGGCGCAACCGACCTTGCTCAACGGCATGTTCAAAGGCTTCATCGACCTGGCATTCGAGCTGGATGGGCTCTACTACGTGGCCGATTACAAGTCCAACTGGCTGGGCCCGGACATCCAGGCCTACGATGGCCTGGCCATGGAAAAAGCCATTCTCGAACACCGTTACGACCTGCAGTACGTGTTGTACGTGCTGGCCCTGCATCGCCAGCTGCGCGCACGCCTGCCCGATTATGACTACGACCGCCATGTCGGCGGCGCCCTGTTCATCTTCCTGCGCGGTGCCAGCAGCAGCGGCCACGGCGTATATCACAGCAAGCCGCCGCGTGAGCTGATCGAAAGCCTTGATGCGCTGTTCCGCGGCGAGCACCCGCCCATGCAGCAGGACCTGTTTGCCGGAGCCATGATATGAGCCGCACCATGAGCCGAAGCCTCGCCGGCCTGTTGCCCACCCCGCTGCAGGCCGGGCACTTGCTGGCCCTGAAGCCACAGCACGACAGCGCCGACCTGCTGCAACTGCTCGACCGTTGGGTGGAGCGCGGCTGGTTGCGAGCCCTGGACCGCGCGTTCGTGTCGTTCCTGGAAGAGCGCGCTCCCGGTAGCGACCCCTTGCTGTTGCTGGCCGCTGCCCTGGCGAGCCACCAGCTGGGCCATGGCCATGTCTGCCTCGACTTGCAGCAAACCCTGGCAGAACCCGACTTTGCCCTGTCGTTGCCGCCCGAAGGCGATGCCTTGACCGGCCCCTTGCTGCTGCCCTCGCAATTGCTGGCCAACCTCGACCTGCTCGCCTGGCGCCAACGGATTGCCGCCAGCACGCTGGTAGCTGCCGGCGATACCCCGGGGCAGCAAGCGCGGCCGCTGGTGCTCAGCGGCGAGCGCCTGTACCTGCGCCGCTACTGGAATTACGAGCGGCGCATCGACCATATCCTGCGTCAGCGCCTGACCCAGGCCGAAGCAGCACCGGCCGACCTGCCGGCCCGCCTGGCGCAACTGTTCGACGGGGGAGCGCCCGCAGGCCAGGTCGACTGGCAGAAACTCGCCTGCGCCCTGGCCACCCGCGCCGGCTTCAGCATCATCACTGGTGGCCCCGGTACCGGCAAGACGACCACCGTGGTACGCCTGTTGGCCTTGCTGCAGGCGCCGGCGGTGGAGCAGGGCAGGCCACTGCGCATCCGCCTGGCCGCGCCGACCGGCAAGGCGGCGGCGCGCCTGACCGAATCCATCGGCCAGCAAGTCGAACGCCTTCAGGTCAGCGCCGAGGTACGCGGGCAGATCCCTACCGAGGTCAGTACCGTGCACCGTCTGCTCGGCAGCCGACCAGGCTCACGACACTTCCGCCATCATGCCGGCAACCCATTGCCGTTGGATGTACTGGTGGTCGACGAAGCCTCGATGATCGACCTGGAAATGATGGCCAACCTGCTCGATGCCCTGCCGCCACGCGCGCGCCTGGTGCTGCTGGGCGACAAGGACCAACTGGCCTCGGTCGAGGCCGGTGCGGTACTGGGCGACCTGTGCCGTGACGCCGAAGACGGCTGTTATTCGCCGGCGACCCAGGCATGGTTGGAGCAGGTCGGTGGCGAGTCGCTGGCCGGCAGTGGCCTCAAGAGCGGTGACGAGCAGCGCCATCCGCTGGCCCAGCAGGTGGTTATGTTGCGCTTCTCGCGGCGTTTCGGCGAAGGCAGCGGCATTGGCCAGCTGGCCCGGCTGGTCAACCGCCAGGAAGCGCACGCGGCGCGCAACCTGCTGGCCATGCCGCCAGCCGACGTGCACAGCCTGGCCCTGAAGCAGGCGCACGACCGCGCCTTCGACCGCTTGCTGCTCGACGGCCTCGACCGAGGCAGCGATGGGCCGCAGGGCTACCGCAGTTATCTGCGTACCCTCGGACGCTACCGTCCGGCGTTCGATACCGCCGTTGATGATCCTGCCTGGGAGCAGTGGGCAGGCAAAGTGCTGCAAAGCTTCGAGGACTTCCAGCTACTGTGTGCGGTACGCCGCGGGGCCTGGGGCGTCGAAGGCCTCAACGAGCGGGTGGCACGGGTGCTGCACAATGCCGGGTTGATCGACAGCCAGCAGCCCTGGTACGAAGGGCGCCCGGTGCTGGTGACGCGCAACGATTACGGCCTGGGCCTGATGAACGGTGATATCGGCATCGCGCTGCGCCTGCCTGACGAGCGCGGCGAGCCCCTGCTGCGCGTGGCATTTCCGCGCAATGACGGCAGTGGCGGGGTACGTTTCGTCCTGCCCAGCCGGTTGAACGAGGTGGAAACGGTATTCGCCATGACCGTGCACAAGTCCCAGGGCTCGGAGTTCGGCCACACCGCTCTGGTGCTGCCGGAAGCACTGAACCCGGTGCTGACCAAGGAGCTGATATACACCGGGATTACCCGCGCCAAGCACTGCTTCAGCCTGGTCGAACCCCGCCATGGCATTTTCGAAGAAGCGGTGGCGCGCAAGGTTCGGCGTATTTCCGGGTTGATGCTCGAACAAGTCTGAATCCGCACGCGGTCTTGTAGGGCGGCCATATGCTATCGTTGCGCCGTAGTCCGATAGGATCTTGAGAGATTTCCCGCATGAAGCTGGCCGCAAGGCGAGTGACAAGCTGTGTGCTTTCGCTATTGCTGGCCGCCCTGTTCCTTGCAGCAGGTCCTGCCCGGGCGGACACCGCAACAACCGTCGCCCAGGCGCAGCAACGCGCCAAAGCCGTTACTCAGGTAGTGCTCGGCATCTTCAGCTATGCCCGCTGGCCCGTCGAACCCTTACCCTTGCGGCTGTGCCTGGTCGGCCCGACCGAGTACGCCGATGACCTGATCAAAGGCCACGTCCAGGAGTCCGGCCAGCCGCTGCAGGTGCGGCGCCTGCTGGCGACGGATAGCCAGGTCGCCCAGGCCTGCGATGCCCTGTATATCGGCAAGCTCGACCAGGGCCAGCGTGACCGGCTGTTCGAGCGTGTCAGTGGCCACCCGGTACTGAGCATCAGCGAAGCGGACGACCCCTGCACGGTCGGCAGCCTGTTCTGCCTGCGGGTCAGCGACCGGCAGGTTGCCTTCGAGGTCAACCTCGACTCGGTGGCACGCTCCGGTGTGCGCATTCACCCCAGCGTGCTGCAATTGTCGCAGCGCCGGGCGGTGCAGCCATGAAACTGGCGCACAAGCGCGGCGCACGCCCGACCCTGCGCTCGGTGCTCGGCCGTGGCCACCTGAGCGTCGCTTTGCTCGCCGTCGGCCTGGCGGGCGTTTCCCTGACCCTGCTGGGCGTGCTCGCCCTGCGTGTTTATGCCAACCACAACTTGCACCTGATCGCCCGCTCGATCAGTTACACCGTGGAAGCGGCCGTGGTGTTCGACGACGGCGCCGCGGCCAACGAAGCGCTGGCGCTGATTGCCAGCGCCGAGGAAGTGGCTGAAGCCAGGGTATTCGACAACGAAGGCCAGCAACTGGCGCATTGGCAGCGCAGTGATAGCGGCCTGCTTGCGCGGTTGGAAGGGCAGGTTGCCAGCGCTTTGCTGGATGAGCCGGTCAAACTGCCGATTGTTCACCAGCAGCGGCAGGTCGGGCGCATCGAACTGGTTGGCCAGGGGCGCAGCCTGTTGCTGTTCCTGCTCAGCGGGCTGCTCGGCATCCTGTTCTGTTCGCTGCTCAGCGCCCTGGCTGCGCAATACCTGTCGCGGCGTTTGCTCGGTGATATCGTCCGCCCGCTGCGCGGCCTGGCCAGCGTTGCTCACGCCGCCCGCCGGGGGCGCAGCTTCGATCGGCGTGTACCGGAAGCACCGATAGCCGAGCTTCATGAACTGGGCAACGACTTCAATGCCCTGCTGGATGAACTTGAGGTGTGGCACAGCCACCTGCAAAACGAAAACCAGACGCTGGCCCACCAGGCCAGCCATGACAGCTTGACCGGCCTGCCCAACCGCGCCTTTTTCGAGGGGCGCCTGACCCGCAGCCTGCGTAACGCCGAGCGGCAGCAGGAGCACCTGGCGCTGCTGTTTCTCGACAGTGACCACTTCAAGCAGATCAACGATACCCTCGGTCATGCCGTGGGCGATGAAGTGCTGATCAGCGTGGCCGATCGTGTGCGCGCCCAGCTGCGTGAGCACGACCTGGTGGCGCGCCTGGGCGGCGACGAGTTCGCCGTGTTGCTGACGCCTTTGCATTCGCGCCAGGATGCCGAGCGCGTTGCCGAGAAGATCGTTGCCAGCATGAAGCTGCCGGTGCAACTGGACAGTGGCCGCAGTATCGCCACCTCGGTGAGTGTCGGTATCGCCTATTACCCGGATGACGGCAGCGATCCTGCCAGTCTTCTGAATGCTGCCGACGCGGCGATGTACCAGGCCAAGCGCAATCGCCGCGGGCACTGGCACGTCGCGCAGATGGAAAACAACAAACAGGAGTTGAACCCGTGAAGCAGGCTGTGCGTTTCCCCCTATGGGCCTTGGTGCTGGCGCTGCTGGCCTTGGCTGGTTGCCAGAGCACGCCGCCCAAAGGCCTGAGCGCCGAACAGATCGCTGTGCTCAAGCGCGAAGGCTTTACCCCGACCGACGAAGGTTGGGCCTATGACTTGTCCGGCAAGGTGCTGTTCGGCAGCGACCTGGACAGCCTCAACAGCCAGAGCCAGGCGATTGTCGAACGTATCGGCAAGGCATTGCTCGGCGTTGGCATCCAGGGCGTGCGGGTGGACGGGCATGCCGACGCGTCGGGCAAGGCGGCGTACAACCAACAGCTGTCCGAGCGGCGTGCGCAAAGCGTGGCCAAGGCGTTGGTCGCGGTAGGCATGCCGGCACGGAATATCCACAGCCGTGGCCTGGGCAGCAGCCAGCCGGTGGCGGACAACCGCACCAGCGCCGGGCGTACCGAGAACCGGCGGGTGTCTATTGTCGTGGCTTCCTACTGATTCCTGCGCTACGGTTACAGACCTACTTGCGAGAGCGGGCTACAGGGTGCCTGGCACCGGCTCCGCCGGTGTTCGCGGGCAAGCCCGCTCCCACACTATCGATGCTGCCCCAAGCATGATCACTCCTGAGCAAAGCGCATCTCCCGCGTCTCGCCCATCAACAGCGGCGCATTGGCCTCGGTCACCCCGCGGATGTAATCCCACAACAGGGTAATCCGCTTCAACTTGCGCAAATCCTCCCGGCAGTACATCCAGAATTGCCGTGTCACCTCGATTTCTTCCGGCAGTACCGTCACCAGTCGTGGATCCTGCGCGGCCAGGAAGCAGGGCAATATCGCCAACCCTCGCCCTTGCAGCGCCGCCGTGTATTGGGCAATCACGCTGGTGCTGCGCAAATGCGCGCTGGCGCTGGGGATCAGGTTGGCCAGGTACAGCAGCTCCGAGCTGAACGCCAGGTCGTCCACGTAACTGATGAACGGGTGCCTGGCCAGGTCCGCGATCTGGCGGATGGGGGCGTGGTTATCGAGATATTCCCGGGTGGCGTACAGCCGCAAGCGGTAGTCGCACAGCTTGCAGCACACGTACGGCCCATGCTCCGGTCGTTCCAGGGCAATGACGATGTCCGCCTCGCGCTTGGACAGGCTGATGAAGTGCGGCAGCGGCAGTATGTCCACCGAGATTGCCGGGTAGGCATCGACGAAGTGGCTCAGCTGCGGGGTGACGAAAAAACTGCCGAACCCTTCGGTGCAGCCCATGCGCACGTGCCCGGACAACGCCACGCCCGACCCGGACACCTGTTCGCAGGCCATGTGCAGCGTGCTCTCGATCGACTCGGCATAGCCCAGCAGGCGCTGGCCTTCGGCGGTAAGGACAAAGCCGTTGGTGCGCGACTTCTCGAACAGCAGGGTGCCGAGTGCCCCTTCCAGCGAGCTGATGCGCCGCGACACCGTGGTGTAGTCGACGCTCAGGCGCTTGGCAGCGCTGCTGGCCTTGCGGGTACGGGCCACTTCGAGGAAGAACTTCAGGTCGTCCCAGTTGAGCGCGCTCAGGGATGTGAGGTCTTTTTGCATGATGATCCGGTTTTTTTGTGCGTTCTTGTTGGATGTTTGCACATCTATACTCGAAACAAGCCTCAGGACGCCAGCTTGCGTTTGCTCGGCGCTGGCGATCTCGTCCCGACAATAATTCCAAGGAGAACGCAGATGAACGCACCGCAATCCCCTAACCAGACCAAAATCGACCAGGTCAAGCTGCTGATCGACGGCCAGTGGGTCGAGTCCAAGACCTCTGAATGGCGCGATATCGTCAACCCGGCCACCCAGGAAGTGCTGGCGCGCGTACCGTTTGCCACCGCCGAGGAAGTGGACGCCGCCGTGGCCGCTGCCCAGCGTGCCTTCAAGACCTGGCGCGATACCCCGATTGGCGCACGCATGCGCATCATGCTCAAGCTGCAGGCGCTGATCCGCGAACATACCAAGCGCATCGCCCAGGTGCTCAGTGCCGAACAAGGCAAGACCCTGGCCGATGCCGAAGGCGATATCTTCCGCGGCCTGGAAGTGGTCGAGCATGCAGCCTCGATCGGCACCCTGCAGATGGGCGAATTCGCCGAAAACGTCGCCGGTGGCGTCGATACCTATACCTTGCGTCAGCCCATTGGCGTATGCGCCGGTATCACCCCGTTCAACTTCCCGGCCATGATCCCGCTGTGGATGTTCCCGATGGCCATCGTCTGCGGCAACACCTTCGTGCTCAAGCCGTCCGAGCAGGACCCGCTGTCGACCATGCTGCTGGTCGAGCTGGCGCTGGAAGCCGGCGTACCGGCTGGCGTGCTCAACGTGGTGCACGGTGGCAAGCAAGTGGTGGATGCCATCTGCACCCACCCGGACATCAAGGCGATTTCCTTCGTCGGCTCCACCGAAGTGGGCACCCACGTGTACAACCTGGGCAGCCAGCACGGCAAGCGCGTGCAGTCGATGATGGGCGCCAAGAACCACGCAGTGGTGTTGCCCGATGCCAACCGCACCCAAACCATCAACGCCCTGGTCGGTGCCGCCTTCGGCGCGGCGGGCCAGCGCTGCATGGCCACCTCGGTGGCGGTACTGGTCGGCAAGGCACGCGAATGGCTGCCAGACATCAAGGAAGCGGCCAGCAAGCTCAAGGTCAATGCTGGTTGTGAGCCAGGCACCGATGTCGGCCCGGTGGTTTCCAAGCGTGCCAAGGAGCGTGTGCTGGGCCTGATCGAAAGCGGTATCAAGGAAGGTGCCAAGCTGGAACTCGACGGCCGTGACGTCAAGGTGCCGGGTTACGAGCAAGGCAACTTCGTCGGCCCAACCCTGTTCTCGGGGGTGAAGACCGACATGCAGATCTACACCCAGGAAATCTTCGGCCCGGTACTGGTGACCCTGGAGGTCGACACCCTCGACGAGGCCATCGCCCTGGTCAACGCCAACCCGTTCGGCAACGGCACCGGCCTGTTCACCCAGAGCGGCGCAGCCGCGCGCAAGTTCCAGAGCGAAATCGACATCGGCCAGGTAGGTATCAACATTCCGATCCCGGTACCGGTGCCGTTCTTCAGCTTCACCGGCTCCCGTGGCTCCAAGCTCGGCGACCTCGGCCCGTACGGCAAGCAAGTGGTGCAGTTCTACACTCAGACCAAGACCGTCACCGCCCGCTGGTTCGATGACGACAGTGTCAACGACGGTGTGAACACCACCATCAGCCTGCGTTAAGGAGAGCGTCATGCGTATCGCATTCATCGGCCTCGGCAACATGGGCGCACCGATGGCCCGCAACCTGATCAAGGCCGGACACCAACTGAACCTGTTCGACCTGAACAAGGCCGTGCTGGCCGAGCTCGCCGAACTGGGCGGGCAGATCAGCCCTTCGCCCAAGGACGCGGTGGCCAACAGCGAGCTGGTGATCACCATGCTGCCGGCCGCTGCCCATGTGCGCAGCGTTTACTTGAATGAAGATGGCGTGCTGGCGGGTATCCGCCCTGGCACGCCCACCGTGGATTGCAGCACCATCGACCCGCAAACCGCGCGCGATGTATCCAAGGCGGCTGCCGCCAAAGGCGTGGACATGGGCGATGCGCCGGTGTCCGGCGGCACCGGTGGCGCTGCGGCTGGCACCCTGACCTTCATGGTTGGCGCCAGCACCGAGCTGTTCGCCACCCTGAAGCCGGTGTTGGAGCAGATGGGCCGCAACATCGTGCATTGCGGCGATGTCGGCACCGGGCAGATCGCCAAGATCTGCAACAACCTGCTGCTGGGCATCTCGATGGTCGGTGTGTCCGAAGCCATGGCGCTGGGCAATGCGCTGGGCATCGACACCAAGGTACTGGCCGGCATCATCAACAGTTCGACCGGCCGTTGCTGGAGTTCGGACACTTACAACCCATGGCCCGGCATCATCGAAACTGCGCCTGCATCGCGGGGGTATACCGGTGGGTTTGGCGCCGAGCTGATGCTCAAGGACCTGGGCCTGGCCACCGAAGCGGCGCGCCAGGCGCACCAACCGGTGATCCTCGGGGCCGTGGCCCAACAGCTGTACCAGGCCATGAGCCTGCGCGGTGAAGGGGGCAAGGATTTCTCGGCCATCGTCGAGAGTTACCGCAAGAAGGATTGACGCGCGAGGTGGACTTCATCGCGGGCCAGGTGGCCTTCCCTCTGTAACTGCGCACCAGAGGGAAGGGCGCCTGATCCGCGATTTTTTTGCTTCCGATTCAGCGGGCAGCATATGACTCTGTGGGAACGGGTTTACCCGCGAATGCTGCAGTAGCTTTACCGCCGCATTCGCGGGTAAACCCGCTCCCACAGGGGGCGATGTCAGTCTTTGAAATCAGGCGAAGACGAAATACTTGCGCACAGTTTCGACCACTTCCCAGGTACCTTTCATCCCCGGCTCGATCACGAACACGTCGCCTGCTTTCAGGTGTTTCGGCTCTTCGCCTTCCGGGGTGATGATGCAGTAGCCATCAAGGAAGTGGCAGAACTCCCACTTCTCGTAGTTGACCTCGAACTTGCCCGGGGTGCAAATCCAGGTGCCCATGATCTTGCTGCCGTCGGCCGACAGGTAGGCGTTGAGGTTGACGGTGTGCGGATCGCCGCCGATGCGCTTCCACTTGGTGGCGTCCACGACCGGTGTCGGGCAGGTTTCGCGCAGGACGGTTATGAAATCGGACATGGCACAACTCCTGGTGACTGGCTGAATGACCCGTCACCATAGGGCCATTGGCCGAGCCGCAGTTGCCTGGGCTCGACGTCCAGCTGTCTGGTCGCGCTATGCCAGGCGGTTGACCTCGACGGTGACATGCGCCAGTTCCTCGTGCACGCCCAATGCCTGGCGCACGCTGTCGGCGCTGAGTTCGCAAGCAGCGGCGAGGCCGAGGATGCAGGCGTACTGGTCCTTACCGACACGCCACACGTGCAGGTCGGTAATGCTGGCCGGCACTGGCAGCTGTGCCACCACTTCGCGTATTTCCGCCACCACCGGTGCGTCCATCTCCGCGTCCAGCAGTACCCGGCTGGTGTCGCGCAGCAATCCCCGGGCCCACAGCGCCACCAGCAGCGCACCCACCAGGCCCATGACTGGGTCGAGCCAGCCGGCGCCCCACAACTTGCCAGCCAGCAGGGCGACGATGGCCAGTACCGAGGTGGCGGCATCGGCGATCACATGCAGGTAGGCCGAGCGCAGGTTCAGGTCGTGGTGATGATGGCCGTGGTCGTGCTGATGATCGTGGCCATGGTGATGGTCATGATCATGATGATGATGGTGATCGTCCCGCAGCAGCCAGGCACAGATCAGGTTGACCGCCAGGCCCATGGCGGCGATGAAGATCGCCTGGTCGTAGTGGATCAGCCCCGGTGCCAGCAAGCGCTCTACCGACTGGAAGGCCATCAGCGCCGCCACCCCGAGCAGTAGCAGGGCGCTGGAATAGCCGCCGAGAATCTCGATTTTCCAGGTGCCGAAGGCAAAGCGCCGATCGCCGGCATAGCGCCGGGCTGCGGCGTAGGCCAGCAGCGACAGGCCCAGGGCCAGCGCGTGGGAACTCATGTGCCAGCCATCGGCCAGCAATGCCATGGAATTGAAGAACCAGCCGCCGGCAATCTCCGCCACCATCATCACGGCGGTCAGCCACACCGCCAGGCGGGTCTTGCGCTCGGCGCCCAGGTTACTGGTATGGAACTGGTGGCTGTGCTGCCAACGGTCTGAGGTTTGCGTCGCCATGGTTTATCATGCTTCCGGAATGTCGAGAAAAATACTATACCCCAGTATACCTAGCATGGTGCGAAACCCAATGGCACATACCCTGAAGAGCAAGAAGCAACTGCTGACCCGGGTGCGCAAGATCAAAGGCCAGGCCGCCGCCCTGGAGACGGCGCTGGAGCAGGACAAGGACTGCCTGGCGATCCTGCAGCAGATTGCCGCCGTGCGCGGCGCGGTGAACGGGCTGATGGCCGAAGTGATGGAAGGGCATATCCGCGAACACCTGGTGGCGGACGGGCTGAGCACCGAGCAGCGGCAGGA
>NZ_JATAAG010000010.1:401857-437019 GCF_030341915.1 Pseudomonas sp. BCRC 81390 | reverse complement strand
CGGCCTCGTGTCGCGAAAGGGCTGCGCAGCAGCCCCGGCGATACCTGCAGAGAAGCTTGAAACCCCGGGGCCGCTTCGCGCCCCTTTCGCGACACGAGGCCGCTGCTACAAGGTTGCGTATACCCCTCGGAGGTATGGTTACGCCCACCAATACCGCACAAAGTGGAAGAACACCGGCGCGGCAAAGCACACCGAGTCCATGCGGTCGAGCATGCCACCGTGGCCTTCGATCATGTGCCCCCAGTCTTTCACCCCGCGGTCGCGCTTGATCGCCGACATCACCAGCCCGCCGAAGAAGCCCATGGCGTTCACCGCCAGCGCCATCAGCGCGGCCTGCCAGAAAGTGAACGGCGTGATCCAGCACAGCAGGGCGCCGGTCAGGGTAGCCAGCGCCACGCCACCGGCCAGGCCCTCGACAGTTTTCGACGGCGACAGGTTGGGTGCCACCTTGTGCTTGCCGAACAGCTTGCCGCACACGTACTGCAGCACGTCGCTGATCTGCACCACCAGGATCAGCCAGGCGATCAGCAGCAGGTTGCGGCCTTCGTAGCCGGGGATGTCCAGGGTCATCAGTGCCGGCACCGACGACACGCAGTACACCGCGATCATCAGCCCCCACTGCACCTTCGAGGCGCGCTCGAGGAAGCGTGTGGTGTCGCCACCGAAGCTGGCCAGGATCGGCAACAACAGGAACAGGTACACCGGGATGAAGATGCTGAACAGCCCGTACCAATCCATGGCGATCAGCACGTACTGTACCGGCAACGCGACGTAGAATGCGGCTACCAGCGCCGGGTAGTCGCTGCGCCGGGTCGGGGTGAGGGTCATGAACTCACGCAGGGCATAGAACGACACGCCGTAGAACAGCACGATCACCCCGTACTTGCCGAACAGGAAGGCGATGCCGATCACCAGCACCATGACCCACCAGGCGTTGATACGGGCGTTGAGGTTGTCGATCACGGCGTGTGGTGCCGGGCCGGCGCGCCATTTCAGCAGGCGGCCGATCACACTGGCGAGCAGCAGCAGGGCGCCGATGCCGGCGAACAGCGAAAGGGTGTTGTGGTCCATGTCAGGCATCCTTGGGGGCCAGGTTCAGCAGGGCCTTGCTGGCCCGTTCGAGGAACGCCTGTTTGCTTTCATCAGCCTCCAGGTGCAGCGGTTCGCCAAAGCTCAGCGTGCACAGCAACGGCAGAGGCAAGGCGCGACCCTTGGGCATTACCCGGTTGAGGTTGGCGATCCATACCGGCACCAGCTCGACGTCAGGATTGGCCGCAGCCAGATGGTACAGCCCACTCCTGAATGGCATCAGTGGCTCATCGCCAAGGTTGCGCGTGCCCTCCGGGAAGAAGATCAGCGAGTCGCCCTGGGCCACGGCTTCGAGAATCGGCTGCAGCGGGCTGCCCTGGCCTTCACTGCGTTGCCGGTTGATCAGCACGCCATTGAACACCTTGCGAATGAGAAAATCGCGAATACCTGGCCTGGCCCAGTAGTCGGCGCCGGCCACCGGGCGGGTGCGCTTGCGTAGCGGTGCTGGCAATGACGCCCATAGCAACACGAAATCGCCGTGGCTGCTGTGGTTGGCGAAATACAGGCGCTGCACTGGCAGCGGTGTGCAGCCCAGCCACAGGGCGCGGGCGCCTGTGATCAGACGGGCGGCGGAGGTAATGAGGTAGGCGGTCAGGCTGGCGAGCATGGGGTTGTCGTTATCCCTTCAAAGGCAGTGTCAGCAGGGTAGCCAAGGCCAGCGACAACTGCAGGCCCAGGCATACGGCCTGGCGGCGCAGCAAGGCCAGTGCAGCCTGGCTGCGGGCAGGCCAGGCGCGGGAATCGGCGGCTTGCGGCTTGAGTTTCAGTTCGAACAAGGCGCGGTCCAAGGCCAGGGTGTCTGCCGGCAGATCGGAGCTTTTCACCAAGTGGGCAAACAGGTCGGCATCAACCGCCACGCGGATGGCCCAGTACTTGTGAAGTACGCCCAATACCACCAACACGATGCACAGCAGGCTGGCCAGTGGTGGCAACGACACATTCAACAACGGCGCCAAGCCGTAGGCCAGCGCCAGCAGGGTGAGGCCGTCGGACAGCCGCTCCAGCTGTTTGCCACGGCCCAACAGGCTGGCTACCACCAGCAGGTTCATGGTTGTGCTCCCAGTTGCTGCAGGGCTTGGTGGTGTGCGTGACGCAGAACCACCCCCGGGCGAGCTTTGCCGATCAGCGCTTCGGCCTGCCGGGCGTCGCTGCAGCGGCCGCTGAGCACCAGCCAGGCAGCCACGGCGCTGGCGCTGCGCGAGTAACCCAAGGCACAGCAAACCAACACCGGGCCGCTGCTGCGCAAGCGCTCGATGGCGTCGGCGGCTTGATGTAACAGGGCGCTGTCCGGGGCTATCAGGTCGAGCGCAGGGAAACACTCGTAGGCAACAGCTGATGCGGCCTGCCCAGGAGCGGCCGCGCTGTTCTGGACATTACACGGCAGCTCCGCGCACAGGTCGACAACCCCGGAAAATGACGCCCTGCTCCGTGGAATACGCCCAAGATACACGCCATCACACACTTCATCCGCCTGCGGATGCCGCCAGGTCCACAGCCGCGAATTGGCCCATGCCCCCAGCAGATAAGGCGCCAGCAGCCAGCGGGCAGCATTCGACAAGCGCCCATCGGCACCTTTCTGAAACCCGCCAGCGCCGAACACGCCGTAATTCAACGCCACCAGCGCCAGCGACACGGCCGGCCAGGCCAGCCACAGCCAGGCGCCACCCAAACCCATGGCGAACACGGCGCACGACAGCGCGCACGCGGCATAGCTCAAGGCCAACCGCCAGCGCTTGGCATCCTGCGCAAGGTGGGCCTGCTGCCACGGCAGCCGGCCCTGGTGTGGCCACAGCCAGACACACAAGAATCCCGCCAACGCGCCGGTCGGCACGTCGATGAAATGGTGCTGCCAAGTGGTCAGCACCGACACCCCGATCAGCGCCATCCAGCCATGCATCAGCCAACGCCAGGGCTGGCGCTGCACATGCCGGGCAAACATCGTCCAGATGATCACCAGCAAAGCAATATGCAGCGACGGTGCCTGGTTGAACGGCTTGTCGAACCCCATCAGTACATCGAACAGCCAGCCGTACAGGCCTCCCAGTTCCGGCCGCTCGAAGGTGAAGCGCAGCGGCCAGAGCAGGAAGCAACTGACGCTGATCACTTGTGCCGTCAGCAGGGCCAGGGCGTGCCGGTCCATTTCCTGGCGCGTGCGTGGCAGCAGGAAGGACAACCCGTAGAGCAGGTCGATCGACCAGTAGGGGATGATCGTCCACGGCCACAACGGCGTGCGGCTTTCCCAGCCGAACACCAGGCTGCCGACATCATTGCGCCCCATCGTGTGGCTGTTGGCCAACCCGTAGCTGAGGAAAAACAGTGGCCCCAGCAGCAATAGCCAGCATACGCCCCGGCGCACCAGCCCGGGCTCGCGCAATGGGTTCATTCAGCGCACCCGTTGGGCCAGGCTGACGCTGAAAATGCCCCATTCATCAATGCGCTGGGCCAGCTTGCGGAAGCCCGCTGCCTCGACCAACTGGTCCATCTCGGCCTGGCTGCGCCGACGCATCACCCAGGCCTCGCCACCGCGGTGGCTGGTGAGGGCGCGGGCGATCATCTCCAGTTGCGGGTGCCACGGTTGGCCGGTGTAGACCAGGTAGCCGCCTTCCTCCACCGCGTCGGCCAGGCCGGCCAACGAGTTGCCCACCAACTGGTTGCTGGCGAACAGTTCGTACAGGCCGGAGACCACGGCCAAGGTCGGCGGTTGTTCCAGCGTCGCCAGGCTCTGGCGGTCGAAGGCATCGCCCTGGACGAAGCGGGCGATGTCAGCCAGGCCTTTTTCCGCAATCAGCGCGCTGCCTTGCTGCACATTCAGCTCGCTGTAATCGCGTAGCAGGATCGAATCCGGCAGTTGCTTCAGCTCTTGCAGCGCTTCGAGAATGTAGCGGCCATGGCCGGCTGCGATATCGACGATATGCACCGGCCGTTGCTGTTCGCGCAGGCAAGCGATGGCCAGGCGCAGCAACTCTTCGACATGCAGCTTGCGTTGGCGGATGCCACGCCAGCCGATGGCATCGAGATAGTTGCGGTCGACCAGGCGGCCCAGCTTGCCCTTGCCGGTCGGCTGGTTGCGGTACACGTAGTCAAGGGTACTGCCCGAGTCGAAACCGGTGTCGAACCCGAGCTTCACGCCTTCCGCCAGCCCTTTGCCCAGGCGCAGCCCGGCGCGGGTGGCGCGCCAGTAGAGGTCGCGGGGCGAGTTGTGCGGTAACGGCGCGGCCAGGCTTTCGGCCTCGGCGCAACTGGCGCCGACCTTGTCGGCATCGAGCAGCGACGGCAGCGCCGTAGGGCTGGCGAAGCAGTGCTCGACGAACCGCTCGATGCGCCGCAGGGCATGGGCCCGGTCACGCTCGCCCAGGGTATCGTGGAAGAACCCCGGCAGGATGTGCATTTCCTTGCGTGCACTGCCCAGGCGCTCGAAGAAGCGTTGCTGCGGCTGGCGCTCGACCACGAAGTCGGCACCGGACACCAGCAGCTGGGTCGGTACCTGGATGGCCTGGGCGTCCGCCACCACGCGGTCGGCGGCTTCGTACAGGCCTAGCAGCATGGTCACCGAAATCGGCCGGCTGATCAGCGGGTCGGCCAGGTACGACATGACCCGCTCGGGGTCGTGGGTGAGCAGGCGTGGCTTGACGTAGCTGTTGACGAAGAAGTTGCCGCGCAAGGCCTTCAGCAGCTTCAGGCCCGGGCGGGCGAACGGGACATACAGCTTGACCTTGAACGCCGGCGACGCCAGCACCAGGCAGCGCACCTTGGGGGCATAGTCGTGAGCCCAGGTGGCGACCAGCACGGCACCGACACTCTGCGCCAGCACCACCAGGTCCTGCTCGGCGATACCGTGGCGGGCCTGGATATGCTCGATGAAGGTCTGCACATCGCGCACGCTGGTGGCGAAACTCGGGCTGTCGCCGCGTGCTCCCGGCGACTGGCCGTGGCCACGGGCATCCCAGGCGAAGAAGTCATAGCCCGGCATATCCAGCTCATCGGCCAGGTGGGCCATGCGCCCGCCATGTTCATGGCCGCGGTGGAACATCACCACCGCCCGGCGGGGCTGGTGTTCGTTACGGGTGGCGGGCCAGTGACGGTAATGCAGCTCGACGCCGTCGTGGGTAGTGAAGTGCAGTGCTTGCGCTTGGCGCATGGTCAACATCCTTTTACGACGGCAGTAGGCTCAACGGGTTTCGGCCAGCCCCTGGCGAACCCGGTTGTAAAGGGTATAGAGCGAGAGTGCCAGGATGACCAGCAGCAGGCCGTTGATCCAGGCACCACGCAATAGGCCTAAGGCCACGCCGGTGCCCAGTACGCCGAAGGCAAAGGCCCGGTCGCTCTTGCCCATGGGCCCGTCGTAGCGCCGCGAGGCACCAGCCAGCGGACCCATGACCCCGGCGTACTCGCTGAAGATGGCGCTGAGCACCACGAGCACCACCAGAATGGGTGATACCCCTGGGAGCAGGGCGAAAGGCAGGTACAGGGCGGCGTCGGCGACCACGTCGCAGAGTTCGTTGAGATAGGCGCCAAGGGTAGATTGCTGGCCGAACTCCCGGGCGAGCATGCCGTCGATGGCGTTCAGGGCCATGCGCAGCAGCATCCATACTGGTAGGAGAATAAACAGCCAGGCGGGAGGGTGCCGGGTGGCCAGAAGCAGGCCCAGCAGCACGGACACCAGGGCGGCTGCAAGCGTGACCTGGTTGGCGGTGACACCCCGCTCGTGAAGGCGCTGCACCGTGGGGCGGAGCAGGGCCTGGAAACGCGGTTTGAGCTGGTAGATCGAGGCCACCGTGAAGTCCTTTTCGTTGGGCATTGGGGCGCTATTTTGGGTGAGTCTACGTTGCGGGTAAAGCCGGACGCCTGATAGTCCGGTTTTAGTCTGATGTAAATGTAGGAAGCTTCTGATTTAGGGCTTGCGGCATCTAAAGCTTTTCCCTGGGTGTTAGGTTTTCAGTCCTGATTATCTGGGCAAGGAGCTTCAGGATGCGCGTTAGTCTGGAGGGAAGAGGGCAGGCAGTCGATGGTGATGTCACCACTACGGGCTGTCTGTATTGCGACGAACGCCGGCTATCTCGCCGAGGGTCGAATGGTGCTTCGCGAAGGTGACCGCACCACGCCATGCCCGCTCTGCGGGCAGGTGGGCACAGTCGCCGAAGGCGTGGACCACTTTATTTCCGGCGGCCAGCGGGTGGCCGTGGACGGTGCGCTGGTGCTCTGTGGCTGCCCGCCGGGCAGTAATCGGGTTGTCGCACCGTTGCACGAGGCGCCACCGTCTACGCAGCCTGTTATGGGTCGGGCCAATACCCACTTTGCCGAGCCGTCAAATGCCTTGTACCCCGAACACTTCTCCCAACCGGTAGTGGGGGCGTTGCCCGGTACGCTGGAGCCTGGGTTCTATGTAGTGCCACGGCGTATGTCATTCGCGCAGGTGCTGCTGCAATTGGCCGAGCACGATGCCACCTTGCCAATCTCGCGGCTGCAGCGGCTCAACCCGACGTTCGAACACGGCTTCAAGGCAGGGGAAATCTTCGTCATCGGTGACCCTGACAACGGTGATGCTTGCACCCGCGAGGAAGGCCAGCTGATGGCGGCGGCCGAGCATGCGCGCCGTGCGCTGGCAGTGCTCGATTTCGCCGAAGCGGACTTCATGATGGAGCACCAGGCCGAAATCGCGGGCTTGCTCAGTAACGCCAGCCTGTCCATGGGCGTGGGCAAGGACATGCTGGAACAAGGGTTAAAGCAGGTCAGTAATACGCTGACCAGTATCGAGCTATTGCACCAGCGCGAGTTCATGCGTCATGGCCATCTGAACAGCCCGAACTTTTTCGCCGAACGGCGACGGTTGCTGCAGCAGCTGGATAGTCAGTTGAAAGTGGCATTGCTGAACAAGCAACTGGACCTGGGCAACTACGAACGGCTGAAGAAGCGCTTGAATATTTCGACCAAGAGCCTCGTGCATCATTGGTCGAAGGCGGGCGGGCCGGGGCAGATACCGGGGTATGCGACGCATCTGGACAAGGTGGCGCGGCTCAGCAAGTACCTTGAGTATGGAGGGTATGCTGCACTTGGGTTGGGTGGGATATCTTCTTATTTAAAGGTGCAGGAAGTGTGTCGGGCAGGAGAAACTGAGGCTTGTAAAAAGATACGAATGACAGAAACAGCAAGTTTTGCTGGTGGCGTTGGTCTGGGAAGTGCTGTTGCTGCCGGTGCTGGCTTGGCGGCTGGTACGCTATGCGTTGGAGTCGCTATTGGTACTTTAGGCATCGGCACGCCTGTATGTGGTATCGCGCTGGTCGGAGCTGGAGGCGCAGTTGGCAGCCTGGTAGGCGCAAAAATCGGCGAGTCGGCTGGCGAACTTGTCTATGAGGCTACAAATGATCGACCTTAATGATTGGCCGATTATGGCGAGACTGATATTGGTGATGGGTCCATTTATCTTCGGGGTGCCGGGGCCGTTGATACTTGCTTTTCTTGTCTTAGGAAGCGATTACGATGTCGCACGGTCGGGCATCCGGAGTAACCCTTTTATTGAATCCATGAAGCAAGTTCGGCGCGAGAAAAGTTTCAAGTGGCGCTGGATGTTCATTTGTATGCTTGCCGGTTTGGTAACTTTTCCTAAATTCGCATTACGGCGAGGTATGCTAGACCCTGATGAGTTGAAGCGTTTTCCTTCGAGGCTAAAAATAAAAATGGCAGTTGCAGCGTGGTTGACACTGGTCGGTTGTGTTTGGACGGTAGTTGCATATGCCGTTATTCTGCTTTCGGAGGTGCGATAATGGTTAGAAACCGGGCGAGACTGCAATGTACCGCCTTATTATCAGCACCTGTAGTCGTGTTATTTTGAGAATAGGTAACTTTGTAGGGGTAGGAGAAGTTTTAGGTGGAGCTGTCGGGAATTTATAAATGAAATTTCCAATGATGGATTTTGAAACCTGGCCTGTGATTCTTAAGCTGTCAGTTATAATCGTCCCATTTGCTATTGCTTTGCTAGGGGCCTCGATTAGCCTTCACATCACGCTAACACGGGATTTTCACACGCAGCTACCAAACCCGCTGCATACCCCGGCAGTGCCGCAAAATCCCGCGCGCACACCAGCAACCTCCGGTTGGCCCATGGCTCCGCCAGCGCCACCCAATGCAAGGGCAACACACCCTGCCAGCGCCGCACCGCTGCCAGCGGCACCACCCCCACGCCGGCACCGCCGACGACCATGCGAATCACCCCATCAAACCCTTCGGCGCGCACGCGTACCTGCATCCGTCGCCCCTCGCGCAGGGCTTGTTCTTCAAGGTACAGCGCCAGCGCACTGCCGGCGCCGAGGCCGACATAGCCGTGCGCCAGGCTATCGCTGAAGCTGGGCGCGAGCGCACTGGCCAGCGGATGACCCGGCGGCATCACCAGCACCAGCGGGTCGTCACGAAAGGGGCGGGTTTGCAGGTGCTCGCATGGCGCTGCGGTGGAAACGATGCCGAGGTCGGCCATGCCCTGGGTAATCGCTTGCACGATGCGCAGGCTCGGCAGCTCCTGCACATCGACGCTGATTCCGGGATTGTCAGCCAGGTAGCTGGCCAGCAGTTCCGGCAGGTATTCGGTGAGCGCCGCCGTGTTGCACAGCAGGCGCACCTGGCCTTGCTGCCCTTGCGCATACTGACCCAGGTCGAACTGCAGGCGTTCGACCTGCTGCGCTATCAGCCGGGCGTGCTGCAGCAGGGCCTGGCCGGCCGGCGTCGGCTGCACGCCACGGCGGTTGCGTTCCAGCAGGGGGATGCCCAGCGAAGCTTCCATGGCGCGAATGCGCGCACTGGCTGCTGGCAGCGACAGGTGGCTGCGGCTGGCGCCGGCGGTGATGTTGCCGCACTCCAGGGTGTGCTGGAACAGCCTGAGGTCGATCAGGTCGAAATGCATCTGGCTCTGTCCTGGCAAGAGTCTGCCTGAGTATATGACAGATTTTCAGCCAGGCCGGCGCGCGCCATCATCGGCTGATGAATACCGTGTTCGCTTTCTATCAGGACCTTGGCCCAGCCCTCGCATCGCTGGTGGTGATGACCTTTCTGCTGGCCGGTACGGTGAAAGGGGTGATTGGCCTCGGCTTGCCGACCATCGCCATGGGCCTGTTGGGCCTGGCTATGCCTCCGGCGCAGGCTGCCGCGTTGCTGATCGTGCCTTCGACCTTCACCAACCTTTGGCAGCTGGCCAGTGGCGGGCATCTGCGGGCGTTGCTGGTACGTCTGGGGCCGATGCTGGCAATGCTCTTCATCGGTACCTTGCTGGGCAGCGCCTGGTTGGGGATCAACAGCGGCCCGTGGGCCAAACAGGCACTGGGCGCGGCCCTGCTGGCCTATGCGCTGTACGGGTTGGTCGGGGCGGGCCTGTGCCTGGCACCGAGGCGCGAGCGTTGGCTGGGGCCGGCCTGCGGCCTGGTGACCGGCGTGGTCACCGCAGCGACGGGGGTATTCGTGATACCGGCGGTACCCTACCTGCAGAGCCTGGCCCTGAACCGTGAGCAGATGGTCCAGGCCCTGGGCCTGTCGTTCACGGTGTCGACGCTGGCCCTGGCCGTTGGCCTGGCCGGGCAGGATGCCCTGGGTGGCCAGGCCCTGGGGGCCTCGCTGCTGATGCTGGCGCCGGCCCTGCTCGGCATGCTGGCCGGGCAATGGCTGCGCCAGCGCATCAGCGCACTGTTGTTCAAGCGTTGTTTCTTCATCGGCCTGGCCGCACTTGGCGGCCATTTGCTGATCAGCGGCTAGCAGACGAGGCGCTGAGCATGTCGATCATCTGGATGTCGAAATCGCGCTCCAGGTAGTCCATGCGCTTTTCGAAGAACGCGGTCATGTGCGGCAGGGCCGAGTGCACATCCAGCGCGGCCTTGTCGGCCCAGACCTCGAAGAACACGAACAGGCTCGGGTCCTGCTTGTCGCGCAGCATGTGGTACTCGATGCAGCCCGGTTCCTGGCGGCTTGGCTCGACGTAGGCGCGGAACAGGGTTTCGAATGCTTCGGCCATTTCCGGACGGGTCTTGGCTTTGAGGATGAAGGCGTACTGCTCAGTCATGGGTCGCTACTCGTTGACGGAAGGTAAGGCGATTCTACGGCAATAATGTGCCAGTCATTCGTGACTTGTGAGCAATTGTATTTTGCCCCCGCGCCACTGTATCCCCTGCCCGCGAGCCCCTAACCTGCCGACCTGAATTTTTCGCGAGGCTCACATGAAAAAGATCCTTCTGCTCAACGGCGGTAAACAGTTCGCTCACTCCGATGGCCGTCTCAACACCACCCTGCACGAAGCGGCCATGGCTCACCTGGATCGCGCCGGTTTCGATGTGCGCCAGACCTTCATCGATGGCGGCTATGACATTCAGGAAGAAGTACAGAAATTCCTCTGGGCCGATGTAGTGATCTACCAGATGCCAGGCTGGTGGATGGGCGCGCCATGGACCGTGAAGAAATACATCGACGAGGTGTTCACCGCAGGCCATGGCAGCCTCTATGCCAACGATGGGCGTACCCGTTCGGACCACTCGCAGAAGTACGGCAGCGGTGGCCTGGTACAGGGCAAGCAGTACATGCTGTCGTTGACCTGGAATGCGCCGCAGCAGGCCTTCGACGACCCCAGCGATTTCTTCGAGGGCAAGGGTGTGGATGCGGTGTACTTCCCCTTCCACAAGGCCAACCAGTTCCTTGGCATGACTGGCTTGCCGACCTTCCTGGCGGTGGATGTGATGAAGCGCCCGGATGTGCCGGCGGCGCTGGCGGCCTATGCGCAGCACCTGGACAAGGTATTCGGCAAGGTACAATAAGTGTTCGACTGTGCCTGGCTCTTCACGGGCTTGCCCGCTCCCACAGGTACTCCACGAGCCTTCAGGCCTGTCTGATCCCTGTGGGAGCGGGCGCGCCCGCGAAAGGGCCGGTACAGGCAGCGCTGGACTTGGCCTCGACAAGCGGCTATCTAGTCCCTGCAGAGAGCAACCACAGGCGCCGAAGTGAAAACCCGATCCGAAGAACTCCAGGTATTCGTCACCGTCATCGACTGCGGCTCGATTTCCGCTGCTGCCGAGCAGATGGGCCAGACCCCGTCCGCCGTCAGCCGCACCCTGTCACGCCTGGAAGGCAAGCTGGGCACCACCTTGGTCAACCGCACCACCCGGCGCATGGACCTGACCGAAGAGGGCCGCTTTTTCCTCGAGCGCTCGCGCCTGATCCTGGAACAGATGGACGAGATGGAAGAGCGCCTGTCGATGAACCGCCAGACCCCTACCGGGCGGCTGCGCATCAACGCTGCTGCGCCGTTCATGCTGCACGCCATCCTGCCGTGGATCGGCGAGTTCCGCCGCCAGTACCCCGGCATCGAACTGGAGCTCAATACTGACGACCTGATCATCGACCTGCTCGAGCAAAGTACCGACGTGGCCATCCGCATCGGCGAACTGGCCGACTCCAGCCTGCACGCGCGCAGCCTGGGGTGCAGCCCGGTGCAGGTGCTGGCCAGCCCGGCGTACCTCGAACAGCATGGCACGCCACTGCGGGTCGAGGACCTGGCCAACCACTGCCTGCTCGGCTTCAGCCAACCCGAATCGCTCAACCTCTGGCCACTGCGCCATGCCCAGGGCGACCGCTGGAGCATCCGCCCGGCGCTGATCGCTTCCAGTGGCGAGACCTTGCGCCAGCTGGCCCTGGCGGGCGAGGGCATCGTCAGCCTGTCGCACTTCATGACCCACGAAGACATCCGCAGCGGGCGCCTGCAAGTGTTGCTCAGCGAAGCCAACAACGGCTATCGCCAGCCGATCCATGCGGTGTACTACCGCAATACCCAGTTGGCACTGCGTATCCAGTGCTTCCTCGATTTCATCCAGCGCAAGTTGGCGATGTACGCCTGCTGAGTTGCCTGAACGCGACACAGCCTGCCCACAGGCGGCGAAACTTCCTGCTATTGATTGCGCAGTGGACACGCTTCGGCCTTACTGACTGCTCAACAAAAACAACACCAAGGAAGTGTCATGCGTATGGTTCCGTTCCAGTACCTGGCTCTCGCAGCCGCGATCCTGAGCTGTTCCTCGGTTCATGCCGCCACCCTGGAGGGCGGTGCAGTGGCCGCACCCGATCAATATGGTGCACAGGTGGCCGCCGATATCCTCAAGAAGGGCGGCAACGCGGTGGATGCGGCAGTGGCCACGGCGTTCACCCTGGCGGTGACTTACCCCGAGGCGGGCAACATCGGCGGCGGCGGGTTCATGACCCTGTTCGTCGACGGCAAACCCTATTTCCTCGACTACCGTGAAGTGGCGCCCAAGGCCGCCACGCGCAACATGTACCTGGACGACAAGGGTGAGGTCATCGAGAATCTCAGCCTGGTCGGGGCCCGCGCAGCTGGCGTACCCGGCACGGTAATGGGCTTGTGGGAGGCGCACCAGAAATTCGGCAAGCTGCCCTGGAGCGAGCTGCTGACGCCGGCCATCGGCTATGCGAAAAACGGTTTCAAGGTGGCGGAAAAGCAGTACCAGTACCGCAACGATGCCCAGGGCATGTTCAAGACCGCGACCAATTTCAACGACTACTTCGGCAACATGAAGGTCGGCCAGCTGTTCAAGCAGCCAGAGATGGCGCAGACCCTGGAGCGCATCGCCGACAAGGGCGTGAGCGAGTTCTACCAGGGCAAGACCGCCGACCTGCTGGTAGCGCAGATGCAGGCCGACAAGGGCCTGATCACCAAGCAGGACCTGCAGGACTACAAGGCGATATGGCGTGAGCCGATGGCTGTGAGCTGGCGTGGCAATGTGGTCTATACCGCGCCTCCGCCAAGCTCCGGCGGCGTCGCCCTGGCCCAGCTGCTGGGCATCAAGGAAGACCGCGCGGCGGACTTCAAGGGCGTGGCGCACAACTCGGCGCAGTACATCCACCTGCTGGCCGAGATCGAAAAGCGGGTGTTCGCCGACCGCGCCGACTACCTCGGCGACCCAGCCTTCACCCAGGTGCCAGTGACGCAGCTGGTGGCCAAGGACTACCTGGCCAAGCGTGCCGCGCAGGTCAACCCGAAGGCCATTTCCGCGACCGACAAGGTCAAGCCGGGCCTGGAGCCGCACCAGACCACGCACTTCTCGATCGTCGACAAGCAGGGCAACGCGGTCAGCAATACCTACACCCTGAACCTTGATTACGGCAGTGGCGTGGTGGTGAAAGGTGCCGGCTTCCTGTTGAACGACGAGATGGATGACTTCAGCGCCAAGCCGGGGGCGGCCAATGCGTTCGGCGTGGTCGGCGGGGAGGCCAATGCCATCGCACCGGGCAAGCGCATGCTGTCGTCGATGAGCCCCAGCCTGATGACCCGCGATGGCAAGGTCGAGCTGGTCATTGGTACGCCAGGCGGTTCGCGGATCTTCACCTCGATCTTCCAGGTCATGAACAACCTGTACGACTACGGCATGCCGCTGGACAAGGCGGTGGCGGCGCAGCGTGTGCACCATCAGTTGCTGCCCAAGGACACCCTCTACTTCGACAGCTACGCGCCGTTGACCGGGCCGGTGGCTGACGAGCTGAAGAAGATGGGTTATGTGCTGGAGGACCAAGGCTGGGAGATGGGCGACATCCAGGCGATCCGGGTGAACGGTGCGAAGCTGGAGACTGCTTCGGACCCACGTGGGCGTGGGGTCGGGATGATCGTCAAGTAATAGCTGCTACATCGCCGGGAGGGCTTTGCCCTCCATCGCGACACGAGGCCCCTTCTACAGGCGATCGCGGTCCCCTGCAGGAGCGGCCTTGTGTCGCGACGGCCCGCAAAGCGGCCCCGAACTGCAGGATCAGACGCGGAACTGACTGACCAACGTCTGCAATTGCCCGCCCAACCGCGCCAGCTCCACGCTGGAGGCGGCCGTCTCGTCACTGGCCGCCGCCGTCTGCTCCGACACGTCGCGCACATTGAGGATGCTGCGGCTGATCTCTTCCGCCACCGCACTCTGTTGCTCCGCCGCCGCCGCAATCTGCTGGTTCATCGACTGGATGCTCGATACCGTGCTGGTGATGCTCTCCAGCGAGGCCCCGGCCTTGCGCGCCAGCTCGACGCTGCTGTCGGTCAGGGTACGGCTACCGTGCATGGCCGCCGCCACTTGCTGGGTACCGTGCTGCAGACTGGCGATCAGTTCCTCGATTTCTTCGGTGGATTTCTGCGTGCGCTGGGCCAGCCCGCGCACCTCATCGGCGACCACGGCAAAGCCACGCCCGGCCTCGCCGGCACGCGCCGCTTCGATCGCAGCGTTCAGCGCCAGCAGGTTGGTCTGTTCCGCCACCGACTTGATCACGTCCATCACGCTGCCGATCTTCTGGCTTTCCTGCTGCAGCAGGTTCATGGCCTCGGTGGAGCGGTGCATGTCCTCGGCCAGGCGCTCGATCTGGCCAATTGCCTCGCCCACTACGCGGTCACCGGCGCGGGCTTCGTCATCGGCACCGGTGGCCGCATGGGAGGCCTGTTCGGCGTTGCGCGCCACTTCCTGGACGGTAGCGGCCATTTCGTGCATGGCGGTGGCCACCTGGTCGGTCTCGACCTTCTGGCTGTTGGCACCGGCGCTGGTCTGCTCGGTCACCGCCGAAAGTTCCTCCGCGGCGCTGGCAATCTGGGTAACGCCGTCGCGGATACCGCTGATCAGCTCGCGCAGGGTGGTGCCCATGCGCGCGATGCCTTGCTGCAGCACGCCCAGTTCATCGCGGCGGGTAACCCGCAGCTGCTGGGTGAGGTCGCCGCTGGCGATCTTTTCCACCGCCACCAGCGTGTCGCGCAGAGGGCGGGTGATCTGCCGGGTGATGAGTACGGCCGCCAGCACGCCGACCAGCAGCGCCAGCAAGGTGGCGATCGCCTGCAGGGTGCGGGCCTGGGCGCTCTCGATGTCGCGGCGTTCCAGCTGGATCTGGTACAGCGCGTCGCTGCGCTTGACGATGTCGGCACCCTGCACGGTCATTTCCGCGCGCGCGGTGGTGATATTGGCGACCGCATCGCGGAACTGGCGCACGGCGTCACGGTAGGCCAGCACCGAGCCTTCGAACTGTTGCAGGCGCGTGTCTTCGCCGGGCAGCTGGCGCTTGAGGCTGTCGATACCGGCCAGGGCGGCATCCAGCTGGCGCAGGGCGGCCTGTTCGTTGGCGGCGCTGTTGTCGGCGATATAGCCGCGCACGTCGACGCGCACCTGCAGCAGTTGCTGGCGGGCGTTGCTGATCAATTGGTACTGGGCCAGGCGTACGCTGTCGGCTTCGGCGCGAGCCGTGACTTCCTGGCTCAGTGCGTCCATCGCCTGGTCGGCCTTGCTGGCCGAGCTTTCCATGGCCGCACGCGCAGTGCGAGTGGCGTCGTAGCCCTGGCGCATCTTGTTCAGCGATACCTTGTAGGCACTGATGGTCTCGCCCAGCTCACCTAGCAGTTTTACGTTATCGGGGCTCTTGAACGTGTTGGCCAGATACGCCTGCTGCTTGCTGAAGGCGTCCAGCTTGGCCTGGGTGTTGGCGGCGGCGGCATCGTCACCGTTGGCGATCATGTACTGCAAGCGGGCAATGCGCAGGTCGGTCAGGTCCTTGTTCAACTGGCCGATATCACCCATCCAGTTGCTGCGGTCGATCAGGCTGCCCAGGCTGGTCCAGCCGGTCAGGGCCAGCAGGCCGGTGAGGATCAGTACCAGGCCGAAGCCCAGGCCCAGTTTGAGGTTGACGCTGATGTTGGCGAACCAGCTGTTCATGCACGCTCTCCAGAAGTTGTTTTCGCTCGATTTGTCTTCGATCGCCAGGCGTTGTTGTTCTGGATGCCTGCTGATTCGTGCAGGGGTTATCGGCCGTGATGAGGGAAGCTGAAACGCTTTTTCAGCAAAAAGATGTACAAGCGCTTTTCGGTAGGAGCGGCCTTATGTCGCGAAAGGGCCGCAAAGCGGCCCCAAGATTCAGCGTTGACGCGCTATTGCCGGGGCCGCTTCGCAGCCCTTGCGCGACACAAGGCCGCGCCTACAACGACCGCGCCAGCCTGGCGGGAGGTGTCAGAGATTACGCGCGCTGAAGGTATCGCAACTGTTCACCTCACCCTCGGCGAACCCGGCCTTGAACCAGCGTACCCGCTGCGCCGAAGTACCGTGGGTGAACGAGTCCGGCACTACACGCCCGCGGCCCTGCTGCTGCAAGCGGTCATCGCCAATGGCATTGGCGGCGTTCAGGGCCTCCTCGACGTCACCTGGCTCCAGCCAGTTCAGGCGCTTTTGCGCCTGGTAGGCCCACACCCCGGCCAGGCAGTCGGCCTGCAGCTCCTGGCGCACCAGCAGGCCGTTGTCACCTTCCAGGCGTTGGCCACTGCGGCGTGCGGCGTCGACCTTGGCCGACACGCCCAGCAGGGTCTGCACATGGTGGCCGATTTCGTGAGCGATCACGTAGGCCTGGGCAAAGTCGCCGGCGGCCGCGAAACGGGTTTCCATCTCGCGGAAGAACGACATGTCCAGGTACACCCGCTGGTCGGCGGGGCAGTAAAACGGCCCCACTGCCGCTGAAGCAAAGCCACAGGCCGAATTGACCTGGCCGCTGAACAGCACCAGCTTGGGGTCGCGGTATTGCTTGCCGGCCTCGGCAAACAGGGCTTTCCAGGTATCTTCGGTGTCGCCCAGGATCGAGGCGACAAACTCGGCCTGCTGGTCGTTGGCCGGCGGGGCCTTGCCGCCCACGCTGCTGGGCGCCTGCCGTTGCTGCTGCTCCATCTGGCCAGTGAGCTGGCCAAGAATCTGCAGCGGGTCCTGTCCGGTGAGCCAGCCGATACCGACGATCAGCAGTACCGCGCCAAGCCCCAGCCCCTTGCCGCCGCCGAAACGCATGCCGCCGCCACCGCCACCTTCGCCTCGGGCATCGACCACATTGTCGCTACGCCGGCCTTTTCGCCATTCCATGAAATGCTCTCCGGAGCGTGAAACAAGAAGACAAAGATTAGTTCACCACTGCGGGCGGTGTCAGGCAAACGTGTCCACTCATAACCATCTGGTTATGTCTAAGGCGGCTGATTTCAATATTCAGCGCGCGCAGCTTGCCCGAAACTGCAAGTCCGCCTGCCACGCCCAGGCGTTCACATAATTCCAAGAGAGGAAACCGGCATGCCCGCCCAGGACACCAGCCGCTTCGTGATCCGTGATCGCAACTGGCACCCGAAAGCCCTTACGCCTGACTACAAGACGTCCATTGCCCGTTCGCCGCGCCAGGCACTGGTCAGCATTCCGCAATCGATCAGCGAAACCACCGGCCCGGACTTTTCCCACCTGGGCTTCGGTGCCCACGACCATGACCTGCTGCTGAATTTCAACAACGGTGGCCTGCCGATCGGTGAGCGCATCATCGTCGCCGGGCGCGTCGTCGACCAGTACGGCAAGCCTGTGCCGAATACCCTGGTGGAAATGTGGCAGGCCAATGCCGGCGGCCGCTACCGGCACAAGAACGACCGTTACCTGGCACCGCTGGACCCGAACTTCGGGGGTGTCGGTCGCTGCCTGACCGACCGTGACGGCTACTACAGCTTCCGCACCATCAAGCCGGGCCCGTACCCTTGGCGCAACGGGCCGAACGACTGGCGTCCGGCGCACATCCACTTCGCCATCAGCGGCCCTTCGATCGCCACCAAGCTGATCACCCAGTTGTACTTCGAGGGTGACCCGTTGATCCCGATGTGCCCGATCGTCAAGTCGATCGCCAACCCGCAAGCGGTGCAGCAACTGATCGCCAAGCTCGACATGAGCAACGCCAACCCGATGGATTGCCTGGCCTACCGCTTCGACATCGTGCTGCGTGGGCAGCGCAAGACCCACTTCGAAAACTGCTGAGGACCCCGCCATGCCAATCGAACTGCTGCCGGAAACCCCTTCGCAGACTGCCGGCCCCTACGTGCACATCGGCCTGGCCCTGGAAGCGGCCGGCAACCCGACCCGCGACCAGGAAATCTGGAACCGCCTGGCCAAGCCTGATGCGCCCGGCGAGCATATCCTGCTGATCGGCCATGTGTATGACGGCAATGGCCACCTGGTGCGCGACTCGTTCCTGGAGCTCTGGCAAGCTGACGCCAAGGGTGAATACCAGGATGCCTACAACCTGGAAAACGCCTTCAACAGTTTTGGCCGCACGGCTACCACCTTCGATGCTGGCGAGTGGACTGCACATACGGTGAAGCCCGGCGTGGTGAAAAACGCTGCCGGCGTGCCAATGGCACCGCACATCAACATCAGCCTGTTTGCCCGGGGGATCAACATCCACCTGCATACGCGCCTGTATTTCGATGATGAGGCCGAGGCCAATGCCAAGTGCCCGGTGCTCAACCTGATCGAGCAGCCGCAGCGACGCGAGACCCTGGTGGCCAAGCGCTGCGAGATGGACGGGAAGACGGCGTATCGCTTCGATATCCGCATTCAGGGGGAAGGGGAGACGGTGTTCTTCGACTTCTGAGTGAAGCCTGGGGCTGCAAGGCAGCCCCGGCTATCTGCAGGTCAGCGCCGAACCAGCAAAACCCCACTTTCCATGTGGTGGGTATACGGGAACTGATCAAACAACGCACAACGCTCGATGCGGTGGGTGTCGTGCAACTGGGCAATGTTTGCCGCCAGCGTCTCCGGGTTGCAGGAGATGTACAGGATCCGTTCGAAACGCCGGGTCAGCTCACAGGTGTCCGGGTCCATCCCCGCACGTGGCGGGTCGACGAATACCGTGCCGAAGTCATAGCTCTTCAGGTCGATGCCTTCCAGCCGACGGAACGGCCGCACCTCATTCAGTGCCTGGGTCAGTTCTTCCGCCGACAGGCGCACCAGCCGCACGTTGCCTACAGCGTTCTCATCGAGGTTGCTCAGTGCGGCATTGACCGAAGTCTTGCTGATCTCGGTGGCCAGCACCTGGCGCACGCGGGTGGCCAGCGGCAGGGTGAAATTGCCGTTGCCGCAATACAGCTCCAGCAGGTCGTCTTCGCGCGCGCCGATGGCCTCGTAGGCCCAGCTCAGCATTTTCTGGTTCACCGCGCCGTTCGGTTGGGTGAACGCACCTTCCGGCTGGCGGTAGCTGAACACGCGGCCAGCCACGTCGAGTTTTTCCACCGCGTAGTCGCGGCCGATCACCAGGCGTTTGCCCTTGGAACGGCCGATCACGCTGACGCCCAGTTCGCCCGCCAGCTGCTGCGCGGCCACCTCCCAGGCCTCGTCCAGCGGGCGGTGATAGCACATCGTGACCATGGCATCGCCCGCCAGGGTAGTGAGGAACTCTACCTGGAACAGCCGGTTGCCGAGTTCTTCGCTGGCCTGCCAGGCCGCCTTCAGGCGCGGCATCAGGGCGTTGATGCGCTGGCTGGCGATGGGGAAGTCGTCGATCAGGATCGCCTTGTGCTTCTCGCCCGGGGCGAACATGGCGTAGTGACGCTGGCCGTCTTCACGCCACAGGCGGAATTCGGCGCGCAGGCGATAGTGCTCGCGCGGCGAGTCGAAGACAGCCGGCTCCGGCGCAGCGAACGGCGCCAGCAGCTCGCGCAGCCGGGCCACCTTGGCGTCCAGCTGGGTGGTGTAGGAAGAGGGGTCGAAAGCAGCACTCATGCGTTGAACCAGCCCAGCTTGATGACGAACAGGATGGAAAGGATCACCAGCGCCGGGTTCAGGTCGCGGTGGCGACCGGAGATCAGCTTGACGGCAGTCCAGGAGATGAAGCCGAAGGCGATGCCGTTGGCGATCGAGTAGGTCAGCGGCATGGCCAGGGCAGTCACCACCACCGGTGCGGCTTCGGTGACGTCGTCCCAGTTTATTTCCGCCAGGCCCGAGGCCATCAGCACCGCGACGAACAGCAGCGCCGGGGCGGTGGCGAAGGCCGGCACGCTACCAGCCAGCGGAGCGAAGAACAGGGCCAGCAGGAACAGCACGGCGACCACGATGGCGGTCAGGCCGGTGCGGCCCCCGGCGCTCACGCCGGCGGCGGATTCGATGTAGCTGGTGGTGGTCGAGGTGCCCAGCAACGAACCGGCCATGGCCGCGGTACTGTCGGCAATCAGCGCACGGCCCATCTTCGGCATGTGCCCGTCCTTGCCCATCAGCCCGGCGCGCTTGGCCACGCCGATCAGGGTGCCGGAGTTGTCGAACAGGTCGACGAACAGGAAGGCGAAGATCACGCTGACCAGGCCCACGTCCAGCGCACCGGCGATGTCCAGCTGCAGGAAAGTCGGGGCCAGCGACGGAGGCATGGAAACGATGCCGCCGAACGGCGTCACGCCCATCACGATCGAGGCGATGGTCACGGCAAGAATGCCGATCAGCACCGCGCCGCGCACTTTCAGCGACTCCAGGCCGACAATCAGGAAGAAGCCCAGGGTGGCGAGGATCGGTGCCGGCTGCTTGAGGTCGCCCAGGCCCACCAGGGTGGCCGGGTTATCGACGACGATGCCGGCATTGTGCAGTGCGATCAGCGCCAGGAACAGGCCGATACCGGCGGCGATGGCTGAACGCAGTGGCAGCGGGATGCTGTTCACGATCCATTCGCGGATGCGGAAGATCGACAACAGGAAGAACATCACCGCCGACAGGAACACTGCGCCCAGCGCCACCTGCCAGGTGTGGCCCATGTGCAGCACCACGGTGTAGGTGAAGAATGCGTTCAGGCCCATGCCCGGTGCCAGGGCGATCGGGTAGTTGGCGATCAGGCCCATGGTCACCGAACCGATGGCCGCGGCCAGGCAGGTGGCGACGAAGACCGCGCCCTTGTCCATGCCAGTCTCGCCGAGGATGCTCGGGTTGACGAACAGGATGTAGGCCATGGCCAGGAAGGTGGTGACGCCCGCGAGAATCTCGGTGCGCACATTGGTGTTGTGTGCTCTTAGTTGAAACAGCCTTTCCAGCATGCCCGCTCCCCGAGGCGCCCCAGGCGCCATCAATCTATCGACCCCAACAGCAAAGCACAGACCGTACCGCTTGCCGTGGTTTTGTGTGGGGCGGAAAAAAGCCGCGCATCATACCAGCATGCTCGACGGGGGCCTATGGCTCTTGGGGAATGGCTTTTCTGTTGCCTGTTCTGGCCCTTTCGCCGGCACACCGGCTCTTATAGCCGCCGCTGTACCTGTAGGAGCAACTGTCTTGCTCAATTTCTAAAAGCTGGCGCGGTCCCTGCGGGAGCGGGCTTGCCCGCGAACACGGGCGAAGCCGGTGATCGCGGCTGAAGCCGCCCACTGCTACGCCACAGTTGCCGAGTGCCTGTGCAGTACCTATGTGAGCTGGCGTGCTGGCGACGGGGCCAGAACAGGCCTGCACTCAAGCGTTATGCAACCGATCCCGCCTGGCCAGTGTCGGGAACAGTTTTATCCACACCCCGGTTACCAGCAAAGTACCCACGCCGCCCAGCACCACAGCCGGCACTGTGCCAAACCAGTGCGCCGTCACCCCTGATTCGAACTCGCCGAGCTGGTTCGAGGCACCGATGAACAGGCCATTCACCGCACTCACCCGCCCGCGCATCTCATCCGGAGTTTCCAGCTGCACGAAGGCGCCGCGGATGACCATGCTGATCATGTCCGCTGCACCCAACACCACCAGTACCGCGAGCGAGAACCAGAACGAGGTCGACAGGCCAAAGGCAATGGTCGCCACGCCGAACACGCCCACTGCCGTGAACATGGTCCGCCCGACGTTGCGCTCGAACGGGAACCGCGCCAGCCACAGCGACATCAACAACGCCCCCACCGCCGGCGCCGAGCGCAGCAGGCCCAGGCCCAGCGGCCCGGTCAGCAGGATGTCCTTGGCGAACACCGGCAGCAGCGCGGTGGCCCCACCGAGCAATACGGCAAACAGGTCGAGCGAGATGGCGCCGAGGATGTCCGGCCGGCTGCGGATGAAGCGGATGCCGGCCAGCAGCGATTCGATGCTGGCACGCCCTCGCTGGGCTACCTGGCCGCGTGCCTCCAGGCTCAGGGTCAACATGCAGGCGATGGCGTACAGGGCCACGGTCGGGCCGTACACCCAGAGGCTGCCGAAGGCATACAGGAAGCCGCCCACGGCGGGCGCCACGATGGTGGCCGACTGGGTAGCCGATGCTGATGCCGCTACCGCGCGTGGGAACAGCCCGGCTGGCACCACGTTGGGCAGCAACGCCTGGGTCGCCGGCATCTCGAAGGAGCGCGTGGCGCCGAGCAGGAAGGCCAGGGCGAAGATCAGTTCGCGGGTGACGTTGTCGGTGGCGCTGCCCACCGCCAATGCCAGGGCGATCATGCCCTGCAGGCTCTGGCACAAGGCGGCGACCTTGCGCCGGTCATAGCGGTCGGCGACATGCCCGGTGTGCAGCATGAACAGCACACGCGGGGCGAACTCGACCAGGCCGACCAGGCCCAGGTCGAGCACATTGCCGGTCAACTGGTAGAGGTGCCAGCCGATGGCCACGGTGAGCATCTGGAAGCCGCTGGCAGTGAACACGCGGGCCAGCCAGAAGGCCAGGAAAGGTCGGTGGTGACGTAGCAACTGCGGAGCGGAATCGGACATCGGAAACCAGCGGCCTCGGCGCGGTAGAGGGGCTCGCAGCGTATCATCTGTTTGTAACAAATGGTTGCTGTTTGCCCGGATCGGCACTTTTTCAGGCCTTTTTGAAGAGGGTGGGGCAACGGGTCACGCGGCAATCAACCGCACGGCCCGGCGTGCCATTCAGGACTATGCTTTCTAGCATTCGTTGATCTGGATCAATCGTTGCCTGTGCAACGGTTGGCCGACGACGTGGCCCTCCGGGCCGGAATCCCTGCGATCGAACAGAACAATTCCAACACGCCACACTCGATAACCGTGGGGGCAGTGGGCGACAGGGCCAGCGGCCCGGACGCCGGATTATCTGAAGAGGAAGCACCATGTTCGGAATAGAGGCCCTAGAGCTCGCCCGAATGCAGTTTGCCTTTACCGTTTCGTTCCACATCCTGTTCCCGGCCATTACCATCGGCCTGGCCAGCTACCTGGCAGTCCTTGAAGGCCTCTGGTTACGGACCGACAAGCAGGTCTACCGTGACCTTTATCATTTCTGGTCGAAGATCTTTGCCGTCAACTTCGGCATGGGCGTGGTTTCCGGGCTGGTCATGGCCTACCAGTTCGGCACCAACTGGAGCCGCTTCTCCGACTTTGCCGGTGCCATCACCGGCCCCTTGCTTACCTACGAGGTGCTGACCGCATTCTTCCTCGAAGCAGGCTTCCTCGGCGTCATGCTGTTCGGCTGGAACCGCGTCGGCCGCGGCCTGCATTTCTTTTCCACGGTGATGGTAGCGCTCGGCACGCTGGTCTCGACCTTCTGGATCCTCGCTTCCAACAGCTGGATGCAAACCCCGCAAGGCCACGAGATCATCGATGGCCGGGTGGTGCCGGTGGACTGGCTGGCGGTGGTGTTCAACCCTTCGTTCCCCTACCGCCTAATGCATATGGCCACCGCCGCGTTCGTTGCCACGGCGTTCTTCGTCGGTGCCTCGGCGGCCTGGCACCTGCTGCGCGGGCGTGACAACCCGGCGGTGCGCAAGATGCTGTCGATGGCCATGTGGATGGCCCTGATCGTGGCGCCGATCCAGGCGGTGATCGGTGATTTCCACGGCCTCAATACGCTCAAGCACCAGCCGGTGAAGATCGCCGCGATCGAAGGCCACTGGGAGAACGTGCCCGGCGAGCCGACCCCGCTGATCCTGTTCGGCATTCCTGACATGCAGGCCGAGACCACCCGCTTCAAGCTCGAAATCCCGGCGCTCGGCAGCCTGATCCTGACCCACAGCCTGGACAAGCAGGTGCCGGCGATGAAGGAGTTCCCGCCGGAAGACCGGCCCAACTCGACCATCGTCTTCTGGTCATTCCGGATCATGGTCGGGCTGGGCCTGTTGATGATCTTCGTTGGCCTGTGGAGCCTCTGGCTGCGCAAGCGCGGTACGCTCTATACCTCGCGCCCGTTCCTGCACCTGGCCTTGTGGATGGGCCCGTCCGGGCTGATCGCCCTGCTGGCCGGCTGGTTCACCACCGAAATCGGCCGCCAGCCGTGGGTGGTGTACGGCCTGATGCGTACGGCGGACGGTGTGTCCAACCACAGCTACGCCCAGCTCGGCTTCACCCTGGTGGCCTTCGTGGTGGTGTATTTCGCCCTGTTCGGTACCGGCCTTGGCTACATGATGCGCCTGGTGCGCAAAGGCCCGCAGACCGGCGAAGGTGACCAGCACAGCAGTGGTGGCCCAGGCACCAAACGCACCCCGGCGCGGCCGCTGTCCGCCGCCGATGATGGCCGTGAGGCCAACTCCGTCAGCCTGAGCAAGGAAAACTGAGCCATGGGTATCGACCTTTCGCTGATCTGGGCCGTGATCATCATCTTCGGCGTGATGATGTACGTGGTGATGGATGGTTTCGACCTGGGCATCGGCATGCTCTTCCCGTTCGTCAAGGGCGAGCGAGACCGCGATGTGATGATGAATACCGTCGCCCCCGTGTGGGACGGTAACGAAACCTGGCTGGTACTGGGTGGTGCCGGGCTGTTCGGCGCGTTCCCGATGGCTTACTCGGTGGTGCTGGAGGCGCTGTACCTGCCGTTGATCCTGATGCTGATTGGCCTGATCTTCCGCGGCGTGGCCTTCGAGTTCCGTTTCAAGGCCAAGGACGACAAACGCCATATCTGGGACAAGGCGTTCATCGGGGGCTCGCTGGTGGCCACTTTCTTCCAGGGCGTGGCCCTGGGCGCGTTCCTCGAAGGCTTCAAGGTGGTCGACCGGCATTTCGCCGGAGGTACGCTCGACTGGCTCACCCCGTTCAGCCTGTTCTGCGGCCTGGGGCTGATCGTTGCCTACACCTTGTTGGGCTGCACCTGGCTGATCATGAAGACCGAAGGGGCGCTGCAGCAGAAGATGCACGACATTGCCCGCCCGCTGGCGCTGGTGTTGCTGGTGGTGATCGGCATTGTCAGCCTGTGGACACCAATCGCCTACCCGCAGATCGCCGACCGCTGGTTCAGCATGCCTAACCTGGTCTGGTTCATGCCGGTGCCGATCCTGGTGCTGGTGACCTTCTACGGCTTGCTCAAGGCGGTGGCGCGCAATGCCCACTACACGCCGTTCCTGCTCACCCTGGTGCTGATCTTCCTCGGCTATAGCGGCCTGGGCATCAGCCTGTGGCCGAACATCATCCCACCATCGATCTCGATCTGGGATGCCGCGGCGCCACCGCAGAGCCAGGGCTTCATGCTGGTCGGCACGCTGTTCATCCTGCCGTTCATTCTCATGTACACCTTCTGGAGCTATTACGTGTTCCGCGGCAAGGTGACCCACGAAGACGGCTATCACTAGGAGGGCCGCATGATGACCGGCAAGCATGGCTTGGAAGAGAAAAAGCCCCTGTGGCAGCGGCTGGGCTGGCTGCTGTTGATCTGGGCGATGAGCGTGGCAGCGCTGGGTGTGGCGGCCTGGGTGATGCGCCTGTTCATGGGGGCAGCGGGGTTGACGACCCATTGAACCGATGGGGGCGCTTAGCGCGCCTTTCGCGACACGAGGCCGGTACTACAGAGAGACGCGACTATCTGAATGATGGCGATCCCTGTGTGGGCGGCCTTGTGTCGCGATGGGCTGCAAAGCAGCCCCACAGGTCTACTTCCGGGCTTTCAGGATAACGAACTTGGGCGTAGCCGCCACCTGCTCCACGCCACGGAACAACCGCGCCAGCTTGCTGTGATAGCCCAGGTGCCGGTTACCCACGATATATAGCGCCCCACCCACCACCAGCGCCTCACGCGCCTGCTGGAACATGCGCCAGGCAAGGAAATCGCCCACCACCTGCTGCTGGTGGAACGGCGGGTTGCACAGCACTACCTCCAGCGACTGCTTTTCTACCCCGGCCAACCCGTCGGCTGCTTCGAAGCGAGCCGGGCGCTCGCCCAGTGCGGCCTGCCAGTTTTCCCGTGCCGATTGCACCGCCATGTACGACTCATCCACCAAGGTGTATTGCGCATCCGGATTGGCCATGGCGCTGGCAATCGCCAGCACACCGTTGCCGCAACCCAGGTCCGCCACCCGGGCACGGCCGAGGTCGCGTGGCAGGTGCGGCAGGAAGGCGCGGGTGCCGATGTCGAGGCCTTCACGGCAGAACACGTTGGCGTGATTGACCAGTTCAAGCGTCGGCGCGTCGAGGCGGTAGCGGCTGGGATAGGGTGACCGAGCGAGCGGCCGCGTGGCCTGCGTTGCTGTCAGCAAACGGGCCTTTTTCTGCGCCAGCGAGGCCTGCACCGGGCCGATGTATTTCTCCATCAGGTCACCGGCAGCCCGCGGCAGGTGCTTGATCATCGCCCCGGCAATCACCTGTGCACCGGGCGCCAGGTGGCCTTGCAGGCGGATCAGTTGCTCTTCGAGCAGGGCCAGGGTCTTGGGTACACGCACCAGCACCCGGTCGAACGCGCCTTGCCAGGTTTCGCTGGCCGGGACGAAGGGCACGCTGTCGAACGCCAGGCCATTGCGTGCCAGGTTTTTTTCCAGGGCCAGGTGCGCCAGGTGCGAATCGCCACTACTGATCACGTGCAGCTTGCCCGCCAGGCTGGCAGCCAGAGCGCCGAAGCTGTCATTGAGCACCAGCACCCGGCAATCGGCCGTCGGGGCCTGTTCGTGCAACTGCGCAAGCAGGTACTCATCGGCTGCGTCGAAAGCTTGCAAGGGGTCGTTGGCCTGTTCCGGCTGGCGGATCAGGTCGAGTTCGGCGTAGGGGGTGCTCAACAGGGGCATGGCGTATGGCTCGGCAACGAATCTGCCCGTTGCGGTTCGCCCCGGGCTTTGCCGGGCGATTCTACAGGGCTTTGCCCGAGGTCGCAGGTTTGCTGGTCAGATCCAGCCGCGCAGGGCGGCAATGGCGATCGCACCAGCTTTGTTGGCGGCGTTGGTCTTGGTGATCACGCTGCGGATATGGAAATTCACCGTGCTTTGCGACAGTGACAGGATGCAGGCTACATCGGCAGCAGTCTTGCCGGCGGCTGACCATTTCAGTACTTCCAGTTCCCGCTCGCTCATCCTGGGCTGATGGGGGCACAGTGCATTCAGGTGATGTTCGCCAAGCACCGCATGCAGGGTGTGGCACAGCCACTGGACACTGCCGGCCTTGCTATACAGCTCGGCGGTGTCGATGCTGCCAGCCGGCCTGGCCACACTGATCTGGCTTTCGTTGTGCTGCAAGTCGTGCAGTGACTGCGTCCAGCCATGGCGCAGGCCGCACCGGCATGCCGCTTGCCGAAATTGCGGGGTCTCGCGATACAGCTCGTCGGTCCAGAGCACGGGCATGGTCGAGTTGTGGCTTACAGTGGCAGCCGCGTCCTGCTTGTAGAACTCATCTTGTTGGTACCGTTCGATCCATTCGTTCGGATAATTGCTGTAGAGATACAGCCGCGGTGTTTGGGTTGCGATCTGGATGCGGATGTTCAGCCCCAGGTACACCATGCCAAGGTTCTGAGCCAGATGCACTGCGATATCGAACAGTTTTTGCGGGTTGCGTTCACTGACAAACGCATGAAGATATTCGGGTTTCCAGTGGTCCATCCGAGGGTACTCCCTGTAAAGCGGTATCCAGTCCGTTTGGGCACCCGAATTAGTGTAGGAAAAGACCTAGCGAAACGTTGGGATTTTTTTGTTATAGCGTGCAGATTTTTTGTAGCTTCGTCATCATTGCCTTTGATGAGGCCCTACAAAGCAGTGGTTTTTATCCAGGCGACTTTGCGCGACACTGTGCGCACGCCAACCCTGGAGCCCGATATGACCGCTAGCGCCGAAAAGTTCACCTGCCAGACTCTGCTTGATGTTCAGCCGCTGACGCCGAACCTCTTCAGCCTGCGGGTTACGCGCGATGTGGGGTTTCGCTTCCGTTCCGGCCAGTTCGCCCGCCTGGGTGTGACCAAAGCTGATGGCAGTGTGGTCTGGCGCGCCTATTCGATGGTCAGTGCCCCGCATGATGAGTACCTCGACTTCTTCTCCATCGTGGTACCAGGGGGCGAATTCACCAGCGAGCTGAGCCGGCTGGAGGCGGGTGATAGCTTGCTGATCGACCGCCAGGCCTTCGGTTTCCTGACCCTCGACCGCTTCGTCGGTGGCCGCGACTTGTGGTTGCTTGCCACCGGTACCGGTATTGCGCCGTTCATGTCGATTCTGCAGGACTTCGAGGCCTGGGAGCGTTTCGACAACATCAAGCTGGTGTACTCGGTGCGCGAAGCGAAAGAGCTGGCCTATGTCGAAGAAATCGCCGGGCTGGAGCAGCGCGATTACCTGGCCGAGTTTGCCGGCAAGTTGCAGTTCATTCCGGTAGTGACCCGCGAGCAGCACCCGGGGGCCTTGAATGCGCGCATTACCACGCTGATCGAGAATGGCGAGTTGGAAAAGGCGGCCGGGCTGGAGCTGTCAGCGGAACATTCGCGGGTGATGCTGTGTGGTAACCCGGAGATGGTCGACGAGACGCGCAAGGTGCTGAAGGCGCGGGACTTGCAACTGAGCCTGAGCAAGCGGCCGGGACAGGTGGCGGTGGAAGCCTACTGGTAAGGGTAATTGGGGCTGCAAGGCAGCCCCGGCGATATCAAGGCAGGCGGTTCTGGTTCTGCGCCTTGAGCAAATCGCGAATCTCGGTCAGCAAGGTTTCTTCGGCGCTCGGCACCGGTGGTGCTGTCGGCGCCACGGCTTCTTCACGCTTGAGCCGGTTGATTGCCTTCACCCCCATGAAAATGGCAAACGCCACGATCAGGAAGTCGATCACGGTCTGGATGAACTTGCCATAGGCCAAGACCACAGCCGGTGCATCACCTTCGGCCGCCTTCAGGGTGATGGCCAGGTCGCTGAAGTCGACACCACCGATCAACAGGCCCAGTGGCGGCATGACCACGTCACCAACGAAGGACGAGACGATCTTGCCGAAGGCTGCGCCGATGATGATACCGACCGCCATGTCGACGACATTGCCTTTGACCGCGAAGGCCTTGAACTCACTGATCATGCCCATGTCTGGTTCCTTGTAACAAAAGGTAAGGTTTACGCAGTGTAAGCCACTTAAACGCTTCATGCGTTATATCCAGCACTTCCGACTGCGGTTAGAACGAATAGTTTTGTCGCATCTCGAGGCGTTCGGGACACCTCCAGCTCGGCTATCATGGCGGTTTTTTCCCAGGAGACCCCAGCCATGGCCAAGGCCAAGCGCTTGTATGGCTGCACCGAGTGCGGTGCGACCTTCCCCAAATGGGCCGGCCAATGTGGCGAATGCGGGGCCTGGAACACCCTGGTCGAAACCATGATCGAAAGCGCCGGTGCCGCCGCGCCCGGCAACGGCCGCACCGGCTGGGCCGGGCAGCAGGCGCAGATCAAGACCCTGGCCGAAGTCAGTGTCGAGGAGATCCCGCGCTTCACCACCAGCAGCACCGAACTGGACCGCGTGCTGGGCGGCGGCCTGGTGGATGGTTCGGTGGTGCTGATCGGTGGCGACCCCGGTATCGGCAAGTCGACCATCCTGCTGCAGACCCTGTGCAATATCGCCGTCGGCATGCCGGCACTGTACGTGACCGGCGAGGAGTCGCAGCAGCAGGTGGCGATGCGTTCGCGGCGCCTGGGCCTGCCGCAGGACCAGCTCAAGGTGATGACCGAAACCTGCATCGAAACCATCATCGCCACGGCGCGCCAGGAAAAGCCGCGGGTGATGGTGATCGACTCGATCCAGACCATTTTCACCGAGCAACTGCAATCGGCGCCGGGCGGCGTGGCCCAGGTGCGCGAGAGCACGGCGTTGTTGGTGCGCTACGCCAAACAGAGTGGTACGGCAATCTTCCTGGTGGGCCATGTGACCAAGGAAGGCTCGCTGGCTGGCCCACGGGTTCTCGAGCACATGGTCGACACCGTGCTGTATTTCGAAGGCGAGTCCGATGGCCGCCTGCGCCTGCTGCGGGCGGTGAAGAACCGCTTCGGTGCTGTCAACGAGCTGGGCGTGTTCGGCATGACCGACCGCGGCCTGAAAGAAGTGTCCAACCCGTCGGCGATCTTTCTCAACCGCGCCCAGGAAGAAGTGCCGGGTAGCGTGGTAATGGCGACCTGGGAGGGCACCCGGCCGATGCTGGTGGAAGTGCAGGCGCTGGTCGACGACAGCCACCTGGCCAACCCGCGCCGGGTGACCCTGGGCCTGGACCAGAACCGCCTGGCCATGTTGCTGGCGGTTCTGCACCGGCATGGTGGTATTCCAACCCATGACCAGGATGTATTCCTCAACGTGGTGGGCGGGGTGAAGGTACTGGAAACCGCCTCGGACCTGGCGCTGCTGGCGGCGGTGATGTCGAGCCTGCGCAACCGCCCATTGGCCCATGGCTTGCTGGTGTTTGGCGAAATCGGCCTGTCCGGCGAAGTACGGCCGGTGCCCAGCGGCCAGGAACGCTTGAAGGAAGCGGCCAAGCATGGCTTCAAGCGGGCCATCGTGCCCAAGGGCAATGCGCCGAAAGAGGCCCCGGCGGGCCTTCAGGTGATCGCCGTTACCCGTCTGGAGCAGGCATTGGACGCACTGTTCGAGTAATCCTGGCCTGTACCGGCAAATAAAAAGGGGCCGACGATGCGCATCGGCCCCCCACCTCACCGCTCAGTCAGCGGTCAATGTTCGGCGACCGCCGTGCGCCTGACCGTCTCATTGCCATGTTCGTCCAGCTCCAGCAGCGGCACTTCATTACCCTCGGCATCGAACAGCTTGCCATCCTTGAAGTAGTCGCCATCACGCAGCGCTGAAATGTCCGAGTACTGGATGGTGCGCTCGTAGGCGGCAGCGAACACCGACTGGTTTTCCGAGTTGCCGGCGGTGAAGTGGTTGAAGATCAGGTTCAACAGGATGGCCATGATTGCCGCCGAGCTGATGCCCGAGTGGAAAATGGTTTCGAACCAGTTCGGGAAGTGATGGTAGAAGGTCGGGGCGGCAATCGGGATCATGCCGAAGCCCAGCGACGCGGCGACGATGATCAGGTTGACGTTGTTCTTGTAGTTGACCTTGGACAGAGTGCGGATACCGCTGGCTGCCACGGTACCGAACAGCACGATGCCCGCGCCACCCAGCACTGGCGTCGGCACGGCAGCAATCACCCTGCCCATGATCGGCAGCAGGCCGAGTACCACCAGGATCACCCCGCCGGTGGCCACCACGTAGCGGCTCTTGACCCCGGTCACCGCCACCAGGCCCACGTTCTGGGCGAACGCGCTCTGGGTGAACGAACCGAAGATCGGCGCCAGGATGCTCGACGCCATGTCGGCGCGCAGGCCGTTGCCGAGGCGCTTGGAGTCGACCTTGGTATCGATGATCTCACCCACCGCGAGGATATCGGCCGAGGTTTCCACCAGGGTCACCATGATCACGATGCACATCGACAGGATCGCGGCGATGTGGAATTCCGGCATGCCGAAGTGGAATGGCGTGGGGAAGGCGAACACCGGGCCTTCGCTGACCTTGCTGAAGTCGGTCATGCCCAGCGCCCAGGCGATCAGGGTGCCGACCACCATCGCCAGCAGGATCGACAGGCGCGAGATGGTTGCACTGCCCAGCTTGCTCAACAGCAGCACGATGGCGAAGGTCAGGCCTGCCAGGCCGATGTTGGCCATGCTGCCGAACTCCGGCGAGGCACTGTTGCCACCCATCACCCAGCGGGCTGCGACGGGCATCAGGGTCAGGCCGATGGTGGTGATGACGATGCCGGTCACCAGCGGCGGGAAGAACTTGGTAATGCGCGAGAACACCGGGGTAATGAGAAAGCCGATCAACGACGCAGCCATCACTGCACCCAGCACGCCCGGCAGGCCACCACCGCCCTCGCTGCTGAGAATGGCCCCCATGGTCGCCACGCCAGCGAACGACACGCCCTGTACCAGCGGCAGCTGGCAGCCGAAGAATGGCAGGCCCAGTGTCTGCAGCAGGGTGGCCAGGCCACCGGCAAACAGCGAAGCGGCGATCAGCATGCCGATTTCGGCACCGTTCAGGCCCGCGGCTTGCCCCAGGATCAGGGGTACCGCGACGATCCCCCCATACATGGTCAGTACATGCTGCAGACCATAGGCCAGGTTGGCCCCAAGGCCGAGGTTTTCGTCCTCGGGGCGCTTGGCGGGAGACGTGCTAGGGGACGTAGTCATGGAGCAGGCTCTCTGTTTATTGTTGTGTCGCTACTGTAGACATTTCTGACAAATGAAAGCCACTAGAATTGTATACAATTTTTTGATCCGAGCGCGCACACGAGCGCTGGCGCAAGGCACCAGCACCCAATGCAGGAGGCGTACCAGGTTGGAAAAGACTGGATTAGAGGGGTGTGTACAAAATGCCGCGACCCAGGCTGAAAGCTGTCTGGGTAGACAGGAAACACGCGATGAGGAAAATCTTAGCTAGCTAAGAGATTTCATTATTCGATCAGTTCACGCAGTTCGCGCATCATTTCGGTGCTGTCGGCCAGGTTCAGTTCCACAAGACGGTGCAAATGGCTCATTGATTCGACGTCGATGTACAGGCAGATGAAGCCCAGGCGGGTGGCTTCTTCGTGGCGCAATTCCACCTGCATCTGCACGCGCACATCGCGGTCGAGGTGGATGATCGCATCGAAGTCCTGGGTCAGGTCGGCGTCCCACGGCTCGGGGCGCTTGACCAGAAGGCCTTTCAGCGACACGTCCAGCAGTTTTACCGGCCAGCGGCGGTCGCCCTGGCGCAGTTCGGTGGGGGCGTCGAAATCGATGCGCTGGAAGCGGCGGCGCTCGTCGTGGTCGGTCATGAGAAAGCCCTCGGGTGACATCCTGACTATAGTTAACTTATCTGTGCATCAGGTTCCGCAATCTGGCCGCAGAGGCTCTAGACCAAAGCAAGTGTGGCAATGCGCGATGACACGCCCTAGACTCGATGGGCGGTCTTTTCCAATCCACCAGCTGGAAGCAAACCATGAACAACAATAATAGCCTGCTACGCCACATTCCGTGGCTGGCGCTGGCAGTCATAGGAGCCTGCGCGCTGGGTGTGGTTGCCCTGCGTCGCGGCGAGGCGATCAATGCCTTGTGGATCGTGGTCGCGGCAGTGGCCATCTACCTGGTCGCCTATCGCTACTACAGCCTGTTCATCGCCACCAAGGTGATGCAACTCGACCCGCGCCGCGCCACCCCGGCGGTGCTCAACAACGACGGCCTGGACTATGTCCCGACCAACAAACACATCCTCTTCGGTCACCACTTTGCCGCCATCGCCGGCGCTGGTCCGCTGGTCGGCCCGGTACTGGCTGCGCAGATGGGCTACCTGCCCGGTACTCTGTGGCTGATCGCCGGCGTGGTGCTGGCCGGTGCGGTGCAGGACTTCATGGTCCTGTTCCTGTCCACCCGTCGCAACGGCCGCTCGCTGGGCGACATGGTGCGCGAGGAGATGGGCCGCATCCCGGGAGCCATCGCCCTGTTCGGCTGCTTCCTGATCATGATCATCATCCTCGCGGTGCTGGCGCTGATCGTGGTCAAGGCCCTGGCCGAGAGCCCTTGGGGCATGTTCACGGTGATGGCGACCATCCCGATCGCAATGTTCATGGGCGTCTACATGCGCTACATCCGCCCGGGCCGTATCGGCGAGATCTCGGTCGTGGGCGTGGTCCTGCTGCTGGCCTCGATCTGGCTGGGGGGCCAGATTGCCGCGGATCCGGTGTGGGGCCCGGCGTTCACCTTCACTGGCGTGCAGATCACCTGGATGCTGGTGGGCTACGGCTTTGTCGCCGCCGTGCTGCCGGTGTGGCTGGTACTGGCGCCGCGTGACTACCTGTCGACCTTCCTCAAGATCGGCACCATCGTTGGCCTGGCCATCGGTATCCTGATCATCGCGCCCGAGCTGAAAATGCCGGCGCTGACCCAGTTCACCGACGGGACCGGCCCGGTGTGGAAGGGCACCCTGTTCCCGTTCCTGTTCATCACCATCGCCTGTGGCGCGGTGTCCGGCTTCCACGCGCTGATCTCCTCGGGGACCACGCCCAAGCTGCTGGACAACGAAACCAACGCCCGCTACATCGGCTACGGCGGCATGCTGATGGAGTCGTTCGTCGCCATCATGGCCATGGTCGCTGCCTCGGTGATCGAGCCAGGCGTGTATTTCGCCATGAACAGCCCGGCCGCCGTGGTCGGTGCCGACGTGGCTTCGGTGGCGCAAACGGTCAGCAGCTGGGGCTTCCTGATCACCCCGGAACAGCTTGAGGCCACAGCCCGCGACATTGGCGAGCACACCATCCTGGCGCGTGCCGGTGGTGCACCGACGCTGGCGGTGGGCATCGCGCAGATCCTGCACCAGGTGCTGCCGGGTGAGAACACCATGGCCTTCTGGTACCACTTCGCGATCCTGTTCGAGGCGCTGTTCATCCTTACCGCGGTAGACGCCGGTACCCGTGCCGGGCGCTTCATGCTGCAGGACCTGCTGGGCAGCTTCGTGCCGGCGCTCAAGCGTACCGAGTCGTGGAGTGCCAACCTGATCGGCACCGCCGGCTGCGTGGCACTGTGGGGCTACCTGCTGTACCAGGGCGTGATCGACCCGCTGGGTGGCATCAACACGCTGTGGCCGCTGTTCGGTATCTCCAACCAGATGCTGGCCGGTATCGCCCTGATGCTCGGCACCGTGGTACTGATCAAGATGAAGCGCCAGCGCTACGTCTGGGTCACCTTGCTGCCAGCCGTGTGGCTGCTGATCTGCACCACCACCGCAGGCCTGATCAAGCTGTTCGACCCGAACCCGGCAGTCGGCTTCCTGGCCCTGGCCAAGAAGTACAGCACCGCGCTGGACGCCGGCCAGGTCCTGGCCCCGGCCAAGGATATCGGGCAGATGCAGCACGTGATCTACAACGCCTACACCAACGCCGGCCTGACCGTGCTGTTCCTGGTGGTGGTGTTCAGTGTGCTGTTCTTTGCCGTCAAGGTCGGCTTCGCCGCCCTCGGCCGCAAGGAGCGCAGCGACAAGGAAACCCCGTTCCAGGCCCTGCCTGACGCTTGAGAGGACTGCTGCGATGTTCAACGACCTGGGTCGACTGGGTAAGTACCTGGGGCAGGCAGCCCGCCTGATGGTCGGCATGCCCGACTATGACAACTATGTCGAGCACATGCAGAAGACGCACCCGGACCAGCCGGTGATGAG